>CABLZX010000005.1:0-142311 GCA_902383995.1 uncultured Brachyspira sp.
CTTCTGCTATCTATTAAAAAATATTTCCCTAAAACGGCTGTTATTCAACAGCTTATTAACAGCCGCTTTTTTCCCTTTTCCCTATTTTTTCCCTATTTCCCCTTTACGACTTCTCAAGAAGTCGTTTTTTATTGCTAAAATTATTCGGATTGAATAGAAATATTCATAATTTCAATATCATCATAATCCACATAGGCGGACTGCATTAAATTCCTGCCTGTTTTAATAGTAATTTCATTTAACTGATCCGCGAGAATAAGGCTGTTAGGAATTTTAATTTTCTGATTATCTCCATTCAGCTGAATCTCTGCGATTTTTCTTCCGTTAAAATAAACTTCAGGAGGGCTTGCAAAAGAGTTTCGTACTTTATTCTGTTTCATAGAACGGGCTAAAGCAGTATCAATTCCGATAATTGAACCAATTACGATATAGTTTGTTCTTGATAGAGTGCTTGCAGCAAGTTTAAATGCTTTTGTATAAAACGGACCTACTGCTTTAAGCTGGAATTCTCCTGCGTTTGCCGAATCCTTTGAAAAGTTATCATCCCCGAGATGAATCATTGCATTTTCAAGCATTAAATCAGTAACATTGCTTTTTTGTATCCCGACTATCATAGGTTTTGCTGCTATCTGATCATTTATAGTCAAAGAAAATGGTCTGTAACCTTCTTTTTCAACAGACATTACAGTATCGCCTTTTAAATCTCCGTTAAGACTAAAATTCCCATTACTATCAGTTTTTGTAGAATAATTTTTCTGAGGAAGCGAAACTGTAGCTCCGGCAACAGGCGACTGGGTTGAGGAATCAACAACTTTATTACCCAAACCGACGGTGGATACTCCTCCGGTAAGCGCATCAGCATATACCGCCTGTGATATAAAAAACATCCCTAAAATAATTAAAACTGCTTTTCTCATAATACCTCATCTGATTACAAAAGAATATTAAAATGTTTATTAAAATAAGGAAATCGCCCTATTGTGCTATTAAATTGTCCGAATAATTCCCGCAAAAAGAACATCCTAATTTTACAGGTAAGCAAATACACGAATACATTAATGAGGTGAAAACGTTATATTAGAATAGAATAAGATTTTTCTTAAATATCTTGAAATTTATTTTGTTTTTGCTAAGATGAATATACACGAGAATAAGCCGATGTGATGAAATTGGTAGACGTGCTAGACTCAAAATCTTGTGAGGTTTACGCCTCGTGCCGGTTCGACTCCGGCCATCGGCACCATAAAAAAGACTTCTTATAGAAGTCTTTTTTATTATATAATTCTAGTATGAATAAAAAAGTATTACTCGGGCATTGTCTGGCATTTGAAGATGCAATTGAAACTTATCCGTTCACAGATAAGGCAAACAGTGAATATGCGGTTATACGGCATAAAAGCAACGGGAAATGGTTTGCGCTTATATTTCACCTTGAGGATATATTATATGTTAACCTTAAAGTTAACCCTTTTGATTCCGCAATTCTGAGAGATGAGTACGACTTTATAACTCCGGCGTGGCATATGAACAAGTCGCACTGGATTAAAGTTGATGTAAGCAAAGCTCCGCTTGATTTGCTCGATAACCTTATAAAAGCGAGTTTTGAATTAACAGCTTCCGGTAAAGCCCGCAAGGAAAAAACTATTTAGGCTGTCCTGTGTGAACATCAAGCCCTCCTGTCACAGGAAGATTAACACCGTTGCAGTAACTTGATTCTTCTGTAGCCAGAAAATAGATAACCTTTGCAATCTCTTCGGGCTCACAAATTCTTTTCATCGGGTTTGCCGCTGCATATTTAGGAATATTATCAGGATTAAGCATCTCGGTATTGACAGCTCCCGGACAAACGCTGTTTACGCGTATGTTAAATTCTGCATAATCCAGCGCCATAGCTCTGGTAAGGTTAACAACAGCACCCTTTGCTGCATTGTAAACAGGCATTTCATAGTCTGCAGCTATACCTGAGATTGAAGCGGTATTTACAATTGTACCACCGCCGTTTTCAATCATTAAAGGAATAAAATATTTTGAAGTTAAAAAGATAGATTTAACATCAGTATCCATAACCTTATCCCATTCATCTTCATCGGCTTCATGGAGAAGCCCATGGGCAATTATTCCTGCATTATTAACAACACAGTTAACCCTATCTATTAATTTTACGGTTTCAGAAAAAAGGTGTTTAACATCTGGATTTTTACTCACATCACACTTTACAAAGAAAACATTTTCTCTATAAAGGGATTTAAGGCTGTCAAAAACACGGCGGTTCTCAATTTTATCAGCCATAATAACAGTCCAGTTCCTTGCCAGAAAGTATTTTGCCGCAGCAAGCCCTATTCCTGCACTTGCACCAGTAATTACTACTTTATTCATATAAAATCTCCTTTACAATAAATAAAGTAATAACTTATTCCCTTAAAAAAGATTATCTCTAAACGTCTAATTTTTATTACTAATCAGTTTTTAAAATAAAAGACGGATATTGTGAGCCTGGTTGATATTTCTTATAAGCATCTTTCAAACCGTCAAGCAGAATTTTATTAATCGGAACTGCTGCTCCGTTGACAATAACATCTGACTTTTCTGCCTGCTGTAACGCCTTAAACCCCTGTCCGCCGTCTGCAATAAAAGAATCAATAACACATTTATATTTTTTATTAGATTTTAGCGGGTTTGAACAGGCATCAAGGAGCGGCTCATCATTTATAAAAATCTGCTTAACCTCAAAAATTCCGGCATCCGGATTATTCTTACCTTCTATTCGTATATTATTTGAACACTGTAAAAATCTAGGGTTACTGCTGCCATAACCATGTGTTTTCAAAGCATTATCAAATACAGCTTTCAATTCTCCTGCAGAAAGTTCAACTGTCTTAACCGGAGTATCTGCAATTATAGTTTTTTTGAAAAGGTAATTTGTTATATATGTGTCCGGACGATAATCCATTGGCTTCATTAAAAAACCGGTAGAAAAAAATGCGGCATCTGCATTTGCAGTTTCCATCATTCTGTCTGCAAGAAAACTTCCCAGAGGACAAGGACGGGAATACTGCTTTTTCAAATCAAGAGTATAAGGTACAATTTTATTGTACAGTCCGGTTGCGGTTTCATATGTTTCCAAATCATTTTTAAAAATCGGATTGAGAGGAAGATCTTTATTTTCAATCATTTCGACACTAGAAAGCTTCTTTGTTCCATTATTATTTTCAATATTCATCCTGTACATAGAATCACTGAATGATTTCGGATAATATATATTCAACTCCTTATCAGGAGGAACAAAATCATGATCATGACCGCCTATAAGCAGGTCAACATTAATACCGTTTTTCTTACAGGTATTAACGATTTCCCGGCTGGAAGGCATATAATCATGATTTAAGATTATTACATTATCAGGTCTTTCTTTTAAAATAACCTCATTTATCTCATTTAAAACATCCTGCTGCTTTTTAGGGATTAAACCGAAACGGGCTGTATTTATGTTATCGATACAAAAACCGGTAACAAGATTTTTATCTCCGCCGCGGTTTATTATAGTATAAGGTTTTAACCATCCCGGACGCTTTCCTCCGGTTTCAAATATATTTGCACATACAGTATGTATACCTTTTGCCGTATAATTTTTTACAGTATCGATAAGGTAGTCAAGACTTTCTTTATTAAAACCGAAATCGTTATTTCCAAGCGTCATAACCATTTCAACATCAGGTTTTGCATTCTTTAGTTTTAAATAGCAGTCTCTTTCTAAATTTTTTGGATAAATACCTTTGAATATATCACCGCAGTTCAAAAACAAAACATTTTTATCTTTTGCGGAATCTTTTAAAATTTTTGAAAGAAAAGCGCTGGTCTTACGGGTTTCCTGATGGGAATCTGCGATTGCATATATTTTAGTAATTCCCCCAAAATTCTGATTATAAGAATTATTTCTTTGTATTTTCATATTGTAATTCTTTCCTAAAAAACTTTTATATATCAAATTATACAGAATAAAAAGTATAAATATAGAATTTTAACATTTTTATAAAAAATGATTAAATTTTGTAAAAATAATAACAAAAATAAAAGTTTACGGATTTATAAAAAGCAGAAAGAAAGCAAGGAGAAAATTATGTTACAAATAACCCCTGGAAATATTAACAGTACTGGAAGCAACAAAATATCCTTTAAACAAAATATAACAAAAGAAATGATTGAAGCCGGTAAAAATCTTCAGGCAGACAGTTTACTGAACGTGAATGCAGCAAGGCTTTTTAGAAAAATTAACCAGCTCATTGATGATACCTGGGTGAAATTTAAAGAAGAAAAAGTTTTCGGGAAAACACCGGAGTTTGTTAAACGGGTAAAAAACGACAAAATGGTGACACTAAAACCTTTGTACAATACTGAAAAAAAATCTGTTTTATTTGAAATAAAAAACGGCAGATTTTCAGACAGATTCATTATTGACCGAACTGCACCAAACGATTTTAAATATGAACATACCATCAAAACAGATTACGGCAGTGCTACCACTAAAACATACGACAGTAAAAGGAGCATTAATCCAGATATAATTCAGATGCTTAATGAAAATATTGAAGAATATTTCCCGAAACTTCTGCCATCTAAAAACAAGCTAAATCCTTACATAAAATAAATAATTGATTATGCTTTTAAATATTATTTATCAATCACATAAAAATCTTGTCCAAGCCTTTCTTCCAAAATTTTAAAAATTTCAGACAGCGGCATATCAATAGCTTCTGCCAAACGCCATAACATAGACAGCTTTGGGTCTATTAAACCATTCTCAATTCTAGAAAGGTTTCCTGCATCTAAATCATACTCATAACAGAACTGCAAACGGGATTTTTTGGGTTTCTTTTCAGACCTTAATGTACTGATTACATTACCGAACTCTTTATTTATTTGTAAAGTTTTATTACTTTTGTATTGCATATATACATTATTACCATTTTGGTATGTTAAAATTATGTATATATACATAATAATTGGAGGATTTTTTATGGGATTAAAGTCAGAAAAAGCATTTACATTAGCTGAAGTTTTAATAACACTAGGTATTATCGGTATAGTTGCAGCAATGACATTACCAGGATTAATTCAAAATAACCAAGAAGCAGAACTTACTTCAAGAGCTAAAAAAGCTTATTCACAAATTAATCAGGCAGTGAAATTATACGAAGCGGAAAATGAAACACCGGGAGATATTAGAGGATTATTTGAGGCAAAAAACAATACAGCATCTTCGGTACAACTTGCAAAAGACTTTGCAAAATATTTCAGCGGTGCGAAGGTATGTGAAAACAGCTCTGACAAAGGCTGTAAAAGTTACTACTATAAAATTGCATATGCATCGCCTCGTACAGATGGAAATGGAACTCTCACTGACTGGAATACAAATGGTCCAAAAATCATATTAAAAGACGGGACAGTTATTGGAATAGTCCAGTATCAATCTTGTAATTGGCAGCAAACAGGAAATAAAACTGATGAATATGGAAACATTATCAAAGATGAACATGGAAATCCAATTACACAGACTTGGATGAGCAACATTTGTGCAGATATAATAATGGATACAAACGGACCCAAAAAGCCAAATAAGTTTGGTGCAGACGGATTCTCCATACAGGTATTTGCATCAAAAATAAAACCTTCGACATACTCTCCATTAGGCGGGAACAGTTTATCAAGTTTATTAACTAACGGGAAGCTGATATTTACAAATTATAAATCCGGCGAAAAATTGGATTTTTAATAAAAAAGCCGGATTTGATCCGGCTTTTTAACGGCGGTAAGGGGAATTGAACCCCTGTTTGGAGAATGAGAATCTCCCGTCCTAACCACTAGACGATACCGCTGTGACAAAAAAATTATAGTACTGAAACTTTAAAATTTCAATACATAAAATCTTGATTTTAGATATTTCGCGTTTTATAATAAAAGTATAAAATTTAAATATGTTTCATTTGTTGAGTGCAATATTTTGCCTGATTAAATAATCCAATAAATTGTTACACAAGAGGCAGCAGTGCATATTTAAAATGGAACACTTATCGGAATGTAGCGCAGCTTGGTAGCGCACCGTGTTCGGGTCGCGGGGGTCGCAGGTTCAAATCCTGTCATTCCGATTTTTATGCTATAATCGGTCTATGATAAAGGTTTCAATTGTTATTCCTGTTTATAACTCAGCAAAATATCTTGAAGATTGTCTTGAAAGTGCATCCGGACAAACTTTGAAAGATATTGAAATAATTATTATAAACGATGGTTCTACCGATAATTCGGAAGATATTATTAAAAAGTTTTGCAATTTAGATAACCGGTTCGTCTATTTCAAACAAAATAATCAAGGTGTATCTTCTGCAAGAAATAAAGGGATTGAACTTGCTCGTGGAGAATATATTTTCTTTTTGGATGCTGACGATATTGTTGCGCAAGATTACTTTGAAAAATTATACACTAATGCCCAAAAGTATAACGCGGAGCTGGTATTAACTGATGCAGCAGCTTTAGGAAATCTAAATATTAATGAGATAACTACTTATTGTACTCATGCAGGATTTTATAAAACAAAATTTCTAAAACAAAGCCCTGAACTCAGATTTCCATCCTATATAAATTTAGGTGAAGATGGAATATTTTCTCATATTGTATTAACAAAAACCAACAAAATTTCTAAAGCTTTAAATCAATGGTACTTTTACAGACAAACAGGAACACAAGCTACAAACTTCTTTTATAACGGTGACAATAACTGTTTTTTAATAATTAAGAAACAAATAGAATTTTTAAAAGACTTCTATACAAAAAATAATCTCTTTGATACACATTCCCTTCATTTAGCGCGTTATATTATAATTCAACCTTTTTATGCTGAATTTTACTACAGACCAAGAATACATTTTATAGAACGAGCAATGACATATTCTTTAATAAAGAATTTTTACAACCAGCATCTAAAAAACAGATTAACCCCGGCAGAAGCTGAAAGTTTAAGCTACCATTTTAAGAGAATGATAAATTCCAAACACTTTATCGAATTTGAAATTAAAGACATAATACTCTCAAACCGGTTTATTCATAAAATGTTTATGAGATGCAGGAAGAAACGCTAAATACCGGCACTCAGTAATTCTGCAATTTCATAAGGAGCATCAACAATATAATCTGCGCCCTCTTGCTGCAGTAATTCTCTGCTTCTAAATCCCCAGGTAACGCCTATACACTTTAGACCGGAATTTTTTGCAGTCCGGACATCAACATCAGAATCCCCGCAATAAATTGAAGTTTCAGGACTGGAGTCTAATAGTTCCATTGCTTTAAAAACACTATCCGGAGCAGGTTTTTTACGTACATTTTCATCTTCCCCTATAGCAGCCTGCACCAAACCGTCAAAATATGTTTTACATAAATCCTTTACAGCCATATCAAATTTATTAGATACAACAGCAGTTTTAAAACCATAACGCTTTAGTGTCTGTAAAAGTTCTGTTATACCGTCATACGGCGCTGTCTTGTTATACATATTCAGTGCATAATTTTCCTTAAACATTCGAAGACAATTTTCAAAATCAGGGTTCTCTGCACCATTAGGAATTGCTCTTTCAATAAGTTTCTTAACCCCGTTCCCGACAAAACAACGGACTTCCTCAAGTGAACGCTCCGGACAGCCAAAGTTCCTAAGTGCAAAATTTGTACTGTCCTTTAAGTCATCCAATGTATTCAGCAAAGTTCCGTCTAAATCAAAAATTACCGTATCAATCATAAGTTAATTAGACTACAAGCCAGTATATTTTACAAGCCAGAAAAACGGAGATTATATAGAAGTTTGCACAAAATAGAATAATATACAGCCTAAACTCGTTTTATGGTTACAATAATATGAGATGCTGAAACAAGTTCAGAAGTATGTATTTAGATAGTTTTGACGGTTTTTGCTATATAAATCACGAAAAAATTAACAATATTTTACTTTATAAAATAGCAAAAAATATATTTAGTTGTTTTATAATGAAAGAAGGCGCTTCATGCCTAAAAATATTAGCTGTAGTATGGAGAAATAAAGATTGATTAAATTAACCCCGTTTTTAGGAACCCAGAGCAACGCGACATCAGCGCAGCCGGCAAAAATAGCAGCAAAAACCGGCGAAAAAAATCCTGAATTTGAAAAAAAACACCCTAAAAGAGAATATTCCGATCCGCTAATGCAGTGGCCGATTAGAGGACTTGCATTTACAAATGACATTGGTGCTGCAATTTCTGATATTGCACCAAAAGCCGGTATGATGATGTGGATTCCTGCACTTATGTATTTTGGTGCAGATATTTATGATAAGTACAGAAACGATAAGGAATCTTATGATCCGAACAGCAAAAGAGGCTTAAAACAGGCTTGTTTTCAAACTCTTGCAAGTGTCGTATTTCCTATAGTTGTTGTTCATGCAGGACAAAAAACAGCTTCAATTTTAAGCAGAAAATCAAAAGACGGGTTATCTCTTCAGTCTAAAGAAGAAGTTGTAAGGCACCACCTTCAAAATATGTCAGAAGTCAAATTAAGCGACTATGTCAATAATAAAGAACTTTATAAAAAAGAATATAACGAAGCTCTTGATAATATGATTGATGAAACAATGCGTAAATATAACCATAAAAACCCTGTTAAATTGTTATTCAATCTTGTTTTCAGCCACAGACATCCTGAGGCTATGGGGAAAGACCAAAGGGCAAAAATTCATGGTTTCATAAACAAACGTATTGATAATATGTTTGAAATGAGAGAACAGCTTCTTGAAGGCAAAAAACCGGACAAAATGTCTGAAAAGATGTTTAAAGAGTTTGAAAAATTAAAAGAAACGTATAAAAATGACAAAAAATACGCTAAAAATTATGATTTACATGCAGTAAAAGATATTTTGAAAAAATTTGAAGAAAAACAAATATATAAAACGAAAATGGTGAAAACAATAGGCGGATTTATTTCGCTTGGTGTATTCATTAAGTTTATTGACTATTTTGTAGAAAATGTCATAATGCACAAATATATAGGACCTGGAATTGATAAAATTAATAAAAAAGATTTGGAAAAATTTAAAAATCAATTTCTAGGCTTAGGCAAAAGCAGAGATTAAAATTTTAACAACGACTTTTTTAACCTTTGCAGACACTGCAGATGAATTCATTTGCGGTCTGTGTGCATCTTCCGGATAAAACAGTGCAAGGTTTCCCGGCTTCAAATATAAAGAGTTTACTTTGCCGGGGAGTTCAAAAAACATAACATCACGATTATCATCATAAGGAATTTTTACTGATAATCCTTCTATGTTTGTGAAATCAATTCTCTCTTCACCTTCAAGCAGAAGTTGAATATCTGCATATTTGCGGTGTGCTTCCAAATTACAAATATTATGCTCTTTAGTGGTATATTCATCAATATTTGCATACACACCTTCTTCAATCTCATAATGTCCGGCAGGCGTTTCTGCAGAAAGAGTATTCAAAAAAGAAACTACTTTTTCAGAAATATTATATTTTTTAATATCCTTAAGTTCTGCAAAAATCATAAATTTACTCCAGCTCTGCCATAGCGCGTTCAAAATCTTCCTTATTAGGAGCTTTTCCATGCCAGCCTGCATTATTTTCCATAAAGCTTACGCCTTTTCCTTTTATAGTATTCGCAATAATAGCAACAGGTTTATCAGACTTTTTAGCGGCTTCTATTGCTTCATAAACCTGGTTAATATCATGACCGTCAATCTCTATAACTTCCCAATTAAAAGCCTTAATTTTTTCATCAAGCGGATCAAGAGATTTTATTTCTTCTGTGCATCCATCTATTTGCAGTCTGTTTCTGTCAATAATAGCAATAAGATTATCGAGCTTTCTGACAGGTGCGTGCATAAATGCTTCCCAAACACTACCTTCCTGAAGTTCGCCATCTCCCATAAGAACAAAAACTTTAGCCGGATTTTTATCGAGTTTCAGCCCCATAGCCATCCCGCAGGCAATAGATAATCCCTGCCCCAGGGAGCCTGTAGCAACTTCAACACCCGGGCAGAAAGGTGCCGGATGCCCCTGAAGCCTTGACCCAAACAGCCTGAAAGTCATAAGTTCACTCTCAGGGAAAAACCCTAACTGGGCAAGCACAGAATAGTAAATGGCAGACGCGTGACCTTTTGACAATACAAATCTGTCACGCTTTTCATAATTTTTATCCCGCGCACATTTTGGAGTGACAAACATACATTTGTGAAATAAAACAGTCATAAGCTCTGTTGCAGAAAGAGCTCCGCCGATGTGACCTGATTGCGCGTTGTAAACCATTTTTAAAATATTACGGCGTGATTCTTTGCACAACGCTTCGATTTCTTTAATTTCATTTTCTTTAAGCATGTTATACTCCAATAAATTTCTCTTTGACAACTTTTAAAATAAATAACGGTAAAGTAGGAAAAATCCTCTTAAATCTCTGCGGTTCTTTAACAGTTCTGTAAAGCCATTCAAGCCCCATTTTCTGATAAACTTCCGGAGCTCTCTGCACTACACCGGACCAGACATCAAAGCTTCCGCCAAGCCCTATAAATACAGCATCAGGAAGTCTTTTTTTGGCCTCATTTATAAAAAATTCCTGCTTTGGTGACCCTAAAGCAACAAGGACAAGCCTTGGATGTTTCCGGGTAAGTTCATCCAGAACTCTCTCATCATCTTTAAAATAACCATCCTGAACGTATACCGGATTAAGATTAGAAACTTCTTTTTTCAAATTATCAACAGCTTTTTCAATAATTTCGGGTTTTGCTCCGATAAATGCCACCGGTTCTCCGGCAAGCCTGTCTATCAAAGCCCGTCCCAGCTCAATTCCTGCAATACGTCTTACCTTGTGACCTAAAATTTTGAGTCCGATCTCAACCCCGATACCGTCAGGCACAACAAGTTCGGCATTATTAATTATGTCTGCAAAAATCTGATTTTTTGAAGCAGTCTGTATCATCTCCGGATTAATTGTTACAATCTGTCCGGAATTATTTGCAGCATACTCCAGCGCATCATCAAACGTGAATGTATCTATAGAAAAGCCCTGTAATTTAACCGTATTACGTTCCATAAGTAAATTATAAAATTAATTAGCAAGATTTGCAAGCTTAAATAAATAGTCCTCTTTTGTTCCGCAATGAATACCTATTGGAATGAAGTGCTCTTTATATTTTTCAACGGCATATCTGTCAGTCATGCCGGAAATATAATCAGTTACAACTCTTTCTATACGGCTTTCTTCGCAGACATTCTTAAGCATATCAGAGTAAAGGAAAAACAATTCTCTTATAACCCTGCTGGCTTTTTTCTCCTCAAGCTTTGCAGGAGAATCTATATAAACATTTTCAAACATCCAATCTCTAAGTTTTGTTGTATAATACCAGCCTTCTTCACTCATTGAAACAGTTGGCTTGCCGTTAGAATTAGTAATAACTTCCATAATCATTTTATTTAAACGTTTACTCTGAGTAGAAGTAAAATATTTTATACAATCCTGCGGCAGATCACTTTCTGATATAATTCCTGCTCTTATAGAATCTTCAATATCATGATTAATATAAGCAATTTTATCAGCAAGCTGTACTACCTGTGCCTCCGGAGTTTTTGGAGTATACCCCCATGTGTGTGTTAAAATTCCGTCAATAGTTTCCCTGCATAGATTCAGGTGTTCAAGAACCTCAACAACCCTTACGCTTTGTATGTTATGATGAAATCCGCCTTTGACAAGCTCATTTAATACTCCTTCACCGCAATGTCCGAAAGGAGTATGACCTAAGTCATGTCCCAGTGCTATTGCTTCTGCCAGGTCTTCATTCAGATTTAATGAACGCGCAATTGTTCTTGCTATCTGTGAAACCTCAAGAGTATGTGTAAGACGTGTCCTGAAATGATCGTCAAAAGGAGATAAAAATACCTGAGTTTTATGTTTCAGACGCCTGAAAGCCTTTGAATGAAGTATCCTGTCTCTGTCGCGCTGAAAGCATGTTCTTATGGAACTTTCTTCTTCCGGCTCTTTTCTTCCTTTTGTAAACCTGCTTTTTGTTGCATATTCGCTTAAGGTATCTATTTCCCGCTGCTCTAAATTATATCTGATTGAATTTACATCTGTTACTTCTGTCATAATATATCCTTCCGCAAAGAATTATATCAGAAAAACAATTCATAGCTATACAGCATTTGCACCAGTTGCAGCATTCTTAGCCGGTTGGGTAAGGATACCTTGTTTTTTACGCCAGTTATCAACAACTACACCAATTTTGTTAAATACCCAGCCGGACAGAAGACCAAATATTAAGGATTTGGAACCGGATAATAAACTCGCCGTACAATATACTGAGGTTGCAACAGCTCCTACAGCAGGAATACCATATTTTAAAGCAATAGTAGTCTTTTCATCTTTATCTTTTGCTTTATGCAGCCCTGCAGCAATAACTCCGCCGGTACCGAGAATTGAAAGTACATCAGTAGGAGCTGAACCTACGACAAGGTCACGTACTTTATCAAAATATTGTACGGCTTCTGTATCAATTGATTTATCAAGAGCATTTACAGCTTTCAGCATAGATAATCTTATTTTGTCGTGCTCTTTTGGCTGAAATTTTTTGTATATTTCCAGAATTTCCTGCATAGCACCTTTTTCATTGCCTGCAAGAACCTGTTTTGCTTCATCCAGGAATGAATTAATTGTTTTCAGGTGTTCCGGGGAGGTTTTAAATTTTTCAGAAGATTTAGTTATAGCATTACGCAATTCTTCAATATTCTCGGCAAAATTTTCAGGATTGTTGCCTAATCTGAGGTTTCGTTTCAAGTTTGTAATTAACCCTATAGAATCAGTATCTTCAGGATTTATACATGCTTCAGCCTTTTTGATAAATGACCTGGCAAAATCATATTTATCTCTTGTTGAGTATGTCATTTTATTTCTAAATAAACGCATTTCATCACTCAGTGCAATCTTGCTGCCTTTGATATAGTCATCTGCAAGAAATGTCTGCCACATAGGTTTTGATCTGAAATTATTTAAATCAGCAAAACTTGTATTCCAGGCAAATTCATCCAGACCGCCTGTAGCGTCATGGATTTTCTTATAACGGCTGGCAATACTATCCGGACTTGTCTGGATAGAAAGAGTGTCGCTGAGTGTTCTTTTATGTTTTATCAAATCCTGATACCATTCATAACGGGTTTTTGTTGTTCCGTTTATTGTAATTTTTTCAGCAGCAGGTCCGCCTCTTAAAACTTTCTCATTCAAATCATCCATAGATTTAAATACGTTAGTAAATTTATTTTTAGTTTTATTCCAAGAGCGTTTAACTGTCACATGGCTGGCTTTATCAAATAAATTAGTAACCCAGTCATGAATTTTTCGGGTAAATTTGGTTTTATACATCAGACGTTTAAATGCAATATCTTTTAGAGCTGTAAAGTTATTTATGCTTTCACATTTTTGCATAAAGGAATTAAGTCTTCTAAGAGCATAAGCATAGAATCGTCCCGGACGGGAATTATTTGTTTTTTGCACCTGCCTTTCAAGATAACCTTTCAAAGCATTTAGATATTTATTATTTCCTTTTGGTCCGCCTCGCATTAAAAGCATTAAAAGTCCGCCTACAAGCAACGCAGAAGCACCTATTGTAACACCAAGTTTATGGCTTTTTTCTTCTTCTGCCCCTTTTATATTTTTGATTGTGTGCGGATTAAGAAAAAAGTTCTGATTCGTCTTATTTAGACTATGATTAAAGACAAATTGTCTGTTATAGTGTGTATTCGGAACCTGACTAACCATAAATCTACCTACATATATATAAACACCGGAAATTAAATATTATTGCGTTTATATATATTTTTTTTAAGATTTATTACAAAGCAAGAGCCTTTGCAATTTCTTCTGCTGCTTCAATTGAAGAAACTTTATCAGACAAAAGTTCTTTAACGCCCTGCAATCCGGCTATATTTTCAGTTCTATATGCGTTGTCATATAAGAGTTTTTCAATATTATAAGAAATATTTCTTACGGTAACATCTCCCTGTAAAATCTCAGGCACTATAAATTTCCCGCATATAATATTTGGCAGCGAAACCATTTTTATACACCTTACAAGTAAATATATAAAATAAAAAAGCCAAGGACCTCTATATGCGATAATCATAGGTGTCTGGTAAAGTGCAGCCTCAAGAGCTACTGTGCCAGACGCAAGAATTAATGCATCAGAGACACTTAAAAGCGCCTGATTTTCGCCTTTTATAACCTTAAAATCCGTATCTTTCAAATACTTATTATAAACATCATCAGGCAGATTTGGCGCGTGAGAGATACAAAACTGTAAATCCGGATGCTTTTGCTGCAAATTTTTTGCCGTCTTGATAAAGACGCCCATAAGCTGTTTTAGCTCAAATACCCTGGAGCCCGGGAATACTGATACAAGTTTTTTATTTAAATCAAAACCATGTCTTTCAAAAAACTCTTTTTTATCTGCTTTTGCAGGAAGCTGTGATACAAGCGGATGTCCGCAGTAATGAGTTTTTATGCCGTAACTTTCATACATTTCTTTTTCAAAAGGGAAAATACACAGAACTTCATCAACATTTTTTTTAATTGTGTTTATACGCCACTTTCTGCTTGCCCAAACCTGGGGAGGAATATAGTAAAAAACCTTAATCCCTGCCTTTCTAAGGAATTTTGACACATTTAAATTAAATACCCCGTAATCAATTAAAAGAACAAGATCAGGCTTAAATTCTTTTGTGATATAATCAACTACACGCTTTCCAAGAGTAAAATGGTCAATAACAATTTTTGGAGAAAGTCCTACCGCACCCATTTTTTTCTGGTCTGAAAAAAGTTTTACGCCGGCAGCTTTTAAATTCTCGCCGCCAATACCTTCCACAACCAAATCACTATATTTGGACCTTAAAGCTGTGACAACTTTTGACGCATGGATGTCGCCGGAGTATTCACCTGTAATTACAAAAAGTTTCTTCATAAGCTGACTGCCATAAGTACTATATTGTTATCATCTGCGAATTTAATAACTTTTTCCTGGTCAACAATAATTGTTTCATTAGCTTCAACAGCCAAAAGTGAAGCCTTATAGCGTTTCATTGTTCTTAAAGTTCTCAACCCGACAGCAGGAATATCGAAGCGTTTATCCTGTTTTGGTTTTGATACTTTAATTACGCTTGCATTATGCTTAGCAAGTTTTGCGCCCCGTTTAATACACATATCAGTGCCTTCAATGGCTTCCACTGCCATTGCCATTTTGTCTTTAATCACGACTGACTGACCCACATCAACTTTCCCCATTTCTTTTGCAAGCCAGAAGCCGTAGTTTACATCTTCCATTTGTTCTTTTGTAGGTTTGTGCTTTCCAAGAACTCCTGCCGGTATCATAAGGTTTTTTATAAAAATAGTCTGGTCTAAAACAGTAATACCAAGTTTTTCAAACTCTTTAACAATCAAAAGCATTACTTCATCATCATTTAATCTTTTCACTGATTTTAAAATTTCGATAGCACGTGAATCAAATTTATACAATTTCAGAAGAACGCTCTTGTTGACTTTTCCAAGGAAAGTAACCTGTTTAAGCTCCTCATCTTTCAAAATCTGTTCAATTCTGTTGATTTCACCCGGGTGGCAGGAGTACACTCTGGAACAATATTTTTTTAATTTTGCAAGGTTATCTTTTGAAAAAGAAATACAAACAACTTCAAAACCGTTTTCTTTAGCATATTGAGCCATTTTTACAGGCAAAGTACCATCGCCTGCTATTAACCCTTGTTTATTTTCTAACATTATTGACACTTTTAGTTTCCTCTTTCTACTAGTTTCTATTCTTAATATCAGCCCCTTAAGGCATAAATCTCTTTTACCTGTTCACTGTTTAACAGAGCCGGACCGCCTAGAATCTTTGTATTAATAATTACCTGAGCATAGGATTCCGCAAGTTCAAGCTTCAGGTAAGCATCTTTTAATTCCTTCGCTCCAACGATAAATCCATGGTTTGCCATAAGAACAGCATCGTATTTATCAAAATAAACAGAAGTTTTATCAACCAAGTCTTTAGATGACGGAAGTCCGTATTTTGCAAGCGGGATTGCCCCGAAATAAAATAGGTTTTCAGGCATTACCGGTTCATCAAGCGCTAGACCGGCTGCCGCAAACGATGAAAGATAAGGAGAGTGCATATGCAAAATATAGTTTACATCCGGGCGCATTTGATAAAACTTTACATGAAGCATCTTTTCACTTGAAGGCTTTGTATTACCCTCGACAAAATTTCCTTCAAAGTCAATCAATGAAAACTCATCGTCTGATAAAAACCCGTTAGCTGAACCCGAAGAGGTTATAAGAATTTTATCCCCGCAACGCGCAGACATGTTACCGGAAATACCAGGGGTCAGATTTTTCTGACCGGCAAGTTTTCCATACGCAATCAATTCCTGCCTGAGTTCAGCTATTGCCATTATATAGCCTCCTTATCAGGATCTTCTATATTTATTACTTCAGCGTAAGTTTTATTAACCTTTGTTGCCGGACCTTTCTCTTCAAATGTTACTTCTTTTACATATTGCTTGTCATCCTGAGCCAATCTGTCTGGATTTTTAATAACCATTTTATCATAATCTACAGTTGTGCCTTTCATATCTAAAGCGACATTGATTGTAAAATAAGTTGTCTGGCGGAAAAAATCATAACCAAGACTTACCTTAAAATCATCAGGTCCTAAAGCTACCATAAATATATTTTCCTGAACCATCTTTCCGTTAGGAGCATCATCAGAAAGGTTAAAAGAGCCAGCCCATGAAACAGAAGCATATTTGCACAGCCTCAAAGCTTCTCTTATATAGACATTTGAATGTCCGTAACGGTATGTATCAAATCTTGGAACAGGAGTATTATCCTGATATGCAGACAAGAAATATCCTATATCCTGCATCCAGTATTTATATTGCGTATGAAGCCTTGGACCGATTCTGCCGACAAATTGTGTATCCCCGGTACCATATACAGCAGCAGCACCCTGCATAGCAACTCCGGCATTCATCAAAAATCTTTTTTCTGGGTTATTATACGTATACAGTGTCTGGTCAATTTCTGACATATATTGTAACCTTGTAGTACCCATTTCAGAAGATTTCAAATTCTTTTCATCAAATCTGTTAACATCACTATCGTGGATATAACCGGCACCAAGTCTTTGTTTAAATGTTAAATCCATATTTTTGCCCAGAAAATCTCTTTTTCTGACACCATCACGAAAAACAAATTCTGTCATATATTTTGCCATACGGGAACCTAACCACCAGTTATCCATATATGAGTTCATGCCGTATTGCATAAAAAATTTGTCATCAAACTGTTGAGCACCGCGTAATACAAAAATATCTTCAGCAGATCCGTACATCATCTCAGTAAAGTTTGTACCGCTTCTATACTTTAACGCACCGCCTATTCCTATATCATCTTTATAATTCAAAAATGGTATAGCTTTAACTGTAGCTCCATTTGGTAGATCAAATACAAACCCCGGACCAGCAAACATACCAATTCTTGAACGCGAACCAAATTCAGGATAATTGGCTTCAAAATATTCATGTTTTTTGTTTGTATGAGCAGTCAAAGAGCGTATATGTCTTATGGTAAAATCATTATACTTTATATCAGCATCTTTAACTGTAATCAAATCATGATTTTTCTTTGCATTTACGGAAATTTCTTTTGCTACCACTTTAATCTTTGCATTGCCACTAGGATCAAGATAAGAACGATCTTCATCCAAAATCTGCATTTGAGAAAAATCAGAACCTATTATACGGGTTTTAAATCTAAGCATAAAAGACTTTTCAGCATACATTTTGCCATCTTCCAGAACTATAAGATTATCACCGGCATTAGCTTTTTTCGCCCTGATTACCATATTCATCTTATCAGCCTTCATATTGGTAATCAAAGAGGTTTCTTCGTTCATATTAATCTGAATAAAGTCGCCGTATATAGAAGAGCCGTCCTTTATAAGTTCAACGTTATCATAAGCTTTAATAATATTAGTAACTGTATTATAAACAAGTTTATCAGCCTTTAAAGTAACCCCTTGCGGAGGGAAGTACAAAACCGGATGACCGGTTGCTTCAATTTCATTACGGTCTTCATAATAATTCATCACATCGCAATCCAGCTGTGCATCTTTTTCTGCAACAACCTGTTTTACGCCGCCAGAAAGTTCAAGAGTTTCCGGAGATTTTTCCGATTCTGTATCTTTTTTTATATCCTGAGCCGGTTTTTCTTCTTCTTTTTCAACAGATTGGTCATCTTTATTTTTCTTTCTGTGCCAGAAAGCGAATTTCTTTTTTGGCTTTACCTCTTCGTTGTCAGAGGATTCAACATTCATTATTTTTTTGAGATTTCTGTCAGTAAGCTCTTCCAGAGATTCAACATCATCACCATCTTCAGCTTCCATCTCTTTCATTAACTCTTTTTGGAGTTCCTGCTGCTCTTTTAACTCGTCTTCATGAGCTTTAATCTTATAATAATTAGTAAGCTTTATACGAAGCTGTTTGAACAACGGCATACCTTGCGCACTTGCACCCATTGACCTGCCGACCATACGGGTAATATCCTCATCCCCGTTAGCATTTATCTTTTTAGGCTTGACTTCTTCTTTTTGGGTGTAATTGACATCAGGAAGTGGTACGGTTGAAGGAATAAACATCTGATCCTGCATCCTTTGCAGTTCCTTAATATTCTTTTCATACTCTTTATCATCATCTGCAAATACAGGTGACGCAACACTTAAAGCTATTAAAGATATTATTAGAAACTTTTTCAAAATTTATTCCTTATTAAATATAATTTAACGGGTTATTAGGTTTTCCGTTAATTCTCACTTCAAAGTGGCAGTGAGGACCGGTACTGTAACCGGTTGTTCCCTCAAGACCGATTACCTGCCCTTTAGAAACAGACTGACCTGCGTTGACTTTTGTTGTAGACATATGTGCGTACAGTGTAGTTGTCGGATGTCCGTTAATTGTACCATGGTCGATAATAACAACCTTTCCGTAACCGCCGTACCAGCCTGAATAAATTACACGCCCTGCATTTGAAGCCCTGATACTTCCAAGATTAGGACCGCCAATATCAACACCGGAGTGGAAAGTCCTGCTTTTAAATATAGGGTGGGTTCTCCAGCCGAAAGGTGATGTAATTCTGCCGGCAATCGGCTTCATAAAGCCGCCGGATGCAACTTTTACAGTTGAATGACCGTAACTTTTACTAATCATACTCTGGAGACTTGCAGACTGCCTTGCAAGCTCTCTTTCTGAACGTTCATAAGCAGCCCTGTCTGTTTTCAAGCGATTAATCATACTCTGATTCTGGGCAATAGCTCTTTGAATTGTCCTCTGCTGAGAGTTTATATCTTCAATTGTCTGCGCGAGATAGCGTCTTTGCGCTTCTATATCAGCTTTCATCTTAGCAATCTTAGCAGCTTTTGTTTTCAAAGCCATCATACGTTTGTAGTCATTTTTAATGATAATTCTTTCAAAATAAATTATATCAAGAAGCCCGTTAAGGTCTTTAGCGTTCAAAAGAAGCTCAAACATGCCGGTACGCTGATTTTTATAAACCATTCTTATCCGGTTTTTCATCTGGGCATCGACTTTATTAAACTCGGACATTGAAACATTATAATCAGCTTCCATCTGCTTTAAGCGGGATTCCATTGAGCTGTATTGCTGCCTTGAAATCTGAAGATTGTTTGAGGTAGTTTCAAGCTTGCGCTGGTTGTTAACAAGCTTACTTTTTTCTTGTTTTTCTCTAATTTTAAGAGTTTTAATTTTTTCCTGGGTATGCTTCATTTTCTGGTTAATTGTTTTCAAATTAGAGGCGGAATACGCACTATTCACCACGCCAAATACCAGAATAAATGCCGACAGAAAATATATAGTTATCTTTTTCAGGAAATTTGTTATATACACTATTTACCTATCTGATTATAAGAGGAAGCATCATCAAACCGACAGTCCACGCTATAAATGTAACTGCAATTATCCCGACAATAAGTCTTTGATGTTTTCTAAAAAATTCCATACCTTTCCCCTCGTTAACTACTTAACATTGTACTATCAAAAAAATTAAAGTGCAATTATTTAAATAAAATTTGCAAAATATTTTAAAATCATTTAATATAGCGTGTATGAGCATAGATTTTCTGGATAGCGGAATTGATAACAAGAGTTTTTTAAAGCCTGAGAAAAGCGGCATAAATCCGTTTCTGCTTGAGAATAATACAAAACAAATTAATGAAATTATACAATTTTTTCAAGGTGAAAACAAACTTTTGCTGGTCAATGGATTTTTGGGTACAGGTAAAACCAGAATTGTTGATCACGCAGCAAAATTTTTAAGTAAGCAAACAGTAACATTAAAATATAATTGTTTTGAAACAACTATTCTTGATGATATTCTCTTATCATTCTTTGATGATTTTAAAAATCTTACTGTACAAAATATCATAAGGCAGCCGCGTGCAAAGTATGAAAATTTTACACAGAAAGTCGAAGCATATTTTGATTCTATAGAAAATCCTGTTTTGATAATAATCAATTCCTTTGAATCTGTTTTAAAAGACAATAAACAGGAAATTCTGGATTTTCTGTTTCATCTTGCATCAAGAAAAAATATTAAAATAATACTAATTGCCAGAGTATTTTCAAATGATGATTTTGAAGGGAAAATTTCCTACAGCAGAGTAAATATTCTTGCGCTGGACAAATCAATATTTGAAAAATTCCTCCGCTCACAGGGAATAAAACTTATAGGACCTGTTTCTGATGAATTATATAAATATTCAAGAGGATACTTCTTTTATACCGATCTCACAACAAAGATTATTAATGCCAGAAAGTTAAGCCTGTTTGACTTTTTAAAAGGGTATACAAAAAGCTTTCTTTCATATAATGACTTTATCTTGAGAGAAGCTATGTCGTTTGTTGATCCGGTAAGCGGACACCTGTTCAGGTTCCTGACAATTATGAGGCATCCTGTAAGCCTGCGCCTGCTGATGACAATAGGGCTGTATAACGAAGATAGAATCAGGTACTTTCTTGCAAATGAAATTCTTTCAGCAGAAAAGAGTATGGTCTATCTACAGGATTACTTTAAAGAGATTTCACAAAATTCAATTTCAGACACTGTTGCAATAAAACTGCATAAGGCGTGCGTTGACCTGTATAATACCCAGCTGCCTCTGAAACCGTTTGAAAGGGATTTGCTTATTTCAAGACAGACAATGCGCTCAGAAATTGAATATCATAGCATGTTCATTCCTCAAAAACCGTTTATTAACCCGGTAAGCAATACGGCAATCAGCTCTGCCGGATATGCAGCCGAAACCTTGCAGCACAGACAGGAAGAACATCCTATTGAGAAACAGCAGGCAGATACTAAAGAAGAAAAGATTAAAAATATTACATTTATATTTGATTCAGAAGAAGATGAGCAAAAGGTTTTAACAGAAATCGCAGAGTCGATTAACAAGTTTATTGACTATTCCAATAAAACACTAACACCTGAAGATGATGAACTTTCCCTGACAGGTCTGCTTAATGCTGCAAAAAATGCTGAAAATGAATATAATTACAAAAAAGCCGTTGCATACTGCCAGAGAGCATTACTGCTAAAAGATGATGACGACTTCTACACATTACTTCCGGCTATCTACACAAAGCTGGCACAAAATTACCAGCAGCTTTCTGATTGGTTTAATTCGTTAAGGTATTACGATTTAGCGCTTGAATTCTATACTTCCGCAAGCGATATTGAAAAAATCAACGAAATGAAACTTTCCATTGCAAATATATTTTACATAACTTTCAAACATGATAAGGCAAAACTTCTTTTAAAAGATATTCTTGAAACACAGAATATTTCAAATGAATTAAAAATCAAAGCCAATTTAGCAATGGGAGCTTTATGCAGTGATGACATCCGCAGCGCATATATGTGCTATAAAACAGCATTAACATTTATCGAGCCTGTTACAGATAAAAAAGTTCTTGCAGAACTGTACTTTAAATATGCACTCTGCTGCGATGACTTGGATGAAACTGAAACCGCAGTTATATATTACAAAAAATGTATTGATATAGATAAAAATAATCCTCACCTGTCATCTGCAATGTCAAATCTTGCGCTGATATTTGATGAAACTGATATGCCGGAGCTTGCCAGGAAATACTACGCAGAAAGCCTGAAAATAGATGAAGATGCCCAGAATAATAATGGAATTTATATTTCATCAATGAAACTTGCAGAACTTAACCGTAGCAAATCCCCGGAAAGAACAGTTGAATATTACCAGAAAGCAATAAACAGTGCAAAAGCTTTAAACGAAGTTTTTTATCTTACATCAGCCTACTTAGAACTCGGAGATTTCTATAACAACCACAAAAAAATAAAATTTGCACTGAAAAACTATCTTCATGCACTTAATTCTGCACAAAACCATTTTTCACAGGATAATATTGCAAAAATCGAACAGCGGATTACCGATATAAAAATCAGACTGGGAAGCAGATACGATGAATTGGAAAAAGAGATAAAACATGAAAACTAAAGATTATTTTAATGATTATATAAGAGTATTTTTGGAACAAAACGCTAAATTAAATTTAATATCAAAAAATGATGAAAAATTTCTATGGGAAAAACACATTTTTGACAGCCTTTGCATAGAAAAATTTTTTGAAAAATACGGCAATAATTTTAGAACTCTTCTTGATTTCGGGACAGGCGGAGGCTTTCCCTCAGTACCTATTGCACTTGCCTATCCGGAACTCTCGGTCACTGCAGTGGATAGTATAGGAAAAAAAATTAATGCGGTAACAGAAATAAAAAAAGCTCTGCATATTGATAATCTTACAACAATCTGCACCAGAGTAGAGAATTTTGACGGGAAGTTTGATATAGTAACAACAAGAGCCGTAGCATCCCTTGATAAAATTATTCACTATGCAATTCCAAAACTAAAAAAGGACGGATATTTTGCAGCATACAAATCAATTAAAGCCGCAGATGAGATAAAAGAAGCACAAAAAAGCTTACGAAAATTCAACGCAAAAGTTATTGATATTATAGAATATGAACTTCCTCTAGAGCAAAACCATACAAGAAATCTTGTAATAATAAAAAAAGATTAATATCTCAGCTGCTGAAAAATTTATACTGTACAGACTTTATTATGGTTTTGCCCGCATAGTAAAGCATTTTAGGCTTAAGCGGACAGGAGCTATACGGCATACATAATAAATGTACAAAATACACGTAATCCTTAATTACACACACAACGTAATTAACAGAGAATAAAGATAAAAAAAAACCACTCATTTCTGAGTGGGTCGTTTTCTGCATCCTAATGGTCTCTTTTAGTGTTTATTATTTAGGAGTTTATATGTTTTTGGGGTTAATGAATCTATTTATATTTAGTGTTTCGACTACACTTAAATCTTATGTACTTATTATTACACATAACATTTTAAATGTCAACTAAATGATTAGATAAATTTTATTCAATTCTTGAAAATCCGCAATATAGTGTAGATTTTACACTTTACAAAACTTAACAATATGTTATAAATTTAGAAATTTGGGTATGGTATTATCAAAAGCAGATTTACACATATAATATTAACAAATGTAAACTTCCCCTTGTAAATATAGCAATTTTCTTAAGAGTATATACTTTATATATATAAGAGTATAAAGGAAAAAGGCAAATATCATGAATCCAAATGATAACCTAACGGTTAACAAGGTTGGCGCGCCAAAAACAGAGGCAGCCGAACCAATAGCAAGTTATTCAGCAGCTGCGGCAGAAAGCGGTATGCGTATACAGGATCCAGCAACAAATCCGCTTACCCCCGGCAGAACCACGCAGACACAGGCTGCTGCAAGACCTTATGATGCAAATTTCGGCTCCATAACAATGGGGTTTTCATTGAAAGATGCGTTTACATCAATGGGATATTACAATGTAACCGGTTTGGATCCAATGAGCGGCACTCACCTGAACGGCTCTTATGAATACCAGAACAGTGCAGGCAGAAACCTTAACCTTGCAGGATAAAAACATTAAAAAGCCCCGCCATAAAGGCAGGGCTTTTATATTATTATATTAATTAAATCTATGCTTTTACTAAAGCTTTTGATTTTTCAATACAATCAATCAAAGTTTTAGCAACAGTTCTTTGTTCTTCTTCTGTAAGTTCAGGGAACATAGGAAGTGAAACAACCATTTCTGTATTCTTTTCAGTTACAGGAAGCGAGCCTTTTCCAACTCCGAGGTATGCGTGAACTTTCTGCAAATGAAGAGGAACAGGATAGTAAAGCATCGCACCTATTCCGTTTTCCTGAAGCATTTTATGAACTTCATCGCGGTTAGGAATTTTAACTGTGTACTGGTGGTAAACACAGTATGTATCTTCTAATTCCTTAGGAGTTTGAATATCCGGACAGTCTGCAAACAGTTTATTATAATAATAAGCATGTTCACGTCTTTTTTCATTCCATTCCTTAATATGAGGAAGTTTAACTCTCAAAATTGCAGACTGGATTTCGTCTAATCTGCTGTTAACCCCGATTTCATCATGGTAGTAACGAACAGCACCGCCATGGTTTCTTAAAGCTACAGCTCTGTCGCGGAGTTTTTCATCATTAGTCATAAGAAGTCCGCCGTCGCCCATACCGCCTAAATTCTTTGTAGGGTAGAAGCTTAAGCATCCAAAATCACCGAATGTACCAACCATTTTACCTTTATATAATGCGCCGATAGCCTGGCAGCAGTCTTCTATAACATGCAAGTTATGTTTTTTAGCAACCGCCATAATTGTATCCATATCACAAGGCTGACCGTAAAGGTGAACAGGGATAATAGCTTTTGTTTTAGGAGTTATAGCAGCTTCGAGTTTTGAAGCATCCATGTTGAATGTGTCAGCATCAATATCAACAAAAACAGGTTTAGCACCTACAATGCCGATAGCTTCTGTAGTAGCAACAAATGTGAATGCAACTGTGATAACTTCATCACCTGCGCCTATATCTAAAGCTCTCAAAGCAAGGTGAAGCGCATCAGTACCGGAGTTAAGCCCTACTGTATATTTACAGCCGATAAAATCAGCAAGTTCTTTTTCAAGTGCTTTAGTATTTGGGCCTAAAATATAAGAGCCTGAACGCAGCACTTCGCAAACAGCTTTTTCAACTTCCGCACCTATTTGTGCGTACTGACGTTTTGAATCTAAAATAGGTATCATAATTCTCTCCTTTTCCATGTACCAGTATAGTAAAAGTTTACCACTGAAAAGGAAAGCTGAACAGAACCTTTATATAAACTTAATACCAGTAAGCATTGCCAGAGAGTACTTTGTTTTCCTTGAACGCTTTATTACAAGGTATGATTAGGCTTAGTGCATAATCAATAAATAATTTTTTAAACATTTAAAGTTTTGTTATTAAGAATACATTTTCAAATGACGTTCAATCTGTTTATCAATAATAGATTTTACGGAATCATATTCAGTCTGTAATGCACTGTGTTCGGTATCAAGACGTTTAAGAACATTATCATACTGCTTATCTTTAGCTTCAATATCTTTTACAGTAGCCTGATACTGAATTTCAGCTTTAGTAATAGCAGCTTCGTTCTGTTCTTCAGAAATATCGGAAGCATTTGTGTAAAGTATTGAAGTCCAGGTGACATCTTCAAGCCCTGTACCGTCTTCTGTAGGCTCTGTAAACTGAACTCTTTCAAGTGTTACAGTACCATTTTCAAGTGCTGCCTGAAGCCAGTCTGCACTGTTATATAAACCGTCTTCCAAAACAGTCCAGAGCAGCTGCCCGCCTGGAGTAAGTCCGTTAGCAGGGCTTGTATCACCGGTTTCTTGTTCACCGAGAGCTGCTTTTGTTTTTTCATCAGCTCTTGCACCGTTATCAAATCCATCGAGCTCAACTTTATAATCAGATGGTCCGTTCATTCTGTGCCAAAGGTTAATATACCACTGAGCAGCATCCTTATCTGTATATTCAATATCGATTACAGTCATGATTTTTTCAATCTGGTGAAGCTCATTGATTTGTTTTTCCATTTCAGCTTCCCATTCATCATGGGCTTTTTCATATGCAGGAACATCCGGCTCAACATTGTAAATCATATCAAGCAAAGTCATATCTTCCTGGAATGATCTCATTGAATCTTTAAGAGTTGTATCGTAATCAATGCCAAGGCTGCTGTAATTTTCTACAGCATAATACAAATCAATAACTTTCTGTTTTAAAGTTTTTAACTGAGCATTGCCGGCTGCATCGATATAGTAGTTGCTTAAAAGTTTTTTGTTACGAAGAGCATTCGGATCTGTAGACGGGTCATTAACCATATCCAGCAGTTCATTCATATCAGCTTCATTTTCAGCAGCCATAACTCCGTCTTCACAAACTTTTTGAGAAACCGGAACCATATCAGGAGATTTATTGTTATGGTGAATATTTGAACCTGTTATTTTATTTCCTGCAATACTAATATTGTCACCGAGTGTAGTGGTAAATGATTTTGGGTATCCGGGAACGGGACCAAAAATACTATCAGCATTAGCAGCGTCTTCCGTAAGATCTAATAAGTGAGCCAATACGTGAAGATAACAGTTTGCACCGCCACTTCCGCCCATAGCAGTATTGTAACAAGAAGCTGAAGCATCTCTGAATTTTTGGTACAATTCACTGTTAGGGTCTTTGGTAATAACTACTTTAGTAAAATCAGGCTGCTGAGGCTCTCTGCCGTTTAAGCCGCCAACAGCACCGGTACCGCCGTTGTCCCAGATTTCCCAATCAGGACCCCAGATAGTGGTTGCTTTATCTATGTATTCAGGATTTGGTTTATCAGTTTTGGTTGCTTCTGCAACTCCGTATTTTTCCAAGAAGTCTGCAAGTGTTGCACTGGCAAGATAATTTGCAGCATCAACTTCACTCACCATAATCTGTCCGGCGTTATTAATTACACCATACTGGTTCTTAAGTTCTCCGTATGTTGCAAGAGATACTGCGCTGAGCCTTTGTGTCATCTTATTACCGGAAGCATCATATGTTGAAAACATCAACTGTGTTGAATTTAACGCATTCATATACTGTGAACTTGCGTCAGATGTTTTTGTTGCAAGGGACATTTTAGCATTAGTAATGGTCTGAGAACGTAATTCGTTATCAGAAAGCCTTGAGGTTATACTCAGTAATCTGGCTTGTGATGCTGCTAAACCCATTGCCTTAAACTTTTTCCTTTCTTATATCTGCTTCGATACACAATGTATGACGGCTATATAGTGCTGAAACTTTAATAAATCCGGAAGTTTTGTAAACAAAAATTTACATATATTTTAACAATTTGCCATTCGCTGTATTATTGCTAACATTGTATTATGATCAGGATTTTATTTGTATCATCAAGAGCCGGGAAAATAAGTCAATACATTTCGCTTTTAGGCAGCAGCAGGTATGAATTTGCTGCGCTTGCTGACGAGGAGCGTGTTATTGATAATATTAGCCTTGCTGCGCCGGATATTATAATCCTTGATACAATTTCCGACAATATAAATTTTAAAAATCTCATAAAAAAAATTAAGTCATTTTCAGAAAACTCTGCGATACTACTTCTTACTGACAAAGATTTTAATAACAGGGATTTAATAAAAAATGCAAACGCTTTTTTACAGGAAGATTTCTCTGATGAAATGATACTTAACACAATAAACATGAATTTAAGAATGCGGGAATCTCTGGAAAGGCTTTCTAATACAAATAAAGATCTTGCAGACAGCTTATACAGGCTGAATGCGCTTTACAGCACAAGCTCGCAGTTTGCAGGAAGTCTTGATAAGAAAAAACTCATAAATTTTATGATTGAAGGTATTGATAAGGCTTTAAGCTTTTCGCTTACCTGCACTTTGTCTTTCTGTACGGAAAATGAGCCGGTTTTGCTGATTAACTCTTTATATGAGCTTTCAGATGAAATCCTTAGTGCATTAAAGCTAAGAACAATTTATCAGTACAAATCTCTGTTTGATAACGGCAAAGCCCCTTATGAGCTTGATGTTAATACTCTTAAAGTTATAAAACATGTGAAATATCCTGCAAACAGATTTACCTTCACGTTGTTTCAGTTTGATAATATGTTTGCACCAATAAGCCTCGGGGATAACTTCTTCGGTTGTGTTGAAATATTTAAAGACGCCCCATTCTCTGCCGAAGACTCAACCTGTTTTCAGACAATTGCCCGGCAGGTAACACTGCCTTTAAAGAGTGCAGCTCTTTATCAGGAAATTAAAGAAACAAACCTTAAACTGGAAAAGCTTGAACGTTTAAAATCAGAATTTATATCAATTGTTTCACACGAACTAAGAACCCCTCTGACATCAATAAAAAATTCTCTTGATATTCTTTTAAGCGGACGATGCGGAGAGGTCACTGAAGCTTCCGAAAAATTTCTTACTATGGCAAAAAGAAATGTCCAGAGGCTTTCAGGAATTATAAACGACTTGCTTGATTTATCAAAAATCGAAGCCGGAAAAATGGATTTTCATTACAAAAATATCAGTATTCACCAGGTTATTGAATATGTAAAATCAGCCCTGTCGGTTGTTGCTAAAGAAAAAGGGCTTACGCTGACAGCAGAAGAAGCAGAAAATCTGCCGGAAATATTTGCAGATTCGCAAAGACTGGAACAGGTACTTACAAATCTTGTTTCAAATGCTATTAAATTTACACCGGAAGGACGAAACATTACAATAAAATCATCCGTAATGAATGCGAAAGATTTGTCTTACAGAGAATGCTTTGCAGAAACACTCAAAAAGCTTGAAGGGGATTATGTAGTAGTTTCGGTTGAAGATGAGGGTATTGGTATTGCAGAAAAAGATCTTCTACACGTATTTGACAAGTTCGCCCAGATAGAAAATTCACTTTCAAGAAAAGTCGGCGGCTCAGGGCTCGGACTTCCTATTGCCAAACAGCTTCTTGAAGCTCATAAAGGCGCAATCTGGTGTGACAGCGAACCTGATAAAGGCTCTAAATTTTACTTTGCAATTCCGGCAGCACAGGCACTTGTTCATGCCTGACTTATTATGATATAATTTTATTAAGATTAGGTGGAAATATGAAAAAAATTCTCATTGTTGATGATGAACAGGATATTGTAGAAAGCTTAAAATTTGTATTGGAAACTGCGGATTACATCTGCTATTGCGCTTATAACGGCGAAGACGGCTTAAAACTTGCAAAAGAACTTATGCCGGACTTAATCATTCTTGACGTTATGATGCCGAAAATTAACGGATATAAAATCAGCAGACTTTTGAAATATGACAAAAAATACCAGAACATTCCTATATTAATGATAACTGCACGTTCGCAGGAAGAGGATAAGCTTATTGGTGAAGAAACCGGTGCTGATGAATATATTACAAAGCCGTTTGAGCTTGATACAGTAGTAGATAAAGTTAATCAGTATTTGAAGCAGGCTTAAGATAACATGGAAACAATTACTAACAAAACTCTTGAAAAACTCAAATACGACCTTGTAAGAGCAGGGCTTGTTCCTTACGAAACCATAGAACAGGCTGAAGAAATTGCCAATGCCCAGAATATAAATATCGGTCAGGCTCTTATTAATTCCGGGATTTTGACTGAAGAAACTATTATTAAATTTCTGGAGTCAAAACTCCATATTCCTTCTGTAAATTTAGAAGATTATACTCTTGATGAAAACTGCCTGAAGTATATAAGTTATTCTGATGCAAGAAAATACAGAATTATACCGCTTTTTAAAATTGAGGATACTCTTACTGTTGCAATGGCTGATCCTCTTGATTTGTTTGCTATAGATAAAGTTGTAGAAACCGCAGCATGTTCAATAGAGCCGGTTATTGCATCTGAAACCAGCATTTTAAAAAAGATTGATGACTGTTATAAAAATGATTCTACTGTAGGAGAAATCTTCACAGACAGCGAATATATAGGGTTTGACTGGCGAAATGAGCTCCACAGCGAAGATTTGAGTGATAATCATATTCAGAAAATTATCAGAGCAATTTTAAAACAAGCCATTCTGGAAACTGTTCATGAAATAACTTTTCAGCAGGAAGACGAGGGGCTTTGTGTAAATTTTAAAAAAGAAGGGGAATTGTTTAATAAAGGAATTATCCCGAAAGTACTGACAGCTTCTTTTGTTGCAAAGTTAAAAATTCTGGCAGAACTTGATCCTTCTGTATCCGAAGTTCCACAGCTTGGCAAACTCAGCTTTAAAGTTGATGATATTGCAGTAACTGCAAGTATTTCAACATTCCCTACAATTATGGGCGAGAGAATTTTCTTAAAAATATACAAGCCGCCTAAAAAGCTTCAGGAAATTATTAAAACCGAAAAACACCTGAAAATTATAAATAATGCTCTAAATGAACCTGGAATTATTCTTGTCTGCGGCTCGCCATTAAGCGGTAAGACACATATCATTTATTCGCTTTTGCTGGAAATTGCTTCCAGAAACCAAAATAAAAATATTATGACACTTGAAAGTATTGCAAAATACCATCTTCAAGGTGTAAACCAGTGCGAATTGAATGAAAATATCAGCTTCAATATGGATAAAGCTTCAAGATTTATTGAATTTCAATCTCCGGATATTATTTATCTTGAGGGCGTTAAAACAAAAGACACCTTTGACTATTTTTCAAGCCTTGTTTACGATAACAAAACAATTATTATGGAATTTCTTGCAAATAACATGGAAGATTTACGCAACAAAATGGCATTTTCAGATTTTGAAACCTTAAAATCGCTTATCTCCTGTATGATATTTATCCATTCAAAAGACAGTATCGAAGTTTTTGATAAGTCTACTGTACAAAAATATATTGCCTAGAATTTCAAAGGATAGTCATCAGGTATTTTCCAGCCGTTTTGCTGAATTAATGCAGAACAGTATGCTCTTTCATTTGATACGGTTTCTTTGCAGCCGATTGAGCTGTTATTCTTTAGCATTTCTATAGTACCGTCCCAGCTGCGTTTATATGGTTCAAACCCTTTTCTATAGTGGTACTTGTTAGAAGCAGCATTATCCCAAGGCGCAAAGAAAAAGGTAAAATACTTTATACCTGATAGCTTATAATTATTTACTACAGCTCCTGAATCACTTGTACCATACTCAACAAAATCTTTTGCATCCGGCCAAAACTGGAAAGACTTTCCATGAAAAAGACACAGACTTCCGTCAGGGAAATATAGCATAAGATTTCCTGCTACTTTATTTACCTTTACATCAGTAACTTTCAGATATTCTTTAAGGTATTTATTATACCAGCCCATGGCAGCTGATTGAGTTTTATCAACCTCACCGTCTTCATCTGTCACAAAATTATCACCTATTACATCCCAGTATTCCTTTGGTCCGTTATCTTTTTCAGACATCTGTACAGCCTGGTTCATAACAGAATAAAACTTTGCCAGGCGCGTTTCTGCAACTTTTTTGCGGTAGTGTGAGGTAACATTCGGAATTGTTAATGCAGCAACTATCCCGATAATACCTAATGTTATAAGCACCTCTGCTAATGTAAAACCGCTGTATCTATAATAAATCTTCATGTGTACCTCGCTTTCTCATGTGGACATAATTATGTCCACATGTACATAATAACTTATATCATGAAAATATGCAAGCTTTTCAACCGGATAAAAAGAAAGAATTTATGCAGGCTCTTGGCAGGGTAATAAAAAAATTACACTCAAAAAGCAAACGTTCTGCCCGTTCTATTGCATATGAAATAAATATGTCAAAAACAACGCTGCTTCTATCCGAAGCAGGAAAGCTTGATCCTCAGTTAACGACTTTCTGTAAAATAGCAGAAGCATTTTACATAAAACCTGAAACTCTTCTGCAAATGGTTTATGAAGAATTGCCCGACAACTGGACAATCATAGATGAAAACTGATTAACATCAGGCAATATAGAAAATCAGATTAATAATAAAATCTGCAAAAAGCATATAAACCGTTGAAAGAATAGCAGCCTGTGTTGTAGAAGTACCAACCTCTTTTGCTCCGCCTTTTGTTTCATACCCCTGAGTTGCGCAGACAAGAGCAATAAGCATACCGAACACCGCAGCTTTTAAAAGGCTTATATAAATATCTTTTGTCGCAAGCCATGCCCAGACAGAATACCAGTATCTTTCCGGATGAAGATTAATTGTAAGCTTTGCAACAAGCATTCCCCCCGCAATACCGACAAATTCAGCCAGAAGAACTACCATTGGAACAGTGAGCGCAGCAGCAATAAGACGCGGGGTGAAATAATATCCTACAGGATCGACTTTTAAAGTCTTTATGGCATCCACCTGAGAAGTTACCTGCATATTGGCAATTTCAGCCGAAATAGCAGTACCAGCCCTTGCACCTATTGCAAGAGCAACAAAGCCCGGGGCAATCTCTCTTATCATAACAATCGTAATAGTTCCGCCAATATAAGCTTCAGCACCTGACATTAGAAACTGTTTTGCAACCTGGATTGTAATTACGGCAGCCGCAATAAACGCTATAATAAGAGATATAGGCAGTGAATCATAGCTGATTGATGCAGCCTGTGAAATTACAGATGAAAATCTTACCTGACCGCCAAACAGGTATTTTAGACTTTTTATTAAATTTTGAACACAGAGTCCCAAAAATTTTATCAAAATTTCCACCCTTTAAATTTTAAATAAGCACCCTCAATGCTTTGAGGGTGCAAAATATATTAATAAACAGGCATACACCAGTGTTTATATTTAGGAACTTTACCTTTAACAATATCAAAGTAAAGCTTTTGAAGTTCTTTAGAAATAGGTCCGACATTTCCATCACCGAGTTTTCTGTTATCAACGCTTGTGATAGGGCTGATTTGCGCACCTGTTCCGCAGTAGAAAGCTTCATCAGAAATATAAAGTTCTGTTCTGTCAATAGCTCTTTCTTCGGTTTCTATACCGAGAACATCTCTGGCAATTTCAATAACGGTATTCCTTGTTACACCAACAAGAATATTATCAGTCTTTGTAGTAGTAATAAGTTTACCGTTTTGAACAAGGAATAGATTCATTGCAGAACCTTCTGTAACCTGTCCGTCTTCATCCAACACAACAGCATCATCAAAACCTGCATTGTGTGCATCAGTTTTAATCAATGCAGCATTAGCATATGAGCCGGCTACTTTTGCACGCGGAGGAATTGCATTATCGCTGTTTCTTCTCCAGCTTGATACACAAACCTTCAAACCTTTTGATGTATCAATATAATCTCCCATTTTATTTGTAATAATAAGGAAAGAATCTTCATTATCATACAAACCGGGACCCACCTTTTGTGCAGATTTATAAAGTGTAGGACGCATATAAGCATCTTGTCTGTAATTATTTTTATTTAACAATTTAATAGTAATATCACAATATTCTTCAACAGTATGAGGACTTTCCATACACATAATCTTCGCACTTCTTTGAAGTCTTTCGTAGTGTTCAGGAACTCGGAAGGCATATAGCTGTTTTTCTTCTTCATTCCAGTAAGCTCTGATACCTTCAAAAACAGCGGTACCATACAAAAAAGCGTGTGTTCTTACAGGAATAAATGCTTTTTCAGCTTCAACATATTTGCCATTCATATAATAAAACTCTGACATACTAACCTCCTTATTCAATAAATTAACTATACCACGAAATCGCAAAATATTCCTTAAAGTTAATTTATATTAAAAAAAGCAGGTCTGTTTAGACCTGCTTGATATATATGTGAAGTAATTTTATTATTGAGCATCTCCGGTTCTAACTTTCCAATCTGACAATCTCCATTGACCCTGGTAAGGGTTAGTGTACATAACACTGTTTTCAATATCACCTTGACTTAATTCTCCGTCAGTGTCAGCGCTTGTTCCGGTAATTCTTACAGAACCGTTTTCACTTGAAAGTGTAATAACTCCGGCATCAACCCATTGGGTATCATCTTTAAGTTGATTTTTAAATACATTCCAGTTTGGAGTACCGCTTTCATTAGATACACTCGGATTATTACGAGGCTTAAACTGTCTGATTGTCAGGTTTTGACCATCATTAGAAAGAGTATACTGGTATCTTCTGAAAGCTTCATTTTGACCTAACTTAAGACCATTATCGCCCCATTCGGTTTTAATTTCATCATAAACAATCATTGAACCATCTCTTGATGACTTACCGCCGTTGATATTTTTCATATTCAGTGTATAGTTGTATTCATCATAGTAATTTGTAGATAGAACAAATTTACCATTTTTATCAACAGAAACGCCTAATTCATCCAAGATTTCTTTCTGCTTATCTGGAATAGGAGATTCCCATTCTTCCGGTACTGTAACAACAGGTCCTGGAACTTCAACTTTTATAGTATCATGAACGACCTCTCCAGGTAAGTATAATGTATCGGTATGAATTTCAGGAACTTTTATTGTATCGGTATGAATTTCAGGAACTTTTATTGTAACTGTATCATGGACAACTTTATCCACATATGTTGTATCGTGAATAATTTTATCAATGTAAGTTGTATCATGAACCATAACAGGTTCTTTTATAGTATCGTGTTTAACTACTGTAATTGTTTCCGGAGGAAGAGTAATCTCTTTGTATTCGGTTATTGTATCTCTAGGTAGTTCAATTTCATAATTATGAGTTTCATCAAGTATATCGTCAGTACAGCTTGTCATAGCCATTGGTGAAGCAACTGTTCCAACAGCAGCTAAAGCTTTTGTTCCCGGACTAGACAGTACTGTTTTTGCAGTAGCAGCTAACCCGGCAGTACCGCCTAATGCTTCTGCAACATAAGCACCGGTAGCAACTGCAGCTGCGCCTGCCCATACTTTTTCGGTTGTACCCTGAGGCAGCCCGATTACAGCATCCATAGAAGCAAACCCTCTGCGGGTTCTGCCAACGACAGCATCTGCAATGGCTCCGGCTTTACCGGCAACACCTTTTGCATCAGCTACAGGGGCAAAATCATCTTTCCAGCCTTGAATCCATTTTCCAAGAGCTGAATTATCACGCTTATTCTGGGCATCTAATCTTTTCATAGTTGCCATTAATTCAGCATCCTGTTTTTTCTCATATTCAGCACGTTCTTGTGGTGTCATTTTAGCCATTTTGGCTCGTTCTTCTTCTGCTGCTTTTTGAGCTTTATCCAGAATAGACTGCATTTCTGGCGAGTATTGCGATTTCTTTTTACCTGTTAATGAATCAATAAAATCCAAAGGATTTTGTGACTGGGGTTTTACACCGCCGGTCATATCTACTTCTACTTTTTTAGGTTTTTCCTCTGTTTTCTTTGTCTTTTGTTGCACATCCACTTGAGCTGCTTGGACTTTTCCAGTTTTGTCTACTGTCATAAAATTACTCCTTTGCTTTATACTTCACATTTATATATTTCGTATATCAATATAAAGTATTTTTTATATCAGAAATTTCATGACATATTTCTGGTAAAATAGCAGAATATCAAGCTATTGCTACAAAGCAGGCGATTTAAGTTCAACTTTACAAAAGTTAATGAAATTAGCCTTTACTAAGCCTGCTAAGCTGGATAAATTTCTTGGCATCATTGATTGGAATGGCAAAACCAATGCCTATATTTGAGATATTATTATCCGGATTATAGATAGATTGGTTAATACCTATGACTTCTCCGGCAGAATTTAAGAGTGGACCTCCGGAACATCCAGGGTTAATCGCTGCATCTGTTTGGATTTTATTTTTTGTATAGTCAATTCTGGAAATTATGCCCTGTGTTAAAGTTCCGGCAAAACCAAAAGGGTTGCCGATTGCAAGGACTCGCTGCCCTACTTTAATATTCTCTGAATCACCAAATTTTACTGTTTTTAATGCGGTTTTAGGCTCAATTTTCAAGAGTGCAAGATCTTTGTTTTTCCCCATTTTAGAAATTACTTTGGCACTATATGTCTGCCCGTTATACATTGTTACTTCCACATTCCTGCATCCGTCAACCACATGCGAACCCGTAAGTATAACACCGTCAGAAGTTACAATGCAGCCTGTACCGGCAGAAACACCGTCATCTAATTGAGCCTCAATAGCAACAATAGCAGGGTTAATCTTTTCGTATACACTAATATTTATCTGTTCATCGTTGGCATAATTAACTGCCAGGGCACAAGGCTGCTGGAAAATACCTACTCCCGCAATCATTAACGCTATTACAAACTCTTTTACTTTCATAGTTCTTCACCTCGTTAATATTATTATTTCAGGTTTGGTGCGCTTGTCACTTGCTCTCAAAAAAAAATCACGGTTAGTTATTGATATTATTAAAATTTTAATGTATAATTCAGGAAAAATAAAAAAGATAATAGTAAACCACATTATAAAAGGAGAAAAAAATGAGCAGAATTGAATCATTTAAACAAGACCTGGCTGAAAAAAGAGCTGTAAAAATTATTGCAGGTATCGACAATTTTGATATTGAAAATGTAAAAAAAGTAGTTATGGCTGCTGAACAAGCAGGAGCAAGCGCTGTTGATATTTGCGCTGATGAAAATATCGTAAGAGAAATCAGAAATATGACAGAATTACCATTATTTGTATCTTCTGTAGTTCCTGAAGAACTGGCAAGAGCAGTTGAGCTTGGAGCTGATGCGATTGAACTTGGAAACTTTGATGTTTTATACAAAAAAGGTGCATCTTTCTCTAAAGAAGATGTTCTTGCTCTTGTAAAAAGAACTCTTGAAATCATCGACAGCAGAGTATTTTTCAGTGTTACTATCCCTGGAGAAATCTCAATTTCAGAACAAATTGATCTTGCAAGAGAACTTGAAGCTATGGGTATTGACTTAATCCAGACAGAAGGTCATTTTGCATCAGAACAACCGGCTAACGGTGTTAGAGGTTTAATGGAAAGAGCACAGTTAACACTTTCTAATACAATTGAGCTTTCAAGAAACGTTGAAATGCCTGTTATGACTGCTACAGGCATCAACCCGACAACTGCACCGTTTGCATTTGCAGCTGGTGCTAGCGCTATTGGATGCGGTTCTTGTATTAATAAAATGAACTCTGAAATCTCTATGATAGCTACAGCAAAACAATTAGTTGAAATTGCTTCAAGAAATGCAGAAAAAGTTGCAGCTCTTGTATAAGAGAAATTCATATAATTACAAAAAGACCTCTGTTTTAATACAGAGGCTTTTTTAATGCCGAAAACTACACAAATATTAACATGTAATAGCATTTTTTTTACATTTTAAATAGAATGTTATCATTAGGGAGATGAAGTATGGAAATAATTTTGGATATATTATATTTATTCGTTGCAGCTTACACATTGTATTTTTTGGCTCTGGCATTAAGAAACCTAAATGATACATCTTTTAAACGTGAAAAAAGATATTCACAGTATGAGGAGAAAGATAATCTTGCAGTTGTTATATATTCGCATAACAACAAACGCACTCTGGAAAATCTTGTTAGAGAATTAAAAATGCAGGATTATCCTATAAACAATTTTAAAGTATTTGCAATACTGGACAATTGTTCAGACGGCTCGCAGGAACTCTTTGTCAATGACAGCTTTGTACATGTTATCGATGTAAAGGGTGTAGGAACTATTGGAAAAGATCAGGCTATCTCTATACTTCTTGAGCAGCTTTCACACGATGATTTAATTGATTCATATGTATTTATCGATGGCGATAGAAGTATTGCGCCGGACTTTTTAACAACGGTTAATGCGGCATTGACAAAGGCGCATGTTATATCCGGCGAAACAATTATTGATATGAAAAACCTTGGACCGGTTGACAGAGTTAAGGCAGCTTACCAGAAATATCATATGAATTTTATCAGAAAAGCACGTTCTTTGTTCGGACTGGCTTCCCAGGCTGATTCCGGAGTATTTATAATAAAACAGGAAATTGTAAAACAAATCGGCGATGTTGATTTTAAAGATATTGATACAGAGTTAAAATACAGCCTGCTGTTATCAAAAATTAAATTCAATTGCACATATAATCCGAATATACAAACTGTTGTGGATTCTGCAAATTATATTTTCAGAAAGCCAAGACTTTCATACAGGCTAAACCTTTTCAAAAACTGTATTCCAGAATTATTTTCAACAAATTTTACATTCACAGAACACGCATTATCATTACTTTATCCAAACATATGGCTTGTTTTAATCATTTATTTTGCAGTTTTAAAACATTCTCTATATTATCAATTTATTATTGATTTCAAATTTGTTCTGCTTTCATTCATAATACTTGCAGCAGCATTCTGCCTGAGTTTAATAAATGCAAAACTTACTATCAAAGAAATAGGCTACCTGTGCTTATACCCGTTATATTCATTCTGCCACATAATCAATAACTTACCGCCTGTAAGAAAAATAAGAAACAAAATAAGAGGAACAGAAGATCTTCCCCAAGGCACTGAAAAAATGATTGTTGATGTTGTGGTAAATACCGGTAAAGCCGACTTGAACTGTAAACTGGAATTTATATCAGAAAAAGGATTGTGCAAAGTCAGATTTATCTTTAAAAACAAAAAATACACAACCTCAAGTCATATAAGAATGATAGATGCTTTGCAGGAATTAAAAATGAAACTTGATGACTACGGATTTATCCTGAGAATTTGCAGCTGCTGCTCGCATTACAAGCCTTGTGTTGATGGGTCTACCAATATGTTGAAAGGTGTTTGTATAAATGATTATCCTGCACCATCTTTGAATGAACCGAAAAATACTCTTATCTGGAATACCTGTACAAACTTTACACCGGCAAAACTAAACAGCCTTATATCAGAGATGATTAGTCAAGGTAAGAGCGCGGAATAACCTCACTTATCATATATAAAGAACCGCACACTATTGTTATGGTGTGCTCTTCTTTTGGGAGATTATCAATTGATAAAAATTCTTTTGCACCTTCAAAAGGACAGGCAGATTTCAGCTCTTCAAAAGATGCAGAATTAGCGTGGGAAAAATGGTTAAGATAAATTTCATCATTCTTTTCAAATAAAATCTGCATCATTTTAGGATAATCTTTATTTTTCAGGCACCCGAACACAAATCTGCGTTTTTTATCAGGATAATAAAAATCAAGACTTTCTTTTAAGGCAAGTGCACCGTTCGGATTATGTGCGCCGTCAACAATTATATTATAATTTTCCAGCATCTGAAATCTTCCCGGATGACGAGCATTCCTCAGACCTTGAAGAATTGCTGAACCGGAAATATTAGGATAAACAAGTCTTACGGCAGCCAGAGCGAGTGAAAGGTTTTCCTGCTGGTAAGTTCCCTTTAATGCAAGTTCTGTTGTATCTTCAAACGGGGCAGACATAAGTAAAAGCGAGTTACATTCATCAGCCTTATCCCTAACAGCCTCATATCCTTCACAGGTAACTACCGGACAGCCTTTTTTAATAATTCCTGCTTTTTCAAAAGCTATCTTATCTTTAGTATTTCCCAGACGTTCTGTATGATCAAGGTCAATATGTGTAATAACCGCACACAAATTTTCTTTTATAACATTTGTCGCATCAAATCTTCCGCCTAAACCTGTTTCAAGAACAACAACTTCAACATTGTTTTCCGCAAAATATTTGAACATCATAACAGTAAGTATCTCGAACTCTGTGAGATGAATATTATTTTCATCTGCAATTTTACATATATCAAAAACAAGGCGGGCAAAGTCTGCCTTAGATATATCAACTCCGTTAATTTTAATTCTCTCGGTATAATCAAACAAATGAGGTGATGTAAATAAGCCTGTTTTTATGCCTGCAGCCTCTAAAACAGACGAAATAACAGCACAAACAGACCCTTTACCGTTGGTACCGGCAACATGAAAATATTTCAGACTGTCTTGAGGATTTCCCAGCAGCTCCAGCACTGAAGAAACCCGTTCCAGCCCGAGATTTATATAAAACTTTCCCTGAGAAGTCAAAAGCTCAACTGCATCTTTGTATTCATTATTCATACCCTAAAGTTAAATCAAACGAAGAAGATTATCAAGCTTTTAAAATTTATAAGGGTAATCTTCCGGAATTTTCCAGTTATTATACTGGATTAATGCAGTACAATAATGCTGAGTATTAGGATTATTAAGCCTGCATCCGTAGGTTCCATTTATCAGCTTTTCTCTTGTACCATCCCAGCTAAACTTATACGGTTCTATAGGCGCCCACTTTTTATTTGTATTGTAATTTATAAAAAATGTAAAACAGTCCTTCCCTAATATAGATGTTTCTCTATTTGCATATGGATAAAAATACAAGTGTATGGAACTTACATTAGTATTCGGGTCTGTACCGGGAGCATAATGATTAAATATTTTAAATTTTGAACCGTCCGCCAAATAAACAAATAAAACGCCATCCCCACGCTCGGTTTTTAAGGTCTTTACATAAGGTCGAAAATACTTATTATACCACTCTTCCATATTTTTACTGTTATAACCTGCAAAAGAATTACCCCAGTATTGAAATTCTCCGTATTTTTGTTCAGAAAGTGTTACAGCCTGATTCATTATTGTGTAAAATTTTTTTAAACGGGTTTCAACGACCTGATTCCGGTATTTCTGCACCAAAGCAGGCAGTGTCATTGATGCAACAATACCAATTATACCGAGAGTAATCAATACCTCAGCCAAAGTGAACCCATATCCATGGTCATTATTTTTAACGACGCCAAATGGTTTGATACCTGCGCCAATACCTCTTAAGGAGCTTAAACTACTCTGCCCCCCCCCCGAAAAGCCTTGTCATTACTACGTTTTCCATAACTTAATCTCCTTTTTAGTTGTATCTGTTCTTTCTTAGTTTTTGATTAAATATAAAACTTTTTTCGGCACGCTCTCGCCCTGCTCTCGCTATCGCCTAGAAAACAAATATTTTTTCTTATTTGTTTTTATTGCTTCCGCTAGTATGCCTGATAAAATTTTCGTTTACCCAGGTTGTGTCGTGCCTCAGACACCACTTTCGCATCAAAAAGTTCTATTTTTGATTTTAATGTTCTGATAATAGAAAAGCTATATATGTTTTCAAAACGATAGCTTGAACAGAGCGGAAGCGTGTTTGAGCATATATAATAGCTATTCTATCATGTTTTCCTCTGCTTTTTTATTATAATCTATATTCTAATATTTTTCAATATGAGAATATAGTTCAGATATGCTTTAATTGAGAAACTATTTTTTCAACACCATCATATCTGGCAAGTTTTAAAGCCCCTTGCTGAATTTTAATCAGTTTCTCTTTATCTGTAAGCAATGATAAAATTGCAGTTAAAAGTGTTTTTTCAGTAACTTCATTATCCTCAAGATACAAAGCAGCATTTTGCTCTACCATATATTTTGCATTCTTCCTCTGGTGATCTGCTGCTGCATGCGGATAAGGAACCAGAATTGGGGCGATACCACTTGCACAGATTTCCGACAAGCTTAAAGACCCGGCTCTTGACACAGCAATATCACTAGCCTTTAAAACAGTAACCATATCATCAAAATAAGGTTTAACAATTAACTTCTTATCCTGTTCATATTCAGGATAAAATTTTATTAGCTGTTCAATTACCCTGTCAAAATTTTTCTTTCCTGTTTGAAAAATAATTTGTACATCATACTTTTGAGAAAGAGTTTTAAGAATTTCAACAGCCGCATCATTAATTGTCCTTGCCCCCTGCGAGCCGCCCATTATACATAAGGTAATCTTATGCCCGAGCCCTAAAGCCTGACGCGCTTCAAACTTAGTCATATTTTTAAATCCCGGACGTATAGGATTTCCATTAATATTAATATTTTCATTTTTGATGAAATTTTTTGCACATTCAAATGCAACTGATATTGCAGAAGCTCCTGACGCAAGTTTTCTTGTAACAAGACCGGGCTGAGCATCACAATCATGCATCATATAAGGAACATGTGAAAGCTTACAGGCAATTAGAATAGGAGCAGAAACGTACCCGCCTGTACCAAAAACGGCATCAGGCTTATATAAATTAATATAATTCAGACATTTAATAACTGCACCGGAAAGCTGAAAAGCCCACTTCAGAAGTTCCAAACCGGCTTTTCGCGGCATTCCATGAACATTCACCGGCAAAAACTCATAGCCTTTACTGCTTACAATATCAGCTTCAAGATTTTCAGGATTACCAATGTAATATAGACCTTTTGTATCCTCATCGCTGCTCAAAGCATCTGCAACCGCAACAGCAGGATAAATATGTCCTCCTGTACCGCCGCCTGTTATAAAATATGTATATTTTCCGACCTGTTTAGACATTTGCATGATTCCTTATCTTTTTAATTCTCTTCTTTGAAATATTAAGCAAAATTCCTATCATACATAAAGACACGATTAGAGATGAACCGCCGTAACTGATAAAAGGAAGAGGAACACCGGTAGTAGGGAAGAAAGAACTTGCAACACTGATATTCAAAAATGCCTGAAACCCTATAGAAAAAGTTATTCCTACAGCAAGAAGCTTGCCGTACATATCAGGACATCTTGCAGCAATCAAAAAGCCTCTGTGTATTAATGTCCAGAATAATCCTATAATCAAAACACAGCCAACCCAGCCCATTTCCTCTGCAATTATTGCGAAAATAAAGTCTGTATGACACTCCGGGAGGTAGGAAAGCTTCTGTATAGAGCCGCCGTACCCCACGCCTGTAAACCCGCCTGATGCAAACGCAATCAGCGACTGGATAATATTATAACCTGCTCCCTGCGGGTCAAGCTCAGGATGCCGCCATGTGGTGATACGCTGCATCTGATAAGGTTTAATAATTGTGGTTGCAGCAACAATTACAGTAACAACCATAGCTGAAAGGCAGCTGAAAAACAACTTCAAAGACCCGCCCGCCGCAAGAAACATTACAACAGAAGTTGATAAAAGCAGGATTACCATACTTAAGTTCGGCTGAACAAAGATGAAGCCTATCATAATAAGGATAGGAATAAAGGCTGAAACCCACTTATTCTGATCTATAAGGTTAGCATCCTTTTTTAAAGCAGAAGCCAGCAGCAAAACAACAGCAGGCTTTGCAAATTCAGACGGCTGAAGCTGAAACCCTAAGATATTAATCCATCTTTTTGCTCCGTTAACAGTCACCCCAAGCGGTGTAAAGTCTACCAGAACGAGCAGAAGCAGAACAATTCCTGCAAAAACCATATTCCAGTCCGAGAGTTTTTTATAATCAAAGTTAGAAAAGAACTTCAATCCGATAAAACCGACAATAAAACACAAAAATTGTTTTATTAAAAACTGTGCAGGATTGCCTCCTTCATCAATACATTTTGGGGCGGAGGCAGAGAAAATAGCCAGAAACCCTATTATTACAAGGAATGCCACAGTAATTAGCAGTGTTTTATCCGGTGCAGAAACAATAATGCTCTGTATCGGGTGACGGTTATATGCTTCGTTGTACCTATCCGATCTTTGATAAGACATATTCCTTGAATACCTTTCCTCTCTCCTCGTAGCCGCTGAACATATCAAAACTTGCACATGCCGGTGAAAGCAAAACCACATCCGGCTTTAATTCAACGGCCTTATCAATCGCAGACTGCAATGAAACTTCTCTGAAAATATTATCAAATCCGTTATTTCTTAAATTTTCTTCAAACCTGTCAGCAGCTTCTCCAATAAGAATTACAGTCTTAATATGCTTTTTAATGGAATCGCAAAACTCTTTTAAATCAGTATTTTTATCCCTGCCGCCCGCAATAAGTGCAACATCGCAGTTATTAAAAGAATTAATTGCAACAATTGAAGCTTCAGGATTTGTTGCTTTTGAGTCATTGTAGAATGTAATACCGTCCTTTTCTCCGCATTTTTCAAGCCTGTGCTCCGGTACAATAAATGAAATTATGGAATTTCTTATATTCTCAGTAGAGATACCCTCAAGCTTTGCACAGATAACAGAACATTCAATATTCTGATAATTATGTTCACCGATTAACGGGCAGTCGCTCAAATCAATAATATACTCTTCCTCACCATTGCGTTTAAAGCAGATTGCATTATCTTTCACGTAACAGCAGTTATCGCCCTCCTCTGCTCCGAAAAAGAATACTGTTCCGCCGGCTTCTTTTGCAAACTCTTTGAGTTTTTCATCTTTTACATTTAAAACAGAAAATGCAGGAGTTTGCGGAGATTTAAAAATTCTTGACTTTGCTTTGAAATAATTATCCAATCCCTGATGCCAGTCAATGTGATCAGGTGTAAAATTTGTCCAAACAGAAATCTGAGGTTGAAAAGCCGGAGAATATTCAAGCTGGAATGAACTGCACTCACATACAAAATAATCAATTTTATCATCATCAAGCAAGTCACATGGCGGCTTTCCATAGTTCCCGCAAGGCACAGCATTATATTCACTGCTTAAAATATGCGCAGTCAAAGCTGTTGTTGTTGTCTTGCCATTTGTTCCTGTAATAGCTATAAAAGGTTTGCCTGTTTGTAAAAACGCAAGTTCAACCTCGGAAATTACATGAACTTTTGCTTCTTTCAAACGTTTCATTAAGTCACTATGCGGCGGAATTCCCGGGCTTGTCACCGCTATATAAGCATCTTTTATAAATTCATCGCTGTGACCGCCCATTTCAATTTTTATATCTAATGCACGTAACTCTTGAAGTATTTCATTATCCCCGGGTTTTTCTGCACGATATTCTGTTATATAAACATCTGCACCATGTTTGTTGAGATACTTTGCGGCAGCAATACCGCTTTTTGATAGACCTAAAACCAAAACTTTTTTATCAAACCAGTTTGACATTATAAAATACCTCTATTTGTTAAATAAAATAAAACAAGTGCAGTCAAAGAAAGCAACGCTGATACAAAAGCAAACACAGCAACAACCTTCTTTTCACTCCATCCGCACAACTCAAAATGATGGTGAACAGGCGCCATTTTAAACACTCTTTTTCCGGTAGTTTTAAAACTGAAAACCTGGATAATTACAGACAAAGTTTCCATAACAAAAACTCCGCCTAAAAATATCAAAAGAAATTCAAACTTACCCATAACAGCCAGAGTACCAAGAAGTCCGCCTATGGCAAGCGAGCCGGTATCTCCCATAAACACCTGCGCCTTAGGCTTGTTATATCTTAAAAAGCCGAATAAAGCACCGGCAACAGCAGCAGCAACAATTGCAACCTGCGGATGTCCGCTGAACAAAGCAATTATTGAACAGGCTGCAAAAGAGAACACTCCGGTTGATGCAGCAAGCCCGTCTAGTCCGTCAGTAAGATTGTAGGCATTTGACGCTCCTGTTATTATAAACACTGCCAGAAACGGATAAAACCATTTTAAATCAAAGGTATGCGAAAGAATTGAGAATTCACATCCGCCTTTTCCGCTGATAACAACATACATTGTCGGTAATAATGCGATGGCGATTTGCCTTAAAAGTTTTCCCCTCGCACTTAATCCGTCATTTGCATGTCCTTTAATTTTAAGATAATCGTCCTGAAAACCTGCAAAAGTATAAAACAAGAGAGTAATAAGTATTATAATAGCTTCGGTATCAAAACGCTGTGCAAGCAAAAGCGCAATTATTGATGCAATTATAATTGCAAAAATAATAAATACTCCGCCTGTAGTAGGAGTTCCCTGCTTCTTCGCGTGGTTTTCCGGCGCGCAGTCTTTAACATACTGACCAATCATTTTTTTCTTCAAAAAATCTATATAAGGCACACCGAAAAGCAGACATAAAATCATTGCTAACAGGAATGCCACAGCAATCATAATCATACTTTAATTTCTCCCTTGATAAAATCTATAATTTCCTCAAACTTCATACTTCTTGAAGCTTTCAGAAATATTGTAGTACCAACATCTATACTATCAATAATATAATCTGAAACTTCTCTGTTATTTTCAAAATTCTTTACAAAAAAGCCTTTCGCATCAAGTTCATCACCTATCTCACGCGCAAGCCGTCCTACAGTAAGATACTTTGCATCTTTTCCGTAACTTAACCCGGCAAGGTATCTGCCTACTTCAATATGAAGCTCATCTTCCATATCGCCGAGCTCTCCCATATCGCCAAGAACAACAACCGGATGCTTATAATGCTGAAGGAATGTTGAAACAGCAGCTTTCATAGATTCCGGATTAGCATTATAGCTGTCGTTTATAACCTTATATCTGCCGGCATCTAGTATTTCCCAGCGCTTTTCAATAGGTTTGTAAGCTGCAAGCCCCCTGCGGATTTCATCATACTCCATTCCCAGCTTATAACCTAAATTTATAGCAGCAAGTGAGTTTTCTATATTATAATCACCTTCTACATTAAGTTCATACTCTCTGCCTTTATATAAAAATTTTGAATAAGAAGGCTTTCTGTCTATAATATTAACCTCATCCAGGGAATAATAAATTTTTTCACCCTCAAATACGGCAAACTTTTTAATTCTTTCGTTATTTTGGGAAATAAATGTTCCGTCTTTTTTGAGGTACTTTACAATTTCGCTTTTGGCTTTTGCAATATTATCAAGGCTTCCAAGGCGTCCTATGTGGGCAGAGCCGGCATTAGTAATTACCGCAAAGTCCGGTTCTGCATACTTTGAAAGAAGCTCAATTTCGCCAAGCCCGCGCATTCCCATTTCAACTATCAAGATCTGGCAATCCTGCGGCATATTCATTAAAGTTTCGCAAAACCCTATTTCATTATTATGATTTGAAAAAGTCTTATGAGTTTTAAACTTCTCATCCAGCACAGAAAAAATTATCTCCTTTGTTGTGGTTTTTCCTGAACTCCCGGTAACTGCTATAGTTTTAGGGTTATATTTTCTCCTTAAAAATTGTGCAAGAGAAAGATAAGCACTCAATGTATCCTTAACTTTCAAAACAATCTTTGCATCCTCAGGATAGTCATCCTTTGTAATAAAACATCCAGCTGCACCTTTATCCACAGCCTGGGAAAGGAAATTTTCTCCGTCAAAACTGGCGCCCTTTAAAGGCAGGTATAAATCTCCCTTATTTATAGTGCGGGTATCTGTAGAAATATTAAAATCATCACTATCAGAAGTATTCTTAATTAATTCAGCTCCCGAAGCCTCAATAATCTCATCCAAATTAAACATCATATTATTATGATACTTCAAAAAAAACATATGAGTAAAAAGTTAATAAATATTAATACTACTTGACATGCGGGCTTTAGCAAAAGATAATATATGTACGTATTACTATGGGTAAATCGTTTAATAAATATCCAAAAGGATTACGAAACCCGCAATTGAAAGGAAAAGACACATGTACGCAATTGTAGAAACCGGCGGAAAACAATACCCCGTTGAAGAAGGACGCTACGTTGAAGTAGAATTGCTGGATGCTGAAAAAGACAGCAAAGTAGTTTTTGACAAAATCGTTATGTTAGTTAACGGTAAAAAATCAAAAGTAGGACAGCCTTATGTTGCAGGCGCTTCTGTAGAAGGAACTGTTCTTGCTATTGATAAATCTAAAAAAGTTATCGTTTACAAACAAAGACCTAAAAAAGGCTACAGAAAAAAACAAGGACACAGACAAGGCTTTACAAGAGTTATGATTAACAAAATCAGAACTTCTGCCCAGAAGAAAGCCGCTGAATCAACTGAAAACGCTGAAGCGTAAGTATCTAAAAACATATGCGGTACGGGAATAAATAAAAATTACCCGTTTGCATTTGGTCAGCTCAGACCGGAAAGGCAAAACCGCAAATATCGCCGGAAGGCGAAACTTAATTAACTGTAAGCTAAATTAAACAAAGGAGAAATAAAATGGCACATAAGAAAGGTATGGGATCTACCCGTAACGGTCGTGACTCCGAAGCGAAGCGTTTAGGCGTTAAGAAATTCGGCGGTGAAACCGTTAAAGCCGGCAACATTCTTGTTCGCCAGAGAGGAACAAAAATCCACCCTGGAAATAATGTTGGTATCGGTTCAGATGATACTTTATTCGCTCTTATTGACGGCGAAGTTAAATTTGAAGCACACAGACGCGACAGAAAACAGGTTAGTGTTTACGCTGTGTAGTTTTAAAACAATATTCAAAAAGCTCCCGTTTATTACGGGAGCTTTTTGTTATACATACTGATTTTTCTTTGGTGCAATATCAAAAACACTTGTGTTCATAGGGATTGCCCCCGCGGACTGTTTACTAGCGGAAGCTGCCGTCTTATCCTGATTTTTATCAACTATTCCCGCCTCCTGATTAAGTTCTGTCCGCTTATCTTTAGACAGCAGATTTGTGTAGGTTTTGCCTTCTCTTTTGGCAGCAAACACCGATAATTCATCATTTCCAAAAGCTGCAATATTTGATAAGGAAACTTCTGTTCTGCCGTTTAGATTTTTGTTGCCATTACACAGCTTAATCATATCTTCCGGCTTAAAACTGGGGAATGCAGTATAAATATCCCCGACTGTAATTGACATACTTAACTCCTTTCCAAGCTTATGTTCTATTTTTATAAAGAAGTTTTGCCTGAAAAGATTGCTATCCGCCCACCCCATCCTATCCTATCCTATCCTATCTCAGAGTATAACTGAATTTCCGGCATTGCAGAAGTCATATTTACATTTCTTTACAACTTAACATTTTTACTAAAGATTTTTATAAGTACTGCCGATATAAATAATGTAATCAGAAATCTAAGGAGAAATTTATATATGTTGAAAAAGATTGTATCACCTTCGTGTAATGTATGCGACAGTGTGGAATTTATATTAAGAGGAGCGAGAAGACGCCGCAGTATGGCGATAGCATCTGCAAAAAGCATTAATGCTGATGCAGGTATTAAAACAGGACTTGCAGCTGTTAAGTAAGTGTTTTTTCTGCAAGAAATAAAGAGAGCTTTATGTTAAAGACCGGTTTACAAACCGGTCTTTTTTAGTTTTTTATAGTATAATTCTTTCAGGGAGAAAAGTTATGGGGAATAAGAATAGAGAGAAGACTGCAATTATAATCGGAGCCGGACCTGCAGGATTAAGTGCGGCATATTATTTATTAAAAAATACTGATGATATAAAGCCGGTTATATTAGAAGAGCTGGATTGTGTCGGCGGAATTTCAAGAACTGTTCATTATAATGGAAACGGGATTGACTTAGGCGGGCATAGACTTTTTTCAAAAAATCAGGAGATACTTGACTTTTGGGAAGAAATACTTCCGCTTCAGGGCAAACCTCCTATTGATGACAAAATTTTACACAGAGAAATTACAGTATCGCAAACAGGACCTGATCCAGATGAAACAGACAGAGTTATGCTAAAACGCAAACGTGTTTCAAGAATATATTATCTAAGAAAGTTTTTTGATTATCCGATAAGTCTGAAGGCTTCCACAATTTTAAACATGGGACTTGGCAGAACGTTCAAAGCAGGAATGAGCTATTTAAAATCATGTGTTCATAAAGTTCCTGAAACCACGCTTGAGGACTTTATGATTAACCGTTTCGGCAAAGTCCTTTATAAGATGTTTTTTGAAAAATACACACAGAAAGTCTGGGGGCTTCATCCGTCTGAAATATCAAAAGAGTGGGGTGAACAGCGAATTAAAGGGTTATCACTTTCAAAAGCCGTAATTAACGCACTCTTATCACCATTAAAATTAATTTCAAATAAAGAAAAAGAAACTTCTCTAATAGAAGAATATTTTTATCCTAAATTTGGCTGCGGACAGGTATGGGAATTTATGGCAGATGAAATTATTAAAATGGGAGGCGAAATCCATTTTAATACAAGGGTTTGTGAGTTTTCATTTGACGGCAGCCGTATAAGAGCGGTTAAAGCAGTTACCGATTGCGGACAAAGTTCGCAATCGCATAATCACTGTGATTATGCAGAATTTTCAGGGGATTACTACATCTCCTCAATGCCTGTAAAAGACCTTGTTGCTGGTTTAGGCGGAAATGTTCCTCAGGAAATTTCTGCAATTGCAAAAGATTTGCCATACAGAGATTATATTTTGACAGGTTTTTACTGTAATAAAATAAATTTGGAAAATAATACCAAAATACCTACAATTAATAATATTTGTCCGGACAGCTGGATTTATATTCAGGAGGATGATATAACAGCAGGCAGACTTCAGATTATGAACAACTGGTCGCCTTATCTTGTAAAAGATTTTGAGAATAAAGTATTTATAAGCCTTGAATATTTCTGTAACGAGGGCGATGAATTGTGGGAAAAACCGGAAAAAGAAATGCTTGATTTTGCAGTTTCAGAACTTGAAAAACTTAGTATTACGCGCAAAGACGACATTCTCGACAGTGTTAGAGTGAGAGTTAAAAAAGCTTATCCGGCATACTTCGGAGTTTACAAGCATTTCGATGAGGTAAAAGCGTACCTGAATAAAATTGATAACTTGTACTGCATAGGAAGAAACGGGCAGCACAAATACAATAACATGGATCATTCTATGCTTAGCGGAATTGAAGCTGTGAATGTTATCAAAGGAAATCTTGATAAAGAAATTCTCTGGAAAGTAAATACGGAAAAAGAATACCATGAAGTTAAAAAATAGTAAGTTATTTATAACAGTAATATCAATATATATAATTGTTACAGTTGTAAGACTCATTTTTCACCAGCCATGGTATGATGAGGCACACGCATGGACTGTTGCTGAACAGCTGAATTTAAAAGAGATAATAGATTTGATGAGAATTGAAGGTCACACTTTTATCTGGTATCTTCTAATAATGCCGTTTGCTAAAGCTAATTTATGGTATCCTTGGCCAATGATGATTATCAATTATATTTTTGCACTTGCCAGTGTAATTTTTATGTGGAAAAGGGCTCCGTTTAATAACTTTACTAAAACTGTTGTAACATTCTCTTTCCCGTTTTTTGCATTGTTTCCTGTAAATGCCAGATGCTATGCAATCGGTGTAATTATGCTTTTTCTGTTAACTGATTTGTTTAACAAAAAGCTGAAACATCCGCTTATATTTGCATCACTTGTCAGTTTGTGCGCCAACACCAGCGTAATGGCACTGATAGGCGCAAGTGCATTTGGGTTTTTGTTTGCCTTTGATTTAATAAAAGGAGCATTGTCCGATAAAGTCAGCCGAAAAGATTTTACTATTGCTTTTATCATAATGGCTGTTGGTGCCTGTATGATATTATGGCAGCTTGGAGGTTCAAATTCCGGAATACTTGGCAACAATATTCATTTTATCGAAAACTTTACTGAATTTTTCATAGGACCGCTGCCACTTTCCAATATTACGGCAATTATAGGAGCTATATCTGTTTTACTATTCTTACCGGTTTATTTGTTTAAGGATAAAAAAGCATTATTCTTTTTTGCTTATACAATTGGAACAATGCTCTTCATATTTACCCATTTATATGCAGGTTTTGCCCATCACTATGTATTTTTATATATTTACACATTAATAAGCTTCTGGCTGGCAAAAAATAACTTTCCTGACGGGAAACTTGTTAAATTTACAGAAATTGCATTGGCGATATTATTTATAAGCCAGATTATAACACATTTAAACTATGCGCCGGCATATTTCCATTCCGGCTCAAAATATTTGTCTGACATAATTTTACAGGATAAGAAACTAAAAAAAAGCAGGATAATTTTATACAACAGCGCAGATAAAAGGATTTTGCCCTATATACAAAATGAAAACGTTGACCTGTGGTTTTACTGTCAGGCCTCAAAAGCAAATTACGATCCAAATCTTCACGACACCCCAATCTGCGAACCCGGTAGACCGTTATATTATATTCCGGACTGGCTTGAGAAAAGTTTATCAAAAGACAAAGATAATTATTCAATAATGGAAATCTCACCTAAAACTCCGCTGGAGGGATTTATAATAGAGGATAACAAACGCAGAATTGTTTTTGAATTATATAAAGATTTAAACAAGACGTACGGCATATTCAAAACAACAGAATATGACAAATAGCGGCATCCCCCAAAACCTTCCACCGCTCAGTCCGCAGGATTTTGCAAAGGATACAATAGCGGCATCAGCTAAAGGATTACTGCTGCCAAGGTTTTACAAGGAATTTTATGGCTTTGCCGTCAATGTGCTGCTGCATAGCCCATTCAATCTTATCGAGTCCGATAGTTGCCGTAATAAGCTTTTCAACTTCGACATCACCTGATGCGATATAATCCAGAGCCATTCTGAAATATTTTGGAGTATGGTGGAATACACTCATAAGCCTAATATCTCCGTAGTGCATTTTAGTAGTATCAAAAGTAACAGTTGACCCGGATTTGCAGCCGCCGAAAAAGTGAACTGTTCCGCCGGGTCTTACACAGGAGAAGATTCTCTCCCAGATTTCCGGCAGCCCGACACACTCAACTGCAACATCCAGCCCTTTATGCTCTTCTGTAAATTCAGTAAAGATTTTTTCAGGATTAGGGTACTTAGTCAAATCAACAATTTCATCAGCCCTGGCAAATTCCTCAGCCATTTTTAACTTTAAAGGATTTCTACCGGCAACGATAACATTTGCTCCCTTTAGCTTAGCAAGACGTGCAAACATAAGCCCAATCGGTCCAATACCAATAATCCCGACAGTCTGGCCGGGTTTAATACCTGTTCTTTCGACCCCGTGAACCACATTTGCAAGAGGTTCACAAAATGCGGCTTTATCAAAGCTCAATCCCTCCGGCAATATAAGCATATTTTTCTTAACTATACGAGCAGGAACTGTAATATATTCTGCATAAGCGCCATTTAGCAAATCAAGGTTTTCACAAAGATTATATTCCTCTCTCTTGCAGTAAAAACATTCTCCGCATGGTGCAGAATTTGCAGCAACAACCCTGTCACCCGCTTTAACATTTTCAACACCTTTTCCTACTTTTTCAACAATACCGGCAAATTCGTGTCCAAACCCTGACGGAATATTTTTTATAAGCACAGGATGACCGCGGCGAAAAGTCTTTACATCAGTACCGCAGGTCAAAGCAGAAATAACTTTTACAACAACCTCACCCTCTTCAGGAGGTTTAACCATTACATTTTCAAGTTTTATATCCAGTGGTCCGTAATATTGTATTGCGCGCATTTTCTAATACAGCACAGGTCAAAACCGGTGCAGCCTTTCTTTATTAATCGTTAATCTTAATATAAGCTTTCATAATTTTATTAGTTATTGTATCATCAAAAGCTTGTTGAATTTTATCCATTGAATATTCTGTAGAAATATTTTTTACAATTACTTTTCCTTCTTCCAGAAGTTTCAACGAATCTTTTAAATCAACCGGTGCTGGTGAATAACTTCCTAAAACCGTAAGTTCTCTGTAATAAATTTCATTATTCGGATACCCTGTGTTTTTAGGAGTACTTGAGAACACAAGAATAGTTCCTCCGTTTCTAACAGCCTTCAGCGCAACTTCAAGCGCTTTATCTGCTCCCGATGTCATAAATATTGCGTCAAACTCAGGATTTTCAGGGAGTTCTCTTGAATCGGCTGCATCTATACCTAAGTTTTTGAGAAAATTAATCCTCTCAGGCAGTAAATCACAGCCTGTAACATTCATTCCAAAAGCTTTCAAAGCCTGTGACATCAAAATTCCGATAGACCCGAGACCGACAACAAGCACTGTAGAATTTTTCATTAAATTTGCTCTTTTGACAGCTCTCACACAACAGCCAAGCGGTTCATAAAAAGAAGCCTCAACTTCTGTGAGATTTTCAGGAATTTTATATGCGACATTTTTTAAGTGTTCATCTGATACATAAACTAGTTCGCTGAAACCTCCCGGTCTTATATTTGTGCTCTTAAAATGAGTGCACATTGAAACATTTCCATGTTTACAGTAATTGCAATTTCCGCATGGAATATGATGGGAAGTTACAATTTTATCGCCGGATTTAAAATCTGTATCAGAATTAATTTCCACAATCTGAGCAACAATTTCGTGCCCAAGAACAGTTCCGTTTTTAGAAATTTTCTCTCTGAATTTAACAATATCAGAGCCGCAAAGTCCGCATCCCAAAACCTTTACAATTGCGCCTTTACGATCTTCTAATTTTATATCTTCAACATTTCGGTTAGTAATCTTATCGTTATCAATAACTGCTATTTTCATATCTTCCTCTTCGCCAAAAATTTTAACACAAACCTTGCGGACTGGCAAAAAAAATTATATAATAAGAATATAATTTAATATTTCACAAATAGGTGAGAGAATGACGAGGATAAAAAGACTAACCTGCTTTGATATTCCAAAAATAAATAAAATGATAGAACATCTGGGCAACGGAGATACTACCAGATTTCAGCATGAGTTGAATAACGAGGCATTAATTGCAATAAACGGGCTTGTTCCTCTAAAATATAAATTTATGCCGGAAACTTATATTCTCTCAGATAATGATGAAATCATGGGATTGATTACGGTTGTACCAACCAGAGGCAATCCATATAAAATAAATATTACAAAATTAATCTTCCAGCAAAACTCATACGATGCCGGCAAACAGCTTGTAGAATTTATCATTGCGAGATACGGCGCAAAAGGTGCAGTATCTTTCTGTGCAAACGTTGACCAGACGCATGAGGAGCTGCTGAATTTATTTTTAAACGGCTGCGGTTTTCGCCAGTGTTCTTATGAAAACTTATGGGAATTAAAGAATTTCACGCCCCGCGAGCCTCAGAAAGCGTCATTCAGATACTGTCAAAACTCTGACGCGCCTGATGTTGCAAGACTTTACAACAGTGAACTGAATACTCTATACAAACCATCTATGGAAAGGATAAAACAGGAATACAAAGAACCGTTTTTTGCAGGTCTGGTTAACTTTTATAAAAACAGATATGTTCTGGAAGATCCAATGACACATAGAATTATAGCATATCTTTCAATTACTACAACAGACCATAGGAATTTCACAATAGATATTTCAACCAATGACGGCTACCATATTTCTTACGATGAAGTTATAAACTTTGCACTCAGCGAAATTTCGCGCAGGAAAACCGATTTTAACGCTTATATAAAACACAGACAGTACACAAAAACTGCTGATGGCTTTGAAAAATATCTGCACGAAAGAAATTTAGATTGTATTCAGACAAAATGTGTATTGATAAAAGATTTTTACAGACCTGTAAAACAGCAGGAAAATGTTCTACAGGTATTTTTACTTGGCGAAACAGTAAACTAATCCTTGCATTTTATTTTAGTATTAAAATCTAAATCGTTACAATGCAGATAGTCATATCACCATTTGTAATTACCCATCCTGATTTTAGGATATGAACTTAAATATATCAGAGTAAAATCATATAAAATCTCAAAAATGCATTTGTAAAAACATTTTCCTTTGTGTTAAAATTGGATGACGAAATATTTAACACAAAGAAGGTTTCTATGGATGAACTAAAAATTTATCTTGATAAAGATATTAACAGGGATTTAATTAAAACTAAAAAGATTGCAATCATAGGCTTCGGCTCTCAAGGCTACGGGCAGTCCACAAACCTGAAAGACAGCGGCTGCGATGTTGTTCTGGGGCTTCGTCTTGGCGGTAAATCCGATGTGAAAGCAAAGGATTACGGCTTCAAAACAATGAATATTGAAGATGCCGTTAAATGGGCTGATATTGTACAAATATTAATACCGGATGAAATACAATCAAAAGTTTACGAAGAACAGATAAAACCTTACCTTAAAAAAGGTCAGTATCTGATGTTCTCACATGGCTTTAATATACATTATAAAAAAATTGTTGCACCTGAGGATGTAAACGTCATTATGGTTGCACCAAAAGGTCCGGGGCATACCGTTAGAAGCGAGTATCTGGAAGGAAAAGGTGTTCCTTCTCTAATTGCAATATATCAAGACCCTTCAGGCGACTCAAAAGAAATTGCTCTTTCATACGCTTCTGCAATCGGTGCAGGACGTGCCGGCATCATTGAAACAACATTTAAAGAAGAAACAGAAACAGACCTTTTCGGGGAACAGGCTGTAATTTGCGGCGGAGTTTCCGCACTCATCAAGGCAGGTTTTGAAACTCTTGTTGAAGCAGGATATTCACCTTATATGGCATATTTTGAAGTTCTGCATGAGATGAAGCTTCTTGTTGATTTGATTAATCAGGGCGGGCTTGCCGATATGAGATATTCAATTTCCAACACCGCTGAATACGGAGATATGACACGCGGACCTAAAGTTATCGGCGATCAGTCCAGACAGGCTATGAAAGCATTATTAAAAGATATTCAAAACGGTGCATTTGCTGATGAATTTTTGAATGAAATGAATTCAGGATGCAAAAAATTTAATGAATTAAGAAAAGAAAATGCAGACCACCTCATAGAAAAAGTAGGCGAAGAAATACGCTCATCTTTTGTCTGGGGGACAAAAAATAAAATTATTGATAAGAACAGGAATTAGCAGCCCGTTCTATCCCGCCTTTGCCTTGCTTAATTATACATAATGGAACAGGAAACGGCGGGTTTGTAACACAGTATCTCTTGTGCTGAGGTTGCCCGATGGACGAGAAGTAAAAAAGGAAAAAACATGTTCAATACAGATTCAATTTACGAAGTAGTAGTATTTTCAATAGGCGACACAAAAGCCGGAACAAAAATGGGAAAACTTCAATTAAAAAATACAGAAGACAACTCTGTGCTTAACTGTATTTTATGGGAAGAAACACTCAACCGCATAGACAGCAAAGTTTTCAGATGCGGAAACCAGCTGCGGCTGGTGTCAGCATCCTTTAACGAAAAATTCAACAACTGCCTTGTGTCTTCAGTCGAACTTATCAAAGAAGCCAAAACAGGATTAGATGAGGCTGAGCGTGAAAAAGTTTATGCCGAACTTACATCATATTTTGATAAGATAAAAGACGAAAAACTAAACTCATTTCTCACAATGTTTTTTATGGAGCACAAGGACCGAATTAAAATTATGCCTGCTGCTAAAGTAATGCACCATAACTACATCGGCGGGCTTATGGTTCACACGCTTGAATGTTTGAAAATTGCAGAAAAAAATATGGATATGTCCGATTATAAATTTAACAGGGACAATATCCTTGCAGCGTGTATACTTCATGATATAGGGAAAATCTTTGAATATACAATTGATACAGAATCCGGTATAATAGATTATGACGAACATTTCAGAAAAGAATGGATTTCACACTCGCAATACGGATTTTCAATGTGTATGGCAGAAGGTTTTAAAGAAATAGCCAGAATGATAGCAGCACATCATGGTAGAAGTGATTGGGGTGCAATCATTGATTTAGGTGAAAAGGATTTAGAGCCGGAATTATACTTTATACATCTTGTTGACAATCTGTCCGCAAAATTCGGGAAAATTAATGTAGCCCTGCTTGAAAAAAACTAAGGAGAAAAAATTGGGAAGATTAACTGAAAAACATAATTTGAAAGGTACGCTTGTCTGTGTTGAAGGGATTGACGGATCCGGAAAATCAACACAAATTACACTTTTAAGAGATTGGCTAAAGTCAATCGGACAGGATGTAATTTTCACAGAATGGAATTCTTCAGAACTTATATCCCAGACAACCAAGCTTGCCAAAAAGAAAAATATGCTTTCTCCAAGAACATTTTCTCTTCTGCACGCAGTTGATTTTGCCGACAGGGCAAAACAGGTAATTGCACCGGCGCTGAAAGCAGGTTTTATAGTTCTTGCCGACAGATATGCTTACACAGCTTTCGCAAGAGACGTTGCAAGAGGAGTTGATGCAAACTGGGTAAGAAAAGTTTATGATTTTGCTTATAAACCGGATCTGGCAATTTATTTTGACATAGAACCTCAAACAGCAATGGAGAGAATTTGCTCTAACCGGGCTCCGAAATTTTACGAAGCCGGTATGGATTTAAAATTAAGTAATGACCCGTACGAAAGCTACCTTATATTTCAGGGAAGAGTAATTAAAGAATATCAAAAAATGGTTGATGAATTCGGGCTTGTAAAACTCAACGCAACAGATTCCATTCACTCAAAACAGATTAAAATCAGGCAAATGCTCAAGGAAGTTTTAAAAGAAAAAGGTATTGAGGTAAAATAATGACTGCAAAAACAAAAAACGGATATGAAGGACTTTTAGTAGTAATAGAAGGAACAGACGGCTCCGGCAAATCTACACAGCTGGAACTTTTAAAACGGTCATTGCAGGATAAATCATATGGAGTTATGGTTTCTGAATGGAAAACGTCCAGGCTGATTGCAAATGTTATTGATGATGCAAAAGATAGAAACCTTTTAAACGCAACAACATACAGTCTTTTGTATGCAGCAGATTTTGCAGACCGTTTGGAAAACCAGATTATTCCGGCATTACAGTCAGGTTTTATTGTTTTGCTTGACAGGTATTTTTACACTGCACTGGCGCGTGATGTTGTAAGAGGCCAGAATATTGAATGGGTTAAAAATTTATATGAATACGCACCGGAGCCTGATCTGGTATTTTATCTGGATATGCCTGTAGATATTCTTTTGAAAAGGATTATCGGAACAACCGGTCTTGATTTTTATGAAAGCGGCAGAGATGTCGGATTTTCAACAGATTTTTATAAGAGTTTTGAAATTTACCAGAATAAATGTCTGGAACAATACAACCAGATGAAATCAGAATATAATTTTATAAGCATTGACGGCACAAAATCTATTAAAGAAATTCATAAAATTATGAACGATGAAGTACAGAAATTGCTGGATTCAGGTATTCTGGCATAAAAGAAAGGAGAACAAAATATATGCAAACAATTGAAATGACTGAATTTTACACAAAGGGGGGGGGGCTTAGTTAACGCCGGCGGGCTTTTTTACGCTTTGGGATTAACCCGTAAATCTGCGTTTACTTTAGCGGAAGTTTTAATTACTCTTGGTATTATCGGTATTGTTGCTGCTATGACATTACCTGCACTTATTCAGTCGCATAGAGAAAAACAAACGGTATCTCAATTAAAAAAATTTTACAGCGTAATGAGTAATGCGTTTCTTTTAGCCTATAACGAACATGGAGCGCTTGACGACTGGGGTATTTCAAATAATGATAACACTGACGCAGAAGCTGCAAATGGGTTCAAAAATACATTTATTAAGAACATAAAACCTTATCTTAAGGTAACCAAATTCTGTGAATTTGGAGATGCGAGCTGTGAAAAATCACCTTACAGTATATATTCTTTAGACGGAACAGCGCATATAGTTGAATATGCGAAATTTCTTCCGCATCTAGTGCTTGCTGACGGAAGTTCAATAATTCACCTCTGGTTTACAGGCACAAATTATAATACTAAATACGGTGAAATTTATGTGGACTTAAACGGCTCAAAAAATCCGAATAAATTAGGTGAAGACATATTTGTATTCGGGCTCACCGGAACCAAAATATATCCTTATGGAATACCAGACGCTCCTGTAAACTTTTCTTTTGATACAATGTGCTCCCTAAAAAATAAAGACAGAAAGAACGGCTACGGCTGCGCAGGTTGGGTAATTTATCAGGAAAACATGGATTATCTTAGATGCAATGACTTAAGCTGGAATGGCAAGAAAAAATGTAATTAATTATAATCTCTTAAACAGTACAAAATACTAAATGAAGATTTAATTATTTTTACAATAAAAAATAAAAATTTACTTTATGAAACATTTTGAACTATTCGGCATGGTTTGTGCTACATTAAAGAATGTACAGAGATTATACATACAGTTTAAGGAGATTTATTAATGTCTGAATATTTGAGCAAGGAAGAGATTAAACAATGGAGAAGCTCATTAGAAAAGATTACGTTGGAAGAATTCGCTGCCAGATTAGGGAAAAAGATAGAAGAAGCAAAACCGACTAATGATTTAATTGATATTGTTTTAAAAGGTCAGCCGGTTATGTCAACAACAGAGGATTGGGTTCAAACCAAGGGCGAACGTATAAGCACAATTGCCCAGCGGGCTTTTGACAGAGAACAGGAAATCTCACCATCACCTTTCTCTATTTCTAAGTTAAAACTTGAAATTGATGATGATGTTACTCCGGTTAATGCGACTTCTGCAAAACCGGCTAAGCTCAAAGCCGAAAAAAGTGCTGCCAAAAAAGCTCCTAAAACTACAGTGAAAACAGAAACTAAAACGAAAAAAGCTGTTACTAAATCTGTTATAAAAGAAGAAATTCCTGCGGATAATCTTAGAGAAGAAGTTAGAATTGTATTTAAAAAAGCTTTAACAGACAGAGAGCAAAAAGTTTTTGATCACTTTGCTCAGCACAAAAACCAGATAGTTTATGCTAAAGACCTTGCAGCATTGCTGGATTTGCCAAGAGATTATGTTTATAAATACATTAAAAATCTGCGTGCAAAAATCGAAGGCGAAAAACTTCAAAATGCAGATAAAGGCGGATTTGTTCTAAATATTTAGAATTAATAATTTTCAATAAAAAAAGACCTGATAAATATCAGGTCTTTTTTTGTGGCGCTTGCGTAGCATCCTTTTCTAATATAAATTATATTTATGATAACAAAAGTTATATTGTATCAGATATAATTTATCAACATTCTTGTTATTATAAGTTATAACTACTATTATAAAAGAATGGATTATAAATTCGATAATATATCTATAATGAATTTTATAAAAACACTTGTTACATACAGGGGCTCATCATTAAGGAAGCTGCTGTTTAAACTCAGCCAGGAAAAAGGCTGCAGCAATTGTTATCCCAGTTTTTATAATAAGTTAAAGAATAATACAATAAAATTCAGCGAAGTAAAAGACATTGCAGAATCTTTAGGGTATGAAATAGTATTTAAAGATATAAGACAATAAACTGCTATTATCTTCTGAATAACAAATTCATTCCCGCACGAAAGTAGTTCTTAAATTCAGTAGCTGATTTAATACTAAATAACATCTTTAAAATATATGACGGTCTTAAATAGAAGTTCCGTATTGCCTTTTTGTGAACCTCAAATATACGTTCTTTAGACAATGTGTGACTTTTAACAGAAGGATAAAAATATGCACTTGAAAAGGATGTTTCAGAATTAATCAGACGGTTTTCTTTTGCATAATCATAAAATTTAGTTCCAGGCAGAGGGGTTGCGGTGTAAAAACTAATAAAGTCGCTGTTTAATTCAATAGCAAAATCAATTGTATCTTCTACAGTTTCTTCAGTTTCCCATGGAAGTCCTATTACAAAATAGTTGTAAATTTTTATACCTGCTTTTTTAAAGATTTTGACTGTTAATCTGACATCATCAAGAGTAATACGCTTGCCTATTTTATCAAGCATTTCCTGAGAGCCGCTTTCAACACCTATACTTACAAGACGGCAGCCTGCTTTGTACATCATCTGTGCCATCTCTTCATCAGCGGTATCAGCTCTGGTATTTGCAGACCAGGTTATATCCAAGCCGCTGTCAATTATTTTACGGCACAAATCCATAGTCCATTCTTTATCAATATTAAAAATATCAGACCAGAAAAGAAAATTCGTAATGCCGTATTTGTCAACGCATTCTTTAATTTCAGCAATAATATTTTCAGCAGAACGTCTTCTTACCTTTGCACCTGAAACCGGTGTTGCAAGACAGAAAAAACAGTGGAAAGGACATCCTCTTGAAACTTTAATAACAGCTTGAACCTTATTATTATCCGGACGTCTGTAAATATTGTTGTCTACAAGATGACGCGCTGGAAAAGGCAACTCATCCAGATTTTCAATAAACGGACGAGCCCCGGTGTATTTCACCCGTAAATCATCACGATAGTAAATTCCCAATATTTTATCATAAGGTTTCCCTTCAAGAAGTTCTCTAAGAGTTTCTTCCGGCTCGCCGAAAAGAATAACATCCAAATCTTTCTGGTAATACATAACCTCAAATGCAACAGTAAGAAATGCCGCACCTTTGGCAATTGTAATTACCTCAGGACATATTTCTTTTGCCACAGTCAAGGCAGAAAGGTCGCTTTTAAATGTAGGAGTAGCAACGTTTATTAAAAGATAATCAGGTTTAAATTCTCTCAAATCCTGTTCAAGATTACCACCCTGGCTATAGTCGACAATTTTAGCTTCAAGCCCCGCCTTCTCAGATACTGCCGCAAGATACATTAAATCAGACGGAGGAAGCGGAGGAATTACCAGCAGTTCTTTTGTCGGCTGCTGGCATCTGTCTTCCCTGTTCATAACAGGGGACGGCGGGTAAATCAATAAAATTTTCTTTTTCATTTGCTGATCTTTATTGTTTTCCACGATATTAAACCTTTTCTTTAACCGAATTTGCAACTAAAGCCGCAACAGCCAGACAGGCTGCGCCAATATAGAACGTATATTCCCAATGATAATTTATACATCCGCCAGGCAGCAGGAACACACATTTAGAAATTATCCAGGCAACAATTGTACAGACAAAAACCTGCGGACCGGCAATAAATATATTAAATATACCCATTACAGAACCTTCAGTACCTTTCTTGATATACTGCGAAAGCATTGCAAATGGAAGTGCGCAAATACTTGCCCAGCCGATACCTGCCACAGCCATCATTGCAGCAACAGTAATTTTGTTATTAGATAAAGCCATTCCCAAATATGCAAGTATCATTGTTAATAAAGAAACAATATGAACTTTCTTATTTCCGAATTTAGCTGATAAAATACCTATAGGAATAGCCACAAGGAAACAAACCAGATTAAATATAGCAAAACAAATTGAAGAAAAATTTGTTCCTCCTACAGTGGCATTTTCAAAAGCTTTTGTCATTTCTTCAGTAGCAGCACTCAAATCAGGCACACCAAATACTGTATGAACAGAATATTGAGTAAAGAAAATCATCAAGCACATTGTTCCAATCCAGGTGAAAAACTGCATAACACATATTTTAGAAACTTCAGGAGATAATGCAAAGAAGTTTTTCAATGAGTTTAAAAAATTATCTTCCTCTTTTTCAGCCACAGCAACTTCTTTTATAACTTCTTTCTTAGGCTGCTGATGTTCCTGAATGGTAATACAAGTCCAAATCATTCCAAGAGTAAATGCTAAAGCTGCCATAATAAATTGTGCATCAATGGACATTTGATAATTGAAAAAATACTTGAGAAAAGGTGCAGCACCGGCAGCAACAACAGAACCTAATCCGATAGCAAGGCTTATATAAGAATTTGCAATAGAATGCTGCTCTGGAGGAACAACATCAGGAATTAAAGCTCTGTATGGACCCTGTGCAACGTTTACGCAGGCATCAATAATCCAAATCATTATTGCAGCAATTAAAAGCGCAGTCCAAACCGGCAAATTCAAACCGGTCAAATTATGCAAAATATTGGCAACGCCTTCTGAATTAGGGAAAATCCATAAAGCAAGCGCAGCCAGCAATGCTCCGCCTAAAAGATAAGGACGCCTTCTCCCAAACGGAGAGATAGTCTTATCACTCAAAGCCCCTACCAGAGGCTGTACAACCATTCCCGTAAACGGACCGGCCAGCCATATTAGTCCATATATAAACGGTGAAGCGCCAAGGCCTTCTGTTACAGGTCCAGAAAGAATAATTCTCATCTGCCAGGCAAATTGAAGCCCGAAAAATCCTAAACAAAAATTTAAAAATTGTGCTGTTGTAAATCTTTTCAAATTGTTATTCTCTTCCATTGGATATTCCCCAAATAAACTCACTGCCTTATAAAGATACAACGAAAATACTGTGTAGTCAATAAAAAAGTTAATAACAAAAAGCGATTATTTATTAATCAAATAACCGCTTTTTCAATGAAATTATTTTCTTTTTACTGCTGCATCAATCAAGCCTTTAAATAACGGATGAGGTCTTTCCGGGCGTGATTTGAATTCCGGGTGGAATTGAGAAGCAACAAACCAGTCAAGCTTTGGCAGTTCAACGATTTCAGCAAGCATTCCGTCCGGTGACATTCCGGAAAACACAAGTCCTGCATCTTCAATTTGTTTTAGATATTCATTATTAACTTCATATCTGTGACGGTGTCTTTCTGATATTTTATCTTTACCATAAGCTTTATGAGCTCTGGAGCCCTTCTTCAAAATACAATCATAAGCCCCTAGCCTCATTGTACCTCCGTACCCATGGACATTCTTCTGTTCAAGCATAAGGTCAATAACCGGATGCTGGGCATTTTCATCAAATTCTTTTGAGTTTGCGTCTTTAATACCTACCACATTTCGGGCATATTCAATAACTGCACACTGCATACCCAGACACAGTCCTAAGAAAGGCACATTATTTTCTCTTGCATATCTGATAACATTCAGTTTTCCTTCAATTCCGCGAACGCCAAAACCGCCGGGAACTACTACAGCCTGAACATCTTTCATTAACTCTTTACATGCTGAGTAATCAACACATTCCTCCGAGTTAATCCACTTAATATCAATTTTTACATCATTGGCATAACCGGCATGTTTTAAGGATTCTACAACTGAAATATAAGCATCGGAAAGTTTTGTATATTTACCGGCAATAGCAACCTTAATTGAGCCTTTGGAGTTTCTGATATTATCAACAAGTTTAACCCAGCTGCTTAAATCAGCTTTCTTATTTTCCATTCTGAGCATATCAAGAACAACTCCGGCCATATTCTGCTCTTCCAGAGCAAGCGGAACTTCGTAAATACTTTTCATATCACGACATTCAATAACAGCATCTTTTGGAACGGAACAGAATAGCGCAAGCTTTTCTTTTTCAGTCTTTGGAATAGGTTTTGTTGTACGGCAGACAAGAATTTCCGGCTGGATACCGTAGCTTCTTAAAACCTGGACACTATGCTGTGAAGGTTTTGTTTTTAACTCGCCGGATGTCGGCAGATAAGGTAATAATGTGGTATGTATTGAAATAGCATTACCAATACCTGCTTCAGTTTTAAACTGCCTGATAGCTTCAATAAACGGTAAACTTTCAATATCCCCGATTGTTCCTCCGATTTCTATAAGCTGAAAATCAGGTTTAAATTGTTTTGTTGCTCCGACAATTCTTGTCTTAATCTCATTTGTAATATGCGGAATTACCTGAACAGTTGCTCCGAGATAATCCCCGCGGCGTTCTTTTTCAATAACGGTCTGATAAACGCTCCCTGAAGTTACATTGTTAAATTTACCAAGATTTGTATCAGTAAATCTTTCATAATGCCCTAAATCCAAATCTGTTTCAGCACCGTCATCAGTAACAAAAACTTCGCCATGCTGAAACGGACTCATTGTTCCCGGATCAACATTTATATAAGGATCAAATTTTTGGTTTATTACGGAATACCCTCTTGCTCTTAAAAGCCTGCCAAGGGATGCTGCGATAATCCCTTTTCCCAGAGAACTAACAACACCGCCGGTTATAAAAATATATTTTGTCATTTCAAACCCCATCTATACTAATTCTTAATCTAATGAAGAACTCCCGCTAAAGGCGGGAGCAAAAAATTTTAGTTGATTTTAGGAACTTTAAAGAAGCCGTCTTCCTCTTCGGGCGCATTTGCCATTAACTCTTCTTTTGTTTGTTCATAAACCACTTTATCTTCGCGCATAACATTTACAAAATCAATAACCTGTGTCATGGGTTTTACATTGGAAGTATCAACCTCATTCATCTGGTCAACATATTTCAAAACATCTCCGAGCTGTTTTGTATAAAGTTCTTTTTCATCTTCTGTAAGTTCAAGTCTTGCTAATTTTGCAACATGTTCAACATCTTTAATCGTAATCATACTTATACTCCAAACCTATAATCTATTCTGTAATTATATCACAAAATTCCATGCAAAATTAAAAATATTAATTAAATTTAAGTATTTTTACACACGCCAGGTGTTGTGATATAATTAGTATTGTAGGATTGGAGATTTTCTTTGAAAAGCAATACAAAACAGTATAAAGATATAGATGTTCTGCTTTCCTCCTATAAAGAATGCACTGATGAAAAGAAAAAACGGATGCTGCATTTGAGTATAGTAGAGAAATCAATGGATTTGGTAAAAAGTATTGCCATATCTATTTCAATGCAGTCAGGCGTTTCTCATGAAGATTTAATACAGGTTGGTTCGCTCGGACTTGTCAAGGCAATTGAATTTTACAAGCCGAATATGAATACAAAATTCACAACGTATGCGACTTATTTTATAAAAGGAGAAATAAGACATTATCTAAGAGATAAAGCTTCATTGATTAAAACTCCGCGTGAAATTCAGGAGCTTTTGTTCAAAGTTCATTCTGCAAAGAAAAAATTAAAAAATTTGGGCATAGAAGATCCATCTAATGAACAGATTGCGGATTATCTTAACCTGCCTGCTGAAAAAATCAAAGAAGTTTCTGATATTGAATTTTGTAAAAATACGGTTTCATTAGATCAGACTTTAACCAGTGACAATGATGATACATTTTTAATAGACAAAATTCCTTCTGAGGATTACCAGGAATTTTTAAATTCGTATGAAAACAGAATTATGCTGGCAAGTACAATAGAAAAATTACCGCCGGACTTGAAAGAAGTAATTGAGCTTAGTTTTTATGAAGACCTGAATCAGCGTGAAATTTCTGAGAGAATGAACATGTCTCAAATGCAGGTTTCAAGACGGTTGAAAAAAGCTTTAAACAAGATGTATGAGATGATTAAACATAATTAGAATTGAGGGAGAATATGCCTGTTTCATTAATAGTACTGATACTGTTTATATTTGCATTCGGAGCAATTATAGGCAGCTTTTTAAATGTTGTTATTTTAAGAGCTTTCAGCGGGGAATCCATCGTTCTTCCGCCGTCAAAGTGCCCGAAGTGTCATAATAAATTAAAATGGTGGCATAATATTCCAATACTATCTTATTTATTATTAAGAGGAAAATGCTGGTTCTGCAAAGAAAAAATCAGCATACAATATCCAATTATTGAATTTATTACAGGCTTAATTTTTGTTGCAATATTTTTTAAGTATGGATTAAGAATTGAATCACTTTTTGCAGCTGCAATAGCGTCATTACTTATAGTAATTTCTGTAACTGATATAAAAGAACGTGTGGTTTTTGATTTTCATACATATTCACTTGTTGGTGTCGGTTTGATTTACGGAATTTATTTAACAGCGTTGCAGGTTATTTCTGCACATAATTCTTTATACGGATTTTCGATTACAACAGACTGGCTTATCCATAACCCGCTAACCTCATCTTTACTGGGTATAATTGCAGGGGTTATAATTATGGAAATTGCAGCAAGAATAGGATACATCGTTGCAGGAACAAGAGCATTCGGGGAAGGAGATACTTATATTGCAGCAGGACTTGGTGCGGTCTTTGGCTTAATGGATGTACTTGTAATACTTGCATTAAGTGTTGCAATTCAGCTTTTATTTACTCTTCCTGTTTTTATAAAAAAATTAGCAATGAAAAAAGAATATTCCGTTCTAATCTCACTTATTGCATTTTTTGTTTATGCAGGTATTTTTTATGTTTTACAATCAAGAATAGAAAATTTTGTAATACTGACAACAGGAGCCGTTATTTTGGGACTTTTAGGAATGTATACCTGCTGGAGAATTATTGAAGGTTTAAAAAATCCGGATGAAATGACATATCTTCCGTTCGGACCAGCCATGGCTATTGCCGGTTTGATAATGCTTTTAATTTAAAAAATTAAAAAACTTTTTAGTAAAAAAGAACCTTCTAAAAAGAAGGTTCTTTTTTATTTTTATTTTGTTTTTATCAAAATTTAAACACCGCACATACAGTTTTCGTTAGCTTCGCTTGTTACACTGCAAAAGTTAAAACCGTTAACGCTGTTTTGTGAATAAACTACACCGTCCATATCAATTGAAGCGCATTGTCTGAGGATTGATAATGAAAGATTTTTTGCAGTTTTAGCATCAACAATAAGAGAATTAACTCTGAAATCTTTAGGCAACTGTTCAAGTTTTGTATTTCTAATGTTCAAAACATTTGCTCTTAAATCAGTGTTTAATTTTGTGATGTTGCTTTTTTCAATAGTTAAGCTGTCTGTGTAAATGTGAGCAGGTAATTTTTTAAGTTTAGCACCTGTCATAATAACAGTTTGTGCATCAATAGGGTTTTCGATATTTTTAATTTCAGCATTTGTCATATTTAAAGTACCGCTAACCCAGCCGATTGATAATTTATCAATAACACATTTTGATAAATTCAAACTTCCTTCAACATGATCAAGTTCTAATTTTTTAATTGTGCATCCTGATAAATCTAAATCACCGCCATTGTAATTACTAATAATTTGTTCAAAATCCTTTTTCATAAGACCTCCTTGGTTTTGTATAGAAAACAATATATTAGAAATTTTTTTTAAGAACATCCACTAAATAATGGTTTTTTCTAATCAAATTTTAATACAAAAAATTTTTAAATTGAAAGTATTTTTAAAGTTTCTTTTAATATATCTTCAGCAGAAGAATTTTCTTTTAAATTTACCGCAGCTTTTGACATTGAATTTTTAATTTCATCACGTTCGTAACCAAGCGACAGCAGAACTGTTTGGGCATCATCAACAGCCTGGGAATTTTGGATTTTTGATGACTTAATTTCGATTGGTTCCGACTGTTTAAAATTCATTAATTTATCTTTCAATTCAAGAATAATTTTTTGTGCAAGTTTTGGACCTACACCTTTTGCTCTTGTTAATTCTTTATAATTTCCTTCAATAACAAAACCAATAAGTTCGGAGGATTGAAATTCATCCAAAAGTGTCAAAGCCATCTTGCTACCAACACCGGAAACAGAAGTTAAAATATTAAAAATATCTCTGTCCTCTTTATGCAAAAATCCGCACAAACTCATCTTGTCTTCTCTATGAATTAAAACTGTAAAAATTTTCGCTTCATTTCCAGAATCAACAAGCTCTGAAAAGTCCCTTGCAGTAAGTTCTGCAAGGTATCCGATGCCACATGCTTCAACAGTAGCAAAACAACCTTTTGAACTGCAGGTTTTTGATGCTAAAATACCTTTAATATAATCATACATTTTTATTTTTTCCCTTTAATTTTTTAATGAATTTTTTATTTCGCTTACAGTTCTTTCAAGCTCTTTATTTGTTTTAATTTCTCCTTTAATTTTTTCATAAGAATAGAGCATTGTTGTATGTTTTTTATTAAAAAATTCTGCAATAGTTTCAAAACTTTTTTCAGTAATTTCTCTTGAAAGATACACTGCAACATGACGTGCTCCGGAAATTTTCTGGCTTCTTGAAGAACTCTGAAAATCTGATACAGTAACTCCGTAATAATTTGCAGCAGCACGCGCAACATCTTCTATTGAAAGAGCTTTTTTCACATCCTCGCAATGAAGAACTTTTTTAGCAAAATCAAGAGTAACTTCAACCTGTTCTATATCTGCATAGGCGCTTACTTTATTAAAAGCACCTTCCAATTCTCTCACATTATTTACAAAATTATTGGCAATATATTCAAAAACATCAAACTCGGCTTTCAACGAAATTTGCTCAGCAAGATTTTTTAAAATTGCAACTCTTGTTTCAAAATCCGGCGGAGTAATATCAACAACAAGCCCCATCTCAAAGCGGGTCCGCATTCTATCGGGGAGGGTAGGAATATCTTTCGGCAGTCTGTCTGAAGTTATAACAATCTGTTTATTTTTATTCAGTAAACTGTCAAATGTATGGAATATTTCTTCCATAGTTCTTGTTTTTGATTCCAGAAACTGAATATCATCAATCAGAAGAACATCAACATTTCTGTATTTATCGCGGAACTTATCCATTCTGCCGTTTCTATCTCCGCCTTGCTGAAGATTTTTTATAAGTTCATTCATATATTCTTCTGTTTTAATATATCTTACGCGGAGTTTAGGTTTGTTAAAAATAATATAATGTCCTATTGCCTGCATAAGGTGAGTTTTACCAAGTCCTGATGCACCATATATAAAAAGCGGATTATATTTTTTAGCAGGATTTTGGGCAACAGAATAAGCTACAGCATGTGCAAATCTGCTGTTTTCACCTACAACGAAATTTTCAAATTTATATTTCAGATTTAGGTTAGAAAAAGACTGCATTTGAGCAAGGTTATCCATTGCTTTTGATTCATTAGTTTCATCAGAAATAATTGATCTGGGTTTAGCGCTTTCTTTTTTCTTTTCTTTTTCGTACTTTTTAGCTAAATCGTCATCATAATTTATAGTAATTTCTACTTCTTTTCCAAGAACTTTTTTAAATGCTTCATTGATTTTATGGAAATAATTCTGGCGTACAATCTGAACAGCCATAGCATGAACAGTAAGAATTGAGAACGTATTGTTGTCAAATCCTGAAGCTTCCATCGCATCAATCCAGGTATAATAAGCATGGTCAGGAATAGTTGACCTTAATTCAGCTTTTACTTCACTCCATATTTTTTTGACTTCCAAAATATCCATAAAAATATTTTACTATAAAAACGAATAATTATCTGTTAAAAAATCATATCTGCCTGTGGAAATTTTTATAAAAAATCAAATAAAAAGTTTATACAAAACTACAGCACAGGAAACACTAAGATTTAATGATTCAACAGCAGGTGACATTTCTATCTTAACCTCATCGGATGCAAAATTAATAAGTTCACTGCTAAGCCCGTCAGCTTCCGAGCCAAACATCACAAGACATTTTTCTTCAGCTTTAAAATCTTTTAAAAAGGATTTTGCTCTTGGCAGTGTTGCTATACGCTGAAAATTTTCAAAAATATTTAAATCTTCAATATTTTTGAAGTTTAAAACAGGAAGTTTCCATAAATTTCCAACCGATGCACGAACGCATTTAGGGTTATATAAATCCGCACAATCTCCGTATAAAATAACTGCCTCAGCACCGAATGCAGCAGAAGTTCTTAAAATTGTTCCGAGGTTTCCCAGATCTTTTATATTTTCCAGAAGTACAACTTTATTTGCATTTTTTAACTCATCTCTGCCGTAATGTTTTTTATAAGCAACCGCAACTGCATCCGGTGCACTTTCAGTTGTAGAAATCTTTTTCAAAACCGGCTCCGTTGTCAAAATCAGCTTATCTTTTATAAAAGAATACTCGTTTTCTTTTCCAGATAAAACAAAAACTTTTTCTATATTTAAACCGGCATTAAAAGCTTCTTCAATTGCTTTAAAACCTTCAAGCAAAAATTTATCAGTACAATCCCGGTATTTTTTCTGTTGAAGCTTAACTGTTTCTTTGACCTGTTCATTATTTACGCTTGTGATTTCCATTTTCTATTTAACCTCAAATTCCCCAAGCCATTCTTTCTCCTGATTGGTTAGCATATCAAAATCAATAAGTTTTTTTTCGTAATTCATTTTAACAAAAGAATTAATTTTTCCGTTCTTAAAATAGCATGAATTTTCTAATCTCACACCAAAATGATTTTCATTATAAAGCCCTGGTTCAATAGAAAAACACATGCCCTCTTCCAATGCAGTTTTTGCCATCTCATTTTTTGATAAGTTCGGCGGATATTCGTGGACGCTTACCCCTATTCCATGCCCTAAACCGTGATTAAAAACAAAACCTTCAACAGGATTTTTTTCAAAAATTTCACGTGCCAAATTATCAATTTCATATCCGTTTTTAGGATTTTTAAAATTGAATGAATGTAAAAAAGTTTTCAGAACAATTGTGTAAATTTTTTTATGCAAATCAGATGGATTTCCTTTAACAAAAACTCTAGTAATATCTGTTGCCAGACCGCCTTCATAGTATGCTCCGCAGTCAATTAAAACAAGCGAGCCTTCGTGCAAAATTTCATCTTTTGAGCACTTTGAATAATGAGCAAGAGCAGAATTTTTATCCTTAGCAACAATAGATTTAAAGCTTAAACTTTTTGCACCGAACTTTATAAAATATTCCTCAAGTTTTTGCGCAATATCATACTCGGAAATATTATCATTACTCTCAATAAAATCACGAACTGCACTCACTGCTAAATCTGTTTTTCTGAAAGCTTCTTTATAATGTTCCAGTTCCGCATCGGTTTTAACGGATTTCATTTTTTGAACCGGGCTTTGTTTCAGCTCTACGGCTCTTTCTCCGGCAAGCCTGAAATCATAAGCGTTCACAGAAGATTTATCCAGATAAATCTTTCCTTTCACCGCGTTCAATTCTTCTTCAAAATCTTTCATTTTTTCTCTTGTAAACAAGAGTGCTCCGTCATTATATATAATGGCTTTTGCAGTAATTTTACTTGAATATGGTTTTGAAAAATCTCGTTTGTTAAAAAGGTAAGAAACTTCTTCAGAATTTGTCAAAAGAAGAACATCATTTTCCTCTAAAAAACTTGAAACTTCTGAGAGTTTTTCATGAACATTTCTGCCGGTAAATTTTTCATCAAGATTAACAATTTCATCTTTTTGCGGCGGAATATTTTTTATAACAAAATCAAAATCAAAAAGTTTTACATCAAAAATTTTATTTAAATTTTCTACGCGTTTTTGGGAATTTTTTTTAGAATTTATTCCTAACCTTGCATTCTCAGGCAGCAAATTTTCCATAGCGCCAATAACAGTATCGCCTGTTTGAAGTTTTATAACCTTGACAATATTTTTATCAACTTCCAAATCCGCCTGAATATGATAACGTCCGTCAACAAACAAATAAACATTATCGGAAGTAACAACAGCATCGCCGGTTGAACCGGAAAACCCTGTTAAAATATATCTGGAATTTTCTTCCAATGAATTATACTCCACCAAAAATTCATTGGTGGAGTTAATTAACAAACAATCCAGATTTTCATCACGCAAAAATTTGCGTAGTTTTGATAAAAGTTCCATAAATTATTTTTTATCTGTAACTAAAATTAAGTGCCATCCGAACTGTGTCTGTACAGGAGCTGAAACAACGCCAGGTTCGAGAGCAAATGCAGCATCTTCAAACGGTTTAACCATCATACCGCGTCCGAAATAGCCCAAATCACCGCCTCTACTGCCTGACGGGCATAAAGAAACTTCTGCTGCAGCTTCCGCAAAATCTTTACCGGCTTTTATTTCTTCATATAAATTTTTAGCCTCATCTTCAGTTTTCACTAAAATATGGCTTGCTTTGACTTCATTTGTCATAATTGAACTCCTTCGTTAACTTTCACAAGGGGGATTATAACAAAAAATGCAGCAAAAGTAAATAAACTATCTTCCTAAAAAGAAAAAGACCTGTCGGTACGTATCCGGCAAGCCCCAGTATATCAAACGTGAAAACCATTGATATATAAAATTGTACATAGTTCCTAAGGAATAAGTCTACTGTATTTTAAACCAAACCCGCTCTAAGAAAAAATCTTGTCGCAACCCCGAAAAAAGTGCCTGGATACAATAGACTTACATTAATAATATAACGTTTTTTGAGGTATTTTTCACCCTCCCGGAGAATAAGATTTTTAAAATGAATAGCTTTTAATAACTAATTCTTGAGAAGTATTTATTTAAAATTAACCTCTTGCAAAAATATTTTGTTTATTGTAAATTTTAAATATAGCCGAGAAACGGTGTGACAATTAAATAAATCTAAGCGGAAGTAACTCAAAGGTAGAGTCCCTGCCTTCCAAGCAGGTTGTTGCGAGTTCGAGTCTCGTCTTCCGCTTTTTTAGTACTTTCTCAACAGAACATACGACTCGAACTACGTTCTTGGCACACACGCAGATTTGTAACGCTCTCAAATTCGCTTACAAATTTTAGCCGGCTGCAATTTTATAAAAATTTAAGGGATTTATATTTAACGGAGAAAATCATGGAACAACTTCTTGATTATATTAATAAAATTGGAAAAGTTTTGGAAACAATCCATTTCGGACTTATTGCTGAAATTGTTATAAATCTGGTTATACTTGTTCTTTTTTCAAAAGCTATTGACGTTTTTGACAACAGACTTAGAAAAAAATTTGCTGCGAATGATAATATCCAGATGATTAAATTCATACCGATATTAACGAGAACTCTTAAAGCGGTTGTTTTCTTTGTAATACTTGCAGCACTTTTACAAAGCCATGGGTATTCGGTTTCATCTTTAATAGCCGGATTTGGAATTACAGGTTTAGCTGTCGGTTTTGCGGCTAATGCTACTATTGCAAACGTTTTTGGAACTATTGCCATAATTTCAGACAAAGCTTTTGAAGTCGGAGATTATATAAAAATAGGAGCACTTGAAGGTACTGTTGAAGACATAAACCTTCGCTCAACTAAACTCAGAACTCTTGACAACGCGCTTACTATTATACCTAACAGTACAGTTTCTAACGGAGAAATCGTCAATGTTACAAAAGCTCACAAGAGAAGAATTTTGGAAACAATCGGCGTTACATATGACACAAGTGATGAAAAACTTAAGCTAGCTATAGAAATTCTTGAAGATATATTGCAGAAAAACAGCGAAGTATACGGAGACTACGTGGTTTTTCTTGATACGCTTGCAGACAGTTCTATTAATATAAAAATAAGTGCTTATGTAAAAACAAATAATTATGTTAAATTTTTGAAAATTAAAGAACAGGTACTTTTAGAAGCAATAAGACGTTTCAGGGAAGAAAGTATTGACTTTGCATTCCCTTCAAGAACAATTTATATGGCAAAATGAAGATAAAAATAATTGCACCGGGCAGAATAAAAGAAAAATTTTTAAAAGACGGGATAGACGAATTTTTAAAACGTCTTACACCTTATGCAGCGGTTGAGGTAACAGAAATCACGCCGGTAGAGATTAAAGACGTTCACCTGATTGAACGTGCGCTGGATGAAGAAGGCGAGAAAATTTTATCTTTTATAAAACCGCAATCCTACGTTATTACAATGGAAATTTCAGGGAAACAGTTTTCCTCAGAAGAATTTGCCCGCAAAATTGAAGATTTAACAAACGAAGGTCAAAGCGAAATTATATTTGTAATCGGTTCATCCTGCGGGATTTCGAAAAAGGTTTCAGCAAGGGCAAATCTAAAAATGAGTATGTCAAAAATGACATTTCTGCACCAGTTTGCAAGACTAATCCTGATAGAACAGATATACAGAGCGTTCAAGATTATCAAAGGAGAAACATATCATAAATAAAAAACAAACTTTATTCTTATTAATAGTATTAAAACAGGAGTAATTATACAGAATCAGGTTTGTAAAATATTGGGAGATAATATCAGGCGACTTAGAAAATCCAGAGGATTAAATCAAGACAAACTGGCACAACTAATAGTGCTTGAGATAAAGTCTTTAAGCCTCATTGAAACAGGCAAAGTCTTTGCTTCTGCTAAAACTATTGATAAACTTGCTTCTGTATTAAATGTATCTGTATCGGAACTTTTTATATCAGAAAATGAAAGTAATTCTCAAATACTTCAATATTAAACAATTTAGAATTAATAAAGAATAATATGTATAAATTACAAACGCCGGATATAGTGCCCAAAAGCCTGTTATAGAAGGGCTTTAGCGCTTCACCCTTGATTTACACAGAAAAACTGCTATAATAAAGCCAATGGACATCAATCAAATTTCAATCAACAAATTCAAACAGAAATATTTGATTAATCGAACCTCACCACCCCGTTTGGTTTCGAAAACTTATACCGTTACTGATACAAATTTATTAATGAAGGAGCTTTGTAAAATGGCTGATAATAATAGTACATCTTTAAACAGAGATTTTGAACTTAATCTTTCAACCGAAGAACTAGAAAAACGGACAAATAAAGATTATTTAATTACAAAAAAAATGTTAACACCCGATGCCCCTGAGTATAAGGAACTGGCGGAAGGAGATAAAAAAGCATTAAAACATCTGGTAAAAGCCGCTTATATTCTTGAAAAAATCAATATGCAGCTCGATAACCCGCATAACCTTGAGTTTAAGGAATATTTGGAAAAAGAAACAGCAAAAGGCAATAAGAATGCAGAACTGACAAAAGTTCTTTTTGACGCGCAAAAAGGGATTAATGCCATTGACTCTATGTCACAGAAAATTAATCTTGCAAAAGGTCACAAAGATCTTCCTGGCAAAGGGGTATATCCAGAAGATTTGACAAAAGAAGAGTTCCATCAAATTCTTACGAAAATGCTTAACGAAGGTAAAGACGAAGAAGTGAAGAAAATTCTCACCCAGCGTTCCGTTGTTGAGAGAAAAGGGGATGAGCTTGTGGGAATTGATTATGTAGACAAATTCAAAGACGATTTTGCCCAAATGGCAGATGAACTGGATAAAGCAGCAGAAACATCTACCAATGCGGATTTCAATGAATATTTAAAATTACAGGCAAAAGCACTGCGCTCAGCAGACCCTATGCTAGATGCTTATGCGGATAAAAAATGGGCAACCCTTCAGGATACACCATTGGAATTTACAATTACAAGAGAGAATTATGAAGATGAGATGACCGGCACTATTGTTGAGAACAAAGAACTCAGTAAAACGCTTGAAGAACGGGGGATTTCACCTATCCCGAAAGATTTTCTCGGAGGAAGAGTTGGAATTGTAAATAAAAAAGGTACCGATGCACTAATGGCGATAAAACAATATTTACCTGCATTAGCACAAAATATGCCTTACAATGACGAATATGAACAAAATATTTCCACAAAAGGCGATGCAAAACAAACAATGGTTGACGTTGATCTGGTTGCAGTTACCGGAAACGTAGGCGAATACAGAGGCGGGATTACTCTGGCAGAAAACCTTCCTAATGATGATAAATTGTCTTTAAAAATCGGAGGCGGCAGACGCAATGTTTACCACAGACAGATAAGGTTTATCAGTGACAAAGCAAAACTACAGGAAAGACTTGATGCAATATTAGACAAAGAACAGCAGCAGTACTATCTGGATGAAGCTGACCACTGGTTCACAATAGGTCATGAAAACGCCCATTCTCTTGGACCTAAAAAGGGCGGGGAAACTCTGGGAAAATATAGAAATATTATTGAAGAAAACAAAGCTGATATGGGGTCTTTAGCCTTTGTTGATTTGCTGACAGAGCTTGGAATGTACACCCCGGAACAGCGCAAACAAATTATCGTAACTACAATTACTGATAATTTCCTAAAATCAAAGCCGACTCTTTCTCAGGCTCACAGAGTAAGAACCGTAATGCAGAACAAATATTTTGCAGAACGTGGTGCATATGAAATTACACCTGAAGGAAAAATCCATGTAAATATAGATAAAGTTGTTCCTATTGCAAAAGAAATGCTTGCAGAAATTGTGCGGATTCAAATCGACGGCGATTTTGACAAAGCGGAAAAATATGTGAAAGATAACTTTGTATGGACAGATAATATGGAGCTAATCGCACAGAAACTCCAGCAGGTAAATAAAACTCTCAATGGACGTACAGAATCAGAACTTGCAGAAAAACTGCTGGCTGAATAAAAGATGAAAAGTATGTTATGGATAAAAAATTAAATCTATATAGACAAGCTACTCCCCACGCCAAAATATTTTTAGTAGCAATGCTCTGTTACTGCATTGGTTTACTTTTTCTACTTGCGCCACCGGAAGAGCGGCTTTCGGCAGTTATCATTGCTATAGGATTTATTATTCTGGTATTAGCAATAAAAAGTCTTTTTATACTTTATTCAATAAAAAAATCACCTTTTAAATTTTTAATACTGGGAAATGATAAAGTAACTCTTATTAATAATAATAAATCCTCAAAATCTTTTGAATGGTCAGCTATTACTACTATTTCCGTAAATTATGATAGTAGTTTTCCAGCACTAGAACTACGTAAGTTTAGTTATCCAAAATACCAAATAATTATAAAAACTACAGACAAATCCATTAAATTTTACAGTTTTGTTCACCTTTCTGCTTTTGAATTTGTAAAAACAGCTTTATCCAAAAATATTCAAATATCTTATAATACAACTGATACACAGAAATATTTTGAAAAAAAAATAAGTCAAATTTAGGCAATTCTCCTGAAGTAAAATCCTTTATATAAATAGATAGGGGATAGATATTTCAGGAGAATTTTTTATGCCGATACCAGGTTTAAAGGGTACAACTTCACTAAGTTCATACCAAAGTATAGACGGAAGTAATCTGACAATAGGCGGATTAGAAGAGAAGGCTGTATCGCAAAGAGGTTCAGCAGGAGCATTTATGGGCGCCGGTACCGATTTTAATAAGGATGCTATGCTGGTTTTGGACTTTAAAGGTTCTATGAATTACGACAAAAAAGGAATTATAAACCAGAATTTAAGAATAAGAAACACTGTTGGATTGAAAAGTTCAGCAACTCAAATAAGATACTCGCCATTAACCGTAAATCTTCCGGTAAACAATAAAACAAGTTTATATGTAAACCCTCATTATTCCGGGAAATACAATTATAAAACCAATCAATGGAATAACAGTGCGGGTATTTTTGCCGGAATTACCAGAAAATTAAACAAAAATACCTCACTGTCACTCGAGGGTCAGCGCTATAATCTGCAAGATCTGAAGGACAATTCCGGTAAGAATTGGAGTATAAACGCAATCATAAGCTGTAATTTATAAACTAATAATTAACCTTATAAGGGTAATCATCAGGGATTTTCCAGCCGTTTAACTGGATAAGTGCTGTGCAATATGATCTTCCGGATATACTGCTGTCTCCAAGGGCTGTATCATTATAGCAGGCTTTTTTCAATTGCTCAATATCTCCATCCCATGCGTATTTATAAGGCTCAACCCCTTTATTATAATGATATTTCCATATGCTTGAAGTTGAAACCGGAGAAAAAGCAAAAGAAAAAACACATTTTCCATACAAATTATGAATTTCATCATAGCTTTCAACTTTACAGCGCGACCCTGTAAAAAAGAACCAATCAACAGTAGTATGATGAGCAAGGGCTAATGCAGTGCCATCAGGGAAATATACTATAAGCCGCCCGTCATACATCGTGTCTGTTTTTAAAATTTTCATATATGGTGTAAAATATTTATTAAACCATTTTTCCTGTGCAGACGAACCGGGAACAGGTTTTCCATCCTTATCGAACTCTGCACCGGCTAAATCTTCAAACCAGTATTTCTTATCTCCGTAATCCACCTCTGCCATTTTTATTGCCTGGTTTATTGTTGAATAGAATTTCATAAGACGCGTTTCTACTACTTTGTTATTATTTTTCTGTATTAATGCAGGCAGTGTCATTGCGGCGACAACACCTATTATGCCTAAGGTTATCAATACCTCGGCTAACGTAAAACCTGATTTAATGGTTCTTTGTTCGGCGGCGCTATATGGCTCGATACCTGCGCCAATACCGGTTATAGAGCTTAAATTACCTTGCCCCCCCCCCGGAAACTCTTGTCTTTACTGCGTTTTCCATAATTCAATCTCCTTTTTATTCTTTCTTTTCTTTTTTTTATTACCTGTATTTATTTTCCAGGACACGCTCCCGCCCTGCTCTTACTATCACCTCGAAAAACTTTATTTTTACTCAAAAGTTGTTCCTGCTTTGCGGTATCGGTATAGCTTTTCTCAACCAGCTTCCGCTGGGATGAAAGCGGGTGCATACGCGAGAAAACAAAAATCTTCTCTTGAAAATGTCATATGTCTCTTTTCATTATAATCTATTTTTCCTAATTTGCAATATAAAAATATGAAAAAAAATAACAGCTGACCCGTCACTTTTGAGAAATAACAAAATAATTTGCCTGCCCTGAAATATTAACAGACAGTTTTAGAAGATGCACATATTTAAAACCGGCCTCCAGACATAATTTATCAATCTGTTCAATAATAGCAGTTCCATCTTTAAACTCATAACAAGCCTGGATTTCACAGAAAAAAATTCCATCGGCTTCCAGCATTTTATAAATATTAAATATAAAATTCCTAAAATCTTGTATTTTAATATAATTTTCAATTTTTATTAACACAACCGCAGAACAAGAAGTACATACAACATTTGCACAATTCAAAAAATCTGGAGAAACATCACTGCAGGTTTTAACATCTCGTGCAACCAATAATTTGGAAAGGTCTTTGAGTGTAATTATCAAAAACTTTTTAGAATTATTTCTTCTTAAAAATTTGTGGTATTTTTTATAAAAATCATTGTCAAAATTTTCATCTGAAAAAATATTCCGTAATATATACTCAAAAGATTTTCCATCAATAAAAAAACTGTCTGCCCCCGAAAAGCTGGAGGAATTGGCGGCAGACAGACCTGAAATTTTATGGGTTAGCTTATTAGTTAAACCTTTTAACATTAAAATTCACTTTCATTACTTTAGATTAACCCTAAAACTGAATTGTAAATTTTTTATAATTACCTATTATTCTCTTTTATCCACAGGAATAACACTATTGACGGTGGATTAAGGGCATGATTGTAGACATAATGTCTACGACAAGCCGAAATTATTATAACACAATAGTAAATATGAGTAAAGACATTTGTAAAATCTTTGGCAGAAAACTGCATAAAATACGCGTAAGCAAAGGGCTTTCTCAGGAAGAACTCGGATTTGAAGTAGGACTAGACAAGTCGACTATCGGGAAATACGAATTAGCCAAACGCTGTATTAATATAAAAACTGCCAAACAAATTGCAGATGCACTTGGAGTAAAACTCTCCGATATGCTAGATTAATATTACCTGCAAATGTCTTTATTGATATTTACAAATTTGAAAAAATAATTAAAATATAAGTATGAAGAAATTAATTGTGCTTCTTTTTGCAATAATTTTTACAACGGCTAATGCTTCATTTGCCGATGGCGATTTGTGGGATAATTTTGGAGATCAGAACGTTTACGGTCAGGAGCCTGTCAGCGATCAGGATTTTGAAAAAGCGCTTGAAAGTAAAAAAAAGAAGAAAAAACGGGATAAAAATATTCCAAAAGGTGAAGAATTCCGCCAGAGCAACGAAACAGATGCGATAAATAAAATGCCGGAATCTCTTCCTATAGTGTGTGTTTCCGCGCCTGTAAAAATCAGCGAAGATGCAATCCTGCCGGTTGGTCATTATCAGGCAAAGGGTGAGATTAAAAATGGTACTCCTGTAATTCAGCTCTACCAGTCACAAAACCTTATGGCAGAAATTCCTGCAACAGAAACCAATGATGATTTCAATGAACCTGAAATAAATTTCATCAAAATGATTGATGCCGGAAACGAAAATCAGGTTAAATTTATATTCGGCTCAGTTGATTTTAACGCTTATGCGATACTGGATATTGCCCCTGCGACGAACTAGTTAAATAACAAAAAACAGAAATGCAAACATAAAACAAAAAGATACCGCACTCATCAAAAACCAGGTATGAATAATAGGGTGCTGGTATTCCCAGATTTCTTTTATAGTAACAGCAGCATTTTCAATAACTTGCATATTTATGCTCTCCAAAAACATTTATCTCTTACACTTCTATTGTCTATAGAAACCAAAAAATAGCATCACCTAATTAGTTGATTATTTACCTCCTTTCGGGTAATATACACTTATGCAGGATTTAGAATTATTGATGCCGGCGGGCAATCTGGAAAAACTGGAATACGCAATAAAATACGGAGCTGATGCGGTTTACCTCGGAGTAGTAGATTTCAGCTTAAGAGCAATGAGAAAAGGACAGCTTATTACACTGGATAATTTAAAAGAAGCTGTTGATTTGGCACATAAGCTGGGAGCTAAGGCTTATGTAACTTTAAATATATTTGCTTTCAACAGTGATATAAAACTTCTTGAAAGCTGCATCGACAGATTTAAGGATGCAAATCCGGATGCTGTTATAGTAAGTGATTTCGGGGTACTCAATCTGGTAAAAAGATATATGCCTGATACACCTTTGCACATAAGCACGCAAACAAACACCCTAAATTATGAGAGTGTCAAATTCTGGCAGGATTTTGGCGCAACCCGTGTAATCCTTGCAAGAGAACTTCCTATCTCAGATATAGCCGAAATAAGAAAACATGTTCCGGATATTGAGCTTGAAAGTTTTGTACATGGCTCACAGTGTGTTTCTTTTTCTGGGCGCTGCCTTCTGAGCGATTATTTTACAAACGGTGAAAGAAAAGCTAATCATGGCAACTGTTCCCAGCCTTGCCGCTGGAGCTACAAACTCGTTGAAAGCACCAGACCGGATCAGTATTACGAAATAAATCAGGATGAACGAGGCTCTCATATTTTAAGCCCTAAAGATTTATGTCTTGTCGAACATCTGCCAAAACTTATTGAAGCCGGAGTAAATTCATTCAAAGTTGAAGGCAGAACAAAGAGTTTATATTACGTTTCAGCAGTTGCAAAAGCATATAGAAACGCTATTGATGAATGCGTAAAAAATCCGGATGCCGACTTGCACAAATACTTTGTAGAATTAAAAAAAGTAGGCAACAGAGGTTACACAACCGGATTTGCTCTTGGTAACAATGACAGCAGCAGTTACAGTTATGATATTTCAAAAGGACTTGCGGGAGCTGATTTCCTTTGCGAATTTAAAGGCGAAAAAAATTCAGACGGCGATAACTTTGTGAAAATAAAAAATAAAATTCTTTTAAATGATGAAGTTGAAATAATTACTCCGGAAGAACAGTTTACTGCCAGAGTAATTAGAATCACAAACGAAAGAGGAGAAGAACAGCCTCTGGGCAATACAAATGATGATGTGTATGTTAAATTTGACAGAGAACCTGTTAATTTTAAATACGCAATTGCCAGAACAACAGGAGTTAAAGAACATGTTTCTTAAGCCGGATTATGACTTGAAAAGTATCTATGATATAGACCTGGATGAACTCGAAAAATCAGGGATAAAAGCAATGTTGTTTGATTTAGACAGTACACTTATGGCATCAAAAACAGGCTGCTATTCACAAAAAACACTTGACTGGCTTGAGAAAGTTCAATCAAAATTCTTTACGGCAGTAATTTCAAACAACCATAATAAAGAATATATTGAAAAAGTAAGTGCAATCACCCCGTTTCCTGTTTTATTTGAAGCAAAAAAACCTCAGACAAAGCCGGCAAGGGAATTTTTAAAGAAGTATAATATAAAACCTAAAGATGCAGCCTTTGTAGGCGATAGACCCCTAACAGATATTTTATGCGGAAAACTTCTAGGCTGTAAAACAATTCTGGTTGACTCAATTTCTGCAGATAAGGAAGCTAAAATTGTGCGATTTGTAAGACAACTGGAACGATGCAGTATCCGAAAGTGATTATTAACAAATGTAAAAACTATTAAAAAATATAACAATTATTTTTATTTAGAATCGTTAAAGTCAGTACAGGTTACAATGTGTGAAAGGTAGCAGATGAAGATTATCACAAACGATAACGGTCAACAATACAAAACCCCTGGATTTTGGCCTACAGCCGGCGCTGTTATAGCTGGAAATATGGCTGGAAATGTCGTTAGACAGACTATAGGAAGTTTTTCAAAGCCAATACTTAATGAAATGAAAGAAACCTCTAAGAGTATTGATAATAAGATTTTGCGCCAGGCAATAGCAGATGCTTTTGAAAACTCAGGATTAAAAGAAAAGGGAATAGAAATTCTCGATGTAAAACCTACAAGCGAATTTAAAATTCCAAACTTCTTAAAACCTTTCCACAACAGACCTTTCAGTGAAGGGGGGGGGGCTCAGCTCCGTCAGCCGTTCTCGGCTGCGCTATCTGAATCCGGGCAGGTAATTCCGGAAGCAAATCAAAAATTAGCTGAATCTATATCAAAAGAAATGCCAGGCTGGTTTAGAAATACCTATCTTGGTAAATTGTACCGTAAAATATTACAAAATACATTTGAACATGGAAATAATGCAGCATTTTTCCCTAAGACCAACAAAATCGGCGTTAATATTGAAAAATTAGGCGCCTCAACTTTCCATGAAATGGGTCATGCTATAAACAGAAACATGTCTACATTCTGGAAAGGAATGCAAAAATTAAGAGCACCGGCAATGATTACAGGAAGCGTTTTAAGCCTTACTGCATTAATAAAACGTAAAAAAGTTGAAGGTGAACAGCCTAAAAATAAATTAGATAAAGCAACAACATTCATAAAAAATAATGTAGGCAAATTAGTATCATTATCATTTGTTCCAATAGTAGCAGAAGAATTAATGGCATCATATAGAGGAAACAAAATGGCTAAAAGCTTCCTGCCTGCAGAAATGTTCAAAAAAGTCAGAAAAACTAATGCTTTAGGCGCAATAACATATATCAGTGCCGGAATTGGTGCAGGACTAGCAGCATTTGTAGCTTCGAAGGTAAGAGATGAAATTGCAGAACCCAAAAAGGTAAGACATCCAAGACGAACAACGGATAAACAATATGAAACTAACAGTACCAAATCTGTATAAATACTCTTCACATTAAAAGCGGAACTATTCAGTTCCGCTTTTAATTTATACTTTCATCATCTTTTTCTGTACAGAGTTTTCTACGGACATCAGCCTCAGCTTCAACATCAAGCAAAACAAAAAGCACATCACAAGCTTCAACTAATGTTGTACCTGTAGGAATAATATACTCTCCATTTTTATAAATCAGACCGACAACTGATTTTGCAGGAAGATTTATTTCATACAACTGTTTTCCAACAGCGTATGAGTTTTCCGGAACAGTAAACTCTATCATCTTATTATTTGTATTAGCTGCATTAAACTCTAAAATTGAAGAATGATTTTTTGAAAAACGTGAAGCGACATTCAAAAGTTTTGCAGCGTAAGGAATAGTTGTTCCCTGCAACAGAACAGATATGATAACAACAAAAAACACAATATTAAAAATTTCCATTGAATGAGGTATGGCTGCGGTAAGAGGGAATGTCGCAAGCACAATCGGAGCAGCACCTCTCAGTCCAACCCATGAAATCATCAGTTTTTCGTTCAAACTTCTTTTAAAAAAAGAAGAACATATAAAAACAGCAATAGGTCTTGCAACAAAAATTAAGACCATCGCAAGCAAAAATGCCTGTTTTGTATAAACAAACCCTGATTTAAAATTCACAAGAAGCCCTAATATAACAAACATAATAATCTGCATAAGCCATGCCACTGCATCGTGAAATTTGATAAGTGAATTTTTATTGACAAAATTCAATCCTGACATAACAAGACCACATACATAAACTCCTATAAACCCGTTTCCTCCGGCAATAGAAATAAAAGAATAAGTCAACAGAACTCCTGCAATAGTAATAACAACATACAAACTGTCATATTCAAGCCTTATTTTATTTATTATTAAAACAATAAGTTTTGCAAAAAAATACCCCAGAATAATTCCTATAAACATTTGCCTGAAAAACATAATAACAAGCTGCGGAATCTCAAGTTGTGCAGTAATAAGCCCTATAATTCCCAGAGTAAGAAAAACCGCCATAGGATCATTACTCCCGGACTCAAATTCAAGAAGCGGCTTCAGACTGTCTTTAAGACTTATATTTCTTGAACGAAGAACACTAAACACAGCAGCGGCATCAGTTGAAGATATAATTCCCCCGAGCAAAAGACATTCCAGAAATGGAAGATCCATAAAAAAATATGCACAACAGCCCGCAATCAACCCTGTAATCAAAACACCGAATGTTGCCAGCACAATTCCTTCATAAAAAACCGGTCTTAGTTCATCAATATCAACACTCAATCCGCCCATAAAGAGAATATAAGATATTGCAATAATACCTATAAATTGAGCAAGTTTATAATCTTCAAATTTTATGCCGCCTAATCCGTCAGACCCGGCAAGGATTCCCAGCAGAATAAATACAAGCAAAGAAGGCAGTCCTATCTTTGCACCGGCTTTATTAAAAAGAACAGCGCTCAAAAGTATTACGGCAGCAACAAGCATAATTTCGTTAATCATCAATAATATAGAAAACAATATTGATAAGAATTACAATGCCGTACAAGCTAAAAAATAAAATTTGGGCTCAGAGGGGCTCGAACCCTCGACCAATTGATTAAGAGTCAACTGCTCTACCAACTGAGCTATAAGCCCAAAAATCTAAATGTACCTTTCATGCCTTTTCTCAGTTGTAAAGCCAATTATGAAATACGTTACGTCAGCGACTCCACCGGACAACTGAGCTATAAGCCAAAATCTACAGCTTATGTCTAAATTATAATCCAATAAAAAAAAATTTACAACATATTTATTCATAAATTTGCAATAAATATACTTTTATGCCAATATAAATAAAGAGCGATGGATATGGTTAATGAAAAATTAAAAGCAATGATTATGGCTGCCGGGGTGGGTTCCAGACTGGATCCTCTAACAAAAGCAGTGCCAAAACCGCTTGTTCCTGTTGCGAACAGACCGGTCATGGATATACTTTTTGAAAAACTTGCATCAATAGGAGTTAAAGATGTTGTTGCAAACACCTATTACCTTGCTGATCAAATTATCAAAAGGTACAAAGACAATAATTTCGGAATTAATTTTGAATATATTAAAGAAGAAACTTTATCTGGAACTGCCGGCGGGCTGAAAAAATGCCAGTTTTTCTTTGATGAAGGCGAAGATTTCATTGTTCTATCAGCAGACGGGCTGTCCAATGCCGACTTAAAACAGGGTATTGAAGCCCACAAAAAATCAGGAGCAATTGCGACTATAGGTATAAAACAAATCCCGCTTGAAGAAGTATCGCACTTCGGAGTTGTAGTAACAGATGATGACGGCTTCATAACAGAGTTTCAGGAAAAGCCTTCAGTGGATGAGGCTAAAAGTAATTATATTAACACAGGTATTTATATTTTTAACTATAAAATTTTTGATTACATTCCTGCAAATACATTCTATGACTTTGCAAAAAATGTATTTCCTGAGCTTTTAAAAATCCATTCAATAAATACATTTAAAATAAACCAATACTGGACAGATATAGGAACACTTGAGCAATATGAACAGTCTACACAGGATTTATTTAACGGTTTGTGCAGCTTTACACATTCCGGTATAAAAGTAAAAGGGGAAGGTTCTTATATAGCAGGTTCAAGTATAATCCCGGCAAGTACTCAAATTATTGGGAATTGTACTATTGGAGATAACTGTATTATTGGAGAAAATGTTGTACTGGAAAATTGTATTCTCTGGGATAACGTTAGAATAAATGATAATGTAACAGTTTCAAAAAGTGTGGTTGCCTCACATTCAACTGTAAATGCAGATCTGTATTCACAGATAATCGGAGCAAACCAGCTTATCAGCAAAGAAAAAATTACTCTAAAATAAAATGTACTTGGGTTTTATCGTCCATTAGTTTTTAGATAAATGTAAATATGAGTATTAAGGTTTTATTTGGGAAAAAATTAAAGTTTCTAAGACAACAGCGCGGGCTCACACAGCAAGAGTTGGCAGACCTGCTGGAATGCAGTTAAATTCTATCGGGCAAATTGAAATCGGCTATAGAGCCGTATCTTTCGCTACTATTGAAAAGATTAAAGAAGTATTAGATATTCCGTATTGCCAACTGTTTGATTTGGAAGAAAACGTTGATAATCAAGATGTTTTAATCGCTGAAATAACGAATGATTTAAAGAAATTTGATAAAACTTCTTTAGAAATGACCAGGGATTTAATTAAAACGGCGCTTAAATCTGTGAAAAAGCTATAAAAGCCTAAACTTTAGTATTTTTGAATGTATCAATTAGTTTGAATGCAATTTTTCTTTCTCTGAAATTCAAATCCTTAAATGCTTTTGTTGCTAAGTATAAGAGTTCTTTATCTGCTATGCTATAAATATTTTCATCAAATGTAAAGATGTAAGCAAGAGGAATCTCTAGCACATGGACAATTCTAATCATTAGATTAAATGAAGCGTTGGTAGAACCGGTTTCAACACCGGACAATGTTTGCGCTGAAATTTCTGCCAGTTTAGCAAGACGTTCTTGAGATAATCCCTTTGCTGTTCTATACTTACGGATATTTTTCCCAATTTCAACTTTGTAATAATTTAATCTGCTTTCAAATGTCGCAAATTCAGTGTCTAGTTCTTCAATTGGCAAAGGATTTTCGGCGTCATTTTCCTGTATGAAAAATCTGTCTATGCTGATATTTAGAACTTCAGCAATTTTAGCCATATTCTCTGGCTTAGGAAATTGTTCGCCGCTTTCAATTCTTGATATAGTCCTTGCGTCAACATCTATTAATTCCGCAAGTTGTGACTGTGATAGATTCTCATTCTTTCTAAACTCTTGAAGTCTTTTACCAAAATTTAGTGCAATATCAAACATAATGTTATTATTATATCATGCAAGGATAATAAAATCCATAGGGAATTCTTAAAAGGGGATGACATATCTATCATGTACAACAAATGTTTAATTTCAATAAGTTGTAGACATTTAGAATGCTCTTAAATCATGCAATTTGATGGCTTCTTTTTGTGAATTTAGAATTACAATCAGCTATATTTTTAAATATTATGTTTGCAGCGCTATTTATAAGGCAGAAAAAAGTATAGATATTGAATTTTAAAAATATTCTATTATTTTACTTGATTTTTTATCATTTTTAAGGTTAAATTATAAATATAAAAACAAATTGAATTTTGAAGATATTTATTAAACGGGCTTGTGGCGCAGCGGTAGCGCAGAGGACTCATAATCCTTTGGTCGTGGGTTCGAATCCCTCCGGGCCCAGTTTTTTATGTTTTATTTTAAAGTTTTAGCATTTTATCTAACGCATTGTATCTTTGTATATTGAAACCAGTTTGGAATACACGTCAATACACCTTAATTATTGACATTCATACAGAAAAGAGCTTACTCAGGATATGACTAATAATTTTGTTACTAACAAAAACTTTTTTTGATGTTTTGTACTATTGAGAAAATGAGAAATGTTATGCAAATTAAATTTAACACACAACCTGTTGCACCTGCTTTTAAAGCAAATTTATTTAATGATACTCAAAAACGTTTTCCAGATTACATGCTGAAAATCCGTTCGAAACATTTATTTTAACCAGCTTGAAATAGAAAAAACAATTAATCCATCCTCATAATATTTAATTTTTTGGAGTGTAATTAATTATAGAAGCTTCATTTGTTGCTTCCAGCTTAAAAATTACAGGACGCAAGCCATCGTTACAACTGCATATTGCAACACCCGGCGTTTTTATCCAATCTCCGTAATAAAATAAGTTTTTATCAGCCCCATGTGACAACGCAAAAACATACTGGTAAATAGCTTTCCACGCTTCATCACAGAAGCCGTCCGGCTTTGCCCAGTCTGCATAAAAAACATCTCCGGCTCTCATCATAGGACAAGGGCCTAACCCTTCTACCCCGTATTCTTTAGCTAATTCTTCATCTAAAGTTGTTTTTAATACAGTAATCTTTACTTTATTCATCAAAAAACCTTTCTGTCTTAAGAAATTTCCCTTAACTTTTCCACGAAATGTTTTAACCGCCCGATTGCTACTTTTAAATTCTCAATAGAATAAGCATATGAAATTCTTAAATACCCTTCTCCGCTCATTCCAAAAGCCGTACCCGGAACAGCGGCAACCTTTTCCTCTTCAAGAAATCTTGTCGCAAATTCTTCACTTGTCATACCAAATTCTTTAATACAAGGGAAAACATAAAATGCACCGTATGGTTCAAAACATTCCAAACCCATTTCCTTAAATGCGTTCATTAAGAAGCGTCTGCGCTGATTATAAGCTGTACGCATATGTTCTACATCTTCATCGCCGTTTTTTAACGCATCAACAGCAGCATACTGGCTTGTTGTAGGTGCACACATGATTGCATACTGGTGAATTTTTGTCATTTGTGAAATCAACTCCTGCGGACCGCAAGCATAACCTAAACGCCAGCCGGTCATTGCATATGCTTTTGAAAATCCGTTAATTAAAAGAGTTCTCTCTTTCATACCAGGAATATTTGCAATAGAAACATGTCTGCCTTTATATGTTAAAGCGCTGTATATCTCATCAGACATTACAAAAATATCTTTTTCAATGATAATTTTTGCAATTCTCTCTAAATCATCCTGCTCCATAATTGCCCCTGTCGGGTTGTTCGGATAAGGAAGAATAAGGACTTTTGTTTTATCCGTAATTGCAGCCTCCAGTTCTTCCGGAGTTAGTCTGAACTCGTTTTCTGCTTTCAAGTTTATAATAACCGTTTTGGCGCCGGCAAGATACGCACAAGGTTCATAAGAAACATAAGACGGCTGCGGTATAATAACTTCATCTCCCGGATTTATCATTGCGCGGAGTCCAATATCTATAGCTTCAGACCCGCCTACTGTTACCAGAATTTCTTTCATAGGGTTATAATCAAGATTTTGAATACGCTTAAGATAATTACTGATTTCTGTTCTTAATTCTTTTAAACCGGCATTAGAAGTGTAAAAAGTCTTTCCCTTTTCAAGGGCATAGATACCTTCATCTCTTATATGCCAGGGAGTTTCAAAATCAGGTTCTCCAACCCCGAGAGAAATCGCACCTTTCATCTCGCTTACAATATCAAAAAACTTTCTTATGCCGGATGGTTTTATATTTTGGACTTTATCAGAAAGAATATTTCTCATGGTGTTATAACCTCTCTTCCATCTTCATGTTTTTTATCAAGAATAGTTCCATGGTCTTTATATTTTTTCAAAATAAAGTGTGTGGCAGTACTCAAGACACTATCCAGTGTTGAAAGTTTATCAGAAACAAATCTTGAAATTTCTTTTAAAGTTTTTTCCTCAAGTGTTACCAGCAAATCATATCCGCCTGAGATAAGGTATACAGCTTTTACTTCCGGATAATTGTAGATACGTTCTGCAATTTTATCAAACCCCTGACCTCTTTGAGGAGTCACTTTCACTTCAATAAGTGCAGTAACCATTTCAATTGAGGTCTTTTCCCAGTCAATGAGGGTATGATAACCGCAGATAATTCCTTCTTCCTCCAGCTTGGAAAGCTCATTTACAACGTCAATTTCCTGAACACCAAGAAGAACCGCCAGCTCTTTTAGGTCAATACGGCTGTTTTTCTCAATGATAGCTAACAATTCTTCTCTCATCGCAATCTCCTTTTGGTAATAATTCAAACACTGCACTCAATTAACTTTGGAACTTATCAAGCAAATTTTTAATTTCCAGAATTTTCTTTTTTGCCTCAGCTTCATTTGAAAAAGATTCCACAACACAATTTTCAAGATGTCTTTTTAAAATATTGCTTTCTACAGCTTTAATAGCTGAACGAACAGCTTTTAACTGGATTAAAATATCAAGGCAGTATCTCTGCTCGTTAATCATTTTCTTAATACCTTCCAGTTGTCCGATTGCCCTGTTCAGTCTGGGAATCTCATTTTTATGGCTCGGATTATGGTGTTCTCCGCAGCATTTATTTTCGCTGTTATTTTCCATAGAAGAATTATAGCATAAAAATGGGGGCGGTTTACCCTTCCCCCCCCCCCCCAAAAAAATAATAACATCTTGTATTATTTTTCTTTTGCACCAGAATTACCGGCGCAATCCGGACAATGACAGGTATCACCGTCACATTTACAATTGTCGCCGCAGGTGCAGTTCACACATTTACATTTTGGATTTGAACATTTTGCCATAGAAAAATCTCCTTTCGCCATATACCCACATAGGGTATTTACTTATGATTATATTATACCCTACATGGGTATATTTGTCAAGTTTAATCTACGGCTTTTTAGGCAGTGCAATAATCTTGGAAACTTCAATCACAAAACCCGATTTACCATTTGCCGGCGTATTTGGGATTTGATAACCTGCATATATGGCTGCATCTTTTGGAAGTTTATAACTTAACCCTACAATAAGAAACCCCGCAAAATTTTCGTGACCGGAGTACCAGTCCGCAATTATATTTAATTTATCAGTTACAGGCTGCTCAACTGCGGCAATAAAAGATACAGTATTTCTCCCGAAAATTTGTTTAGTACCAACACTTATACCTGAAGTAAGTCTTGTATTTAATTTTGGAATTCTACCGCTTATATGGGCATAAGTCCAGTTTCCGACCCCGTTTCCCTGCAAAGAAACCAGAACTTCAGACCCTACAGTTAATTTAAATTCTCTTTCGGGAAACTTTTCTTTTAAAAACAAAATAGGCATTGCTGACTTAAACCCTAATCCAAGCGACATATTATGCGTATCAGGAGCGCCAAGGTTAAACAAAGTTGCATCAAGCTCTGTATTATGTCCTATTCCCAATGCAGTATAATGAGTACCAAGCCAAAACGCATCAGGCTTCCAGCCGCGGAACTGGGATTCGTGCTGCAAAAAAATTGCACCTTCGGGAGTTACATCAGCACTAGGGACATTAAAAACCGTCTGCTGCGCAGCAGACGGCAGACAAAAGAATATTACGGCAAATACAGATATAATCAGAAACCTCATTTTAAACAGGATTATAAGTAGATTTATTGTTCTTCGCCATAGATACATGTATAATTAAAAAAAATCCCTGATAATTAGTCAGGGATTTTAATATATGATATTTAGAGTTTATTATGCCTGATTTGCTTTATTCTTGCTTCCTCCGCCAAATAAGCTTCCAAGAACAATAATTGTGCCGGCAGCTACAGCACCCCAGATACCTGCCTGTTTCCATTTAAAGTTTTTAACGGCTTTCTGTAAAGCTTCTGGAGCATCTTTAACGAGCGCTTTGGCTTCTTTATCGTAATTATCAAGAAATCCTTCTTTAAGTCCGTTGCGCAAATTTTTCACATATTCTTCCTGAAATCCGACAAGACCCTTTACTTCGTCTGCAAGACCGGCTTTTCCGTTTTTAGCCAGTTCCTTAACCTGCGCTGCGATTTCATCTTCAGTTCCGCTAAGCTTAAATAATGATTTATTTTCTTTAATCAGTTTTTCTAAATCTGCTTCTGAGGCGTTATCTGCAAGCAATGAAATCTGACTTTGAAGAGTTTTTTGTTTTTGAAGCAGTTTTGTATTATGATCTAAATTAAACTCACTAACAGCATCTTTAGCATCTTCTGCAACTTTTTTCATATCAATCTTTTTAAATTCTGTCTCAGCAAGATCAACTGCACTTTTCGCATCGGCAAGAGTTTTATATGTATCAGGAATCAAGGCTTTTTCTGCATCAGTCAGACTTTCAAGCTTTCCGGATTGCGCAAATTTTTTCACAGCATCATAAGTTTTTTGATCTGCAATACCTAGTGTATCAAATGTAGGTTTTTTCAAGTCTTCAAGAATTTCTTCTGTGGCAGCTTTAGTCCATTCTTTTTTATTAATCTTATCCATAGCCTTAATCAGACCTTCTGCGACTTCACCGTTTTTATTCACCGGTTTTGCAAAATAATAACCTGCTCCTGCTGCTGCACCGCCGCCTAAAATACCTGCAGCTAAGGTTGGACCAAAGGAGCTGCTTTTTTCAAAAGTATCAGTCTGCGGACCTCCCTGAAATGCCGGATTTGATACACCTGTTTGCGAAGCCGGAACATTTTGCGTCTGTTGTGCTGGAGCAGTATTTTGTGCATTTCTGTTAAAATACATTTGCGCCAGAAAATCATCATTCATAGCATTGTAATTTACACCTGCAATTTCTCCTGCCATAATAAACCTTTTAACCTTTCACGAATTTAGTAACCTAACCTTATACTTCATTAAACAAAATTTGTACGAAGAAATTGCTTTTTTATAAAAATTTTATGTTACATAAGTTTACAAAACAGATTATCAAACTCAGGAAAAGAAATATTAACCCACTCAAAAGAGTTGATTTGCAGAGGTTTTTTGCAGACCAGACCCGCAACATACAGACTCATTGCAAGCCTGTGATCATGATAAGTTTCGACTTCGCATCCGCCGGATAAACAGGTTTTCCCAAAGATAACAAACCCGTCATTTTGTTCTTCAATATCAGCACCGACTTTTTTGAGCTCTGTAACAACTGCCGTTATTCTGTCTGATTCTTTATTCCTCAAATCACCGGCATCTTTAACAATAGTTTCCCCTTCTGCCTGAGTTGCGAGAACAGCTATTACAGGAAGCTCATCTATCAAACGCGGTATAATGTCCCCTTCAATCACACAGCCTTTGAGCTGTTCTGTATAGTTAATTTCTAAATCTCCAACCTCTTCGCCTGCCTGCTCCCTTTTATCAAGTATTTTTATGTTGCCTCCCATTTTTTCTACGACTTCTAGTATGCCGGCGCGTGTTGGGTTTAAACCGACATTTTTCAGAATAATTTTGGAATTCGGCACAATTAATCCTGCTGCAATAAAATATGCAGCAGATGAAATATCTCCGCAGACATCCAGCTCAATAGGGTTAAGAGATGATTTGGCTATTGAAACCGATGTTCCCGAAACTTTCAAATCAGCCCCCATGAACTTAAGCATAAGTTCTGTGTGATTTCTTGATACATAAGGTTCTGTAAATACAGTTTTACCATCAGCAAAAAGCCCGGCAAGCAGAATACATGACTTCACCTGTGCAGATGCAAGTTTTGAGGTATATTTTATACCTGATAAATGACTACCATTAACCAAAAGCGGAGCATGTCCGTCAACTGAATTAATCTCAGCACCCATTAACGACAAAGGTTCAATTACCCGCTTCATAGGTCTTTTAGAAAGGCTCTCGTCCCCTTTCAGGACAGAATTAAAGCTTTGTCCTGCAAGTATCCCTGTCATCAGGCGCATAGTTGTTCCTGAATTACCGCAGTCCAGTTCAGAAACCGGGGCATTAAAATGTCCGCTTGAAGTTAGGATAAGCTCCCCGTTAGAAAATTTGTACTCCACACCCAGGGTACTGCAAAGCTTCAATGAAGAATGAGGATCCTGTCCGTTTGAAAAATTTCTTATAACAGACCTTCCTTTTGCAAGCGATGCAAACATAACCGCCCTATGTGAGATTGATTTATCTGAAGGGATGGTTACTTCTCCTCTGAGTCCTTTTGCTGCTTTTTTTATAATCTTATCCATAAAAGTTTCCTGTAAAGCAATTTTATCATATAATCGAATTTATGGAAGAGATTTTTCTTGAAACTGAACGTTTAAGACTCCGAAAAATGGACGAAAAAGATTTTGGCGAACTCGCGAAAATGCTCAAAAACCCGCGTGTAATGTATGCCTGGGAATATGATTTTGATGATAATGATGTTTTCGGCTGGATAAAAAAGAACAAGGAATATTATAAAAAATATAATCTCGGCTATTTTCTTGCAATAGAGAAACAGAGTTCAAATATTGTCGGACAGTTTGCTCTATTGCCGGACATTATTGACGGGAAAGAATATTATGAAGCAGGATACATTTTAAAAGAAGAATTCTGGCATAACGGATTTGCTCGTGAGGGAGCAAGGGGAATTGTTGATTATGCGTTTAACAAATTAAATTTAGACAGCATAATTTTTGAAATACGTCCTGAAAACAAAAATTCAATACATGTTGCAGAATACCTTGGTGCAAATGTTAGCGGAGAATTTTTAAAAAACGTCCGCGGGCGGCAAATGAAACATTTAATTTACACATTAAAAAAGTAATTGAACATAAAACTTTTTCATGTTAAACTGAAAAAAGAGAAAAAGAGAGGTGTCCGAGCGGCTTAAGGTGCAATCTTGGAAAGGTTGTGTGGGGGCAACTCCACCGTGGGTTCGAATCCCATCCTCTCTGATTTTTAACGGGGGATTAAATATAATTTAATCCCCCGTTTTAATATTTATATAAACATTTATTTTAATAACTTACTTTTCGAATACCCTTCTGTAACGAAATAACTATTGGAAATTGTTCCGTCAGTAAAGTAATTTGTAGAATTTATTGTAACCTGCAACGGATCCCAGAAGCTTACCTCTTTGCCATAAACATTATATACGGGGTAGCCCTTATAGTCTTTAATTTTAGAAAAGTTTTTTGCTATTTTATTTTTTAAGTTTTCAAAAGCTTGTGTATCTAACGTATACTTTTCATTTTCAATATCCGAGCAAATAGATCTTAGCTGTATATATTTTAGATTAGGAAACTTAGAAAGGTATTTTATAGTATTCAAAATATCATCTTCATTATACCTGTTAACAACAGTTGCAACTCTGCAGTTTTCACCGCTTTTTGGAATAATAATATTCCAATCAGGCATTTTTGAAGTTCCAATAATCTTTTTATTTATATCCGGATTGACGGAGTGAATTGAATAAGAAATTCCGGAATTTAAAGATGATAAAACTTCTGGCATTTGTTTTGGATAATAATACCCGTTAGTTCTTATGCCGACTTTAAAGCCCTGTTTTTTTAAATATTTTATCAATTCCGGCAAATATTTATATAAAGCCGGGTCGGTATTCATTCCTGTCAAATATAATTTCTCTATACCAATATCTTTAGTCTGCTTTAAAAAACGGGAAAAATTCTTCCATTCTTTAAAATGAACATTTAATTGAGAAATTTTTGTTATATTTTTACCAACTTGTTCCGAGATATTTTTTAACTCATTCCCAATACAGAAAAAACATTTTAAATTACATTTTCCCATTAAGTTAATATTTGCAAAAGTAGGCTTCTCTCTATTTCGATTTTTTACGGATTTAACAAAGGCATCTACTATCTCCTTTTTACCCGAAAAGCTAAGAAAATAGGGCTTATACGGTGCCCCCCCCCCCGTAATTGTTTCAGATTTAAATAAATCAGAATTTAATATGTAACTGTGTAACTTCATCATAAATTTCTCCTTTCTGTTGTAATAATATAAAATAGAAAAAAATTTTTTTTGCGTGCTTTTTGAAAAAATCTTAAAATTGTATATCAAAGTATTTAAAATTTATGATATACTTTTATAGTATGAAAAAAGTAATCTGGCTGTTTATATTTTTATTATCCATACAATGCAGCGTATTTGGTGCAGAGGAATTAAAAAAAGTTTACCTCGATGAAGCTATTGATGCTGCACTTAAAAATAATATAGATTTGAAAGCCGCCCAAATAGAGATTAATATAGCAAAAAATAATATAAAATCGGCTAACAGACTTCAAAACCCTTCTCTTGATGCCTTTTACTTTCTGGGAGGGGCAGGACGGAGCGAGCCTAAACAGCTCGGTGTAAGCCAGGAAATCGAAATTGCCAAAAGAGGAGCAAGAAAAAAACTTGCGAAATCAAATCTCCAGCTTGTCCAGAAAAATGTTGATTATACAAAGTTTGACTTGAAAATGGATGTAAGAGAAGCTTACATTAATCTTGTTGCCGCAAAATCAATCCTTCATACTCTTGAACAGCAGAAACTTTTACAGGATGAACTGCTTGAAATTGCGCAAAACAGAGCAAAGTCCGGAAAAGTTCCGGAAATTGATGTTTTACAGGCAGAAATTGCTCTTAACCAAATGATTACACAGGTTAATTCAGCAAAAGTTAATGTAAAAACCGCACTGAGCAGTTTTAACAAAATAATTAATGATCCTAACCATATTACATACGACAGTATGGATAAAATTTTCTCTGAAGAAAATAACTTTGATGAAATGTTAACCCCTCCTCCTGATTTTGAATTTCCACAGTTCGCTGAAATTGTTCAAAAAGCAATTTCCAAAAGGTTTGATATTCAAATTGCAAAACAACAGATAGATGTTGCAGAAAAAAATCTTACAGTTGTTGCCCGTCAGAGAATACCGGACATTTCTCTTGTCGGAGGCTACGCATATCAGGTAGGCTCCCAGATGGACAGCGGACACTTTAACAGCGGTGCTTATGCCGGAGCAAGCCTTGTTAACATTCCATTATTTTATAACTACTCGCCTGAAATTCAAAACGCTGCATATAAGCTTCAACAAGCTGAATTAAATTATGATTCGGTTAAAAATAAGGCGATTAAAGATGTAAGTGCTGCGTACGAAAAATTTCTCACAGCAGTCGAAAATCTCAACTATTATGAGAAAAAAATTGTTAAAGATTCCGAGGAACTGATAGAAATTTCAAAAGACAGTTATGAAAACGGCAAATCAGACATAACTTCACTGATAGTAATGAAACAATCTTACAGATCAATTATTGTCGGTTACACATATGCGCTTGCAGATTATTACAACAGCTGGACAAACTTCCTTAGAGAAGTAAATGATGAAAACTTTGACCTGCCGGAAGAAGAAGTTGAAGAACTCTAATTTTAACGCCAGTTTGGATAATAATATATAGTTATAATATCATCCGGACGGAGTTTTACATGCCCGCCCTTTATAAAATTGGTAAGAGAACCAACGAACGGTATTAAAGTTAAAGCCCACTTCAGAGGATAAACCCAGAAGCATCTGTTCTGTCCTTTTTTTACATATCCGCCCATTAGCTGTGACTGCTTAATACCAGGAAGTTCAAAATCATCTATCATAACTTCAGCCGGGAAACCATTCATCCCGCTGGTTACTATAGTTTCTATACGACCTTTTACAATATCACCTTTTCTTAAAATAAGCTCTTCTTTATAATAAACATCTCTTATAACTATAAAATCAAGCAATTCACCTTCCAGCAGCCCTTTTTCGCTTGAAACCTCTTTTGTAACAGCAAGTCTTACCGGGACTGCAGTTGTATCGGTATAATCATAAGGGAGAATTTTTTCTTCAGCAGCACCGGAATTTGTTTCCTGATACTCATTTTCTGCAAAAACAGCCGTATTAAAACTTAAAATTGTAAAACTAAGCAGTACCGCAAAAAATTTAATCATAATCCAATTCCTCGGTAGAATGGTTTTTAATTTTTTCTTCAAGCTTTCTGCGGTTTGAAAGAGAAGTTAAAAGAAAATTTTGATAATATTTATTATTAACATAATCATTGTTTTCCAAGTACTGCGGATATTTATAGGTAATATATTCATAAATACGGGCAAGCCTTTTGGAAGTTAAATTATGTCTGGAAAATCTGTCAAACCGTTTTTGCGGACAAGTTTTATTAATAAAAACGATTAATGCAAGCGGATTGTAACCTGCATTTACCATATAATCAACAGCCCTTTTATCAGCTACAGTTTCAAACTTTTTAGAGCCGAGCGCGACCTGAACAGAATCCAGAGTTCCGCCCCAAATCCCGCTGTATGATTTCACTGCCGCCGAAATTTCTCTGGCAAGCATAGCCGCAAGTTCATCATCAGTTTGTACTGATTTGTACAAACCATCGTAAACAACAACCTGACGGCTTGTTAGATCTTTATCAAGAGAAATAAGATTTTTCTTTTCTTTTTTGTCATAAACAAATATAATCCTGTGCGGAATTTTATTATAATTAAGCAGAGTTGTACCAACATTATCAATTCTTGACTGAATTGAATTTTCAGCCGCGGCTTCACCTTCAAAAAAAGTTTCTGCAAGCACAGGCTGTATAAACATAACAGCAGCTGCAAACAGTATAAATTTCCTTAACATAATCCGCTATCCTTCTTTTAATTACTTATTATAATATACTTTTTTGTATTATTGAAGATTATTAATTAAAGATTTTATAATCTTAACATTATTGTATTTCTGCATTGTTGTTTTTTTCAAAAAACGCTCTGACCTGACGCTGGATTTCAAGCATTGCTGCATCAAATTCATCAAGGTTAATCTGAGCTTTCTCAAGTGCAGATTTAAAATCTGAGGTACGTTCTTTTATAAAAACTTTTATAAGTTTTTGTGTATCGATTTTCTGCTGTTTCGGCTTTTGTGGTTTTGGCGCTTTAGGAGGCTTTGGAATAAGCCCTGCCTTAATTTTTTGTTTGAGTATTTGAGCTTCCTGTTTCTTTTTCAGTTCTGCAAGTTTGGCTTCTCTTCTTTTTTCTGTGGCATCATTTATATAAGTTTTTAAATCAGTCATACATTTATCCAAAATATCAATGTATTCAGAAATATTTTTTAATTGAATTTCTTCTTCATTATAGAAAATCAAATTTTTAGGAACTACAGTAGGATAAGCAGGATTATAATTTTTAACAAGCTTTCCATTCTGTATTAAAAAATACTGTGGAGTTCCAGCTTCTTCATCACTAACAATAATCCTCACAACATTCGGATGGTAACCCTGCATCTTATAATACGAAATGCTTCTGCCCTTTTTGCCGGCATCCTTAAACACAAATCCTCTTTTCCCCGGAGAGCAGTCAAGTTTTCCATAAGCAGTTTTTAGAGCAGTTATCTGAGGCTGGTTTAATTTGGCAAACTCGTTATTTATCGTATTATATGAAACAAATACTTTTGTCAGTTTTTCCAAATCTTCTTTGCAGAATGCACCGTCTTTCAATATTTTTGGCTCAGGAAGTTTCTGGCTTACCGCATAATGTTCAAAATCAATAAAAACATCTTTTAATAATCCGGCATATTCAGCTAATTCTTCACAACGTTTATCAATGGAAAATTCATCATAAAATGTAAGTTTCTCCTGAATATAATTAGGATATTTCGGATTGTAATTAGAAACAAGTTTGTTATTATTTTTAATAAGATATGAATCAACATAATTTCCACTACTATCGGATACCATAATCTTTGACAAACCGCTGTGCAGCCCTGACGAAATTTTCCCGTAAGTAATAGTCAGACGGTCTTTGCCGAGATTTTTAAATGTATGAAAGCGCTGAACTTTTGACGGAACATATCTGGAAAAATTCTGTGTAAGGTATTGTTTTTCTGAAAGCGTAACATCCTCAAATTTTTTATCGGCAGCTTCTGCAGCCTTTGTGATGAAGGCAAGATCAGATGATATATCATATGGAATAAGACCATCATTAGGACGTAAATCCTTACCGGTTCTGGACATTACAATTTTACGAAGGTTCAAAAAACTTAAATCAAGATCGGACGAAATATCGCTTATCTTTGCATTAATATCGTATTCTTCCATTTCGGCTTTTGATAATATTTTTGTTCTGTCATTGCTTAATGCAACCTTATTCAAATCAAAAATATAATAATTTTCAGGTTCTTTATTTTTGTCTTTTATGGTAATTTTTATGACATCACCCTGTTTATTTTTTTGAGGAACAACAACAGTAACTGTAGATTTATTTTTGCCGATGTTTTTGAAAATCATACCTTTATAAAGAGTTACACCGGATTGTTCTTCAATATATTTAATCCCCTTGTCAGACTTTTGTTCCAATTCCTTTGAAATAAGTGAATAAACATAATTGATTGAATCAAGCACCGATTTATTTTCATTAGACAAACATCCGGCATCTCCAGTAAAAGAAACCCTGTTTTTATCATACGAAAGCATTTTTCCGCAACTGGTTAGATTAAATCCATTATAACTATATCGTGAATACGGGGAAATTGAGAGCATACAGGATTAAAATCCCTAAAAATTATTTTTTGCGCTCAAATCTATCAACAGCATTATGAATATCAAATCTTGTAAGAATACCTTTAATTCTGTTATTTCTGTCAACAACCACCAACCATTCCGTATTATTTGAATGCAGCCTGAAATAAGCTTTATAAAGGTTATCTTCCGGAGAAATCAGCACAGGGGAAGGGTTCATAATAATTGCGACATGAGATGCCCCACTAATTCCCTGAAAAATTGCATCATCTATATCGGTTTTTGTGATAATACCGCACAGCTTTCCTTTTTTATTTAATACCGGAAATGCCTTATGTACCGAGGTATCAAATTTATGCACAGCCTCTTTTATAGAATTTTCAGGCAGTAAGGTTTCAACATTAACAGACATACTATCTTTAACTCTTAGGTTTGAAAGAATCTTAGCCTCGCCGGACTTGGCAGACTGATTAACGATAAGCATCGAATAAATAGGTTTATGTCCGAGTTTTTCAGCAATCAAATCTGCTACAGCAGCGCTTAGCATAATAGGAAGAATATGACTATAACCGCCGGTCATCTCAAATACCATAACAACAGCCGTAATCGGGGTTCTTGCAACAGCTGACAAAAAAGCTCCCATACCCACAAGTGCTATAACAGCAGGTTCAACAGAAAAACCCAAATGATTGCAGCAAAGACCCACAATATACCCTAAAAACGATCCGAGCATTAACATAGGAAGAAATATTCCGCCGGCAGCACCTGAACCAAAACAAAATGGTGTTATAAAAAATTTAGCAGCAAAAATTAGGACAATCATACCAAATGTAAATTTATGCGCTAGAAGCATATCAACGCCAATATTACCGGAACCTAAAATATAAGGTAGAAATAAACCTGCGACACCTACGCAAAAACCTGCTATTGCCGGCTTTGCCCAATTTGGAACATATAACATCTTATCAAATAAACTGCTGTTAAGAAAAATAACTTTTGCGAAGAAAACACCGAGAAACCCTGAAATAATACCTAAAATTATACAAACCGGCAGACTTTCAAAAGTAACCCCTGATGCCATAACCGGAATTTGAAAAGAGGGATTGCTGCCCAGAAAACACCTTGCAAGCGAAGCCCCGCAAACAGTAGCTACAAGCACAGGGAAAAGCAGTGAAGCCGAAAATTTATTAACCAGTTCTTCCAGAACAAAAACAGTTCCTGCAATTGGAGCATTAAAAGTTGCCCCTATTGCCGAGCCTGCGCCAGCAGCAATAAGTTTTTCCAGATCAACACCTTTCATCCGGAATATTTTTCCTACAAGCGCACCGGCTCCGGCACCAAGCTGAACACTAGGGCCTTCACGTCCCAGAGATAACCCGGTGCCAATACCAGCAACACCGGCAAAAAACTTCACAAGAATACTTCTGATACGTGTCATATTCCCCATTCTTGCAAGCGTCATTTTCACATATGGAATACCGCTTCCTTTTGTTTCCGGTGCAATTTTGAAAACCAAAATTCCGGAGATTAATCCGCCCAAAGTTGTAATAAGCGGGAAAACCATTAATTTTTCTACAAAGGATAACTCTGAAATATAATTCTGTATAAATAAAAACAGTTCAGTGATACTAATCTTAAAAAGTACAACAAGTGCACCGGAAATAAGCCCAACCAGAATTGCCTGTACAACTATTTTACTTCTGACTATTTCCTGTAAAAAATATCCCGTTCTTTTAAAGATTTTTTTATTAAGCGCCATTTGACCCAATTATATGCTAAAATAGAGCTATGGTCAAAATAGAAAGTTTCGGAAAAACAAAATCCGGTAAAAAAGTATTTCTATACACACTGAATAATGGTAAGGCAGAAGTATCCTTAACAAACATTGGTGCAGCAGTAGTTTCTTTAAAAGTTCCTGATAAAAATTCGTGCCTAAAAGATGTGGTTTTAGGCTGTGACTGCGCTTTAAGATACGAAAATGGCGATAAATATCTAGGAGCAACTGTAGGAAGATGTTCAAACAGAATAAAAAACGGCATAATTTTTCTCAACGGCAAAAGTTTCCAGCTTTCCCAAAACGAGGGGGATAACCAGCTTCATGGCGGTTTTGAAGGGTTTAATAAGAAATTATGGGACGCTGAAATTATTGAAAACGGTATAAAATTTACATATATAAGTCCTGATGGCGAAGAAGGCTATCCATCAATGTTAAAAACAGAGGTTTCTTATATTTTAACCGGCACAACGCTTGAAATACACTATAAGGCTATATCAGACGGAGATACTGTATGTGCACTGACTAACCACTCTTATTTTAACCTTGACGGAGTTGGAAACGGGGATATATTGAGCCAGTATGTACAAATTTTCGCAGAACAATTTACAACAAATGACGAGCACTCTCTTCCTACAGGAGAAATTCTCTCTGTGAAAGATACCCCGATGGACTTTCTAACACCAAAGCAACTAGGCGCTGATATTAATTCGGATTATGAACAAATAAAATTTGCAAAAGGATTTGACAATAACTGGGTTATTAAAAATTATGACGGAAAAAGTATTATTACAGCAGCAAAAGCTTTTTCCAAACACTCAGGCATAACTCTTGAAGTTTTAACAAATCTGCCCGGCATTCAGCTTTATAGCGGGAATTTTCTTGATGGAGCCGGTATAGGGAAAAAAGGTGCAGAAATAAAAAACCGCTCGGCCTTTTGTCTTGAATGCCAGTATTTTCCTAACGCCTTTGCAAACGAAAACTTCCCCCAACCTGTGTTAAAGGCGGGAGAAGTTTATGATAAAACAATTATTTACAAATTTGGAATAATTTAAACGCCAATATCGCGCAGCCGTTTCCCCTCCATAAGGTTCTTCTCAATTTTTTCAAGTGAAATACCTTTAGTTTCAGGGATAAGCAGGATTGTAAAGATTACAAACGAAATGTTCAGTGCAGTATAAATCCAGAATGTAACCGCAATTCCAAACTGGTTGATTAATGTAAGGAATGTTGCTCCGATAATCATATTTACAATCCAGTTTGTAGTTGTAGAACAAGCTACACCAAAATCCCTGCTCTTGAGCGGCTGAATTTCGGAACACAAAATCCATACAACCGGTCCGGCACTCATTGCAAAACTTGTAATTGTAAATAATGTCATTATGACTGCAAGAATTGAAATCCAAAGTGCATTAAATCCTGCATTAATCATAAATAAACAAACACCGAGCAGGAATGTACCAAGAGCAATTCCTGCAAATCCGATTTTTAAAATAGGTTTTCTGCCTTGTTTGTCAACTGTTTTCATCGCAATTAAGGTAGCAAGCACGTTTGTCAAACCGCAAATTACGGTTGCAATCATTTGCTGTTCTGTATTGGCAAAACCGGCATGCTTAAAAATCTGCGGAGCATAATAAAGAATTACATTCATACCTGTAAACTGCTGCATTGCCTGCAAAAGCATACCAAGATAAACAGCCCGCCTTACGTTTTTGTTTTCTTTAAATAAACTCCAGCCCTCCTGTTTAACTTTAAGACTTTCGTGAATTTCATTCAACTCGGCATCCGCCTTGGCATCAGTTGTGGAAAGCATTCTCAGAATTTCTTTTGCTTTTTCAAACTTACCTTTAGAAGCAAGCCATCTCGGACTATCCGGAAGCCCGAATACCGAAATCATTAAAAGCAATGCCGGTACACTGATGATACCGAGCATCATTCTCCAGTGACCGCCGTAGCTGAAGATTGTATCTGATATAAATGCAACAAGAATACCTATTGTAACCATCATCTGGTACATTGAAATGAGTTTGCCCCTGTCCTCCTTCTCTGCCATTTCAGAAAGATAAAGAGGCGCAACATAAGATGCGATACCGACAGCAAACCCGAGCATTACCCTTGAAATAAGGAGTATCGGCACATTAGGCGCACAAGCTGAGCCTATTGAGCCAAGTACAAATAATGCAGCGCCGGACATCAAACTTTTCTTTCTGCCCAGCTTAAAAGAAATCCAGCCGGTAGAAACAGCCCCTAAAGCCGCACCAAGCATCATTGTACTTACAACCCATTCCTGCAAACGGCTGGTAAGCTCAAAATGGCTTGTAATAAACGGCAAAGCTCCGGATATTACACCAATATCAAGCCCGAAAAGCAAACCGGCCATGCCGGCAGCAAAAGTTATAAAAACTTTCATTCTTTTAGCCTTAGCTGCCCTCGCATCATCAGAAATTACACCAGTTCCGTCAATATTTGGTTCCATGCAAAATCTCCTCTGTAAACTATAAACGATAAGACCATTTTTATATATTATACCCGTATTTTTCAGCAAATTAACATATCATTTATTTAGTTGTTTAAAATTCATATAAATGTGGTATAAAATTATTACGTCTGATTTTTGAGGGTGGAATGGAATTAACTGAAATTCTGAAAAAAGATTTAAAGAATAATAAGTTTAAAGAAGAGCTTGCCGGAATTTACTGTGTAAAGCCGGCAAAAACAGCGTTTTATGCAGAACGTTTTTTGAAAGTAATTGATAATTTTGAAAAAACATTTGGACCGGCAGAGAATATCAGCTTATTTTCAGCGCCAGGCAGAACTGAAATAGGCGGGAATCACACAGATCACCAGCATGGATGCGTTCTTGCTGCAAGTATTAATCTTGATGTAATTGCTGCTGCCGCGCCTAATAATCAGAACATTATAAGGATTCAATCAGAAGGTTACCCGCTTGATGTAATTAATCTTGATGAACTTCTGCCTGATAAAAGAGAGTACAATCAGGCAAAAGCTCTTATCAGAGGTGTTGCTGCAAAATTCAAAGCTGCCGGATACGAAGTAAAAGGATTTGACGCATATACATCATCTAATGTTTTAAAAGGATCCGGCTTATCATCATCTGCTGCCTTTGAAGTCTTAATAGGAAATATAATAAACGGACTGTTCTGTAACGGTAAAGTTTCAGCGGTTGAAATTGCTAAAGCCGGACAGTATGCAGAAAATATTTATTTCGGCAAACCAAGTGGGCTAATGGATCAAATGGCATCATCTGTAGGAAGTGCAGTTTCTATAGACTTTAATGATACTGAAAATCCTAAAATACAAAAAGTTAACTTTGATTTTACCAAAACAGGTTATGCACTTTGCATAATTGATTCAGGCGCTGACCATTCAGACCTTACGGATGAATATGCAACAATTCCTGCTGAAATGAAAACAATTGCTGAATTTTTCAACAAAAAATATTTGCGGGAAGTTAATAAAGATGAGTTTATAAAGCGCATCTCCCAGCTTAGGGAGAAATGCGGCGACAGAGCAGTTTTGCGCGCACTGCATTATTTCAATGACAGTGAACGGGCAAAAGAAGAAGCAGAAGCACTTCAAAACGGAGATTTTACAAAATTTTTATCAATAGTTAATAAATCAGGAAAATCCTCGTTTATGTACCTGCAAAATGTAAACGTTTGCGGCTCATCAGCAGAACAAGCAGTAGCAGTTGTCCTTGCAATGTGTGATGAAATCTTAAAAGAGCGCGGAGCTTTCAGAGTTCATGGCGGAGGCTTTGCCGGAACAGTACAGGCTTTTGTTCCTGAGGATCTGCTTGATGAATTTAAAACAAGAATTGAGGCAGTAACCGGCATTGGAACCTGCCATATATTATCAATAAGACCTTACGGCGGAATACAATTTAAATAGGAGAGAAAAAGATGACAGTTTTAATTTTAGGCGGAGCAGGTTATATAGGGTCACATACAGCTTATGAATTAATAGATAAAGGCGAAGATGTTGTTATTGCAGATAATCTTCAAACCGGTTATATTAAAGCTGTTCATCCAAAAGCAAGGTTTTATAAAGGCGATATTAGAGATAAGTCTTTTCTTGATGACCTTTTTAAAAAAGAAAAAATTGATGCGGTAATCCACTTTGCGGCAAACTCTCTTGTCGGAGAGAGCATGACAGAACCTTTAAAATATTATGATAATAACCTTTACGGCACAATGGTGCTGTTGAAATCAATGGTTGAAAACGGCATTGATAAAATTGTATTCTCCTCTACCGCAGCAACATACGGAGAGCCTGAAAATATTCCAATACTTGAAAGCGACCGTACAGAACCTACAAATACATACGGAGAAACAAAGCTATCAATGGAAAAAATGTTTAAATGGGTAAGCAAAGCTCATAATTTGAGATATGTTTCCCTCCGATACTTTAATGCCTGCGGTGCCCACGTTTCAGGCGAGATAGGAGAAGCACACAATCCGGAATCACATCTTATACCAATTATTTTGCAGGTGCCAAACGGGAAAAGAGAAGCTGTTTCTATCTTTGGCGATGATTATCCGACAAAAGACGGAACCTGCATAAGGGATTATATTCACGTAACCGATCTTGCACAGGCGCATATACTTGCAGTTGAGTATCTTAGAAAAGGAAATCCCAGCGACATATTCAACCTTGGAAATGGTATCGGGTTCAGCGTAAAAGAAGTTATAGATACTGCAAGAAAAGTTACCGGACATCCTATTCCGGCAGTAGTTTCACCAAGACGCGCAGGCGATCCGGCTCAGCTTATTGCATCAAGCGAAAAAGCAAAATCCGTACTCGGCTGGAAACCTGAACATGCAGATCTTGAAGAAATTATAGCTACCGCCTGGAAATGGCACAAAAATCATCCGGACGGATTTAATGAATAAATCGCGTTGCCGCCGTCTGCAAAGAATCAGCAGAGTGCAGACGCGGCAATATAAAAATAAGGATTTTTATGATAGATGATGCAATACAAAAACTTGTTTTATACGGCATTGAAAAGGGCTTAATCCAGCTTTCAGACAGAATATATACAACAAATCGTATACTGGAAGTTCTGCAAAAAGATGATTATACACCATCGCCGTTACAGAAAAAAAACTCCGGCGGTATTTCGCTTGAGCCGGTTTTAAAAGAAATTCTTGATTATGCAGTTCAAAAAGGGCTGATTGAGGACAGCATCGTTTATCGTGATTTATTTGATACAAAAATAATGGGATGCCTGGTAGCGCCTCCTCATGAAGTAATTAAAAAATTCTATGACCTCCATGAAATTTCTCCTGAAATGTCAACCGACTGGTATTATGAATTTTCACAAAACACAGATTACATAAGAAAATACCGTATAGAAAAAGATCTTCGCTGGTCTGCCGAAACACCTTACGGAATACTTGATCTTTCAATAAATCTTTCTAAGCCTGAAAAAGATCCAAAAGCAATCGCAGCGGCTAAAACCGCAAAACAAAGCACTTACCCTAAATGTATGCTATGCGCGGAAAATGAGGGTTACGCAGGAAGGATAAACCATCCCGCACGTGAAAACCACAGAGTAATCCCCCTAACAATTAACGATGAACCATGGTACTTTCAATACTCGCCTTACGTTTATTACAATGAACACTGCATAGCGTTTAACGGCAAGCATATTCCTATGGTTATAAATAAAGAAACTTTCAGAAAATTATTTGATTTTCTCAACCTGTTTCCGCACTATTTTATAGGCTCAAATGCTGATTTACCTATTGTTGGCGGGTCAATTCTGTCGCACGACCATTTTCAGGGAGGAAGATATGAATTTGCAATGGAACGCGCAGGAATAGAAAAACATATTACAATCAGCGGATATGAAGATGTCGAAGCGGGAATTGTAAAATGGCCGCTTTCGGTCATCAGGCTTCGTCATAAAAACGAGAATAAGCTTACAGAACTTGCGGACTATATTCTAAACAAATGGCGTTCATACAGTGATGAGAGTGCATTTATATTTGCGCAAACCAACGGAGAACCGCATAACACAATTACACCTATTGCACGCAAAAAAGGAAAAATATTTGAACTTGACTTAGTCCTGAGGAATAATATAACAACCGAAGAGTATCCTCTCGGGGTATATCATCCGCATGCAAACCTTCATCACATAAAAAAAGAAAATATAGGTTTAATTGAGGTAATGGGACTTGCCGTCCTGCCTGCAAGACTTGACAGGGAGCTTAAGACACTTGCGCAATTAATATTGGAGAAGAAGGATTTAAGAGAAAACGTACTCACAGCAAAGCATGCTGATTGGGCTGAAGAATTTATTCCAAACTATAACTTTACAAAGGAAAATATTATGGAAATTCTTGAACACGAAACAGGTCAGGTTTTTGTAAAAGTACTTGAGGACGCCGGAGTATTCAAACGTAATACAGAAGGAGCGCTTGCGTTCGAAAGATTTATTAATATACTCTGACAAAAATGATTTAATATCATGCTGCAAATGCCCTCAGGTTCAATTAAAGTCCGGCGACCTGTTCTAACGCCAATCTAGAATTCCGCTCCCGCTAAATAATATTAACAAATTCAGGGTTATCACGCGGAATAGTTTATCGCGGGATTTTATCATAGGCATTATGCTCACAGCAAGTTTTGCTGTGAGCAATTATATTAATGAATTACTGTTCCTGCAAAACGATAAACCGAATAATAGATCACAGCTGATAAAATCATACATGCCGGTATAGTCAATACCCATGCAGTAACAATATTTCCTACAATACGCCATTTTACAGCGTGGGCATGTAGAGTAGAGCCGACTCCCATAATCGCAGTTGAAATAACATGCGTTGTACTGAGAGGAATACCAAAATGCGATGCGGTCAAGATTAACCCGGCAGCAGAAGTTTCAGCAGCAAAACCATGAATAGGTTTCAGTTTTATAATCTTATGCCCCATAGTCTTAATAATCTTCCAGCCTCCGTTCATTGTACCGGCAGCCATAGTAAGCGCACATACAATAATTACATAAATCGGAATTTCAAAATCACCTGCCGGACCTTTATGCAAAACACCGCCTGCAAGTAGAGCAAGAGTAATAATACCCATTGTTTTTTGAGCATCATTTGAGCCATGGCTCAGTGCCATTAATCCAGAAGAAATAAGCTGGAGTTTTCTGAATTTTTTATTAACAACCTGCGGATTAGCCTTATACAAAAGCCTTATGAGCAGAAGCATCAGAGCAAAACCGGCACAAAAACCAAGTAAAGGCGAAGTAAACATCGGTATAATCACCTTATCAAGCAAGGTAGTTACATGTACAGCATCAACTCCGGCCTTCACAATAGTTGCCCCAAGAAGCCCTCCTATAAGAGCGTGTGATGAGCTTGAAGGTAATCCGAGATACCACGTAAGCAAATTCCATAATACCGCAGCAAGCAGTGCACAAAATATTACTGTAAGCGTAATCATCTCCGCATTAACAATACCCGAACCAATGGTTTTTGCAACATGCGTACCGGTCAAAGCTCCAACAAACTCAAGGCTTGCCCCGAAGAGAACTGCCTGCTTTGGAGAAAGAACTTTAGTAGAAACTACTGTTGCGATAGCATTTGCACAGTCATGAAATCCGTTTATAAACTCAAATGCAAGAGCCACTGCTACTACAGCTATTAACAATAATATCGTAATTGTCATAATCTTAATTCCTATGCTAACTCTGTTTCAATACAACATTCAAAATAGTGTCAGAAACGTAGAAACACGCATCAAGAGCATTTTCAATTTCTTTATAAATATCTCTTAATTTGATAACCTCAAGTGCGTCATATTTTCCTGAGAACAATTCTTTGATTGCCCGTCTGTGAATTTCATCACCCTTGGTTTCAAGTTCCTTCATAGCAATATTCTCTTTTGTAATTTCTTCAACATCGCTTACTTTTTTGAATTTTTTAAGAATTCTTATTAACTCGGATGTTGCCTTAACCAAAATTAAAGCCTGTTCTTTCATCTCTGATGTATATTCAGTAAGTCTATACACCTCAAGGTTTAAACAGGCTTTTATAATTTTTTTGTTGATTTTATGAAGCTGAACTGAAATATATTGTATGTCCTCCCGCTCAATCGGCGTTATAAAACTTTTATTCAGCTGCTTCAGCGTTAATTTAAATGACCTCGAGCCTTTCTTTTTGAATTTCAGAGCTATCTCTTTTTTCTCCTCATTCAAATCACTCTGCATAATCTGGTTGTAAAGATTAGCCGACTCTTCACAAATTTCAGCACTCTCCTGGAAAAGTGTAAAAAACATTTTGTCCTCAGGAGGCATAATGTAAGACATCAAATTAAATTTTGGCATGATATACTCCTTTTTCACACACACGCCAAGCATACAAAAAAAATATATTTTATAAAAGAACTTTGTTACAAAACTTTTTATTTTTTCTTTTTTTGAACGCCAGCCTCGCTCAAAGCAATTGCTATTGCCTGCTGTGGATTAGAAACCGTATCGCCCGATGATGATTTTAAATCTCCCTGTTTAAATTCACCCATAACTTTTTTAATTTTAGCCTGTTGTTTTGATGTTTCTTTTTTCTTCTTTGCCATATTTACTCCTGTAATTTAATCCGGCACTGCAGCTTTCTCCTGCTCAACACAGCATTACGGCGGCGCACCTTTTCTAACGGAACTCTAAAATTCCGCTCGCGTTACTTATCACAGAATTTTCTCCTACAAGTATTTGCAAAAACTAAACCTCCCGCATCAGCCGCCGGTATTCTGTCTGACCGGGTAATGGATTAAATTTATATATTTAAGAGAATTTAAAAAGAAATAGAGAAAAGATAAGGAGATATTATGTCAGAAGCATCATCAAAATCACCGCATTTAGACAGAGTTACGCAAAACTTCATCAAAAACCTTGAAGCAAGAGATACAAAACCTTTATATGAGCTTACACCTCACGAGGCAAGGCAGTTTCTGGTTGATTTGCAACGGGCAACACATTCTGAAATAGAAGCAGAAATATCTGATATAAATATATTTTCTGAAATAGCAGGAAACATAGATGTAAGGTTTGTCAGACCAAAGGATTCTAATGAAATTCTTCCTGTTATATTATACATTCATGGCGGCGGCTGGATTATGGGGGACAAAGAAACACATGATATGCTTATCAGAAAACTTGCAAACTGTACAAATTCAGTTGTAGCATTCGTAAACTATTCCCGCTCGCCTGAGGCAATCTATCCAACTGCAATTAATCAAATTTACGGGGTTTTGAAATACTTGTATGAAAACCCGCAGGATTTTAATATTGACTCAGACAGGATAGCAATTGCAGGCGACAGTGCAGGCGGGAATATGGCTGCTGCCACAGCAATTAAAGCTAAAAAAGAAGGCGGTCCGAAAATTCTGTTTCAAGCACTTATCTACCCTGTTACTGATGCAGAAATGGATACGGAATCTTACAGACTGTTTAAAGACGGTCCATGGCTGACAAAAAAAGCAATGGAATGGTTCTGGGATGCTTATTTACCTGATAAAAGGCTAAGAAAAGAAATTTATGTTTCACCTCTTCAGGCAACAGTGAACGATTTGACAGGTCTGCCGCCTGCTCTGGTAATTGTTGACGAAAACGATGTACTGCGTGATGAAGGAGAAGCATATGCCAGAAAACTTGATGAAGCCGGGGTGGATGTTCTCAGCGTAAGAATTAATAACACTCACCACGACTTTTTAATGCTTAATGCCCTAAACCACAGCAAAGCTGTTAAAGGAGCATTTGCCCTCCTTTGTAAAACACTAAGTTATAAATTTCACAAATAATAACATTCTCTTTCAAAATTTCCTGAAATTTTATATAAGTATATCAAACCAAAGATCAGGATAAATTCAGTTTTGTTTTAATGTGTGAACTTTAAGATACTCCGCAAATATATCGGCAGCATCCGCAACAAGCTGTTCGCATGGACGGGTTTCATAATATTCTTTTGTCCTCGGTGATGGAACCGGGTTATCGTCAGCATCAACACCCAAAAGCTCCCTGCATATGATTGTTTCATGTTTTGCCTTAAAAGCCTTTGCCAATTCCTGAATTCTTGCATAATGCTCAGCTTTAACCTCTTTATCAACAGGAGAAGTATATCCGAATTTCAATCCGGCAGCCATAAACATCCCGCTGCAAGCACCGCAGACTTCCCGCATTCTGCCCATTCCACCGCCAAAAGAGGACGAAAGCTTAAGTGCAGTTTCAAAATCAATTCCTAATTCATCAGCAAAAGCACAAAACACAGATTGCGCACAGTTGTATCCCTGTTTAAATAACTTTCTTGCTCTTTCTGAATGTAAATTCATATATTTCCTTTAAATTTATCTTATTATTCATTATTTTTATGATACCATAAACTAGTTATGACAATTTTATTAAATCCGGTTATAATCTCAGTAATTTTATTATGTGTATTGTGTCTTTGCAGAATAAATGTTTTGCTGGCAATTATCATATCTGCAATAACAGCAGGACTCACCGGCGGTCTTGGAATTGACAGGGTTATGAGCACATTTATCACCGGTATGGGCGGAAATTCCGAAACTGCATTGAGTTATATTTTACTTGGAACATTTGCAGCAGCAATGACGCATACCGGACTTGCAACAATTTTAGCAAAGAAAATTGCAAATGTTATTGCTGATAAAAAAATAATGCTTTTATTTATTCTTGCAGGAATTGCGGTTTTGTCACAAAACCTTATACCGGTGCACATTGCATTTATTCCAATATTAATTCCGCCGCTGCTTCATGTTATGAACAAGCTTAAACTTGACAGACGTGCAGCTGCCTGTGCGCTTGCATTTGGATTAAAAGCTCCTTACATTGCCATACCGGCAGGGTTCGGACTTATATTTCAGGGACTAATCGCAGATAATATGACATTAAATGGAATGCAGGTTTTAAAAAATGATGTATGGAAATCAACATGGATATTAGGGCTTGCAATGTTTGCCGGATTTTTGACTGCAATATTTATTTCATACAGAAAACCCCGTGAATATCAAGACTGTGAGGTTTGCAAAAATGAACTTGAAAAAGAGGATGAGGAAGCTCTTAAATTAAATAAAAATCATTATATAACCCTCCTGGGCGCATTTGCAACCTTAGCTGTCCAGTTGTGGACAAAGTCGCTTCCGCTTGGTGCACTTGTGGGGCTTGGTATTGTTTTCGGCGGAGGGGCTGTAAGCCACAGAAAGATGGATAAGCTTATAAATGAAGGCATAGGATTAATGGGATATGTTGCTTTTGTAATGCTTGTTGCGGCAGGATTTGCGCTTGTATTAAAAGAAACAGGAGGAATAGATATTCTTGTAAATGCAATTATGCCGTTTATGCAGAATAGCAAAATCATAGCTGCATGTTTGATGCTGTTTTTGGGATTATTTATAACAATGGGCATAGGAACCTCATTTGGAACAATCCCTATCTTAGCTGTATTGTTTATTCCTATATGCACACATTTGGGAATGAGCGTACCGGCAAGCATAGTAGTACTGGCAGCGGCTGCGGCATTAGGAGATGCAGGTTCTCCGGCATCAGATACAACGCTAGGTCCTACTGCCGGATTGAATGCGGACGGGCAGCATAATCATATATTGGATACCTGTATTCCTACATTTTTACACTACAATATACCACTCATAATTTTTGCAATTCTGGCTGTTGTACTATTTTAACAACAAGCTTCTGTAGGTTTCACCCCATTCTGCCATTGAATTAAGAACCGGCTCAAGCGTAAAACCTGTTTTAGAAAGCGAGTATTCAACTTTTGGCGGGACTTCAGGATATACCTTTCTTTTAACTAGAGAATTTTCTTCAAGTTCGCGCAGGTTATCTGTTAAAACTTTCTGGGAGCATCCGACACTTCTTTGAAGTTCTCCAAATCTTTTAGTGCCGGTCAGTAAATCCCGTATAATCAAAATTTTCCATTTATTCCCTATGAGTTTAAGCATTAACGCTACAGGACATGGCGGAAGATTATTTTTATCAAGCATCTAAAACCTCTTTCAGCTTCAATAGTTACTTTTTTAATACTACATTACAATATTGTGCCTACTTTACAAAATATATGTACATATTTTAACATAATAAATGCAAAAAATAAAGGAGGTATTTATGAATGAAATTATTATCAAAAATTACAAAGAAATGACAGCAGATGTAAATTCTAAAGGCGAAAACAGCTTTTTAGTAAAAACAGTCATCCCGAATGAGTTTTCAGATAAATGTTATGTAAATTTTGTGGAAGTAGAACCTGGGAATTTTGCCTATGGATACCATTATCACGAAGAGAATGAAGAAGTTTTTTATATAATAAGCGGTGAGGCTTCCGTAAAAACAGAAGCCGGTGAAAAACTTCTCAAAGCAGGAGATATAATATGTTTTCCTGCAAATGAAAAGGGTTCTCACGTCATTGCAAATGCCTCAAAAACTGAAAAACTTGTTTATATAGATTTTGGCACTGCAAACCGGCCTGATATTGTTCACTTCACAGGAACAAATGCGGGAATGGCCATTTCCAAATCCGGAATTTATAATTTTACAAAATAAATATCACAAAAGGGCTGTATAATTTTTATCAGCCCTTTTAAACAATTTCAAGATTTTTTACTGCTAGACCTGCAATTAAGTCCATAATATTTTGTGATGCAACATGGCATTTTAATTTACCTTTAGGGTACTTCTGATAATGATAGGCAGATGAAAGAAGCATAATTTTTGAAGCTTCAAACACGTTTAATGCAGTCAGGTCAAGAGTTATTTCAGGACAATCATATTTTTTAATATAATTCTTTACCCGATTTAAAACTTTTTCTGAATTAGAAAAATCAAAAGTTAAACATTTACATTGCGTCTTTTTGCTCATAGCAATACTCTCGGACAAATAATAATAAAATTTAAAATTTATCAACAAATTCGTACATTTGAACGATTTTATTATATAATACTCTTAAAAAGACGAGGTGAAGTATGATGACAACAACAAGTATAAACGAACTTGCAAAAGAAGTTTTTGATATTGAGGCAAACTCAATTCTAAGACTAAAAAATAATATAGGCGATAATTTTGACAAAGCCATCGAAATACTGTATTCCTGCAAAGGGAGAGTTATTATCACAGGAATGGGCAAATCCGGTCTTATCGGTAAAAAAATTGCAGCAACACTTTCTTCTACAGGAACACCTTCATACTTCCTGCATCCGGCAGAAAGTACACATGGCGACAGCGGAATTATTACAAGGGATGACGTTATTGTTGCAATTTCCAACAGCGGTGAAACGCAGGAACTGTTGAACCTTTTACCGTTAATTAAAAGATTTGGAGTTCAGATGATTGGTATGACCGGCAAAATGAATTCTACCCTTGCCCAGGCTTCAGATGTTGTCCTTGATATATCAGTAGAACGCGAAGCCTGCCCGCTAAATAAAGCACCTACAGCTTCGACTACAGCAACTCTTGCTATGGGAGATGCACTGGCTGTATGCCTCCTGGAAAAACGCGGTTTTACTGAAGAAGATTTTCTTGTATTCCATCCGTCAGGGGCGCTGGGAAAAGGTTTCTTATACAGGGTTTCAGATTTGATGAAAACAGAAGATTTACCGGTCGCTCATGAAAATGACAGCTTCACAAAGGTTATTGAAATAATCACAACCCATAAATTAGGTATGGCAATGATTTTAAATTCAAACGGCGAGTTATCCGGAGTGTTCACAGACGGTGATATAAGAAGAACACTTTTAAAATATGGAAACACATCAAGTCTTTCAATAAAAGATGTTATGACATCAAATCCAAAACGAATAACAGCAAATTCATACGGAGCAAGCGCATTAAATTTAATGGAAAAATATTCAATAACAGCGCTGGCTGTTGTAGATGAAAGAAATACTCCTGTAGGTGTAATACACATCCACGATTTGTTGAAAGCCGGAGTTGCATAGTATGGGAAAAATTAAACTTGCAGCATTTGATGTTGACGGAGTAATGACAGACGGGAGCATTACATATGACGAAAACGGCGTTGAATATAAAACATTCAATGCAAAAGACGGTCATGGACTGGCTTCGCTAAACAAAGAAGGAATTATAACAGTCATTATTACCGGACGTAATAACGGCACTGTTGAAAGACGGGCAAAAGATGTTAAAATTACCGAAGTGCATCAGGGTGTTAAAAACAAAATCGAAGTTCTTCAAGACATCTTAAAACGCCGCGATATTACTCTTGAAGAAACAGCTTATATGGGAGATGATATTCCTGATATTTGTATACTCGAAAAAGTCAAACTTGCTGGCTGTCCGGCAGATGCTGTTGATGAAGTCAAAAAGATTGCCGGCTTTATTTCGCAAAAAGATGGCGGACGCGGTGCTGTCCGGGAATTTTGTGATTACATTTTAAAAAATTATAAATAAGGAGATAAATATATGTATGAGATAAAAACACAAGCTTTCTTTTCAGCGGCTCACCACTTGTTAAACTATGACGGTGAATGTGAAAATCAGCACGGACATAACTGGATGGTAGAAGCTTATGTTAAAGGAGAAACTCTCGATAAGAGCAATATATTAATTGATTATAAAGTTTTAAAACGTGAACTTAATGCGGTACTGGATTTATTAGATCATAAAGACATTAATGAAATTCCGGAATTTCATGGAGAAAGTCCTTCCAGTGAAATGATTGCAGCATTTATATATAACAAATTAAAAGAAAAAGTTGTTTTATTAAGTAAAATTTCTGTTTGGGAAACCCAGACTTCCTGCGCAAGCTATTACGAAGAAGAAGTTTAAAAGATTGCTAAACACCAAACGTTGTATTATGCAGTGCTTGCATACCGGGAATTGACACAGATTTTAACTTTATACCGGTAAAAGTAATTAAGATAAGATTGGAGAGAAAATGAATTTTATACAGGCAATTTTAATGGGGATTGTACAGGGATTAAGCGAATTTTTGCCTATTTCAAGTTCTGCCCACCTTGTGTTCACCTCAAATTTCTACAAAGTTTTTAAAGGCATTGAAATAGTTCAGCAGTCAAATGAAGAAGTATTCTTTGATATTATGGTTCACCTTGGAACACTTATTGCCGTAATCATTTTCTTTAGAAAAGATATTATGCAGATATTGAAAGCTATGTGGAGTGCGTTAAAAACAAAAGACTGGTCTAACATTGAGGCTAAACTGGGACTTTATATTATTGCAGGCACAATAGTAACAATAGCACTTGCTCTTCCTATAAATGAAATTGCAGAAAAACTCGTTTATACTCCTAATATCGTTGGTATTCTGCTTTTTATTACAGGATTTACCCTGTTATACAGTGAATATATGTCAAAAAATATTCCTGCCAAAAAAGAGAATGTCGATTTAAAAACCTCTATACTTATAGGTCTTGCGCAGGGTCTTGCAGCCTTACCGGGATTTTCACGTTCAGGCTGGACCATTGCAACAGGACTTTTCTGCGGACTGGACAGGACAACAGCCGCAAGATATTCATTTCTTTTAAGCATACCGATTATTCTTGGCGCATCAATGGTTTATCCGCTTGTAAAAATTGATGTTCACGAAGCACTTCAGTATAACTGGGAGGCAATTATTGCAGGAACAATCGTTTCCGGTCTTGTGGGTTATCTGTGTATCAAATATTTTATGAAATTTATATCTAAATTTTCACTTGCAGTGTTTGGTTATTACTGTATAATAGCAGGACTTGCAACCGCTGTATTTTTTACAGTGTATAAATAATATTGACTTTTCAAAAAAAATCATTAAATCTCTGACAAAGTCATACATATAGATGATTTTTCTATTATGAATTAAGCCATCATGAAAGTTGACCGTCTATATATATGAATAGTAAGTTAGAGGTAGTTAAATGATAATCAACGGAAGAGTCACATTTCTGGAAAACGGAATAAACACTTCAATCCGCGCAATGCAGGTGCAAAGCCAGCTAATGGCTATGTCAAATGAGAATATAAACGGATTTGACAAAGTCGGCTATCAGAGAAAAGAACCTGTAGTGTCCTCATTTACCGAATATCTCGGAGTAAATGGTCTTTCCCAAACCTCTGACGATAAAGTCGGACGTATTACAATGTCCGGCAATCCTCTTGATCTAGCAATAGCTGAAAAAGGTTACTTCCAAACCCAAAGCGATGAAGGTATCAAGCTTACCAGGGACGGACGTTTCAAAATAGATAAAGAAGGCAATCTCCTGACACTTGAGGACGATTTGGTGCTTTCAAATGCAGGCGTGCCAATAAAACTCCATATTGTACCGGATGATATTAAGAAAATTAAGGTTGAAGATTCCGGTTTGTTAAGTGTTTACAACGACAAAACAAACAAACTGGAAGCCGTTGCAACAATAGGTGTTGTTGATGCAAACGGAGCTCTTGTTATGACACCAAAGGTAAAGCAGGGATACAACGAATATTCCAACGTATCCCTTCAAAATGAATTTATGTTTATGATGCCTGTTATAAGGAATTTTGAAGCAAACAGGCAGCTGTTCATGATTCAAAACCAGAACCTTCAAAAGGCAATATCACAATTAAGTTCAACATCATAATAAGTAAAGGAATAAAAACATGGAAAACCTTCAGGGAATTATCAGAAAGAGTGTTAACAACGTAACCAACCAGTGGGATAAACTCGGATACGTTGCAAATAACCTTGCAAACTTTAATACCCGCGGTTACAAAGCAGTAAGATTTGAACAGATGCTCAAAGAGGACGGTTATCTCACAGGAGCACTGAGAACAGATTACAAGCAGGGATCCATACAAATTACCAGCAACCCTTATGATGTAGCAATTACAGGTCCAGGATTTATACCGGTATTTTCACCGGCAGGAGAAGTCGCCTACACACGCGACGGAGCTTTTAAACAGGGCAAAGACGGTTATCTGGTTACAAATGATGATTGGATTGTAGGGGAAGGGATTAAAATTCCTACAAACTGTTACAAGTTCCAGATTAAACCAAACGGAGATGTTATAGCTTATGATGCGGTCGATGCACCTCCAAGAAAGTTAGGGAATATTCCGCTTGTAAGATTTGCCAATCCGGAAGGTCTTGAACAGGGCGATATGAATAAAATGGTTCCTACAGAAGAATCCGGTGAGGCAATTCTAGTTAAAGACCACGATTGTTTTGCTCAAAATAATCTTGAGAATTCAAATACAAATGTTTATGACTCTGTAAGCGATATGCTGCGGCTTAATGCCTCAATGCTTGCCAGCACAAGAATGATGAAGGTTATAGACGACATGTATAACAAGTCAATTAATATCAGAGAATAACAAGTTTAGCCACGCAGCTGAAAACTACAGCACCTGATTAAAAACGAAAGGAAAATTATGTATACACCTCTTGACAGTATGGGAAAAGTTTCATTAATGATGGATTTGGTATCTCAAAGACAAATCGCTTTGGGTTCAAATCTTGCGAATATGAATACACCAGGGTATGTCAGACGTGATATTGATTTTTCTGAATACTTAGGAACAATGAACAGCCCGCTTGAAACAAAATTATCAGAAAGGCTTGGACCATCTGCTGTTATAGAACAGCGTTTTAATGAAGAAATAAGGGCAGACCGCGAACTTTTAGAACTTCAGAATAACGCACTTCTCTACACGATGGCAACAAGAAGAATGTCAAATATAATTACAGAAATGAAAACTGTAATAAACGTAGGTAAATAATATTTAAGACAAAGAAACAGGAGCAATAATTATGAGTATATTAGAATCAATGAATATCGGAGAACGTGCGTTAAGAACGCATAGTTTACGACTGGATGTACACTCAAAAAACATTGCAAACGTCGATACGCCTAATTATGTAAGACGCATCCCTGTTTTGAATGCTACAGAAGACGTATCTTTCCATGGTTTAATGAATGCAATGAAAGAGGATGTATTTGGTGTAGGAACCTTGCCTTATCTTCAGGGAGGCGTAGTATTTAACGGCTGTGTAGAAGACCCTACACTGGGAGAAAAAATCTACAAACCTGGTCATCCTGATGCAGATGAAAACGGTTATATAAGAGCCTCAAATGTAAACCCGATGGTAGAAATGGCTGATGCAATACTTGCACAAAGAGCCTATGAAGCAAACCTTGCATTAGTAAACATTACAAAATCTATGGCCTTAAAAGCAGTTGAAATTGGAAGATAATAAAACAAGAAATTTATTTAAAAGTTTATTTTCTTTATAGCTTTTATGTTAATATAAATTTATGCTGAAAGATGTTATTACAAAAGAAGAATTCAACGCTAGTTTTCAAGAATTTATTAAAAGCTTAAATTCATATGTTTGCGATGAATATAACAATTGGAATATTAAAGGATTTATTGATAAACATAAATATATTTACTCAATTTCTGATGATACAAAAATTATTTCTAAAATATTAGAAATTCATATATTCCCCTTAATATATGAATTTGCACAAAAAATAGGATATAACATAGTACTACCAAACTGTCAAAATTATTACCCGGATATTTCCTTTGTTAATAAAATAGATAACTCAATTAAATTTGCAGTTGACTTTAAATCTACATATAGAAAAGATAATGACAGGTGCAATGGTTTTACATTAGGGTCACATGGGGAATATTTTCAGCAAAGATCTTCTACTAAAAATATCCAATTTCCTTACAAAGATTACAAAGCTCACTACTGTTTAGGAATAATTTATACAAGAGTTAAGCAAGAAAAATCAAATGAATTTATAAAATATCCAATAGATAAAATTATATCAATACCTTCTGTTATCAAAGATATTGAATTTTTCTTTAAGGAAAAATGGCAAATAGCAAGTGACATTCGAGGAAGCGGCAATACCGCAAATATTGGTAGTATTACCAGGATCTCTGATATTATCAAAGGGGAAGGCACCTTCTCACAATATGGAGAAGCCATTTTTGATGATTACTGGATAAACTATGGAAAAATTATTATTACTTGTAAAGATGGAAAAACTAAAAAAATTACAAAGCTAAAAGAATTTTTAGAATACAAAGGTATAAAATAACAATGACAAAAAATATTCCGCCTATAAAATGTCAAGGAATTAAAACAAAATTAATAGACTGGATTAGAATACACATACCGAAAATTACCGGGACATGGTACGAACCATTTATGGGTTCAGGTGTTGTTGGGTTTAATATTTTGCCAGAAAAAGCTGTATTTGGTGATACTAATCCACATTTAATTAAATTTTATAATGATATAAAAAACGGACTATTAACACCAGAAAGTATAAAAACATTTTTACAACAAGAGGCAATTAAGCTTAATGAAGGTAAAGATGATTATTATAAAGAAGTCCGGACAAGATTTAACAAACATCCCAATTCTTATGACTTTCTATTTTTAAATAGAGCTTGTTTTAATGGAATGATAAGATTTAATAATAAAGGAGAATTCAATGTTCCTTTTTGCAAGAAGCCTAACAGGTTTGCAAAAGCTTACATAACCAAAATTATAAATCAAGTTCAAAATATACAAAAAATTATATTAAAAAAACAATATAGCTTTATAAATACCTCATACGAAAATATTATAGATTTAGCTGGGAATAACGATTTCATATATTGTGACCCGCCATATATAGATAGACATTCTAGCTACTATAACGAATGGACTGAAGAAAATGAAAAATCATTATATCATATGTTAGATAATACAAAAGCTAAATTTTTATTGTCTACATGGTATAAAAATCAATACAGAGAAAATATATATATCAACAGTTTATGGAAAAAATTCAATATTGATACATTCAGCCATTTTTATTTTGTTGGCGGGTTAGAACACAATCGGAATGCAATGCAAGAAGCTCTTATTTGTAATTACAATTCAAATGATACAAATATACAATTAAATACTAATACTGACAAACAACTAATATTGTTTTAAATCAAATTTTTATGGTATAATTAAATCGGAGAGTGATGATGTCTAAAATATCCGTAATTATACCTTGTTATAATGTCGAAAAATATTTAGATAAATGTATGCAAAGCATTTTGTCGCAAACACTTTCTGATATTGAGCTTATCTGTATTAATGACGGGTCAACAGATGATTCACTTAAATTATTAAATCAGTATGCAGCCTCAGATAGCAGAATTACAGTTATAAATAAAAAAAATGAAGGTGTAGGGATTGCTAGAAACTGCGGTTTAAAACTCACAACCGGAGAGTATGTTTATTTTGTTGATCCTGATGACTGGCTTGAGAATTTAGAAGTTTTAGCTAAAATATACGAAAAAGCAAAAAATGAAAATTTGGATATGCTTATTTTCGGCGGATATTCTTGCAGGGTTGTTGAAAATCATATAACCAGAACAAAAGGAGGTTATAGTTTAAAATATCTTCCAGGTAAATATTTAGACAAAGTTTTTTCTTATAAAGAGGTTAAGAATGATATATTTAAATTCCCGTCAACAACATGGACAAAGCTATATAAACGTGATTTTTTGACAAAAAATAATATATTATTCCAGACTATTCCGGTAGGTCAAGACCAGCTTCCCTTCTTCCACTCAATGATTACAGCAGAAAGAATAGGAGTGCTTAATGAATGCGTATATTGTTATCGAAAAAACAGACCAAATTCTGCTATGACAGAGAAAAAACGTAAAAGTTTTTCACCATTATATGTTATAGATGCAATAGAAGAATTATTAATTAATATCGGAAAAATTGATGAATATAAGGAAATATTTATAAATAAATATTTTTCAAAAGCCACATCTTGGCTGGGGAAATTCGATAAAACTTTAAAAAAAGATTATTACAAAGAATACAAACAAACACTTGAACATCTTAAGAAAGATTATCCAATAGGATGGTGGAAATATTTTAATCCAAGCATAAACGATAATTATTATATGTTAAAAACAAAACAAATTACTGCAAAATTAAAATATAAAATCCTCAAATAGTACTTTAAAAATATTTTTTTTTATGATAACTTATATATGTCAGTCATGACAATTTTCTATGAAAAAAGACTTATGTAGTATAGTGGCACTCTGCCGAAAAAATGATTAAGTATCGTTTTTGAGAGGGTATGAACGAATGTGAATACTTCCGCCACGAAGACCAAGCTAAAACTTTGAAAATTTAATACATTAATTATATGTCGTAGTGGCACTCTGCCGAAAAAACGATTAAGTATCGTTTTTGAGAGGGTATGAACGAATGTGAATACTTCCGCTACGAAGACCAAGTATAAACTTTGAAAATTTAATACATTAATACTATATGTCGTAGTGGCGGAATGGTATACGCGCACGTTTGAGGGGCGTGTGGAGAGATCCGTGCGGGTTCAAGTCCCGCCTACGACATTTAACTTTTTAGAGCCTTTGTTAGTAGGTTCTTTTTTAGTCTGTATCTGCTCTTTACGGGTTCCAAAGTCTATTATTTTGCTAAAATCTTCTGGGTAATTTTCACATGCTTGTTTTGCTTTTTCTGTACGCCTTTCGAGGGTTCCAGTCAATGATTTTACATCTGCCGAAAAACTTTGTTTATTTTGTAATTTTCTTTGTCGCAATTGTTCAAATATCGGTTTTAATTTAACCTTTAATGTATTTGTAGCTTCATCAAATAAAATTTCATCCGTAATCGTAGATAAAATAAGCCGTTTTTCATCCAATGTCGCTTTTAAATAAAGTTCTGGTATTCTATTGGCGAAATCAGCAAGTATATTCATCCGAGTCATTCTATCCTTTGAATTTTCACTTAAATTTTGAATTTGTTGACTTATAGAATCCTTCTCTGCTTGCCATTTACGATGAATTTCATTAAAGGTATCATTATCAATAGTTAATTCCCCAGATAATTTTTTCTTAATACCATTGGAAATAGTATCTACAATCTTGCTATATTGTTTTTTAAGTTCTTCTAATGATTTATGTTCATAAGATTGTAAATCGCTAATCGCACTATAAATTTGATGTTTTACATTTTTTAGTTCAATATCTGAAATATTAAAACTGTCTAAAACTTCTTGCATTGCTTCATCTATTAAACATTCTCTAATATTAACTTCTTTTTTGTGCACCTTTTTATAATTCGAACAATGATAATATATGTATGTACCGCTATTATGACCGCCATGTTTTGTTGTACCAACCATAGTATAACCACATTTATCACATTTTATATAGTTAGAGTAAATATATGTTTCTCCTCTGGGCTTTTTATTGCTTGCACCATTAAACATTAATTGAACTCTATAGAATAATTCTTCTGATACTATTGGTTTATGCACTCCGTCATAAACTTTATCACCATATGTAACTTTACCTGCATAAACAGCATTTTTAAGTATATCTTCTATTCTTTTTTTAGGGTATGGTTTACCTTTACCATCAACAAAACCATATTTTGCAAGCTCTTTTCCTAATTTTTCCATCGAAAAAGCACCAGTAGCATACATTTCAAAAATTCGTTTTATATAATATTCTTTATTTGGGTCTGGTACAATAATGCCATGTTTATGCTCATCTCTAACATTTAAGTACCCTACAGGTGCTTTGCCTAATTTGTAACCCTTTTCTGCCCTATTTTTTATTACTGTTCTTGTTCTATCTTTTGTGTTTTCAAGCTCATCTTCTGCTTGCCCGATATATACACCTAATAAAACTTTTTTAACTTTTCTTATGTCTTCAAAATTTTCCATAATACTTGCGATAGTACAATCATTGTTTTTTATAGGTTTCAAGATTTCACCAAAAAAATCTTCTTGACATCTTGATAGTCTATCCAACTTCCAGACAATTACACATTTAACTTTATTATGTTTTATGTATCGCAATAAATTTTTTAAGCCTTGTCTGTTAGTATTAGCCCCTGTTTTTCCAGCATCTTCAAAATAAACAAAATTATAATTTTTTGCCTTTGCCCATTTTTCGCACTCGTCTTTTTGCATATCCAAACTTAAGCCACTGCTTGCTTGTTCTGCGGAACTAACTCTTGCGTAAATTGCAACTATTTCCTTTTTTATTTTGGCACTATGCAACTTGTTCATTTTTTACTCCCTTCCCATTATTGCATGGGGATTCATTTTTATCTACTCTTAATCCAATAATTGTAATATTTTGCATCAGTTGAACAATTAAACAACTGTCTTCTAAATCACTACTATTTAATTCGCTTGAGATAAACTCTATATTCAGTTTTGTCATTTTTGACCAGCCTTTGAGGTGATTAACCTCGTTAAAATCTTTTACTCTCTTTCTTTTACTTTTTATTCTTTCCTCTTGATTTTGGCTTTTTGAGAGCCAATCAAGAGGAATAATAACTACTTTTATTCTTTATTTATTATGTCTTAAGTTATATTTCTTAAGTCTATATGTAATACATGTATAAATCTTAAGATATATGACTCTATATAATACTAAAAATATTTATCATAATTGATATATAAACCAAAATTCCAAAAAGTTCTCATGCGGCTAAAATCCTCGTATATTCATAAACTTCACCCCATCTCTTTTTATATTTTGCATTTAAGTCTGGAAATGGCAGTATTTTGTGTGTTTCATAACTTTCTATAAATTCATTCCTATAAGAAGAATATTTTTTAAGAATATTTGATATGCTTCTTATGGATATTTTTTTATTTATAATTTTGTGGATTTCTTTAATTTTCTTACCCATACATTTTGCCTTTAATACGGATAAAACAATTTCTTCATTATTTACCAATGTTTGCCGTTTTAACCCATTAAAGTATTTGATATAGGCATTTCTAATTTTTTCTCCACATCTTACAAGTTCTTTATTATCACTAATTGTATGAATTGTCATATGTTTTTCTTTTTGTATAGGGGTAAGGTTTTGTAAATTATTATTTTGTACATCGGTATCAATATGATGCACTTCAAAAGATATAATGCAAAAATATAAACACATAATAAGCCGATGCCAGCCACATTGACCTTTTGTATTTTTTCCTACTTTTATTGATAGTGCAAGTCCTTGTTTTACAAATGTTTCATATATTCTTTTTGGCAAAATTCTATCAAGAAAATCTTTATTAACTACAATGTAATTTGAGTCATTTATACTTGTATCTATTTCATATTTTTCAATTTTGCCTTTTTCCATAGTGAAAATATATCTTTCGACCTTTGCAGTTCCTTGATTTACTTCACAAAGAGCAATCAAAATACCATTGATTAAATTTGCTCCCATTACTTTAAGATTTTTGTACCTACATAGCATTTCTTTATCTAATTTTTGACAAAGAAACTCTATATATTGAGATTCTATGTTCATTCTCAATTTCCCATTTTCTTGTATTACAAATAGACTTTATATTTTAAGGTTTATTTGCAAGTTTATAACTTTCTTTTAAAGCACATAAAAATATGCTAACAGATAGTAATTATCTGCATTGCAAGGATAAAATATGTACTTGCTCAAATAAAGAAAATGTGATAAGATAATTTTGGAAAAATTTTATGCGGTCATTTTCTTTATTTGAATTTGTCCGCTTTCTTATATATACATTACACACACCTCTCGCTTAATCTTTCTTAACAATTATACCATTTGTATTTATACATGTCAAGACTTTTACCCTTGTTATGATTAAATTTTAGGCAATCGAAAACCCTTTACAAATATAATTTAGTGTGGTATAATAAAAGATTACATTTTTTATTTTTAGGTTTTAGCACCTTAAATTTTTATAATTTTATATAATTTTAACGCTAAATAATAATTAAAAATACATAGAATAATTTGATAAATTTTGATTAAACAAAAATAATAAAAAATATAAATTTTGTGAATAGGATTTTATTTTGTTAAAGCCATTACTATTTTGTAAAAATCTTCTAATTTGTCTGGATTTGTTTTTAGTTTTTCGTTTATCTGGGATATTAAATCTTCACTATTATTTTTATGCTCAAAATCAAACGCATCAAGAAATGAACTATTTAATACATTTAACAAGTTTTCAAGATTTACTAACGAGGGATAATTTTTTCCATTTTCTATATTACTAATCGTTGTAGGGTCTACATCAATCATTTCGGCTAATTGCTCTTGATTGATACCCTTACGCTTTCTTAATTCTCTTAATCTTTTGCCTAACAATTCTTTTTTATTCATATTAAGCCCTCTATTTCATGTTAGGTGCAAAACATATTATTTGAATTGAATTAAACTCATTAAATACTTGATAAATGATTTAAAATCATTTATTATTAATTTGTACTCATTTATAAGAAAAATAATGAGTAGTATTTATTAAAAATTTAGGAGTATATCCGGTGAAACTATCTGAAATTTGTAAAAGCAAATGGAAAAATCTAACCAAAAAACAAAAGATTATGTTAGTTAGTATGCTTATTATTCTTTTGGTAATTATTAGCAATGTTTCAGAGCATAAACAACAAAAAAATGAACTTCAAATATCTACTAATGTTGAAAATAACAATCTTTACGAATATAGAATATGGCCGGCAAGCAGAAAGGCAGATGAATTTTTAAGACGACAATATAAATTAGGTAAATCCGATGCCGAAATTGCTAAAATGTGTAAGGATATAGGATTACCATATAGCCAAAGTGATATTAAAAACTTTAGAGATAAAGGTTGGTTACAAGGTGAAGTTCACTATAGTAAAGAACAAATTAAGGCAATTAAAGAATATAACAAAAAAATAGAAAAAATTGTAAAAGAAAATCAGACAAATAAAAAATCTCCAGAGGATTTATTATGGTTTGCTAAATACCAATGTGAAAAAGAAATAAAAGCAAGAGCAACTTATCCGCCATCAGTAAAAGTAAAATTCAGAGATGACCATTATGTAGAAGGTAATAGTTATACAGTATATGGTACTGTTGATAGCCAAAATGCTTTTGGGGCAATGGTTAGACAAAATTTTGGATGTGAAATAATTATTGACCAACAAAATGATAAATTTCAAATTAAAGATTTACTTATAGAATAACAGGAGTATTATGAAAAGAAAAATACTTATTTTAATAATTTTAGCATTATCAATAAATTGTATTTCCTATGCTATTGATAGTAATATTCAAATATCTGATAAAGATAAACAATTATACAAATTAAGGCAAAATAAAGAATACGGCATTTATGCAGGGGATATGTCTTTATATAATGCTGACTACACTGACAAAGCCGACACTTTTCTTAAACAAGGTAATATAGAAAAAGCCAATAAATACATAGATTTAGCCTTATATTATTATGACAGTAATTTATTATCTTATGTTATAAAAGCAGAAATAGAGTTACAAAAAAATAATATCGATAGTGCAAAGGCATATTCTGATAAAATTCTTGATATAATGAGTAGCGATTGGGATAAATATAATTTTCGTAGCAATTTAAGTATTAGAATTGCTAAATTAGATGTGAAAATTGCTATGGCTGAAAAAGATTATAACAAAGCAAGTGATATAATTGATGAAATTAAAGAAATATGGACTAAATACGATAATGAAGTTATAAAATTAGAGGGAGAGTGTTTAAAATATAGTGGTGAAAAGGTTAATAATAATGAGAGCATTAAGGCCGGAGATTTTTTAATAAATACCGCTAACATGATTGATAAAATAAATCTTGATATAAAGAAAAAACCTAATAATTCTGAAAACTATTATCAAAAAGCATTGTTATTACAGGATTTAGAAGAAAATAAATTCGCACTTGCAAATATCGATAAAGCACTAGAACTGTCAAAACAAAGCAAGTATTTATTACTAAAAAGTCAATTAACAGAAAATAAACAAGCAAAATTAGATTTGATAAATGAGGCAATAAAATTAAATCCTGTTAATAATTTCGATGTTTATGGTGCAAGAGCAAATTATTATTATGAAGAAGGAAATTATGCACTTGCTTTAGAAGATTACTTAAAAGCCATAAAATATGGTGGTATAACAGAAGATTACGCAGAGCAAATAGGCTGGTGCTATTATGATAATGAGGATTTTGAACAATCTTTAAAATATTTCGTTATATCTAATAGCATAGGCGGTCAAGCAGATTCTTTATTGAATTTAGGCAAATACAAGGAAGCCCTCGAATTATATAAACAAATAATAGGCAATCCTAATTATAATCAAGATGTAGTAAAAAGTAATATGGATATATGTAAGAAAAATTTAAGCAAATAAGGATTTTACTATGAAAAATTTTTTAATTTTAACTCTAATAGGCTTGCTTATCACTTCCTGTAGTGTTCTTGCTTATGAAAAACACTATATTAAAAATAGCAAAGGTCAAACTACGGGCTATACAAAAACTTATAGTAACGGTAAAACTGTACAATACAATAAAAAGGGGCAAGTAGAATACACCTACAAAAAAGATTCTACAGGCAAAATAACAAAGTATTCCAAAACAGGAAAAAAGTTAGAAACATATAAATAATTTAATCAAATTTGAGTAATCTCCGGCCAATTTTAAGGCTTGTTAACTCCCCAATAGGTATAAATACACCATGAACATCATAAAAACCGATTTTTTAAAGAAATAGAATTTACTCAAATTTAACCCTTGCTACATAAGGCTTTCAGAGTCATTTTTTTAATTTTTTGTTTTTGTTGAATGTTTGTGAAGTTTTAATTTGATAAAATTTATCTATAAAATATCATCCCCATGCCAATAGCCTGTTTAATGGTTTAATCAAAAACGGGGGCGGTATGTTTTACCGTTACCCCTTATAATTCTTTGCTAACTTATAGAATGATGTAGGCTTAAGATTCATTTGTTTCATTGCTTCTCTTGCTGTAATACTGCCACTTTTCCATATAGGATATATTTCATGCCAGTTATCAGGATATTGTATTGGCGGTTTCCCTAATCTTTTTCCTTTTTCCTTTGCTAACTTTATTCCCTCTGCTTGTCTTTGCTTGATAAATGCTCTTTCTTGCTCTGCTACATAACTTAATAACTGTAAAACTATATCACTTATTACTTCACCAATAAGCCCTTCTGTCCTTGTTGTATCAAGTACAGGCATGTCAATGACCTTAATATTTGCTTTAATATCTCTTGTAATCTCTCTCCATTCATCGCAAATCTGCTTATAATTTCTTCCTAATCGGTCAATAGACTTAATTACAAGTATATCCCCTTCCCTTAATTGCAGTTTTAAGGCTTGATACTGTGGTCTTTCAAAATCTTTTCCGCTACATTTATCAATAAAAATATCTCTTTCATTGATACCAAGCCCAAGCATAGCCTCTAATTGCCTATCCTCTTTTTGTTCTGTAGTTGACACCCTGCAATAGCCAAAAGTTTTAACAGTCATAGTATTCTCCTATATTTTGTACTCTATAAAAATATTATGACTCTACTATTCGCATAAGTCAATATTGTATGCGAATATTCGTAAAATATATTTACATACATTTGCGAATATAAAATAAGACAATTTTTTAGACTCCGTAAAAGTGTACTTATGCGAATAACAAATTAATTATATATTTAATTTCACTTGTATTTTGAATACAAACATATATAATAAATTATATTAATGACAAATGATAAGGAAATAAACTTTTATGATAATACCACATTCTAATGAAGAAACTCCTATAGAAAAGATAAAAGCATACCATTCAATAAAAGCTTTTTTATCTAATAAAGAACAAAAATATATTAAACAAATTCTAGATTTTAGAGAAGAAGATAATGAAAGATTAACGGGATTAGATGCCGAAGATGAATTAAAATATGTTTTATACATGTTAAATTGCTGTAAATCAATTACAGCTTTTGACGAAGGGCTACCCCGATTGATGAAAAATTCTTGTCCAGACTTGTTTATTGAGTTAAATAATGGAAATAAAATTTTAATTGAAGTAAAGTGCAAAGATAAAGTCAATATTGCTAAAAATGAATGGAATAGATTAAAAGCATTTTCTAACCAGATTAATTTGCCACTATATGTTGCGGTTAAACAAAATAATTTATGGGCTCTTTATGACTCGAATTATTTTGAAAAAAATGACCGAAAAATAAAATTTGAGAAAGATTTTAAAAATTCTGTTTTTCCGCAAATATTCGATAGTTCTATATATAATATACCAAAAGGCTTAAAATTTAAATCTTTTTACAACAAAAACAAGAAAAAAGGCATAGGTTTTAAGGATATAGAAGGGAAGTTGGAAAAATTTGAAATATATTTAAATGAAAAATGTATATATGTTTCAGAAATTGATGAAGATAGTAATTATGACAAGAAAAGTTTTTTATGTGAAGCCTTAATTGAAATAGCAGCAAATGATGAACAAAATATTATAAAACAAGATGCTAATATAACTGTTGTCGAAGATAAAATTAATAAGCACACAAAATTAATTTTTTATCTATTCATATATATACCAGTTTTTCATACTATAAATTCATTTTCAGAAATATATACAATTAGTCAATTTTTAAAAGATAGATACTGTAAAAAAGATAACTATTGTGAATTACGAAAAAAAATAGAAGATAATATACATTGGCTTCAGTCAAAAGGATATAACATTAAACCTATAGATTAAGTTATTATTTTTGATTATCACTATTAAATTGATTGTATTTTTCTATAAATTCTTTATGATAATTTTTTACTCTTGATAATATTTCTGGATACAATTCAATATACATTCTTTGAGATTTCATACCATCTGCATACTTTTTAAAGCTTGGTGTTGTTACTGTACCGCCAGCAATAATGTAGCTTGCAACTTGTGAATATGAACTTTCAGATGTTCCTAGATAATTGTTCTCAATAAATGTATGATATTCTCTTAATTGCGTAAGCTCTTTATCTGAAATTTGACACGATGGTCTTTTTAATTCAACAATATAAAGAGTATCCCCAAAACCAGTACATAAAAAATCTAATCTCCTATCATTTTCTATTTCTATGTCATTTTCAGGAAATTTTTCCTTAAGTAAATCCGAATATCTACACTCATCTTTGTAAATTGTCATTTTAGGGTCTAATATCCAAGGAAATTGCTTTATAAAATTATGCATAACTGGGACTTCTTTAGCATCTTCATTTATAAACTGCTCTAATTTTTCTATAGCTTTTATTCTTCCCTTTGATAAATTATATAATTCTTGAGCTTCAACAGTTTGCCACTCTTTAAACAAATCTAATACTTTGACCTCATCTAGACCAGAGTCATCCAAATCAGATACTAAATCATCAAAAGTATCAAATTTAATACATAATTGAAGGTGTTTAGCTAATTCTCCAGCTTTTTCTGTGCTTATAGAATTATCTTTATAAATACTAGATAGCCAATTTTGAGCTAGCTTTTGTTTTCTTTTAGGTATTGATTCTATCCAAGCACTAGGTCTATATCCAGTTACTTTTTCTATTTCAGCTTCTTTTAACTCAGTCCTTTTCGCACTCCATTGTTTTTCTATATTTTGTAGTTGATTTTTAATCCATTCCTTTAGTTGTTTTAATTCTTCTCTTTCCCAAATCAACCCATCTCTATTCGTTGTAATATAATCTATTAAAGTATCATCAACAAAATCTACTTGCAAAATTCCAGTCATGTAATTATATGCTAGAGAAGATGTTGCTTTAACTCCATAAAATTCATTAGAATTAACTAGTTTACCTCTAGCATATAAAAATAACCCTCTTTGATTTTCAGCTAATGGGAATTGCGTTGTGATTATTTTTCCAGATATTTTGTTATTTTTTAAAAATTCATCATCTGGGCAAGTAGTAGAATCAAAAATCCATTCGAATTGACTTTTTACATACTTCCATTTTGTCTGACTTGTTATTTGTATTGTATCTTGTTCATTTTTAGAAAGGTTTATATAAAAATCATCTACAGAAAAATCAAACCTTTTGGCAATTGCTTCCTCTAAATCAACAATGTTAAAAGGACTTTCTCTTTTTATATTGCTTAAAATAATTTGTGTCCCAGAAGATTTTTCGGTATATTCATTTTTCTTAATAATTACAGGTTTATATACTCCATTGTTATCTTCTCTCAATATATCATTCAAATCCATAGAAAAAATATTTAGTAAATTATCTTTTACAGTTTGAATTTCTATTTTAGAAGTAATACCAAAAATTGCGAGTTTACCAAGCCCTTTTCTGCCAGTTACCTTGCGTCCTTTTGGAGTTAACCCCATTCCATTTTCTGTTCCTTTTCTTCTATTTTTACCAATAACAAGAAAAGAGTCATTTATTTCTTCAAATGACATACCATTACCATTATCTGTAATAATTATTTGTTTTTCTGGATTTTCATCAAATAATTTAATATCAACCCAAGTTGCATCTGCATCATAAGCATTTGATATTAATTCTGCTAAAACAGGAGGAAGTGTTTTATACATTTTAACTCCCAAATGTTCTATGGTATTTAAATCAAATTTTAAAACTAAATAATTATCTGTCATTTCACTCATTTATAAATACTCCTAGCAAAGAGATTATAGTATAAATATTTTATATTTTCTAGTTATTATACTAATTTATGGGTCATGGTGTAAAACTTGTAAAATATGTAAAATCCGTAAACATCGTAAAATATGCAAAAAATATAAAATAAATAAAAAAATATATAAAATTTTTATGGGTCATTATGGGTCATGAATATATTTTTATTCAGATTTTCTAATAGAATATTTAGTTGTTTTACCTTCACCAATTTTGTGTAAAATACCTAATTTAAGCATTAAAGCTAAATCTCTCTTGCTTGTTTCCCTTGTTGTTCCTGTGATAATTTGATATTCGCTATTTGTAATTATTCCCATTTCTTTAATAGATTGTAATGCTTTATTTTGTCTTTCATTTAATTGTTCAAATTCTTTTTTAAACTTTACTGAAAACCCCCCACATTCCTCTATAAATTCAGGTTCAGGGATAATATTGTCTCTACATGCATTTATTATTCTATCAATACCCGAGCCAAATTTTTCTATTAAACCTGCTCTATAAAATATGCTTGCAATCAAAGGATTTCTTGTTTTTGAAGGATGAGAAGTTTTAAGGCTTTCTATAGTTAAATCTTCAATAAGTTCTCCTGGATTGTAAAACCACAACCAATCTTTAAATACTTTTATTTGAATAGGTGAAGATTTATCAAAATAATCTCTATGAACAATAGAATTTAAAAGGGTTTCACGAATAGCACTTAACGGATAATCCCATATTTCTTTCCTTTCTGTTGTTTTTCCAGTAATTGAATATTTTACATTTATGCAGAATTTTATGGCTTCTTCTGCTTGTGTTACCTGTTCAAATAAGTTTCCTTCAATTACTTTATCAGAAATTATTGTTGTAGAATCGTTTGTTTTAAATGCTCCAACTCTGATATTTGCATTTAAAAAGTGTCTTTGCGGATTTTTACCAAATAACAAAATTCCAGCATTTGTTATTTTACCATCAATTACTAAACCTAATCTTTCTAGTATAGACTCTATTTTCTCATTATCAGGTATTGAAGGTAGACGACCAGAGGAAATTCCGTATTTAACAAAATCTCTAATCGTTTTTTCATTTATATCTTCTGTTGTAAAACTACCTGTTTGAGATTCCCAGCTAATACCTTCTAACAATCTTTCCTTTATTTCATTTTGGGGCATTACTCTTGTTGTATTACCTATTCTTTTATAATAGATATTTTTATAAGCAATAAGATTATTAGATTTTTCTACTTTAACATGTAAAATATCTTTGTTATCTAGCTTTTCAACCTCTATTTTAGGTTGAATACCCAAGCAATCTATAATTTGATTAATTACAGACTCTTGCTGACCGTTAAAACCTTCTATAGATTTGTCATCTTTAATTCCTAAAAAGATACAACCACCATCAGTATTTGCAAATGCCGATAATGATTTGAAAAAGTTTTCATTAACTCTTTCCTTAAATTCAGTTGTATCATTTTCGTTTATTGTTGATAAATCTATAGACAATTTATTCTTCCTTATTCTTACTTGCTACATTAATTTTTATATCAGCAATTAACTCTTTTAATAATTCTGTTTGAGTAATAATTAATTCTGTTTGTAATTGCTCTTCTGACAGTATTTGTTTATTTGTTTCCAATAATTCTTGTTGAACTTTATTACTTTGCTCTAATAATAAAATAATCTTATTATTTTGCTCTACGACAGTATTATTACAAGTTTGCCAAATAAATAATATTATTGGTATTAGTATAGATAAAATAGCCAAATGATTCTTTTTTAAGTAATCCTTAACTTTTCCATTAGTTTCACTTTTAATAATTTCAAATTGTTCTTCAAAATTATTTTGAGAAATTTCTTCAATAAATTCTTTTGCATTTTCTTGCTCTATTTCAAAATTTTCTAATTTATCAATAATTTTTTGTTGGTATAAAGCCAAATCTCTTATTGCAGAAGAACTAAACATTTTGCTTATTGCTTCTTGTTGAGCTGATAATTCTTTGAAATAATCATTCATTGCAAAAGAATCTTGTAAAGCCTTTAGGGCATTATTTATTTGCATAAAATTATTGTTATTACTTAAAAAATTATGTATATTTTGTGAATAATCAAGAAATTGTCTAATGCTATTGTTTGTCGAAAAAGTTTCTTGCCATGCTTGCATTGCTTTATTGATACTAGCTAAAGGAACTTCATAATTTTTAATCCAATTATTCTCAAATGTACAATAAATATTTGACCATTTATTTATGTTATTCAAATAATTATTATAATGTTGTTCTTTTGAAATTTTTGACTTTCTTTCCATATGCTAATTATATCACAAATAACGCCACACAAGGTATTATCTTTTTAGTATCATACGCATATTGTAATATTCATTTGTTGATTCTTTCATTATTGATACAATGTTTTTATAAAGGTTTACTACATTGTTTTTACGTGATAGTATTTTATTATCTTGGGGTTCCATTATTGACACCTTAACGACACCATTAAAAAAAGAGGTCGAAAAGCCTCTTTTTTTTAATGCCTTCATAAAGTTCCGCCTGAATTGTGGCATTATTAATAAATAAATTTTGAATAATTTATTGTAATGGCTTCAACTCGTTCTTCTTCACTATTAAAATTTTTTAGAATTCATTCTTTTCATCACAGGAAAGTTTAAGCTGATTGAGTATAACCCCAACCTACAAACTATTATGCCATTACATCAATAATTTCACCTGTTTGCATTGCTTTAATCGCACATTGTGCAAATTTATCAGAGTTTACCGGAATTCTATCTGATGTAGGACCAACACCATAAGGTCCTTGTGCAATTGTATTATATCCAACATAGGTTGTACCATCTGTATTTTTCCCTATGTGAGTTATAGTATGTGGATTTATGTAATCATTACCTACTTTGATATATCCTGTTGAAATTATTTGCTGCATAACACTCCTTTCATTGAAAACACACATTATACAAACACTTCTACATACTTTTATAAAGTCTGAAACATGAAAAAATTGCCACAAATATTAAAATATATTAACTATAAGTCTGCAATTTCAATACTAAGAGCCTTGTAAACATTCTTACCACAAGTTGACACGCTCAGACAGCCATATCAGAAAATAGCCGCCTGCATCTAAGTTTCGGTTAAGTAACCTGCCCATTTTTTGCCCTAAATAAATCACTTTTTCTTGCCGCGTTCAAAATTACCACCTGCAATCAAGCGCCCTCTTGCTTTTGTTGCAGGATATATATCCATATAGGAATAAGTCTTTAAAGGCAATAATTCAATTTTATCTTCTAAACCTAACGTTTTAAGTATTGCTTTGCGTGCAGCTCGTACATTAATAACATCACCTCCGCGATAAGCACTAAATGTTAACTGATAATATGCTGCTAAATTTGATTTTACTTTTGGGCTAGCTTCCTTTGATAGAGTTTCAACAATTTTCTTAATCTCAGGAGGATAAAACGCATTTGCCAAATCAATTGCCAATGAAGGATTGTCATTACATAATCTTAAAGCATCAGTTAATGAATTTGCAGATTGAACAACAGTAGCATTAACTCCTGTTAAATCAACAAGAGCAGCAAATCTTTCAGGATCTGTAGATGCTGCTGCAGCGTTTACAACATCCGGAAAGTTTTTTGTAATATAATCAGCAGGCTTGTATTTTCCTGCACAGCATTGCTGATAATATTTATTTGAAGCAAGTCTTACTTCATTATTAATTGCAATACTGTAGCTTTCCTGCAAAGCCTCTTCCTCCAATAACTTAGGATTTTCTTTTGCTAAGCCGGTATCATTATATCGCTTTATAGCACGCTTTTTATAAGTTTCATACGGACAAAGCTCCCTAAAATACTCCGGAGTAATATTTGTTACTTCTTTTTCTTTTGAAGCTCTTAAAAACTTTAAGACATTTCTTTGCTCAAGCTGTTTCATTGAAGATGTTGCTTTTAAAAATCCCAAGAATTCCTCGGGAGATAAAGGGGTTCCTGCTTTTTCTCCAATAGCAAGCAAATCTTTTAACAAATCAGTCTTAGATAATGCTGTTTTATAATCTTGAAAACCCTTTGTTATAGCAGTAATTTGTTTTTTGGTAAACCTATCAGAACCTTTCATTACTGCCAATTCAAGGTATTTAGGAATCATCTCCATTTCTCTGGAATTACTAATTCCCTGACTTATACCCTTTGAAATTTTTGACTGTGAAGCTGCATCATTACAAAATTTAACTACTTTTTTCGGATTAATTGATACCATAATAAAATTTCCCTGTAACTTTCTACATAAAGATATAAAAACTACAGGGAAAAATTTTTGCGTTATTGTTAATTTATATTACTAATACCAGCTGCATGAATCATTACTGCAAAGAATATTGTCAAGATTTGCAATATAATCTTCCTTTGTCATCTCATATGTAACCGGAGTTATAGATATTTTATTATTTCTAACCGCTGCAATATCAGTATTTGCATCACTAGGTTCGTTGGTCAGTTCTCCTGCCATCCAGTAATATACTTTACCGCGCGGATCAACCCGTTTTTCATACGTGTTTGTAAACATTCTGCTGCCGAGTTCAGTGATGGCAATACCGGCAATATCATCTGAATCAAGTGCCGGAACATTAACATTTAATATTGATTTGGGAGGGAAAGGAAAGCCTTCAATTTTCTTTAACAGTGCATTCATAAACTTACCTGTATAAAGAAAATCATCGTAATCCGCCTGCATACTGGCAAGAGAAACTGCAATACTAGGAATACCCATCATTGCACCTTCCATAGCACAGCTTACAGTTCCTGAATAGAGTATGTCAGAGCCAAGATTAGGACCATGGTTAATACCGGAAATTACTATATCAGGCTGTTCTTCTTCTGATAAGATTGCATTAATGCCGATTTTAACGCAATCACCTGGAGTTCCCGTAGTAACCCATGTTCTTTTCGCACCGGTAATAGCTTCAAGCTCTTCTACTCGCAAAGGGGTATGCAAAGTCAGTGAATGTCCCGCAGCACTGCGTTCTCTATCAGGCGCTATCACATAAACATCATGGTCATCTGCAAGCGCTTTTGTAAGCACTCTGATACCATTTGCAGCAATGCCGTCATCGTTTGAAATTAAAATTCTCATATATCTCCTTTAATAAACTGAACACGTCATACCCTATTATAATAATATTATTCCCTCTTTTAACAAAATTATACAGGTTTCTTTATGAAGTTTTGTAACAAATATAAAATTAATAGAAAAATTATAGCAATAATATATACAAAAATTTGTTTATATACATGTAACACGAGGAAAGCTTAAATTCGAGGAATCAAAAACGAAATTTAAGCACACACACTACACTTCACACTATTTGAGGAATGAATCAAAAGTTTATTCCAAGGAGCCCGTCAAAAGGCTCTTTTTTTTTGCCTTAATTTAGCTGCTTCTTATTTATTGACCGTAATCAATACATCTGCAAGCTTACGTCCGCCTTTTCTATATTTAAAAGGAATTTCTTTTTTAGTTGGTTCCGGGGTAAATTCATCTTTTTGATAATTTATAAGAAATTTCATAAATTCTGGGCTAAACATAATTCTCCTTTACTACACTTTTTCCTAACCAATAAAATAAATCACTAATCTACACATTTATATAAAAACATAAATTTTTTAATTATTGTCAAATATTAATAAAACTTTTACATAAACGTAACATAATTTAATATCGTGAATATTAATGTTATAATTTTAGGAGTTGCTAACATATGAATTAAGGGTTAAATATGCGTCAGTCATCAATAATAGACATAATTTCGCCGGTTATGGCCGGTCCGTCAAGCTCCCACACTGCAGGTGCAGTAAGACTCGGCTTACTTGCACGAAATATTTATAATGAATGCCCGCGTAAAGTTACGTTCAGACTTTATAATTCCTATGCAAAAACAGGAAAAGGTCATGGTACTGATAAAGGATTACTGGCAGGGCTTTTAGGTTTATCTGTTGATGATACCCGTATCAAAAATATTTTTGATCTGGATATTTCAAAAAAGTTTGAATATCAATTTGAATATTTTGAAGATTTTAACAGACATCCAAATGCTGTCGATTTTGTAATTGAAGGTGATACAAATATGACAATCTCTGGCGACTCAATTGGTGCAGGTGAAATTGTTATAAGAAAAATTAATGATTTCTCGGTAAAAGTCACCGGGAAATATAATACACTTCTTCTGGTATACAAAGATGTGCCAAATATGATTGCAAGAGTGACAAATTCAATTCAGGTAAATATAGCATCTCTGCATTGCGACCGATTTGCCAAAGGTCAGGAAGCTTCTATGTGCATCTGCCTTGACGGAGAGCTTGACAAGAAAGTTATTGACTTTTTAGGTCTTATTGAAAACATTTATATGATTAGATATATTAAAAAACTGGAAAGCTGATATGAAACAATATACCAATATTACAACATTTGAAGAACTATATAATGAGTGCATTAACTCTTCTCAGACTATATGGGAAGCAGCACAAAAACGGGAAGCCGATAACGCCGAAATACCGGTAAAGGAATTCAGAGCAGCGGTAAAGAAAAGTCTTGATGCAATGAAAGAAGCTATCAATTCAGGCTTAAAGAGTAATGAACTCTCTATTAGCGGGATGTGCGGAGATGACTGTGCACGATTGCAGGAAAAATTTGCAAAAAGCCATGCACTTCTTGGAAAAACCTTTGAAAAGATTACCTCTTACGCTCTTGCAACTATTGAAGAAAACCTTAGGATGGGAAAAATCGTTGCCTGCCCTACTGCCGGATCTTGTGCAATAGTTCCTTCCGTATTAATAGGAGTTTCAGAGGAATTAAACTTAACAGAGGAAGAACAGATAAACGCTTTAATCACTGCCGGGGAAACAGGAAGGATAATCTCAAACAAGGTAGCTCTTGCAGGAGCTGTTGCCGGCTGCCAGGCCGAATGCGGAGTTGCATCAGCAATGAGCGCCGCAGCATTAACCCAAATGAGAGGAGGCTCTATAGAAGAAATTTTCAATGCTACAGCTCTTGCCATGAAAAATCTTCTGGGATTAACCTGTGATCCTGTATGCGGACTAGTAGAAATTCCATGTGTTAAACGCAACCCTTTTCTTGCGATACACGCCGTTACAGCAAGCGAACTCGCTCTTGCCGGCATTAAATCAAAAATACCCCTCGATGAGGTAATTGACGCACTTGAACAGACTGGAAAACTTATGTCCCCGCTGCTAAAAGAAAGCTCTCAGGCGGGTTTAGCAAAAACTAAAACCGCAATTAATCTTGAAAAAGAATTTTTAAAATAGCCAACAGGCTAAAGTTTTTCAAATATTGTAAACTTATGTAACAAAAAATATAAAATAGAGCACTTATGTGGAAATAAAATACTTTATATATATACATGAGATATGAGTATTAATAAAAACCAAATAAGGAGTCGTCTATGAGTGATTTTAGCGTACAAGCAATCGGACATAAAAAAAACGATAAATTACAGAAACCAAAATTGCCATTTGGAGAATTTAATTCATTCTACCAGAGGTTAAAATCAGGCGAACCAATTATTGGTAATTTATTGAACAATCCTGTAAAAACTGATAATGGCACATGTGCATTTAACAGTTAGTTTTGCAAAAAAAGTTTTTTGAGATAAAATAGTCCTTGAAAAGGGACTATTTTTTATGTTATTAACTGCCGATATAGGGAATACAAGTATTACACTTGGTTTATTTGATGAAAATGCACTT
>CABLZX010000006.1:0-136529 GCA_902383995.1 uncultured Brachyspira sp.
TAGTATAATTATATATTATTTTATAAAAATTGTCAATATAACGAAAATAACGATTATAATGTTATAATGATAAAAATAAAGCTGCGACAATTAATATGGGATAATGATACAACTGCAACTGATATTCATAAGGCTACCGGAATAAGCCAATCTATATTGTCAGATATAGTTAGAGGAAAGCGGACAAATGTCGGTCTTGATATTATTAACAAATTATGTATTTATTTTGACTGCAGTATAAATGATATTCTGGAATTTGTTCCGGAAAGAAAATAAAAAAACACAGATTTATAATCTGTGTTTTTTATTATTGTTATAGATTTTATTAAACAAGTGCGGCAGATTTTGAAGCCGGTGTCTTGTTGTTTTTCTTGTCTTCCCAGAAGTCCACAAGGACTGAACAGAAGAATATACTTGAATATGTTCCGATTGCGATACCTAAAATCATTGCCAGAACAAAGTCTTTTGTTGTAACACCTCCGAAGAAATATAAAGCCAATAATGTAATTAGAGTTGTTAATGATGTATTAATACTTCTTGCAAGTGTCTGGTTAACAGAAGCGTTTACAATTTCGCCGAAAGACATCTTTTTAGAATAATATCTCAAGTTTTCTCTAATTCTGTCGAAAACAACGATAGTATCGTGAACAGAGAACCCTACAACCGTTAAAATCGCGGTAATAAACAAGCCGTCAATCTGAACGTTGTAAAAAATTCCAAGTAAAGAAAACACGCCCACAACAAATAATACATCGTGAGCAATCCCAAGTATGGCAGCCAGTGCATAGTCAAACTTAAATCTTATTGAAAGATAAATAACTATGCCTAAAAATGCTAAGCCTAATGCAAGTAATGAATTTTTGAATAATTCCTTACCTAAAGTTGGTCCCACAGAACTTACTGAAATAAGTTCCGGATTTGTATAATCTTTTGATAAAACTTCTGTTATTTTGTTTACACCGTCAGTGTTTTCGCCGATAAATTTAGTTCTGATTGAAATAATATTTTGAAGATTATTATTTTCTGTTGAATCAGCTCCGGTATTTGCATGAACAACCTGAAGAAGCGGATTTTCCACCCCGGCAGCTTCAAGGTCTGTACGTGTTTTTGCTATATCGTTATTATCAATTTTCTGGTTTACTCCATACTGGAGAATTGTTCCGCCGGTATAATCAATACCTACTTTCAAAGGAATATGATGCTCATTATGTATTGCCGAATAGATAAGGGCAACAGTTCCCGGCAGAAGTAAGATTGCAGAAATACAAAGCCATACTACTCTGTATTTAACAATATCAATTACGTGTTTTGCTATATCTGTCATTTTTAATTACCTCATTTTCCTAATCTAAAATTCCGAAACGGGCATTTTCACGTTTTGTTTCTGTAGCTTCAAAACTTTTGCCGATTTCCTCTTTATGCAATCCGAATAACTGCGGGTATTTAAGCTCACCGGTTCCGAAGATTAAGTGCATAAAGTTTTTAGTGATTGTAATTGCACTGAACATTGAAACAATTACACCCAGAGCCAGAGTTAAAGCAAAACCTTTAACAATACTTGTACCTAAAAGATAAAGAATTGCGCAGGTGATAATTGTTGTCATGTTTGAATCGAAAATACTTGTAAATGCTCTGTCAAATCCGGAATTAATAGCAGTAAATAAGTTTCTGCCGGCTCTTAATTCTTCTTTAGTTCTTTCAAAAATAAGAATATTAGCATCAACTGCCATACCTATACTTAAGATGAAACCTGCAATACCTGCAAGAGTTAAAGTAACAGGAATTGCTTTAAACAAAGCAAATAATATTAAGCTGTAAATCAGCAAAGCTACATCGGCAATTAATCCAGGAAGTCTGTAGTAAGCAATCATAAACAGCATTACAATTGAAAGCCCTATAATACCAGCGACTTTTGATTTAGCGATGCTGTCTGCTCCAAGAGTAGGTCCTACGGTGTTTTCTTCAACTATTTTTGCAGGAACAGGAAGAGCTCCGGCATTCAGGAGGTTAACCATTCTTTCGGCTTCTGAATATTCAAATCCGCTGTCTCCGCCTGAAATTTGAGCTTTACCTCCGTAAATAGGCTCTCTTATAACAGGTGCAGATTGAAGTTCTCCGTCAAAGAATATTGCCATCTGCTGTCCAACCAGATCACGAGTTAAATCCGCAAATTTTTTAGATCCGGCACCGTTAAATTCCAAAGAAACAACCCATTGTCCGGTAGAGTCAGTGCTAAGTGTTGATTTAGCCAGATCCTGACCGGTAAGCCCTGTTTCAAGCCAAATTTGTTCGCCGTTAGGACCTTTGCCTTCTTTTTTAAATTCCAGCTGAGCAGTTTCACCTAAGAAAGCTTTTGCTTCTTTTAAATCTGTAACGTTTGGAATTTCGATAAGTAATCTTTTTTCACCTACCTGTTGAACAACAGTTTCCGCAACGCCGAGTTTGTTTACCCTGTTTTCAATTGCGAACTGTAAACGGTTCATAACATCCTGCGTAATCTGCGGGATTGCTTTTGTTGTTTCGGCTTCGATTACAAGTCTTGACCCGCCGACAAGATCAAGCCCGAGTTTTGTTGGTTTTACGAAAATTGTAACTATTGATGCGATTACAATAAGTACAATTGCCCAAAACATGATAATTTTGTTTTTCACTTTTTTATCCTCTTATAAATGTTCTTGTTTTTAATTTTATTAAAGACTGTTATAAAATTTGATAGCCTGAGCGGGCTAATCATTTGTTACACTATCTAAAACACTGAATAAATCAGCTTTTTCCTCTTCATTAAGTTCAGCAAGAGGTCTTCTTACATATTCTTCAATAATACCTTTATGAGCAAGTGCTGCTTTAACCGGAACAGGATTTGGCGCCATAAAGAATTTTCTAAAAGCCGGATATAATTTTTTGTGCATATTTAATGCAGCTAAAAATTCTCCTGTTTTGTAATTTCTAATCATAGATTTAATTTCCGGTCCGAAAATATGCGAAGCAACAGAAATTACCCCTCTTGCGCCCAGCGACATCATTGGAAGCGTAAGGCTGTCATCTCCGGAATATACTGAAAAATCATCAGGGCAGGCAAGTTTCATTTCAGTGACTGCATCCATATCAGGATAACTCTGCTTAATGCCTACTATGTTGTCAAATTCTTTTGCGAGCTTTGCAACTGTTTCCGGCAGAATATTAACCCCTGTTCGTGACGGGATATTATAAATAATTACAGGCAAATCAGTGCTTCTTGCAATTGCAGAGAAGTGTTCAATCATACCTTTTTGATTTGGCTTGTTGTAATAAGGAACAACTGAAAGAATAGCATCAACATCTTCTTTTTGAGCAAGTTTTGCAGTTCGGCAGGCGGTCATTGTGCAATTTGAACCTGCATTCATAATAACTCTTGCTTTATTTGCAGTTGCACGCTTGACGGTACTCAGTACTTCGAGGTCTTCCTCATGGGTAAGAGTAGGACCTTCACCTGTAGTCCCGGCAACAAGAACGGTGTCGCTGCCATGTGTAATTAAATATTTGGTAAGTTCTTCCACTTTGTTGTAATCAACTTCTCTGTTCTTATCAAACGGCGTAACCATTGCCGTTATGACTTCCCCGGCGTCATATCTGATAGCCATAAATACCTCTTTTCTTAAAAACTAAGATTCTCCTTTGTTAATTATATCTCAAACATAATATCCGTGCGATTTATATTAAGAACATTGAAGTTGCAGAACTATAGTCAATATGTTATAATAAAAAAGCAGAGGAAAAAACTAAACATCAGTAGTGGCAATCAGAGCGCCAAGCTGGTAACGGAAAAGAAGCAGTCAGCACATTTAAGTAACAAAAACTTTTTTCGGACACGCTCTCGCGCTGCTTCTGCAATCGCCTCAAAAAGTTTTATAGTTACTTAGAATAAAAAGCAACAAGCAAAGCCAAAGAAAAACAAATAGAAAAATAAGGGAAAATATTTGTTTTCGAAACGATAGCGGGAACGGAGTGAGAGCGTGTTTGAGAAAATAAATATTTTCCCTTAAAAAAGAAAAATAAACATTACAACTAAAAAAGGAGATTAAGTTATGAAAAACTCAGTAATAGCAAGACTTTCCGGGGGGGGGGCAACCTAATCATAGTGTCATACCTGCAAAAGAAGAGGAAAGAAGTCAGCAGCCTTAACTAGCGAGCTGATTTTTTAGTGGCAAAATCTTAAGTAAATATAAGCTAAATATTGAAAAAGTATAAGTTATAATATATAATAGATAATAAAAAGAAAGGAAATTGCAGGTATGAAAAGAGGTTTTACGCTTGCGGAGGTATTGATAACTCTGGGAATAATAGGCGTAGTGGCAGCCATCACGCTTCCGACTTTGAACGCAGCGATAAACAAGAAAGTACGCGCGGAACAAATTCGAACAGTGAAGTATAAGTTTACGAAAGCAACGGAGAAGATGGCAGCACAGGGTCTGATAGGACCATATGATAGTACAGCCGCGTTTGTAGCAGAACTTCAGAAACATTTAAAAATAATGAAAGTATGTCCGTCAACAAAAATAAGAGATTGCTGGCCATATGACACAGTAACACTTTTAGACGGAAAAGAGTGGGAAATATCTAAAACCCAAACAGGGAAGCATCTAAAGATGGAAGACAGTGACACAGCAGACTATAGTAGCCCTAATGTGGGGATAATAACAGGTGATGGCACGCCTATGATACTATCTTATAACACAAAATGCGAAGCCCTAGACCCTGTGAAGAGCTATACGTGGAGTACAGAGGATAACAAGCCAGTGAGTAACGCGACAGCAAGCTGTGTAGCAGCAGTATTTGAGATAAACGGCAAAAAACGTCCAAACAAACAGAATGATGATGTGGCGTTATTCAACGCGAACGGCTTAGGTTCAAGCTGTGCAATAGAAATAGATGGTAAATGCTTTGGTTCGGCGTTCACACCAACGCCTTTAACAAACGCAGAGTGTGAAGCCCAAAAAGACGAATTGGGAATAAAAAACTGTTACTATGACAATGATTACTGGGCAGGCGCAGTAAAACAATGCGGTGGAGTAAATAATTTACCTACAATGGCAGATTTAGGAAAACTGGCAAGCGCAATATACAAAGGAAACCCAAGTGTAGGAGCAAAACAGGATGTGAATAATCTGGCTTATGAATCAGGCACCGCAACTTCTTTAGGCTTACCAGAACCCAGCTTCTCCTTGTGGTCTGGTGAGGAGACCAATAGCAGCTACGCTTACTTACGTTACTTCTACTCCACGGGCACGTTCTGGCGCAACAACAGCCGCAACAACAGTTACATTCAGGCGGTGTGTTTGGGTGATTGATTGTTCAATTGTTCATGTGTAAAAGGGCGGTGCTTAGGCGCCGCTTTTTTACTTGATATTTTTTTACAAAACATGTCTTTTAATGTTTTTCATGCTACCATTTTCTTATGAACTGGAAAAATCTGAGTAAAAAGAAGAAGGCTTATATTATAGCATTTTCCGGAATTGTCGGGATATTACTGTGGGCTTTTATTTCTGCCGGAATTATCACCCATAATTTTAACCGCAGCCAGCTTTCTGTAAATCAAGACAGGCAGGAAGCTCTGATTAACGGTATTATTCTTACTGAAACCAAGGATGAAAAAAAATACTGGGAAATTTACGGTGAAACCGGTACGTATGACAGCACAAACGGCGTTGCTCTTCTTGATAACTGTATCGGAAATTTTTATGATGAAAATAATGAAGTTTCTATGAGTTTTGAATCCAGCAAAGGAACTTACAACTCAAAGAAAACCCAGATTATTATGTATAATGATACAAGGGTTGTTATTAAAGACGGAACTTCCCTTGAAGCTGACAGGATTACCTGGACCGGGTCTGATAATCCTATTGTTGCAAAAGGCAATATAAGAATTACCCGCAATGGTCAATTCCTTGCCACTGCCGATACGGTTGAAATAAGCCCAAGTTATGATAACTTTAAAATTATAGGTCATGCCCAATCTAAAATGTATGATGTTAAGGAGAAAAAATGAAGAAACTCTTAATTAGTATAGCTGTTATAATGTTTTCTTTCGGTATAATCGCACAGGCGTCGGATCTGGTTATCGAATCCAAAACCCAGACTTTTTCCGAAGAAGATAACAAGATTAAGTTTCAAGGCGATGTAAAAGTTTCCGTTGACGATATGAAAGTTGTCGGGGAATCTGCCGATATTAATATGAATGAAGAACAGAAACTTGATACTGCAACATTTTATGACAAACCTTACGCATACGAAGTTAAAAAGAACAAAAAACGAGAAGTTAAAGCTAATATTTTAAAAGTTTCTTTAATTACAAAAATCGTCAGGGCTGAAGGTGATACCCAGTCAGTAGTTTTTGACGGCAAAGTTCCTATTGTTGTTATCAACTCGGATGTTCAGGAATACGATACAAAAACAGGCGTGATGACTGCAACCGGTGCTGTTACAATTAAGTACAAAGATATTGAATCTTTTTCAAATAAAGCCATAATTAAAACAAATAAAAACGGCGATTTGAAAGACCTGGAACTCATTGGAAATGCCAGAGTAAAAGACAAAACAAACGAATCTTTTGCTGATAAATTTTATTATAGCGAAGCAACAAAAATGCTTACAGCAACAGGCAACACTACCTCTAATGCAACAATGGAGGACGGGCAGAAGCTTATATTGAAATCTAATGTGCAAGAATACAGCCAGGATAAAAATACTTACAGTGCAAGCGGAAATGTTCGCGTATGGTACCAGGATTACTACGCTGTAGGTCCTAAAATTACTGTTTATCCGGATAAAACTACAAACAAGCCTAATGATATATATTTTACCGGTCGTTCAAGTATTACTCAGGGCGTAAGAACTATTTATGCCGATAAGATTAAGATGATGCTTAAACCGAAAGACTTCCATGCAGAAGGCAATACTCGTACTGTAATAAGAAATATCGGTTCAGGCGACAGCAGCGACGGAGAAATGACACTCGGATTATAAGGAAAATAAAATGAGCGCAAAAATTGACAAAGCTGTAGAGCTGTATAATAACGGTGAGTATGACAAAGCTATTGATATTTTCAGTTCAGTTTCTGAAACTGAAAATCCAAGTGCCGAGTTATATAATAATATAGGCTTATGCTATTGTAAGAAGGGTAATATAGAAAAAGCGGAAGACAATTTTCTGAAAGCTATTGAATTAAACCCGAAATTGCCGCAGGTTTATCTAAATCTTGCTGACATTTATTATAAGCAGAGAGATTTTGAAAACGGACTTGAACTGCTTTCACAAGGAGTTTATGAGCTTCCTGACAATATGGTTTTGAGGCATCTGCTTGCAAGATTTTATATGGAAGATGCAAGGCTTGATATGGCTATAGATGAACTTGAAAAAATCCTTGAAACCCAGCCTGAAAATTATGATGCTTATTATGATTTGGGTAAGGTTCATTTTGAACTTGGAAATTATGCTGTTGCAATAGAAAACTTTGAAAATGTTCTTGAATACAAAGAAGATAATGTCTGGATTTATTATTATCTTGCTCAGGCTTATGAAGCAAACGATGAAATAGACAAAGCTATTTCAAATTACCTTAAAGCTATTGCAAGAGATGACGGCTTTTATCAGGCTTATAAAAAGGTCGCAATATTGTTCCTTGCAAGAGGTGATTACGAAGATGCGGTAGAATACTTTGAAGACTATGTCACTCTTGGCGTGCCGCAGGAAGAAATAAATAACGTTAATAAGCTTATAGAAAGAATTAAGAAGAAACAAGAAAATGAAAGATAAATACTGGATTGCGTTTTCGGCAATTGAACAAATTGACAGCGCATTTGTTCAAAGACTTTATAACTATTTCGGAGATGTAGAAGAGGCTTATAATGCAGGCTTGAATGATTTGGAGCAAATTGACGGGCTTAGTGTAAGAAAAGCTGAAACTTTTCTTCGTGAGCGTGATAAAATCAATCCGGATAAAGCGCTTGAAGAAGTGCAAAACCGCGATATTAAATTCTTAGCCTTTGAGGATGAAAAATATCCGAAAATGCTTAAACAAATTTCAAATCCTCCTGCCGTTTTGTATTACAAAGGAGATATAGAAGCCTGTAATTTTGAAAGAACTCTTGCCGTTGTCGGCTCAAGGCGAGCAAGTTACAGCGCAAAGGAAGCTGTAAATAAAATTCTGTCAGAATTAAAAGATACTGATATTTGCATCGTTTCCGGTCTTGCTGCCGGAATTGATACCGCAGCACATCTTGCGGCACTGGAAAATAATCTAAAGACAATCGGTGTTATAGCAAGCGGGTTTGATTATATTTATCCGTCCTCTAACAAATATCTTTATCAAAAACTTGAAAACGGCGGCGGTGTTGTTGTAACAGAATATTATCCGACTTTTCAGCCTTTAAAGTTCAGATTTCCTCAGAGAAACAGAATAGTTTCAGGACTTTCATACGGTACCCTTGTTGCCGAGGCTTCACTAAAAAGCGGGGCTCTTATAACTGCAAATCTTACTCTGGAACAGGGAAGAGAGCTGATGTGTATTCCGGGGCTTATTTCAAATCCTAATACAGAGGGTATTTATAAGCTTCTAAAAAACGGGGCAGCTCTGGTTACAAAAGCCGATGATATTCTTGAAGCACTTAACTGGGAAATAAACCCGGTACAGCAGCTTTCTATAGATTTAACGGAAAATTTGAACGAAGCTGAACAGAAAATATATAAAGCTCTTGATGTTGAAGAAAAAGGTTTTGATGAACTTTCGGCATTAACAAAAATAAGCACGGCTGATTTGCTGACGAACTTGACAACCATGGAGCTTAAAGGCATAATAAAACAAGTAACCGGTGATAGATATAAGAGGGTGTAGAATATAAATGGCAAAAGCAGCAGCGGCAGAAAAAGCAGACAGCACACAGGCAGCTTCTAAAAGTAAATCAAAAAAAGAAAAAGCTCTTGTAATAGTCGAATCTCCTGCAAAATCCAAAACAATAAGAAAGATTTTAGGTGACAGTTATACAATTGAAGCAAGTTTCGGACACATAAGGGATTTGCCTCAGAATGTCCTCGGCTTTGATGTTAACAAAGGTTTTGAACCGTCATTTGTCGTTATTCCTGAAAAGAAAAAAGTTGTTACTAAATTAAATGACTTATCTAAAAAAAGTGATAAAATTTTTCTTGCATCCGACCCTGACCGGGAAGGAGAAGCAATTGCCTGGCATGTCAGACAGGTTCTGAATGTTCCTGATGATAAAGTTTTTAGAATTGAGTTTAACGAAATTACGCCAAAAGCCGTAAAATATGCCGTTGAACATCCGCGTGCCATTGATATGGACAGAGTAAAGGCACAGCAGACAAGACAAATTCTTGATAAGCTTGTAGGTTATAAACTAAGCCCTGTTTTATGGAAGAGGCTTGGTAATTATCACCTTTCAGCCGGTCGCGTTCAATCAGTTGCCCTGAGGATGATTTGTGAAAGAGAAGAAGAAATCGAAGCTTTCGTCCCTGTTGAATACTGGTCAATTCATACTGAACTTGAAAAGGAAGGCGGCGTTTTTGAAGCCGAGCTTTCAAAATATAAAGATAAAAAAGTTGAAATCCATAACGAAGAAGAAGCGCAAAAGATTGTTGAATTTCTTGCTGATAAATCAACAGAATATAAAGTTGCAAAGATTACAAACCGCGAAACAAAGCGTAAACCTACTGCACCTTTTATAACCTCAACACTTCAGCGGGAAGCCTCATCAAAGCTTGGCTATGGTGTGCAAAAAACAATGCAGATTGCGCAGAAACTTTACGAAGGGATTGAACTTGAAAATGGCGCGGTCGGTTTGATTACCTATATGAGAACCGATAGTACAAGAATTTCCGATGATGCTCAGGCAATGGCAAAGGATTTTATTCTCAATAACTACGGTGAGAAATATTATCCGGAGAAACCTAATATTTATGCAAAGGGGAAACAAAATGTTCAGGATGCTCACGAAGCTATCCGTCCGTCTTATCCTGAAAGAACTCCGGACAGTATTAAACAATATCTTTCAAATGAGCAGTATCGTTTGTATAAGTTAATATGGAATAAGTTTATGTCATCACAAATGACAAATGCAACTATTGCTAATAAAGCAGTTGAGATTACCGCTGGTGATTACACACTGAGAGCAAGTACAAGTAAAGTTATGTTCGATGGTTTCTTAAAGCTCTACAACGAAACAGCGGATGAAGACAATGCTCCTAAAGAAAAAATACCTGATCTTCAAAAAGACGATATTTTGACTTGTAGAAAAGTTACTCCTAAGCAGCACTTTACACAGCCGCCTCCAAGATATTCCGAAGCTACTCTTGTTAAGGCTCTGGAAGAATACGGCATAGGACGTCCGTCAACTTATGCTTCTATTATTACAAAAATCCAAACGCGCGGCTATGTTGAAAAACTTGAAAAGGCGCTTGCCCCGACTCTGCTCGGGCGGACTGTTTCAAAGCAGCTTGTGGCTCAATTTACGGATGTAATGGATTATAAATTTACAGCAGGTATGGAAACCAAGTTAGACCTGATTGCTGAAAAGAAGGCTATATGGAATAAAGTCCTTGAGGATTTTTACGGTCCGTTTATAGAAGTAGTTAACGATGCTATGAAAAACGGCGAGCGCGTTCGCATTGAGAGTAATGTTATGTGTCCAAACTGCGGCAAACCAATGCTTGTAAGAACAAGCCGGCAGGGAAACCAGTTTCTGGGATGTTCAGGTTATCCTGAATGTAAAACCGTAATGTCGATGAACGCAATTTCTGAAAATGCTCAGGCGCAGCCCGCAGAGGCTGAAAAATGCGAAGAGAAGTGCGAAAAATGCGGTTCTGATATGGTATTTAAAACCGGTCCTTACGGCAAATATATGGAATGTACAAATGAAGAATGCAAATTCCGCAAGCCATACCGCCGCTCCACAGGCGTTAAATGTCCTAAATGCGGTAACGGGGTTATTGTTGAGAGAAAATCAAAACGCGGAACTGTATTTTTTGGCTGTGATAAATATCCGGACTGTGATTTTGTTCTCTGGAATGAACCAACCGGTGAGGAATGTCCTGATTGCGGGGCGCTACTTGTGAAAAAGGTTCTGAAAAAAGGCACAACAATAGAATGTTCAAATCGTACATGCGGATACAAACGTACGCTAGAAGAAAATACGGAGGCTCAGGCTGATGAATAAATTTGGTTTAATCGGTTATCCTTTAGGGCATTCAATTTCAGCAGTAATTCACAAGGCTGGTTTTGAAAGCCTTGGTGTTGATGCGTCTTACGATATTTTGGAAACAGATCCCGAAGATCTGGTTGACAGGGTTAAATTCTTTAAACACAACAATTATAGCGGTTTTAATGTAACTATTCCGTTGAAACTTCCTATCTCTCTTTTTGTTCAGGAAGTTGACAAGTATGCAGATATTGCCGGTGCGGTTAATACTGTAAAGATTAATCCTGATAAAACCTTTAAAGGATATAATACTGATGCTATGGGCTTTAAAAAAGCTATACCTTCTTCAATTAATCTTGAAGGTGCATCTGTTGCTCTTCTTGGTACAGGCGGGGCAAGCAGGGCTGCTGTTTTGGGCTTATCTGAACTTGGCGTTAAGGAAATTGGCGTTTATACCAGAAATATTCCTAATGCACTTGATTATATGGCATATATGCGCCGGAAATTTCCTGCAATAAATTTCACAGCCTATCAGATTGATGCTGTAAGAGATTTGTCAAAATACGATATGCTTGTGAATACAACGCCTATAGGAATGCTTGGACGTTCTGCTGATATGACACCTGTAGAAGCCAATGTCTTGCAGACAATGCGGGAAGGGGCAGTTGTTTACGATGTTATTTATAATCCTAAAAAAACTGTATTGTTAACAAATGCAGAACGGCTTGGGCTGAAAATTATAAACGGTCTGGATATGCTTATTTATCAGGCAATTTCAGCTCAGGAAATATGGCTTGGAAGAACTCCTGATTTTAATGCAATGAAGATTGCTGCACTTGAGAGTTTGTAATAGCAAAAAATATTTTGTGCAAGGTTTTGGTATAGTATGGCTATAACAAGTTCATCAGTTACATTTACAGGTTATCATAAACCAAATAATTATAAACGTATAGATAAAAACGTAGTCCGTTCGGCTCAGCCGCAGGCAGAGGAAATTGTCTGGCTCAAAAAACACCGTAACATCACAGATATTATAAATTTTAGAACTCTGACTGTTCCTGCAACGGACTTTAATGAAGAAAAACTTGCTGATGCTTTGAATATAAAATATCATTCTATTCCGACTGAGACGAAAAAGCCTAAAATTGAGGATGTCAAACATTTTCTAAATATTGTAGATGATGTGAAAAAACGCGGAGGGAAAGTATTAATACACTGTAGAGCCGGTGCGGACAGAACAGGATTTTATTCTTTTATTTATAAGGTTCTCAACGGTCTCGATAATATGAAAAATTCAGAAAAAGAAATGCTTGAAATGGGCTATCACAAAGACCGGTATCCTTTTCTTCAGGAAATGGCAAAAGACTTTATTAAAGTATTAAAAAAATAATTGTCCGGGAAAATTCTGCTATAATTGTATACGAGCGGACTTTTAATGCGGTATTTGGAAATGGGGACATGCGCAGGACCGGGTTGATACAACGAAAAACTGCGGCGCTGGATTATGGTTATTCATATCTTAACGCATCAATCGGGTTTAAAAGGGAAGCTTTATATGCCGGATAGTATCCAAAAAGTACACCTATTGCACCTGAAAATCCTAACGAAAGTGCAATGGAAAATCCAGATATAGCGATACTCATATCCGAGAATATTTGTATTGCTTTAGCTCCGGTAACGCCTATCAGAACTCCTATTACCCCTCCGATTACCGAAAGGAGGAATGATTCAATCAGGAACTGAATGCGTATGTCGCTTGCTTTCGCTCCTATTGCCATTCTGATACCAATTTCTTTTGTTCTTTCTGTCACTGATACAAGCATAATATTCATAATTCCGATGCCGCCTACTATCAATGAAACCGAAGCAATTGCACCGAGAAGGATTGACATTGTTTTTGCTGAAGATTTTATTGTTTCCTGCATTTGGGCAAGGTTTCTAATCTCAAAATCTTTTTCCTGTGTTTTTCCTATGTTATGGCGTTTTGTGAGAATTTCGTCAATATCCTCTTCTGTTGTTTGCATAACTTCATCGCTCTGGGCTTTTACATTTATCATTTTTATTGAGCCGGGGAAGTCTGTTCCAAAGACTTTTTTCTGAGCTGTTGTAATAGGTATAAATACTAAATCATCCTGATCCATTCCCATACCGCTCTGGCCTTTTGTTTTTAAAAGAGCAATAATTTTAAACGGAACATTTCCAATACGCATTGTTTTATTTATAGGGTCAACATCTCCAAAAAGCTCGTTTGCAACTGTGTTTCCTATAATTGCTACTTTGGTGTTGTTTTTTATATCCTCAGGAATAAAATTTCTTCCTGTAAGGATTTCATAGTTTCTTATAAACAGATAAGATGCAGTTGTGCCGCCTATAGTGGTAGACCAGTTCTGGTTGCCGTAAGTGAGCTGTGCTGTTCCTGAGGAATACGGTGCAACAGCAAGAACGCCTCTGGCTGATTTTTCAATAGCATCTGCATCTTTTAGAGTTAATGACGGTTTTGTCCCAAATCCCATTCTTACCCCGCCTGAGGTTGCAGAAGCAGAACGAATCATAAGCAGGTTACTGCCCATGGATTCCATATCTTTAGCAATCTTTTTACTTGCACCTGTGCCGACCGCAAGCATTATTATAACCGCACTCACGCCGATGATTATGCCGAGGCTTGTTAAAATTGAGCGCATTTTATTAATTTTAAGCGAGCGTATTGCCATAATCAGCGTTGATTTGAAATCAATCATAGTACATAATCCTCCATTTTTGTATTTACGGGATGAGGATTTTTATTTATTTCATCAGAAATAATATTTCCGTCCTTAAAGCGTACAATGCGGCCGCAATATTCTGCAATATCCGGTTCGTGTGTTACGAGAACTATTGTTTTCCCCATCTGCCTGTTGAGGTTCACGAAAAACTCCATAACTTCAACGCTAGTTTTTGTATCAAGGTTACCTGTCGGTTCATCTGCAAGTATAAGCGGAGGGTCATTCACAATTGCACGCGCAATCGCAACTCTCTGCTGCTGACCGCCTGACATCTGGTTTGGCATATGGTCTTCTCTTTTCTCAAGTCCGACAATTTTGAGAGCGTTTTTTGCTCTAACAATCCTTTCTGCTTCGGGTATGCCTTTGTAAATCATTGGAAGCTGAACATTTTCAAGTGCACTTGTCCTTGATATAAGATTAAATCCCTGAAATACAAAGCCCATTTTTAGGTTTCTTACTTCTGCAAGTTCATCGGCGTCAAGAGTAAGCATATTAATCCCGTCAAGAAAATAACTTCCCGAGTTAGGTTTGTCTAATGTCCCGAGCATGTTCATAAACGTTGATTTGCCCGAACCTGAAGCACCCATAATCGCAACAAATTCACCGCGTTCGATTGAAAGTGAAACGCAGTTTAGGGCATTAAAGCTGTCCTCTCCTGTTTGATAGGTTTTTATCGCATCTTTTACTTCTATCAGGCTCATTTTACCTCTATCTTTGCTGCAAATTCTTCAAATTTATCTTAAGCTTGTATTTCTGCTGCGGGTGGCGGTATTCCGCTTTACTACTGCTAGAATGGTCCGGGACCTCTGCGTCTTTTCTTATCTTTATTTTTTGAAAGTGATGAGTCTACAATAATCCTGTCACCTTCTTTTATTTCTTTAGAGATAATTTCTGTATTAGTGTCATCGCTTGCACCTGTTTCAATATTTATACGCTTAGGTCGTCTTTTTTCCATAATCCAGATACCCTGATTTTTGTAACGTGTTCCATCTGTATTAGGGTTAAATTTAAGTGCAATACTCGGCGCGCACATTACATTTTCACTTTTATCTGTAATGATTGATACATTAGCGGTCATACCCGGGATAAGTTTTAAATCATCGTTTTTAACGTCTACAATTACAGTGTAAGTTACAACATTTGAAACTGTTGTAGGTGAAATTCTTACCTGTGTAACTTTTCCTTTAAATACGCTGTCAGGATAACCATCGAGAGTGTAGGTTACGTCTTGCCCGTCCTGAACTTTTCCGATGTCGGCTTCTGAAACGCTTACTTCAATTTGCATTTTTGTTAAATCCTGAGCTATTGTGAAAAGTTCAGGAGCCTGAAAGCTTGCGGCAACCGGCTGTCCTACGTCAATTTCTCTCGAAATAATTGTTCCGTCAACAGGTGCTATTATCTGGGTATAACCAAGGTTTGTTTGTGCTGTTTTAAGGTTTGCTCTATATTGATTAACCTGAGCCTGAGCCGCACGTATTTGTGCTAAATCAGAGTAGTACGTGCTTTTGTATTGGTCAAGTTCACTTTTTGCAACGAAGTTTTTTGCATAAAGGTTTTTGTAACGTTCATACATTTTTTTATCATAATCCGCTATTGCCTGTAATTTTGCAACATTTGCCTGAGCATTTGCAATTTGTGCCTGATTTTGCTGGACTGTTGCTTCAAAGTTTCGCGGGTCAATTCGGGCAAGAATTTGCCCTTTCTTTACCTGAGAATTAAAATCTACATATATATCCTGAATAAGACCTGATACGGTTGAACCTACAGACACTGTGTTAACCGGATTAATTGTACCCGAGGCTTCTACCACCTGCGTTATTGTGCACTTTTCAAGCGGTTTTGTTATATATTTTACTCTTGATTTAAAAGAACTATAGGCAAAGCCTGAACTTATAAGTGCAATTACTAATGCTGCTGATATTATATAACTCTTTTTAGCTTTCATTATTGTTTATCCTCAATATTTATTGTAATTTCTTGTTTTAAAGCAATCAGTTTTTCAAGATTAGCTCTTGCAACGTTGTAGTTGTAAACAGTTTGAACATATGACTGCTGTGCATTGTTGTAGTTTACTCTGGCGTCCTGTAGTTGTATGTAATCTCCTATTCCTACAGCATATCTGCCGTCTGCAAGTTCAAAGTTCTCGTATGTTTGTTTTACTTTGACTGCTAAAAGCGGAATTTGTTTTTCTAATTGTACCATATTTATGTAGGCGTTTTGTACCTCGAAGTAGATATTTTGTTCCAGCAGGTCAATTTCATTTTTTGCTAATTCTACCTGTAATTTACCGTTATCAATTTCATATTTTTTGCTTAGAATATTAACCGAGCTTGATAAGTTTAAACCAACATTAAATGAATTCATATTATACTGGTTACGATAGTTATATCCAGCGCTTGCAGAAATTTCCGGATAATATTCTCGTTTAATATATAACAAAGCCTGTTTCATTGCTTCCAGAGTTGCATTGTAAGCTTTCAGATCCGGTCTGTTTTCTTTTGCAAGCTCTACACTTTCTTCAAACGTATATGGAAAAGGTTTGAATTTAAAGGTTTCAATAACATCCAGCTTTTCTACTTTTGATGTTAATGTAGCGTCTGAAACAGGATCCGGAGTTTTGCTTATATCTTTTTTTTCTGAAATTTTTTCAAGATTTACAGGGATTTCTTTTTGCTTAAAATTAAATGTTTCGGTAGATGAAATCTCGTAATTCGGGGTATATGCAACATACATGGAGTTATTAAGCTGAACAATAGCATTTTGATATGCTTTGATTGATTCTACCAGAGTAACCTTTGAATCACTGAGGTTTACTTCAGCGTTCACAAGGTCGATTTTTGATTTTATGCCTTCATCAAAATAAGCCTTTGTTCTCTGATAGTTTCTTTCATTTATCTGTACGTAAGCTCTGTTTATATCTACTGTAGCTTTTGCTGCGAGTACATTATAGTAATTAGTTTTTACACTGAAAATTGTATCAAGAACTATGTCATCAAAGTTGAACAGTGCTGAAATTTTGTTAAACTTCTGCATTCTTATTTGTGCATTTGTTTTGCCGAAGTTCCATATAAGCTGGCTTATTGAGGCTTGTGCGTTATAATTATCTGTATTGCGGGTATATCTGCTTGTCTTGTTTGAATTGAAAGTATATCCTGTACCAACACCTATTGTAGGAAAATATGAGGCTTTTGCGATTTTTTCATCATTTTGCGAAACCTTATAATTGAAATAAGCTTTGTTAATCAACGGGCTGTTTTTCAATGCTATTTGAATACAATCATCCATTGTAAGCTTGGAGCCCTTTTGTATTACAGCATATTTTTCAACTGCATATGCAAGGTTGAAATTAAAGCTTAAAAAAAGTGCTCCAACCAGTGTAAAAATTTTTAGTTTATCGATAGTTTTCAAGCTTGTTATCCTCAGATAATATACTAACGATTAAACCATATTATTTGTTCATTTTAATCATTCTTATAATGTAAAATCAGCCGTTTTTTCTACCCGGTGCGGCTAATCCGTCAGGTACAGTAATGAACATCCCCAGCCGGTACCTCTTTTGCAATCTTCCTCATAATTATCTAAAGTTAACGCCGGTGTTGAGTTCGAGCCATTCACAGTACATCCGTTAGGTATGATTGCACTGCCTGTTTGGGAGATTATAGTTGGTACCATATTTTTTGTTTGTACAGTCATAAAAAATATATCCCTGCCGATTGTGTTGGGCTTTTTGTAACCGTTTACATCTATAAATATTTGATTATAACAATTATAATTTACTATAGCTCCGTCAGGCAGTATGTATGATAAATATTTATAACCGGAGTTAACGTGTTGAGGTTTTCCTTTTTTATCATACCATTTGTTAGGTTGATGCCAGTAGACTTTTCCTGTATCAGGCCAATTATCATTTGAATCATAATTTGTGTCAGAATGAACTTCTTTGCAATTTATCCCGGATTTAAGAACTCTTAGTTGACTTTGAATTTTGCAGAAATACACAGGCATTTGAAGCCAGTCTACTTTTTCGAAGGTTTCTCCGTCTTCTATATAAACTCTTTGCATAGCTTGAGCAAATGCTGAATATTGTTTTTTGAATGCAGTTTTAAATTGCTTATCCTGTATTTTGTTAACCAGTGGAGGCAATGCCATTGATGCAACAATACCAATAATACCAAGAGTAATTAAAACTTCCGCTAACGTAAATGCGGAACGGGATAATCCCAAAGCGCGAAAATGCCCGCCGGCGTTATTTAAGCCCCCCCCCCTGCTGTAAGAATTTAGTGATACCAATAGTTTTCATAGAATAATCCTCCTTTTTAATTTTCTTTAAAACTCCAAAAGTCACGCTGGAACATTACCAGGAACGGCATTAATTCCAGTCGTCCGACAAGCATTCCTGTAACCATCAGCGCTTTGCTGATTGAATGTATAGAACTGAAAGAGCCCATAGGACCTACAATTTTCCCAAATCCCGGACCAATATTACCAAGTGCTGTAATTGAACCTGTAAGACCTATTGTAGCATTTTGTTCTGTAAGTGTTATTATCACCGCTATTAATGCAAATATAAGAAAATAGAAAAATACAAATACTATTATCTGTCTTACAACTTCCGGAGGAACATTGTTGTTATCAATTTTTATATTGAATACTGCATTAGGGTGTAATATTCTCATTAATTCAGCCTTCATTGATTTTGCTACAAGAACCCACCTTGTCATTTTAATACCGCCGCCTGCTGAACTTGAGCATGACCCCATAAACATTACAAGAAATAATAAAACTTTTGCTGTAAAATCCCATTGTGCAAAGTCTACACTGGCACTTCCTGTTGATGTTGCAAGGCTGATTACCTGATAGAGTGCATGTGTTATGCCTCCGAATATTGAATAGTTATTTTCTGTTATCAAAACTACTGCTATTAGTGATGAAAATACAAGTGTCATAATGAGATAGGCTCTGAATTCTTCATTTTTAAAAAACAGCAGCGGATTTTTTTTCATTATAACTTTATATTGCAAATTAAAGCTCGAACCTGCAAAGAACATAAATATAAGTATAATCCAGGTTATATAATTTGAATGATAGCCCATTGTACTTTGCGCGTTTGGGGAGAAACCGCCGGCCGCGAGGGTTGAAAATGAGTTACACACAGCATCAAATGCCGGCATACCTCCTAGTATCAATAACACAGTTTCCAGAAGAGTCAATCCTGCATAAACCTTCCACAAAGCTGATGCGGTATTTCTTATTCTTGGGGTAAATTTGTCTTCTGTAGGACCGGGTGCTTCTGCAAAAAACATCTGGCGTCCGGCAACTGCAAATTGAGGAAGGATTGCAATAAATAATACGATTATTCCCAATCCGCCCAGCCATTGGGTTAATGATCTCCAGAAAAAGAAAGCTTTTGGATAATTAAAATGTGTTATTATTGTTGCGCCGGTTGTAGTTATACCGGAAACAGATTCAAACAAGCTGTCAAGCGGAGACAACCCGTAAAATAAATACGGAATTGCGCACATAATACCGAAAATTATCCACGAAACTGCCACAATAAAAAGTGCTTCTGCTTTTTTTATGTCGTTAAGATTTTCGAGTTCTCTTGATTGCGGAACCAGTTTTCTTATAATAAAGCCTCCGGCAGAAGAAATTATACTGGCGCATAAGAATGGAATTACTGAATAATAGTCATGATAAATAAGAGCAATAATTATAGGAGATAATATTACCATTCCTATATACATCATTATTAAACTTATTGCATTTGCCAGATAGCTTAAGCGCATTTTTCTCCTACCTTAAAGAAGGTTTTTATAGCGGCTCCGTCCTCTGCTCTTGTAAATATAATTAATGTATCGTCATATTTCAGTTCGGTATCGCCTTTAGGGATTATAACTTTGTTCCGTCTTTGTATTACACCGATGATAGCAGGAATAGGAAAATGCAAATCCATGACTTTTTTCCCGTCAAATTCAGGTTTTACTCCTATTTCAAGAACTTCGCCCTGCCCCTGCTCTACTGTTGCAAGTATATCTACATTATTTTCCGCAAGGTCGTTTTTAACCTCGTTTATCGCGGAATTTTTCGGTGAAACAGCCACATCTATTCCTACTTTTTCAAACAGCGGAATATTTACAACTTTGGCTACCCTAGCGATAACCCTTTTTGCTCCTAACTGTTTGGCAAGAAGGGAGCAAAGAAGATTTTTTTCATCATTATTTGTAACGCTGATAATTACATCAGACTGACCGATTTGTTCTTCATCCAAAAGCTTAAGGTTTGTCGCATCACCATTTATAACAAGGGTATGTCTTAATATTTCTGTTATATACTCGCATCGTTCATAATCTTTTTCTATAATTTTAGTTTTAATCTTCAAATCTTCAAGATATTTTGCAAGCATAGTGCCAACAGTTCCGCCGCCGATTATTGAAACATTTTTGACAAATTCTTTTTCGTGGAAAAATGTTCCTGCCAGAATATCCAGTGAATGAGATGTTCCCATAAAAATTAATTTGTCGTCCTGCAAAAGAACTGTTTCCCCGTTAGGAATAAACAGCTCTCCGTTTCTTGTTATGCCGACAATTAATGTATCTTCAGTAAAACCGCAGTCTTTAACTTTTTTATTTACAATACTCAGGTTAGGTGTAACCTTATATTCCAAAAGCCGGGCTCTGCCATCGGCGAAATTTTCAACATCCAGCGCCTGGGCAACAGTTACAATTCTGAAAATATCCTGAGTTAAAAGCTCTTCAGGCCAGATAATATAATCAATAAAGAAATCTCCGCAGTTCAGATTATTTTTTTCAAAGCAAAGAGTATTTTTATATTCTTCTTTACTTACAAAACATATTGTTCTGATACCGCTGATTTTTTTTGCCGTAAGGCAGGCCACAATATTTGCCTCATCAATTGCCGTACAGGCAATAAATATATCTGCATTTCTTATATCTGCGTTCTTTAATACCGAAATATCGCAGACATTCCCTTTTACAAAACTAATATCCAGCTTATTAAATTCATCAGTTCTGTTTTCTTCTTTATCAATTATAGTTATATCGTGGTCTTCAAAAAATTCTGTTGCCAGAAGGCATCCGACTTCCGTTGCTCCAAATATAATAATTTTCATAACAGTTAAACTCTACATTAAATAAGTTTCATTTACAAGCCTTGTCCTAAAATTACCAATATAGTGATTATTACATACTGAATAATCTGGAGCACGATAATTGCAATAATTGGTGAAGCATCCAGCCCGCCTATAGGCGGTATAAATCTTCTGAATATATTTAAATAAGCGTCCGCAACCTGCCTGATTGTAAACCAGGGCTGTCTGGTCCAGTCAAGACTGGGAACCCAGCTCAACAGGCATCTTACAAGAATTATTATCAAAAATAACAGAAATATATTGTTTACTGCATCAATTAATGCTTTTGTCATTTTTTACCGTCCTTATAATTGTGATTTTGATTTTGTTAAAGCACATTCACAGTTGTGTCTGTCTGCCGGAATATTCTCGATCATCTTAAACAATAAGTTCTTTAAGTTAGCAAGGTTTGAATTAAACACCTCAATAACTTCGTGATGTGAAACCGGAGGAACATCCCCTACTAATCCCGCATCATAATCTGTTATTAATGAAATATTCAACGGACACATGTCTAATTCTTTAACCAGATAAGCTTCAGGGAAAGCTGTCATATTAATTACTTCCCATCCCTGATTTGTGAAGAATTTAGATTCAGCTTTTGTAGAAAATCTTGGACCGTTAATTACTACCACAGTTCCTTTTTCATGAATAGTAATGCCTAAATCTTTACCTGTTTTTATTGCAAGTTCTCTTAATTCAGGGCAATAAGGGTCTGCTGCTGAAGGATGTGTTACAATAGGACCTTCATAGAATGTAGATTTTCTTCCGTCTGTCCAGTCAACAAACTGATCACAGATTACAAAATCCCCTGGCTTTACATGTTTTTGCAAACTTCCGGCAGCACAAGGTGAAATAACTCTTTCTACACCGATGGATTTCATTGCCCAAACGTTTGCTCTGTAATTTAACAAATGTGGAAGGATAGTATGATTTCTTCCATGACGCGGCATAAATGCAACTTTATGTTCTCCAATCTGTCCTATAAACAGGTTATCGCTTGGCATTCCATAAGGTGTTTCAACTCTGACTTCTTCTATATTATCCAGAAATTTATAAAATCCTGAACCTCCAAATACACCTATAGTTGCTAATTTTTTATTAGTCATATTATCCCCTTTCATTTTTTGTTTAACTTTTATAATTTTATATGTTATCAGAAACAAAATTCTTTATCAATTAAGATCCATTTACTGCTACATATATAACAAAAATTGTAAAAAATACACTAAAAATCAAAAATTTACAAATGGTGAAAAGTATTGCTGTAAGCGGGTTTTCAAACTTGGCAAAGCTGCGGTTTTCGAATTTAGACTTGAATTTTAATTTTTTTCGTTCTAGAATGTTGGCATAAATTTCATTCTTAAAAGTTAAAACTTGACACAAAAGAGAGAGTGCACTTGCTTTTAAGGATTTCAATTTACAACCAGAGGATTACATTTTGAGAAAACTATTACTATTCACTATTACGCTAGTGTTAATGTTGACTGCGCAAGTTCAGGCTGCGGACACAAACACCGTAAAAGCGACAATAGTAAAACATGCTATTGAAATGGGAGTTGATCCCGCTATCGCTTTAAGTATTGCCAGAACAGAATCAGGTTACAGACATGAAGCACGAAGCAATCATGGTGCAGTAGGAGTATTTCAATTAATGCCTTCCACTGCCAGAAGAATGGGGTTAAATCCTTATTCTCTGAACGATAACATCAAAGGTGGTATTATGTACTACAAAATGATGTATAAGATGTTTGGTTCTATGGAGCTTGCTTTAGCAGCTTATAATGCAGGGCCGGGAAATGTAAAAAGATACAAAGCAGTTCCCCCTTATGCGGAAACAAAACGTTTCGTAAGCAAGATTATGACGGATTATCATCGTCTTAAAGCAAATCCGGATCCGGCAATGGTAAAAGCAGCTGCTGCTAAAAAAGCGGCTTCAACACCTCAGGCTAAAGTGAGCGCTGCTCCTAAGCCTATGGCTCCTGTGCCGAAGGTGGTTAATGTAAAGGAAGTTAATGCAGCTACTATTGAGGTTATTGATGAAACTCCTATAGAACTCGAAATAGAAGCTACTTCATTAGCAATCTAATGTTTTGGGTTATGAAATGGAAATCAAAAAGGCAGTGTTTAAAAATTTAAACACTGCCTTTTTATAATACTTTATTTATTCTTATGAGTTGTATGATTTAAAAAATTCCAGAAGAAGCTCCTGCCCTTTTATGATTGATTTGTAATTGACATTTTCTTCAACAGAGTGCATGCTGCATACATCTGCAAGACCAGCAAGGTATGGTGAGAAAGCTTCACCCTGAGCATTTACATTGTTTGCGTAAATATGGGTTTCTGCACCTGCATGGAATGATGAAATTTCCGGTTCAACACCAACTTTTCTTGCTGCCGCTTCAAATAAAATCGGAATATAATCATCATCATTTTTTTCAAATGGTGGCAGATGTTCTTCAAAATCTATTTTAGCTTTTGCAACGCCGGCATATTCATTATTAAAGTCATTAATTTCAAAAAGCATTCTCTCTTTTAGTTCTTCTTCATACTTTCTGCTTGAACTTCTTATAGAGTAAGTGGCTTTTCCATATGTATTAATTACATTGGTTACATCAGGATTTCCGGATGTAATTCCACCAAGATTACAGGAGGTAACTACTTTATGGTTTTCTGAATAATAAACACCCTGCGGAAGGTTTGCAACTATATCTGCTATTAATTTTGCTGCATTTTCGCGTGTTTTATCCGCAATGTCTATTCCTGAATGACCGCCTTTAAATGAATTAACTTCAATTGTTGCAAGAGTATAACTGGCGCCTGATGTCATAAGCTGTCCAAGGCTGTCGCTATCCAGGACTAAAACATATTTAGATTTTAATTTTGAAAAATCTGTGTGTTTAATTCCTGACATACCGGATTCTTCATCTCTGGTAAACATAATTTCCAGACCGCCATGCTTAATATTCTGATTTGTAAGCGTTTTTGCGAGGTAAAGTGCATTAGCAATTCCTGCTTTGTCGTCCGCGCCTAATGTTCTTCCTTTTGCTCTGATTAAGTCGCCGTCAAGGTAAGTTTCAACAGGACTATCATCACCTATAACATCCATATGGGAAGACAGCATTAAAGGTTGTTTTGAGTTGTCGGTTGCCGGAATATAAATATAAACATTATTATAACTATCAAATTCGCAAGGAATTTTATTCTGGTCGCAATAATTTTTTATATAATCGGCGACTCTCTTCTCATGCAGCGACGGGGACGGAATTTCTGCCAGATTACAGAATAAATCTATCAGTTCGCTTTCTTTTCTTATTTGCTTTAAATCCATTTTTATCTCCTGATTAGTAATTATATATTAACACATATTCCAAAATCTACAACAATTTTAAATATGTTATTTTTTTAAGGAAGATTTTTCAGGAAAATGTTTTGAGTTTCTCTAATTTATATCAACAATGCTAACTCCGTCGCCGCCTTCTCCGTCTTCACCTGGTCTGAATTTTGCAACATACGGTGTGGATAATAGAAAATCTCTTACAGCGCTTTTTAAGGCGCCTGTACCATGTCCATGGATAATTGTGACAGGAGAAAGATTTGCCAGGCTTGCTCTGTCTAAATAATTTTCTAAATCATCAAGAGCATCTTCAACTCTGTAGCCGCGCAAGTCAAGCCTGTTTGATATATTAATTCTTTTATACTCAAATTTTTCAAAACTTGAAGGTTTGTAAACGGAAGATTTATTTTCAAAAGATTTGTCATACGGTGCAAGTTTATCCTTTTTCATTTTTGTTTTTAAATTACCCATCTGGACAAATACATTATTATTTTTATCCGGCAGTGATAATATAACGACGGGCTGGTGAATATCTTTTAAAATCAGCTTGTCATTAATTTTAACTTCATCCCATTTAATTTCTTCATACCTGTTTTTGTCTTCGTGCTCTGATAGTTTTTCTCTGAAACCCTGTTCTAGTTTTGCAAGTCGTGCATATGAACGTCTTGCTATTTTTTCTGATTTTTCACGTCTTAGTTCATCCAGAATATCTTTGATTTCGGCTTTTACTGCAAGAAGTTCATAATCAAACTTATCTTTTATCCTTTTGATTGTTTTCTTTTTGTCTTTTTTGACAGCAGAAAGGTTTTCTTCGTATTCTTTTTTTATTTGTTCGGAATCTTCTTTCAGTTCTTCTGCTTCTTTCAGGTTTTCAGATAACTTCTGCTGGGTTTCCTGTAATTTTTCAACAGCAATTATTGACTGGTCTTTTCCTGAATTCAAAAGCTCTTTTGCTTTATCTGTTATGGATTTATCAAGTCCAAGGTTTGCTGAGATTGATATTGCATTGCTCAGTCCGGGAATTCCTATTAACAATTTATAGGTAGGTTTAAGTGATTGGGTATCAAATTCAACCGAAGCATTTTTAAAATATGGATTATTATATTCAAGTGTTTTCAATTCTCCGTAGTGGGTTGTAACGGTTGAGTAAACTCCTTTCTGTGCGAGATTTTCAAGTATAGCTTTTGCAAGAACGGCCCCTTCCTGCGGATCTGTACCAGCACAAATTTCATCTAGGAGAACAAATGTTTCGTTATCGCTTAAGTTTACAATTTCTATAATATTTGTCATATGGGATGAAAATGTAGAAAGGCTTTGCAGAATATTTTGCGCATCGCCTATATCAGAAAAAACCTTTTTAAAAGGATAGACTTTTGCCATTGTGCATGGAAGAAACATGCCTGCTTTTGCCATGAGAATAAAAAGCCCGATTGTTTTTATTGTAACAGTTTTCCCTCCGGTATTTGACCCTGTAATAATTACAGATTTGTAATCTTTGCCAATTTCAAAGTTATTTGTAACAATATTTTCTACTGTTCCGATAAGAAGCGGATGCCGCATATTCTCTAAGCTAATAATTTTCTCCATGGTAATCTCGGGTTCGGAGGCTTCTGTTTTTACTGCATATCTTGCTTTGGCAAAATGAAAATCAATTCTTGCAAGAATTTCTTCACTTTGTTTTATTTCTTTCATTTCAAATTTGACAAGACCTGTGAGTTCTGCAAGAATTTTTACATATTCGGAATTAATTTCTGATTGAATTTCACGTATTCTGTTATTCAGCGGGACAATGCTTTCCGGTTCAATATAGAAGGTTTTGTTTGTTGCTGAAACATCATGCACGATACCTTTAATTTTATTTTTGCTTGGAGCTTTCACCTGGAATACAATTCTTTCATCGCGTGTTGTGTAAATTGTTTCCTGGAGGTGCTTTGTAAAATCAGCAGAGCTTAAAAGTTCGCTAACTTTATTTTTAATATTTTTTTCTGTATCTTTTAGTGCCGTAAAAAGACGTTTCAATTCCGGAGTAGCGTCTTTTCTTATTTGCAGTTCATCATCAAAGGTTGAGAATATTTTATCTTCCAGTTCTTTATTGGAAACTAAACAGGATGCCAAGCCTTTTAGCAATATTTCACCGTTATCGTTAAGAAAGTTTTTTACAAGTCTTGAAGAACGCATTGTTTTTGCAATGTCAACAAGCTCTTCTTCAGAAAGGTAACTTGCTGATGCACTGTTTTGAATTCTTGAAATATTTGCTACAAATTCTATGGGAATATCAGCCGGCATATCTAATATTTTTTTTGCTTCTTTTGTAAATTGTATTTCCTGCAAAATTGTTCTATATTCATTGTGCGGCTGAAGATTTAGGCAAAGCTGTCTGCTCTGCATTGTTTTTGTAAAACCTGCAAGTTTCTCCAGAACCTTATCAAATTCTAATGATTTTAAACTTTTTGATACAATATCCATAATTATACTTTACTATAAACATAATATATGTAATCTCTATGTTCATTTCTTTCTCTTTTATTGCGATTTCTCCCTTTGTCGGGAGCCCATTTCCTACGGCTCGCTCCTTGCCTTGAAAAGAAGGCAAAGAAAAAGTGAACAGAAAAAAACACACTATCTCCAGCGTACCGTTACGACACATAACTAAATGGATGTAGTGAAAAGCTCTGCTTTTCACCTCCTTGCTTGCTATCGTGTTTCGCACACGCTCGCTTAAAATTTGCCGAACGTGCACAATTTATTGTGTGATAGTGAGGCTTGAAAGGTTAAATGCTTTAGCATTTAACTACTTCCATTTGATTTTGCATCACTAAGCGATGCTGTTTTCTTTACGTTTTTTCTCTTTCTTTGCTTCAATTCTTTCTCTTTTATTGCGGGTAAAAGAGAAAGAATTATATATTACGTAAAATTTAAAAATCTTGCGCAGCGGAAATGTTTAAAGTACAATATATGTAGCGATAAATAATAAGAAGGGGATATAAGATGGCTATAGAAAGACAAAGAGTTATAGAACAGGATAAAATGCAGAGAAGACATAATTTTGATCCTGTAGAAAGTAATTTGACAGAAGAGCAGGTTAAGCTTGAAGCTTCAAGGTGTTTAAACTGTAAAAATCCAAGATGCGTTCAGGGTTGTCCTGTAAATATTCAAATCCCGCAGTTTATTCAGGCTATAAAAGAAAATAATTTGGAAAAAGCCGGTGAAATCATAAGAGAAACAAGCATGCTTCCATCCGTTTGCGGTCGCGTATGTCCTCAGGAAAGGCAGTGCGAAGGCAACTGTGTTCTTGGAATTAAAGGTTTGCCTGTTGCAATCGGTGCTCTTGAAAGATATGTGGGTGATAATACAAAAGCTGATATGCCGGAGATTAAACCGTCAGGCAAAAAAGTCGCAGTCGTAGGTTCCGGATGTGCCGGTATTACTGCCGCAGCTGATTTGAGAAAAGAAGGTCATGAAGTTGTTGTATTTGAAGCCCTTCACAAACTCGGCGGTGTTTTAAGATATGGTATTCCTCCGTTCAGACTCCCAAGAACTGTTCTTGACAGAGAAATTACTAACCTTAAACAAATGGGTGTTAAATTCCACACTAACGTAATTGTTGGTAAGTCAATTACATTAAAACAATTAAAAGATGACGGATTTGATGCAATCTTTATCTGTTCAGGCGCAGGGCTTCCTAAGATGCTTCATGTTCCCGGTGAAAACCTTAACGGCGTATTCTCCGCAAACGAATTTTTGACACGTGTAAACCTGATGCATGCAGGACAGCCTGACAGCCCTACTCCGTTAAAAGTAGGCAAAAAAGCTGCAATCTTTGGCGGCGGAAATGTTGCCATGGATGCTGCAAGAACTGCTGTAAGAGTAGGTTTTGAAGAAGTTTATATTATATATAGACGTACGGAAAAAGAACTTCCTGCACGTTTGGAAGAAATCCGCCATGCAAAAGAAGAAGGTGTTGTATTTAAATTTTTATATGCACCAAAAGAAATCATCGGAGAAGACGGTTATGTTAAAGCTGTTGACCTTGAAGTTATGGAGCTTGGCGAACCTGATGAAAGCGGCAGACGTAAACCTGTTGCAACCGGCAAAATTGAAAGAATGGAGCTTGATACTGTAATTGTAGCTTTAGGTACAGGACCAAACCCTATTATTCAGCGTTCTGCAGAGGCTGAAGGTTTGGAAATTATAACAGACAAACGCGGATATATTACTGTTGACGGCGAAACAAGATGTACAAATATTCCTACTGTTTATGCCGGCGGTGACGTTGCTCCTGTTGGAGAATCCAATGCTATTAACGCTATGGGTGCAGGTAAAAAAGCAGCTAAAGCTATTAACGAATTGTTAAAATAGTCAAAAGAAAGTTGTGAACATATGAATTGTTCATTTTATACAAAACTGTTATGTCTGGCAATGTCAGCTTATATGCTGGCATTGCCCGCATTTTCTCTTGAACTTGATATGTCTGTTGATGAGGAGATTAGAAAAAACTATAATCCTTCACAGTTGGAGCTTGATGCTTTGCCTCCTGTTCCAGGAGTTCCTGCCTCAACTCCTCAGCCGCCTAAGAAAACAACCGCACCGGTATCTTCCTCAACAAATAATAAACCTCCAAAATCACTTCCGGTCGGGGAAACTTCTTCAAGAGTCGGAAGAGTTCAGAAGACTCTCCCGAAAACAGATGCCGCGTCCGAAAGCTTTACTGCTATTAAAATCAAAAAAGGTACTAAGTTTAAAGTAGTTTCTAAAACAAAAGTGTCTGACTGGTCACAGGCTGGCGCAAGAATGAGTTTTGTTTCTCTTGCCCCTGTAACGCAGCGGTATGTCACAATTCCCCAGGGTACAATCTTTAAAGCTGTTGTAGTGGATTCCCATCCTCCGCAGGGTACCGGCAATGGTGGTTTAATTGTTATAAAAGCTGATCAGATGATTTTCAGAGGAGCAACTTATTATATCAATGCAAAAATTACCAAGGCTAACAGCAAAAAGATTTTCTTTAATAATATAAAGGGTAAACGCGGTTATCTTAAAGGTATTGCAAAATCTATTCAGCCAGGAAGCCGCTTTTATAAAAAGGCTATGCGCGGCACTTCAAAACTTGCACAGAATAAGTGGACATTAATTCTAACACCATTTACTGCTGTTGCCGGGGTTGTTGTTTATGGTGTAAATATTATCGGCTCTCCGCTGTTTGCAATGTTTTCAAAAGGAGGACATATTACAATTCCTGCAGGAGTTCAATATGAGATTAAGCTGCTGGATGATGTTTATATGTATTAATATCCCTGCATTGCTCTCTCTGCGGCTTCATAACGTTTCTGTCTTGCCTGCTGTACAGCATTGATAGTTTTTTCTTTTTGTATTTCCTGAGTGATGCTTTCTTTTGTAATAGTATGTTCATTCACAAACTGGTAGCTTAATGAATATATAAAAACTATTATTACAAGAAAAATCAATCTTACCATACAAAATCTCCAAATTTATTCTTTTATAATTAATTATAACATATTTATATCTAATTTTCCATCTTTAAACTTATCTTTAATATAAGTGAATGATTTATTGTTACAGTATTGTTTAAAATGCGGATTTCGATTATAATATTATCCGTAAAAATTTCACATTTAATGAAGGGAGATACTATGATTAACAAGTTGACTGCTCCAAAAACACTGCTTGCTTCTTTGGCAGCGTTGTTCTTGGGTGTTGTTCCTGCTTTTGCAGGTGAAGCTGATTTGGTAGTTCCAAGTATCAAAACAATCAGCCCTCATAGTTATAACCTGCTTTTAATCGGTATGGTTATTTCTGTTATCGGCTTGATATTTGGTTTTATCGAATTTTTACGTATTAAAAAATTAGATGTCCACAAAGCTATGGCTGAAGTTGGAAACACTATTTTTGAAACATGTAAAACTTATCTTATACAACAAGGTAAATTTTTGCTTGTTTTAGAAGTTCTTATTGCGCTGTGTATTGCATTTTATTTTGGATACCTTCAGCATATGGGACTTAAAGGTGTATTGACAATTCTTGCATGGTCAGTAATTGGTATTCTTGGTTCTTATGCTGTTGCATGGTTTGGAATCAGAATGAATACTCTTGCTAATGCAAGAACTGCTTTTGTTTCTTTAAAAGGAAACCCTTTAAATATCTTAAATATTCCGTTAAAGGCCGGTATGAGTATCGGTGTTTTGCTTGTATCTGTTGAGCTAATTCTGATGCTTACAATACTTTTGTTTGTACCTGGACATTTGGCAGGTGCATGCTTCATCGGCTTTGCTATCGGTGAATCTTTAGGTGCTTCTGCTCTTCGTGTAGCAGGCGGTATCTTTACTAAAATTGCCGACATCGGCTCAGACTTAATGAAAATTCAGTTTGGTATTAAAGAAGATGATCCTCGTAACCCTGGTGTAATCGCAGATTGTACCGGTGATAATGCGGGTGATTCTGTAGGTCCTACGGCTGACGGTTTTGAAACTTACGGTGTAACAGGTGTTGCGCTTGTTTCATTTATTCTTCTGGCTGTTTTAGGTCAGGAAAATCAGGTTCAGCTTTTGACATGGATTTTTGTTATGAGATTCTTAATGATTGTTACTTCAGTTGTTGCATACTGGATTAACAATATCGCAGATAGAATTTATGCTAAAAAAGCAGCTAAATTTGATTTTGAACAACCTTTAACTAACCTTGTATGGTTGACTTCTATTTTATCAATATTGATGACATTCGGCGTAAGCCACTGGCTGTTATCACCTTTAGGCGGAAATTTATGGCTTGTACTTTCAATAATTATTTCATGCGGAACTCTTGGAGCTGCATTAATTCCTGAATTTACAAAAATATTTACTTCACCTAAAGCAAAACACACTGCTGAAGTTGTTACAGCTTCTAAAGAAGGCGGTGCGTCACTTACAATCCTTTCCGGTATTGTTGCAGGTAACTTCAGCGCATTCTGGATTGGTATGGTAATCGTATTGTTAATGGCTCTTGCTTATGTTGCAAGTATTCATATTCCGGCAAGTGTTATGATTTATCCGTCTGTATTTGCATTCGGTCTTGTAGCATTCGGCTTTTTGGGTATGGGTCCTGTTACAATTGCTGTTGACAGCTATGGTCCGGTTACTGATAATGCCCAATCAGTTTATGAATTATCTTTAATAGAAGAAATTCCTAACGTGTCAGAAGAAATCGAAAAAGAATACGGTTTCAAACCTGATTTTGAAAATGCTAAACAGTACCTTGAAGAAAACGATGGCGCAGGTAATACTTTCAAAGCAACTTCAAAGCCTGTTTTGATTGGTACTGCGGTTGTTGGTGCAACTACAATGATTTTCTCATTGATTCTTGTAATCCAGAATACTCTTGGTATCAGACCGGAAGACATTTTAAATATGTTAAATCCTTACACATTGCTTGGTTTATTAACCGGTGGTGCCGTAATTTACTGGTTCAGCGGAGCTTCTATGCAGGCTGTTACAACAGGTGCATACAGAGCTGTTGAATACATTAAAGAAAATATCAAGCTTGGTGATTCAGATTCTAAGAGTGCTAATGTTGCAAATTCAAAAGAAGTTGTAAAAATTTGTACACAATATGCACAAAAAGGTATGGTAAATATCTTTGTTGCATTGTTTGCATTTGCGCTTTCACTTGCATGTCTTTCAGCTCCGGCTCATGGGGCTAATGCTCCTGTAGCTTTCTTTGTAAGCTATTTGATTGCAATTGCAGTATTTGGGCTCTTCCAGGCTGTATTTATGGCAAATGCCGGCGGATGCTGGGATAACGCAAAGAAAATCGTTGAAGTTGATATGAAGGAAAAAGGCACTCCGCTTCACGATGCAACAGTTGTGGGCGATACTGTGGGTGATCCGTTCAAAGATACTTCATCAGTTGCTATGAACCCGATTATCAAGTTCACAACATTATTCGGGCTTCTCGCAATGGAGATTGCTTTGAGTGAATCTTTCAGAGATATTGCTCCTATTGTAGGTGCAGTATTGTTTATCGTTGCATTGATTTTCGTAATTCGTTCATTCTATGCAATGAGAATACCTTCAAATAAATAGGGAAATGAGTATTATCTCATAAAAAGAAAGCGCTCCGTTAGAAATAGCGGGGCGCTTTTATTAACGTTTGTAAATTTTTTTGCACCTTCTGAAATCAGACGTTATAAAAATACTTTTTATTGGTATGTAACTAATATAAGAGGAGATTTGTTATGACAAAGATTGATGGATTTAACGGTGATTTTCATAAAGGCGGACAAGGTCAGCCTGCAAAAACCAATGGAGAACACAAAGCTGCAAATTCTTTGTTTGGCAAAGATACTTTCGTTGATATTGATAACAAGATGAGCTTGTTTGCGAATACTCAGTTTAATAAAAATCTTAAACCTGACGGCGGAGGTCGTGATTTTGGGTTCTTTGACAATTTGAGAACATAATAAATAAAAAGCTCCTTCAGGATTGAGGGGCTTTTTTATTTAGAAAATATATGTTATAATAAAAATTGGACAGTCTATAGAGCAGATTATTTTATCTGACCCGCTCTCACACTAATGCCAAGAGAAGCGTATTAAGGAAAAGGAAATCCGGGCAATGTCGTGCCTCAGGCACCGCTATCGCCTCTAAAACGAAATATCTACTCTAACACTGGAACATTAAAATTAAGGCTCAAGAAAAAAGAACTAATTAAGGAAAAATATTTGTTTTCGAAACGATAACGAGAGTGGAACGTAAGCGTGATTGAGAAAATAAATATTTTTCCTTAGTAAAATTAAGAAAGAACTAAAACAAAACCAGAAAAAGGAGGCGAAAGTATGCAAAATACAGTAATATCAATGATTTCGGGGGGGGGGGCAGAGTAATTTAAGCTCCATAGGAGGTATTGGCGCAGGCAATGAGCCATTTTGCGCCGCCGGAAGAAGAACTATTAAAGCAGGCTTTACCCTTGCCGAAGTATTAATTACGCTGGGCATTATTGGGGTTGTAGCTGCTCTAACTCTTCCTGCTATAGTTGGCAAATACCAAAAGATTGAAACAATAAGCAGGTTGAAGAAGGCAAATTCTGTAATTGGCAGTTTTCTGCAAAAAGCAGAGGAGGATAACGGCTGCCTTGCAGATTGGAGCTGGGGTACTTCTGACTACCATACTTATGGTTTGGATGCAGTTAATAAATTTATAAAACCATATTTTAATGTTTTGAATGATTCAGAAACTTATAACTCTAAGAGAGGCTTTAGCTCTCCCTCCTCATTTATGTCTTCAATCGGTTATGAAATGTTTAGTTCAAAAAACGGAGGTTACCCGGAACCTTTTAAAACAATAAATGGCGGTGATTTTAGTGGTTACAACTATATGAATATATACTTTCTTACAACTGATGGATTTGTTTATGGATGGGGATGGCATCAATCCCAATTAACAGGACGAAGGGAGATGGAATTTTTAGTAGATATTAATGGACCCAAAAGACCTAACGTTGCAGGAAAAGACGTATTTATGTTTAAGATAGGCGGCGAATATTGCCAAAGCAAGGTTTGGCCGTATAAACTTGGAAACCAGAGTTGTGACGGGAAAGGTCATTGCACTTATTTCCCTCATAAGTGCGGTTCGGGGGAAGATTGCAGAAGAAGTGGATTTGATTGTACATGCAAAATTGTTGAAGATGGCTGGCAAATAAAAGATGATTATCCATGGTAGTATGTTTATGCTAAACTTATAATATAGAATTTTGAAATAGAGGAAAATGTATGAGTTTAACAGTATATTTAGGGATAGATGTCGGGTCTGTAACAACAAAGCTTGCGCTCGTTGATGAAAACGGCAAGTATGTAGACAGTTACATGCTCAGAACCGCAGGTAAACCTGTGCTTGCCGTTCAAAACGGACTTAAAGAATTATATAAAAAGAAATTAACAGATTATAATGTGATGGGTGTTGGAACAACCGGGTCAGGGCGTAATCTTGCCGGAGCTCTGGTTGGTGCTGACATTATAAAAAATGAAATCACCGCCCATGCCGTTGCAGCAAGCATAAACGTTCCTGGAGTACAGACTATTCTTGAGATAGGCGGTCAGGACAGCAAAATCATTATTCTTCGTGATGGTATTGTTACTGATTTTGCAATGAATACTGTTTGTGCAGCCGGTACAGGAAGTTTTTTGGATCAACAGGCAAACAGGCTGAATGTTCCTATTGAAATTTTTGGCGAAACTGCTTTAAAATCAACCAACCCGGCTCGTATTGCAGGAAGATGCGGTGTTTTTGCGGAAAGTGATTTAATCCATAAACAACAGCTCGGGTATCCTGTAGAAGATTTGTTGTACGGTCTTTGTCAGGCGCTTGTAAGAAACTATCTTTCGAACCTTGCTCTCGGTAAAGAACTTTTGCCTATAATAACTTTCCAGGGCGGAGTTGCTACAAATTCAGGTATGGTTAAAGCTTTTGAAGAAGCCTTAGGTACAAAAATTGTTGTTCCTGATAACCATCAGACAATGGGGGCAATAGGTGCTGCGCTTCTTGCAATGGAAAATCACCAGTATACTGAAGCAGAAACTAAATTCAAAGGCTGGCAGGTCGGTGATATGCACTTCCATTCAATTACCTGCGACTGTAACGGCTGTTCTAATAACTGTGAGGTTATTACTATTCTTGAAGGAGCTGATGAAGTGCCTCATTATACAAATATAAAAGATATTAAAGGCAATATTATCGCACGCTGGGGCGGAACCTGCGGCAGATGGGATATTTCATAGGTTACAATTAACAAATAAGCAGGATTTAAAATCCTGCTTATTTTTTTTTATTTCATTTTAAAGTCATCTCTGTCAACTTTATTAAATAAATCTTCAAAAGATTCGTATACTAATGTTGATTTTTCATTTTTCATTTTCAGTATAACTTTGTCATTTTCTGTATAAGCTGTGCCTGCATAATCTCCGTTAATATCAAAACCGTATATTACGGTTTTGGTTTTGCCGTCAGAGGAGGTAACAGAATACTTTTTAGGCTGCATATTTAAATAGTATTCTGTATCAATTGTTTTCATTGTTTTATCTGCATAATACATATCAGTATTACGTCTGAACACAAGAGGTATGCCTGCACTATTTTTTTCTAATGTTAATACGTCGGATTTGTATAATTTTAAGTTTTTGTCTTTATCAAATAATAAGAGCTCTTTTATCTCACTGCCATCGTCTTTTGTGCCTTTATATTTTAATTTTATATCTCCATTTGGAAGTGTTTTTGTTTCCTCAAGAGGTATTTCGTAATCAGATAAAAGATTATCAAAGGATGTTTTTGCTCTTTCAACAATTTTATCAAACGGCGTTAATACTTTTGTATCCTCAGGCTTGGTAGGAAGTTTTTGTTCTATATTTTGAATAGTTTTGTTAGCCGCGTTTTTGTTTCTGGTTATATAATAGGCTGCTAATGCCCCGCCTGCAAGCAGCACCCCGCCGAGAACTGCTTTTGCCGTTGTTGAGATATTTTTTTGCGTATCTGAATTTTTTTGTTTTATTTTATTTGTATTCTCTGTAAAATATGTATTGTAAACAGCACCAATTTTCATATGAAATATTAATTCCTTTAACGTTATCATACGTTTGTAATAATTTATTTTTGTTTAATTACTGGAAAATTTTTACAATTTGTAATAATTACTTTAATTGAGTAAATTTTTCCTCGTAAAACATCTTTATATTTATAGAGTACTTACGAGGATTTATTAATGGTAAATATATCAGTCGGAAATGGACAGGGGATAACACAGGCTATAGCATCGAATTTGGGGCTTAGCAGTGCAGACTGCAAAAAGGTTAACTTGTCAACATGGACTAAGGTTATGACACTTGTAGACCAAAATAACCAGCAAAATAAGGCTGAAGGTAAAGATAATATATTTACAGGCGGAAATAATGTTAATAATATAAATAATAAAGCTTCATGGAAAACTGATTTTCAGGTAAAACCTAATCAACAGTTGAATTTTGATGAAAGTATATGGAGCAAAATTAAAGAACTTTTAACAGGCAATCCTCAGGAATTAAAGAAAGATGAACCTCCACAGCAGAATACTTCAAAACCTGAAGTTACTTCGCCTTCTGTCAGTGCACCTGAAGCTGCTAAACCTGTTGTTGTGACAACAAAAGTTGAAACTCCTGCTCCTGCACAGTCTGTTCCTTCAGCACAACAGGTAGATGAAACAGGAGAAGCACAGCTTTTACAGAAGGGGAAAGAACTGGCTGAAATTTTTAAAGCGATGCCAAATATTGATGATGTTGATTTAATTAACGAAGATGTTGAGGTCCAGATTACAGATGATAACTGGCGAGCATTAGCTGGTAAAAAAGATAAAACAGATGCGGAAAAACAACAACTTGATACCCAATATAAAACAAATATTAAAACCTTAGGCAAAGCTTACACAACATATATAGATAAAACTTACGGTAATGGTGATGGTGTTTTAAACCTGGATGAATATACAAAATTTGAAGAAGCAACGAAACCTGAAATTCTCAAAGATGATCCTGAAGCAGCTCAGCTGCCGTCAAATGCGTTTAAACATCTTGATTTAAATAAGGACGGAAGTATTGACCATGAAGAAATGTCTTCTTACCTTCATGCAATAGATTTCGGTACAGAAGAAGGCAAGTCTAACGGATTAAACGGTAAAATCAGTGCATATGATTTTATGTCAAACTCCATTGCATTAGGAAAATCTGAAAAGAATATAATTGACCAAAAACTGGCGTATACATATAATGCTTTATTTGGCAAGAAGCCTGTTGAATAGAGTTCGTTTTGTGATATTATTTTAGTATGAACAATCTGAGCTCATCAGTAGAAAATTTACGCAAGAAATATCGTGAAATTTTTGAAAAATCTGTAGAAGAAATTCAAACACGTGTTGATGAAATCAAGCCGGACAATTTATCCGGTGATGTCTTTGACTGTTTTGAAGCCGGCAGTAAAGGCAGACAGTGGCAGCTGCAGGTGCTTGATATGCTTGAAAATGATATTTCAAAAGAGATTTATCGTAAATTCCAGGAAATTCTTGCTTATAGAAAGAATTTCAGCTGTGTCGGCTGTGCAACCTGCTGTAATCTTGCCTGCAGCGAATTTTCTCCTGAAGAGCTCAAACAAAAGGCAGAGCAGGGAGATAATTTTGCCTCACAGTTTTTGAGCGTGTTTGTACCTTATAAATCAAAGGAAGAAGCCAGGAATGTTTATCCTGAATATATAGCAATGCTTGATGAAGCAAAGGAAGATAAGGTTTATTTTTATCATTGCCCGAAGTTAACAGCTGGCAAGCGCTGCTCTGATTATGAAAACCGCCCTCAGATATGCCGGGATTTTCCGGATAATCCGCTGAGCATTCTGCCAGAAGCGTGCGGATATAAGAAATGGAAAGAAGAAGTTGAGCCGGTTACTCTTATGCTTCATTCCATGGTGGAAATTATTGAGTATTATATTGATAAGATTAAATTAAGTTTAAGGTAAAAGGGATTGTATGAAAATTTTATCAGGTCTTAGCCTGCGTGAAATAGAAGAAATAACCGATGAATTAAAAGCGTCAAAATTCAGAGCGCGGCAAATTCATAACTGGATTTATCTAAAATCTGTTAAAGATATAGATGATATGACTGATTTGTCTGTAAAATTCAGGGAAGAATTAAAAAAAGCTGCACGTGTATCAGATGTGAAAATCAAAGTTAAACAGGTTAGTTCAGACGGAACGATAAAATATCTTCTGGAATATCCTGATGGAGAGTGTGTTGAAACTGTTCTTATGCGTTTTGACAACAGAGCAAACCTTACAGCATGCGTAAGCTCACAGGTAGGATGTGCGGTTAATTGTTCTTTCTGCGCAACAGGAAAGCGCGGATTTATTAGAAATCTGTCTTATAAAGAGATTATTGAACAGGTTCTTACAATCCAGCGTGATACAGGCTTAAAAGTAACTAACGTTGTATTTATGGGACAGGGGGAGCCGCTATTAAACCTTGATAATGTTTTAAAAGCTATGGAAATCTTTAATGAAAACTTCCAAATAGGCGCGCGCAGGCTTACTGTTTCTACCAGCGGAATAATACCGCAGATAAATAAACTTGCTGAACTTGATATGCAGTCAACTTTAGCAGTTTCTCTGCATGCTCCAAATCATGATATTCGCAGCCGTCTTATGAAGATTGAAAATAAATATAACATGGACGACTTGCACAAAGCTCTGAAAAATTATGTAGAAAAAACCGGCAGAAGAATTACAATTGAATATCTGCTTATAAAAGATCTGAATGATACGGTACAGTGTGCAAAAGAACTTGCGTATTATCTTCATGATATAAAGTGTAATATAAATTTAATTCCTTATAATCCGACCGCAGAAAATGATTACCAGCGTCCGTCAAACAATTCGGTTATGAAGTTTAAGTATCTGCTGGAGCATTCCGGCAAAAAGGTTACAGTCCGTCTTGAACGCGGCGCTGATATTGATGCCGCCTGCGGTCAATTAAAAGGTAAGGTTAATAGTTAATATCTGACCTTGAATGGATAATCTTCCGGGATTATCCAGTTATTTAGCTGGATAATAGCTGTACAGTATTTTGCACCATCTCTTGCTTTTGTATTGCAGCCTATTCTTGAATCATTTAAGAGTGTATTTCGGTTTCCGTCCCAACCAACTTTTACTGGTTCAAGCCCTTTGTTGTAAAGGTATTTCCAACCTGTGCTGCTGTCTATCGGATAGTATTCAAATTGAAATTTACAAATTCCATATCCATTTTGAGGGCATTTATCGGGATGCCCGGTGAAAAATATGATTTCTCTTGAAGTTAAAACGGTATCATCATTTCCAAATTGAAAACTGGAGCCATCGCTTAAATAATATCTTAGCACTCCATTTGTTTTAATAACCTTTTTGATAACTATAAGATTCGAAAAATATTTTTGAAACCATTCATCAATTTTTGCAGTGCCTTCAATTGGATTTCCTTCTTCATCCAAATCAACTCCGCCTGTATCACTGTACCAAATTTTTCTATCACCGTATTCAACTTCAGCCATTCTGATTGCATTATTAAAGGTTGAATAAAATTTTGCCAATCTTGTTTCTACTACCTTATTCCTATGATTTTGTATCAAAGTTGGCAGTGTCATAGCAGCAACGACACCAATAATACCAAGAGTAATTAAAACTTCCGCTAAAGTGAATGCGTATTGGGATAATCCCGAAGCGTGAAAAAGCCCGCCGGCGCTATCTAAGCCCCCCCCCCCTCTTTGAAATTGCAGCTATAATTGTGTTTTGCATGACTATCCTCCTCTTTTGTGCTACTTTATAATTATAAACTAATTTTAGTAAAATTCAACTGTCCGGAAATTTTCCGCGATTAGTATTGCGAACAGAATTTTATAACGGCGATAGAAAAGTTCAGCAGCTGTACTGAGGTTTAGAGCAGGCAAAATGCTGCAACTTGAGAGTAACGAAATCAAAGGAATATCTATGAAAGCATTAATACAGAGAGTTAAAGAGGCATCAGTTACAATTGACGGGATGCTTTATTCAAAAATCGGTGCAGGTCTTCTTGTTCTACTCGGGGTTGAAAAATCGGACGGCAGTGAAAATGCTGAAAAACTTGCACAAAAAGTCATGAATTTAAGGATTTTTGAAGATGAAAATTCCAAGATGAATTTGTCTGTTCAGGATATAAAGGGTGAAATCCTTGTTGTATCACAGTTTACCCTGTGCGGAGACTGTAAAAAAGGAACAAGACCTTCCTTTGATAAAGCTGCCCCGCCTGATAGCGCAAACCAGCTTTATGAAGAGTTTGTAAATAATATAAAAAACGCCGGTTTGAAGGTTGAAACAGGTAAATTCCGCGCAATGATGGATGTTGCGCTTATAAACGACGGGCCGGTTACATTTATGGTTGAAAAATAATTTTAAGAAATCTACTTGCGAATATTTACTTTTTGTGTTATAGTATTAATATTAAGTATATTGAATGAATTTATATTACCGAGGAGTAATAATTTAAAATTTAAAAACTAGTTGTTATTTTATGTTTATGAAATTATTTTTTAATTAAGAGGCTTTAAATATGTATGTAAACAAGTGCGTCAAATGCGGTCGTGAATTTGAGACAAAGAACCCCAAGCGAGTTATCTGTCCGGATTGTTTGTATCCTGATAAAAAGATGATGATTAACCCGCCGTCAGACTCTTCTGCCGAAGGTGCGGCTTCTCAGCCGCAGGTTTCAGCTCCATCTGAACCGTTAAACGGATATAGTACAGAAACCCAGCCGCAGTTCTATAGTAGTTACAGTGCCGGGGAAGGGCGTCCGCAAAGACCTCAGCGTTCTTATAATCAGGGATATAGCCGTCCTCAACAGGATGGATACAGGAATAATCAGGGCGGTTACAATAGAAACTACAATCAAAACCGTTCCCAGCAGGGCGGATACCGCAATAACCAAGGCGGCGGATATAACAGAAATTATAACCAGAATAGACCGCAGCAAGGAAATTTCAGACGTGATAACAGAGGTTATAACCAAAATCGTCCGCAACAGGGCGGATTTAGACGCGACAACCGCGGTTTCCAGAAACGTCCTCAGATGAACAGGAACAAAGCTCCTAAACAGCTTCTCGTAAGCAAAGAACAGCTTGAACAAATTGAATTGCTCTATAAGCCGATGCTTCCGCTGCCAAATCCGGATGCTCATGAAGTTATCGGTGAAAAAATATCTTTGGAACCAAGAAAGGTCTTCTTTGGCATCAACTTAATCAGACAAAAAATGATGCTTCCGAAACTTCCGTTCCCTAAACGTAAACTCGCAATATCACCGGATCAGCTTTTTGCAATAAAGAACTTATATGAACCGCTTCTTCCGCTACCTCCGATTGGATGCCACAAGATAATTGCAGCTCAGTTGAAAATGGATGAGTGGAGAGTTCACGTTGGTATAGGCTTAATTCGTTCACAAATGGGGCTTCAGCGCTGGAACCAGGATAGAGAAGATTGTCCTGAAGAGTTTAAAAATCAAAAAACAGCAGAAGCTGCTCCTGTAGAGGAAACTCCAAAAGCAGAGGAAAAGATTGATGCTCCGGCAGAAAAGCCTAAACGCGGAAGAAAGCCAAAGAAGGTTGAAGAGCCTGAAGAATAATGAGTAAATTCATTTCAGTCGGTAAAATCCTAAATTTTCATGGTATTCAAGGTGAAGCCCGGGTTGGGTTTTCAAGGAATCAGCAGGATTTTTTACTCAGTTTGGATGAAGTTTTTGTTAAATCCGGCAGTGAATATAAGCCTTTAACAATCATAAAAAGCCGTATTCATAAGAATTTTGCTATTATGAAATTTGAGGGTATAAATTCGATTGATGAACTTTTACCTTATAAGGGGGAACTTTTATTTGTCGAAGAAGCTGCTATAAGAGAAAAGCTTGAAGAAGATGAGTTTCTGATTGATGAACTTGTCGGGTTAAGTGTTTATGATACAGAAGATAACAAACTCGGCTTTGTTGTAGGTGTATCTAATAACGGCGCTACTGATTTACTTTCTGTAAAAACTAATTCAAAAAAAATTTCCCTTGTGCCTTTTGTGAAAGCTATTGTAACAAATGTGAGCATAAAAAATAAGAAGATTACAATAAACAATCTTGAAGGGCTGCTGGAATGAAGTTTGATGTTATGACACTTTTCCCCGAAATGGTTGAGAATTATTGCAGTTTTAGTATTCTCAAACGGGCTGTTGAAAACGGCATTGTTAGTGTTAATACTATTAACCCGAGAGAATTTACTCTTGACAAACATAAAAAAGTTGATGATACTCCTTACGGCGGCGGTGCAGGGATGGTTTTGATGGCTCAGCCTTATGTGGATGCTTATGAAAGCATTGCCCGTTGTGAGAAATCAATAACAGTTATGCTTTCTCCTCAGGGCAGACCTTTAGACGATGCTCTTGTTAATGAACTTGCCGGATACGAGCAGATTGTTATGATGTGCGGTCATTATGAAGGTTTTGACGAACGTATCAGAGAAATAATTAAACCGCTTGAAATTTCTATAGGAGATTTTGTTTTGACTGGCGGAGAGCTTCCTGCTCTTTGTCTTATTGATGCTGTGAGCCGTAAGCTTGAAGGTACTCTGGGTAAAATAGAATCTGCTGATGAGGACAGCTTTTCAAACGGTTTAATTGAATATCCTCATTATACAAAACCCCGCGAATACAGAGGATTGAAAGTCCCTGAAGTGCTTCTTAACGGAAACCATAAAGATATTGCGCAGTTTAGACTGGAACAATCTTTAGAACGTACAAAACAGAAACGTCCTGATTTATTTAAGAAATACCGGGAAAGCCAAAAGTAAGCCTACTTATATCTGGAATTTAAATAGTGTTTTTGACCAAAACCAAGAATATCCCTTACAAATTTAACTCCGGCATAGGCTGCAAGCCCGATACCGCTCCATTTTACAACAGCCGGATGCTTTTTAATACTTGCACATAATGCTGTTAAACCAAGTCCGAGCGGCACCACATTAGAAACCAGCATTTCCAGTGCTCCGCCGAAATACCCTGCTGCGGAGTTGAACATATTCCCAAAGTTGCTTTCCATTCTCATATTGTGTATTTTATCTTTCAGCTTTGACTGGACAATGCTTGGTTCTGATAAATACATTGAATTATCAAATGTACTTGTACAGTAATCAGCCATTTTTGTCTGTGAGTAAGTATCAGCTTTAAGCTTGCCGATTGTATGCGCGTCATACGCAACAAGTCCTACGGCTGCGGCTCCTGCTGCTTTAGCCAGATATTTACCATAATTGTTTTTTATTGCTGAAAAGATTTTCATTGTTATTTAGCCTGTGTTGTTGTTTCTTTCTTTGGAGTATCTTTTACTTCAAATTCTTTTTCTACGGTCTGACCTGACATTTTCAACAGAATATTGGTTGCCTGAAGAGCATCCTGTCCATAACCTTCTTTTGAGTTCTGCATATTTTTCAATACGCCTACGGTGTAGTCATCACCTGTAACTGTTCTGGATTCAAGCATGCTTAATGCCATTATTCTGATTTGCTGTGCCGGATCCTGAAGCATTTTGTTAATCAAAGCTGTTAATGCTTTGTCATTTTTTCTGGAATCATCTTCCTGAAGTCTTGCTACAACTTCTTTTGCACCCATCATTCGGACTTCTTTATCCTGGCTGTTGAGATAATTTTCCAAATTCCTTATGTAATCGTCTGTTAATTGTACGATTTTTCTTTTTTCTGTTTTCTTATTTGTTTCTTTGTTTTCTGTTTCGTTAATGGTTTTGTTATTAGTTGTATTGTTAACTACGTTATTTGCATTCTGTCCCATCGGCTGTGTATAATAATTGGCAGGATAGCAAGGTCCCAGCCCTCCGGTCTGATAATTCGGGGAGTTAACATTGTAGTTTGTTGTTGCACCCGGTACCCCTACTGACGGATTAAATATTTGTATATTAACCCCTGCATAGTTAGGGTTAGGGCTGCTTGCAACCTGAGGCTGGTTTATTACCGGCTGTGAATACTGTTGCGGCATTGCCATTACCTGTGGTTGTACATATTGAACCGGTGCTGCTGGAGCTGATGCCGGTGCAGACTGTGCAGATACAGGAGGTGTTGTATAACGCTGTTGTTGCAGCTGCTGTGTCTGTTGAAGATTATTTCCCTGTTGGACATAACTTTGCATATAATACTACCTTTTCACTACCTATTATATAAAAGTATTAAAATCAAAAATAATTGCTTTTTTTAGTATATTTTTAAGAAATGTAACACATGTTTTTTTATATAGGCATGCGATTTATAATATAAATATGGTGAGTTATGAAGAAAGTTATCTTGATAAGCGTCCGCAGCACTTGTGTCATATGTGCGGTAGATGCTGCCGGGTTGTAGTTACAACCCGTACTTACGATGAACTCAAAAGTATGGCTGATGCCGGTGACCAGGGCTCTATAGACTTTTTAAAAATTTTTGAACCTTACTCTTCTCTTGAAGATGCAAGACAAGTGGATGCCGGAGTTGTGGATAACGTTATTCAGCGCTCATGTGTTGAAGGAAATCTTGATAAGGAAAGTCTTACTTTTTATAAGTGTAAATATCTTCTTTCGGATAACAAATGTTCTATTTACGAAGAACGCCCTGCATTGTGCCGTCACTGTCCGAGTACACCATGGGCGGTTGTTCCTCCAGGGTGCGGGTTTGAGGCTTGGCTGTTTTTAAAACGCGAGGAAGCAAAACAAAAAATTAGAAAGGCTAAAGAGGATTTATTAGAGCTTAAGCTATTGAGAACAAAGATGAAAAAGCCGGAAGATTTACAAAAAATAGATGCCGTAGTTCATAAAATCTACGGCATGATTGAAAGTTATAAAAAATACGGCTCTGAAAACTGGTAAGGTTATTTAATGCAGATAATTCATATTATCATGTTCCAGTATATATTTTGAACAGCCCCAGCCTGTTTTTCCTATCTCACAGTCATTCTGTGAGTGCGGTATTATTCGGTTATTCATAATAAAGAAAACAAAAACATCTTTTCCTATGATATTTGGGTCTTTCTTTCCGTTAATGTCAGTCCAGATTAAACCGCATACATTCTTCGTCCCGCTATTTTCTGTATTACATCCTAAATCACTAGCTCTTAGCCACATATAACTCCCGTCGGCAAGAACCATTTTGTAATGCCATTGAGAATTGTTATAATTACTCCAAGAGGAATTATTAAGCTGTTTATATGTTTCCGGTGCAATACAGCCCGGTTTTTGACCGCAGTCTTTAAGAATTTTTAAATAAGGTTTAAAATAACCTGCAAATTTATCGCTTATTTGGCTTCCGGTATCTATATCATATTCTAAAAAATTCCACTCATCAACATAGCCGTTATCTTTTATAGCCAGCAGAAGTGCTTGATTCATTACTGAATAAAACTTTTTGACTTTTGTAACGGTTTCCCGTTCTTTGTATTTATTAACTATAGTTGGCAGTGTCATAGCAGCGATCACGCCGATAATACCAAGAGTAATTAAAACTTCCGCTAAAGTGAATGCGTATTGGGATAATCCCGAAGCGTGAAAAAGCCCGCCGGCGCTATCTAAGCCCCCCCCCCCTCTTTGAAATTGCAGCTATAATTGTGTTTTGCATAATTTACCTCCTTCTTTTTTATAATTTTATCATATTTAGAAAACAAAAACAACCTCTATTCTTGATGGAGGTTGTTTTTATTGAGATATTCTTTGTTAAATTGTAATTTTGTCAAGTTTTGCTCTATAGAAATCTGTGTTGATATTCAGCTTATCGCCTATATCAAGAAGCATTTGCACAAGCTTTTTATCACTTTTGCGTTTTGATTGTGTGCTTAATTCTATTATTTCGCCTATCCTGTGGAATATTCTGGAATAATAAGTATTTTGTGCTTCTGCTATATCAATTTCCAATTCAAGTTTTTCAATATGGTCAAAAAGTTCCAAAATAACATCCGCCTGCTGAATTTCCAGACTGTATGCAAGTCTGTTGATATTTTGCGTAATCTTTTTTGAAAAAATATTATTAGAAATTGTTTTATCAAGTTTTATACCTATTTGTTTTGCTTCGTAATTTATAGCAACAGCTTCCTGAGCAATTGAAGGGTCTACAAAGCCGCCAGAGTGCATTATCAAATCATTAAATTTCCTGCTTAGGGCGTAACTTGCCGAAATCTTAAATTCATCAGGTACAGCAAGACTTAAGTTCTGCATATGATATATTGAACCTTTACTGTCTTCATACATCTCTTCGTATGTTTTCGCAAATTTTGCCATTTTACCTTTTAGCAGAATTTGAAGAATTTTTCTTCTCTCTTCAATAAAGATGTCTTTTAATGTAAAGTATTCTTTGCCGAAATATTCATCAAGTGCTCTGATAATTTCAGTAAGCGGATTTTGCATGAATATTTTTGCCAGTTCATTTTTAATTTTGTTATACTCATTTTCATCAGAAAATTCTTTTAATGCACAATGATAATCTCCGCCGGCATATTGCATCAGGGCAAAGATCAGATTAGATTTTTGCTGGGTGATTTTTGATTGTATTTCAATATGCCCGATTACAAAGTTTGAATTGCCTTTTGGTACTTTCTGGTAATCGTGGCGGGTTACTGTATAGCAGTATACATTTTCTTCATCCTCAAAATCCTGATATAGTGAAGAAATTGCCCATAAGCTGGCTATTTGTTTTAAGGTAACAATTGAGGGTTTAACAAATCTTTCAAAAATGTCTTTACCTGTCCCCATTTCAGGGATATTGCTTTTTGCTTCAGAAAGAATTTCCAGAAAATGTTTTTCAAAATCTTTTTTAGTAAATCCTGCTGCCAGCTGCATTGCCCTTGCTGCATATTTCATAAGCTGAACAGGTTCAATTGATGAAATTTCCGAGAAAAACCAGCCGCAGCTTGTATACATAAGCATTGCCTGACGCTGGATTTCTAAAAGTTCCATTGCCTTAACTTTTGCTTCATCGCTTATGTTTGGCAGGAAGTTTTCCTGCTGGAATTTTTCAACACTTAATGAACCTCTGTCAAGGATTACTGAGATATAGTTGTTTCTTACTTCCCAAGGCCCGTTTTTGTAATATTTAGGAGCTTCTGCCTCAAATATTTTTGCAAATTCATCTCTAAGGTAATCTAAAGCTTCTCTTAATGGTTTTCTCCATTTTTGATTCCAGCCCGGATGTCCGCCTGTTGAGCAGCCGCAATCCTCTTTCCATCTGCCCACCCCGTGGAAGCAGCTCCAGCTTGACGCCTGTTTTATGTCTGCTTCATAATCACTTCTGTAATTCTCAAGGTATTCTGCATAATTTGTTATTTTAAACCCTTCATCTTTAGCTTTTATCTGAAGGACATATGCAAGAGCCATATCGCCAAATTTAGTGTGGTGACCGTAGCTTTCTCCGTCTGTTGCGATATTAACAAGCTGAGGATAATCTCTTAGATCTGATACGCCTTCTTTTAATCTTTTACTAAACTTGTTTCCGTCTTTTAGTAACTCATCAAAAGCTACAGAACGTGAAATCGCACCGTCATAGAAGAACAAATCTATAAATTTACCCGGAGCCGATTTGATATAATATCTGTAAGAACGTGCAGGGTCAATATTCCCCCAGCTTACATCCTGCCAGTCTTTGGCTCCTTCTTTTCTTATTTTAAGCGCCTGATAGGGTGAGAGAATTGTAAATTTTATTCCGTTTTCTTCCAAAACTCTCAGAGTATCGTCATCAACAGCAGTTTCAGCAAGCCACATACCTTCCGGTTTTCGTCCGAAACGGTATTCAAAATCTTTTATACCCCATTTAACCTGGGTTTGCTTGTCATGCTCATTAGCAAGAGGCATAATCATATGGTTGTATACCTGCGCAATAGCATTTCCATGTCCGTTATGCTCTATAGTGCTTTCAATATCAGCCTTGATAATTCTTTCATAAGTATGCGGAGCAAACTTTTCCATCCAGGAAAGAAGTGTCGGACCAAAGTTGAAACTCATGTGTTCATAGTTATTTACAACATCAAGAATGCGGTTTCTGCTGTCTACAATTTTAGATACGGAATTAGGATTGTAACATTCTTTATTAATTCGTTCGTTCCAGTCATGAAACGGCAGGGCGCTATCTTGCAGTTCTATAGCCTCAAGCCAAGGATTTTCGCGCGGCGGCTGGTAGAAGTGTCCATGAATCGTTAGAAATACATCTTTTTTATCTTTATTTTCAGTTTCCATAATCTTAACTCCGTATATTTAAAATTTTTACTTAGCCTCACTATTTGCTTTTGTACTTATGACAGTGAAATTTTCAGCGTCCATCCATACATCACCTAAGGCGTTGGAGAATACTTTTCCGGATACTTCGATTTCATCACCGGAATTCAGGTCAATATGTTTTTCCGCTTCTGTTCTTGTTAGAAATATTTTCAACTCGGAAAGCGGTACGTTATGAGTTGTTATGTTACCTCTCTGAATGAGGAATGAAATATATTTTTCAGAACTTCTGAATGCTGGTTTATAATCAAGACCAAGTGTTGAAAATTTGTCAAATTTAGCTTTGAATTTTACATTTTTATTTAAGTAAATCTCAGGGTTTTCTACCATTGCAACGGGATTTACAGTTTCATATTCTTTTGCGGGACAGTTAGAAATAGCTTTGGTAGCTTCAGGTATTACCGGGCTCTTAAGTGTTGCCGGTGTTTGCTGGGCATGTGTCAATGAATTAATTCCCAGACCTAAAATTATTAAAAACGCAGCTGATAATGTTTTAACTTTATTCATCCTCAAAGACCTCTTCTTATTTACTTACAATAACATATTAGCACACATATATTTTTTTGTAACTACCCTGTAATACTATTAGTTAAAAATGTCCTGATTGTGTTTTTTTTCTTTTTGTGCTAGCATAGGAAGTAGAAGGTTAATGTAGATAAGCACTTTGTGTGAGTGTTTAAGAGAAGGAGAAAAATATGGCTACAAAAGAATTTTTTACAAATTCTGAAGAATTGAAAAAGCTTTATTCAGCTGCCCGCGCAACTATTACAGCCCCATTCTTCGGTAACAATGTAGAAGAAGTTAAGTCTGTTTCAGAAGCATACAAGCTTGCTAAAAACAGCCCGGGTACTATTGAATTAACAGGCATGCCTGTTTACAAACCTGAAAAAGTAGGTTTACCTCAAGGCGCTAACCAGTTATTATTCAATGATGGTACTGTAGTTGGACGCTGCGCTGCTGCAAGAAAAATCGTAGGTGAACCTAACTGCGATTTGAAATATCTGCTTCCTATTATACGTGAAGCTATTTACAACACACGCGACAGATTAATGTACAAAACAGAAGTTGTTGTTGGCTTGGAAGAAGATTTTATGGTAAAAGCTCATTTGATGATTCCGGAAGGCTTTGAAAACATCATGTATTCATGGATGTTAAACTTCCAATATATCAATGAACAATATGCTCAAATGTATGCTGATTCAAGAGAACTTCCTGAAGGCGACATTTTTGTATTCTCAGATCCTGACTGGTCACATCCTGACTTCCCATATGGTTTGACATTCTTTGATCCGGAACACAATTGTGCAGCTATTCTTGGTATGAGATATTTTGGCGAACACAAAAAAGGTACTTTAACTCTTGCCTGGGGCTGTGCTGCCCGTAACGGTTACGCTTCTTGCCATGGCGGCATGAAACGTTATAACCTTGATAACGGCAACTCCTTCCAAGTTGCGGTATTTGGTTTGTCAGGCTCAGGTAAATCTACAATTACACACGCAAAACATAATAATAAATACAATATTACAGTTCTTCACGATGACGCATTTATTATTAATGTTCATGATAAATATACTATCGCTCTTGAACCTGCTTACTTTGATAAAACAGCAGATTATCCTATCGGATGCGATGATAATAAATACATCCTTACACAGCAGAATGCCGGTGCTATACAATTAGCTGACGGTAAAGTTGTTTCTATTACCGAAGATATTAGAAATGGTAATGGTCGTGCTGTTAAATCAAAACTCTGGTCACCAAACAGAGTTGACAGAATTGATCAGCCTATCAATGCTATTTTCTGGTTAATGAAAGATCCGACAATTCCGCCTGTATTAAAATTATCAGGTGCTTCATTGGGTTCTGCTATGGGTGCTACACTTGCAACTAAACGTTCTTCTGCAGAAAGACTTGCTGCCGGTGTTGACCCTAACGCACTGGTTGTAGAACCGTATGCTAACCCGTTCAGAGTATATCCGCTTTCAATGGATTACGAAAGATTCAAACAGTTAATCGTTGATGGTGTTGATTGTTATATCTTGAACACAGGTGAATTTATGGGTACTAAAGTTAAACCTGCTCATACACTTGGTATTATTGAAGCTATCGTTGAAGGTACTGCAAACTTCCATAAATGGGAAAACTTCTCAGATATTCAAATTATGGATATTGAAGGGTTTGATGCTTCCTTCTCTAACAAAGAATATGCACAGCAGTTTGTTGCTCGTATGAACGACAGAATTGAATTTGTTAAATCAAGAGAAACTGAAAAAGCCGGCTTGGATAAACTTCCTGCTGATGCTCTTGAAGCTCTCGAAGCTGTTGTTAAACAAGCTTCTGCTGTAGCAAGCGTTTAGTTCTTAAACCAATAACTAAAAATACGGACTCATTTCGAGTCCGTATTTTTTATCTATTTAATATTTAATTCATCTAAAATTTCTTTTGGGAGATCCATTTCCCTAATTTCTTCTTCTGTCACAACTCTGCGAGTAGGCGGCTCCGGTTTAATATGGTAATCCTTAGGTTTCAGACCAAAGAAACTTTTAACTTTATTTATTTTTTGATGTCTTATTTCTTTTTTTAGAATAACTATTGCTTCATCGTATAACTGTGCAAGCATTTCAGATTTTGTAATGTTTCCTGATATTGAGGCTTGTTCGCCCGAGTTCTGGTATTTTTTGATTTTGCTGTTAATATAGTTTCTTTCAGCTGTTCCTCCGGCTTTGTATGCTCTTGATTCATCTTTTAAAATAACTTTCATAGCTTTTAATATTTTAAGATTTCGTTTATCACAGTCCGGCAGCAGAATTTTTTCTCGTATAAGGTTTGTAATCATTTCATGTAATTCTTCTTTTGATTTTAGTCCAGTTTGCTTAAGCAGCCCATCTATACCTGCTTCATAAGAAGTAAATCCATGTGTAGCACTCAAACCGACTTTAGATTTCAGAATAAGATTTCCCTGCATAGCCATATTTTTTTTGTTTAGTAATTCTCCATATTTTTTAGTATAATTTTCAAGACATTTTTTTCCTCTGACTTTCGTATATAGGTTCTCCATTCGTGCTCTAAAACCTAATCTCTGATTCAGAACATGTTCGAGTTCATGTGTTGTTAGATTTACTATTTCCACTGGTTTCATTGAATTTGTGCGTAAACTAAGCATACTGTGGTTAGTTTTGGGACCAGGAATGACTGCAGATTTTGAGCCGTAAAAGAACCGCTCTGATAGTTCATCCTGAATATCAAGTTCTTTTTTCATAAAAGCTTTAAAGCTCTCTAAATCATCAGTAATTTGGACTTTGCCTGCTTTTTTGGCGCCTATGTTTTTTGCTAGTATTTCCTGAACTTTTTGTGGATTCATACTATTTCCGTTAAGCAAGTTTTCAGAAACCTCATTGCCGATTTTCCCGCAGGTTTTCATAATCTGTTTTTTTGACATAATCCCGGTAGCCTTATAGATTATCCTTGATAGATTAATCATATTCACCCCTTTTTATTTTGATAAATATCCCCTATAATTTTATAAAAACATTTGCAGCTAAATAATTGCTTCTGCTAAAATAGTTTTTTTGGTGGAAACAAAAAAGTTATGTTTTATGTTATAATTCTTTAATATTAATAAGGAGAGTTTTGAGTATGAGAAGAATATCTGCATTTACAATCGGTGAACTCGGAATAGGGCTTATAATTATTACATTTATTATCCTGGCTTCCGCTCCGATTATTTCGCATAACAATCAGCAAAAACAGCAAACTCAGGCTGAATATATTGCATCCCTAAATAACGGTGCAGAAAAGTCTACTGTTACGAAATTAAAACAGCAGACACTTGAAAATGAACAGAAAATTAATGCCTTGAATACCCGTTTGACCGGTGTTGAAGAATATGTTAGACAATATATAGGGAAAACTGTTACAGGAACTTCCAATAATAATGTTATAAGCAACAGCAATCCCAGAGTAAATGACGGCAGCTATGTATGTAATATTACGGGCTACGCTGATGAAGAGGGCAATTCTATAACTCCAAACCCGCAGCAGATGGCTGATATTAATAAAGAAATTGCTAATGGTACAAGAAAAATAATTCTCACATGCGGTACTGTAAAGCGCTAAAATATTCTTTATAAAAAAAGAACCTGGATAACTGGTCCAGGTTCTTTTTTAGTTGTTTAATTTAATTAAAAACTATTCAACTTCGATAGCGCCAACAGGGCAAGCTTCAGCAGCTTCCTTAACGCAATCCATATTATCAGCAACAGCAGCTTCATCTACTACTGCAATATCTTCTACTTTAAATACAGCATCGCAGATTGATTCACAAGCGCCGCATGCGATACAAGAATCGTTAACTTTTACTGTCATTTTACTTTCTCCTTTTATTTGTTTATCAACATTTTGTGAAAATCTTCACACAAGAGATTATAAAACAAAAATTTTAAAATATCCAGTCTTTTATAATTTTTGCAATATAATCAAATCCGGTAATCTCACCAAGGTCTTTGCCTTCTTTATTTTTGTTATAAACAAGAACAGGCACCATTTCTCTCGTGTGATCGGTTCCCGGAACTGTAGGGTCACATCCATGATCTGCTGTAATAATTAGCAGGTCATTTTCATCAAGAGCCGGAATAATATCACTCAGATAACAATCAATTTCTTCAATTGCCTTGCCATAGCCTTTAGCATCATTTCTATGTCCGAATAACATATCAGTATCGACAAGATTTGTGAAAATCAATTCAAAATCCGCACAGCAATTAATATTTGGATATGCAATTTTCCCTAAATCCAGTTCCTGTTTAATAGCCTTTAGTGTTAGTTCCAGCCCTTCTTTGTTAGAACCTGTGTGGATAGCATGAGTTATGCCGGACTTTGAAAATATGTCTTCAATTTTACCTATGCCTATAACTTTTCCGCCTTTATCTTTTATTTCATTTAGCAGTGTATACTTAGGAACCATTGAATAATCTCTTCTGTCTTTTGAAGTTCTTGTTGGTTTCCCGTCAATAATCTTATAAGGTCTTGCAATTACTCTTGAGACATTATAGTTACCTTCGTCAAGAATTTTCCTTGCTTTTTCACACCATTCATAAAGCGTTTCAAGAGGTATTAAATCTGTATCGAGTGCAATTTGAAATACACTATCTGCTGAGGTATAAATAATAGGGAATTTTGTTTTATGATGTTCTTCATTCAATTCTTCTATAATGGCTGTTCCGCTTGCCGGACAGTTTGCTAAAATCCCGCCGCAGCCTGTTTCTTCAATAAATTTTTTAATAAGTTCTTCAGGAAACCCTTCAGGGAATGTAGCAAAAGGTTTTTCTGAAATAAGTCCGGCAATTTCCCAGTGTCCTGTTGTAGTGTCTTTCCCTTTTGATTTTTCATACATTGTCCCGTATTGAGCTATAGGATGAGCTGTTTTTTTAATTCCTTCAAAATCCTGAATGTTGCCAAGCCCCATTCTTGATAGATTAGGAACATTTATACCGTTATTAAATTTACAAACATTTTTTAATGTATTACATTCAGGTATATCGTTAAAATCTTTGCAATCCGGCATTGCTCCAATACCCATAGAATCTATAACAATAACAATAGCTCTTTTCATCTTTCCCCCTGTTTTCTATTTTATTTATATTTTAACATAAAACAGAGTTATTATTCACTTTTTCTTTTTGTTGTAATGCAAAAAGAAAAACATGCTTATCAAAAGCAATGCTAATAGCATTGCAAGACCAAATAGAAATTCTGAAAAGCGTTGCTTTTCAGTTATTTGCTCGCTATTGTGCTTTGCACACGCTCGCGTTTTTAATTACCGGACTAATAGTCAGGTTGCCGAACTGCACATTTTGTGCAATAGTGATGCTTAAACGGTTAAATGCTTTAGCATTTAACTACTTTCATTTGGTTTTGTCTCGTTTAGTGATGCTTTTTTTGCGTTTTTCTCTTTCTTTGGTTCATTTCTTTCTCTTTTATTGCGGGTAAAAGAGAAAGAAACGAACATAGAGATAACATATATTATGTAAAAAAAAAACGGACCTCTTATTAAGATGTCCGGTATTTCATTTCTGAAACAAAAAGGATTTACATTAACTTAAGTCTAATATTCAATGCCCTGTCTTGCCATAACCCCCATATCAAAGTAATGTTTGATAGGCTTCATTTCTGTAACAAGATGAGCCATTGCTTTTAATTCAGGATGTGCATAGCGTCCTGTTAATACTATTTCAAGGTTTTCAGGTTTGTTTAATAAAGCTTCCTTAACTTCACTTACCTTAATCATATTCATTGCTGTACAAATGTTAATTTCATCCAGGATGATTAACTGGTATTCTCCTGAGTTAATAGCTTTTTTGGCAAATTCCCAGCCTCTTTTTGCTTCTTTAAAATCATCCATACAAACATTGTGTGAATAACATACTCTGTCCATACCAAACTGAACAACGTCTAAGTTAGGAAGAAATTTTGATGAAGTTACGATTTCTCCGTATGAAGTAGCGCTGTCGCCCTTTGTAAACTGGATGATAAGAACCTTCCACCCATGTCCTAGAGCTCGAAGTGCCAAGCCTAATGATGCTGTTGTTTTACCTTTTCCGTCACCTGTATAGATTTGAATATAACCATGCTCTAACACTCTAACTACCTCCAATAAATAATAGATTATTTTCTCTATCAACATTTTAAACGATATTTGAAATATCTTAATCGTTCTTTAGGTTGATATAAATTGAGGAAAGGTTTTAACTAACCCCGCCTCCCAAGATGTAAATCCATCATAGAACAAATTTTCTTAAAATAAACTTCTTTTATGATTTCCATGCCAATCTTTTTACAATAAGTTTTGTTAAAAATCTGAATAAAGCGTAGATATAACACTTTCCAGATATTATAGCTATAGTAAAAAAGTTTACTTAATTTTTGTTAAGAAAATCAAAAATTTGCTTGCAAAAACTCAAGGAAATCATGCTGTAACGCTTTCGGCGAATTAGGCATGGTTAAGGTTTGTAAAGCAGAAAAATGCCTGCTTATGTTTTTTTTATAAAAATATGGGCATAATAATATTAAGGTGAGAAATTACTGCTAATTGACGTGCCTGTAAAAATATTTATTAAGGGATTGTAAAGTTATATTACGAAATGGAGATTTAATGCAATTATCAAACCTGAAAAGTTTTTATATATGTAAGAAGAAATTTAAGAGAGAGTACATGGCATGAATGTAGCATTAGACAAAGCTAAAGTTTCAGTAAAGCCGGGCTTCGGAAAGATACCCGACAGACCTAGTTTTGCTAAAGCAGGTTCCGTAAAGGCAATGTTCGGAACCAACGAAACTGCTGCTGCTCCGAAAACTTCAAGTTTGAAGAGCACTGTGTCAAGTAATATTGCTACGAGCTCACGTTCCTCAGTATTCTCATCCAGAGCCCGAAGCAGTTCGTCAACGTTTGTTCCTGCAACGAGATTCATGAATGCCAGTGACTTTAAGCGAGATCGAACTACTACAGCGGCATGGGGCTCAATTCAGGGCGACCATTATATAGAAGGACAAACCGGTGTAACCAAACGAAGTTACAGACGAATGGTTCAGGCTAATCAGGTTTCGGTAGCTCCTCAATATCAGGGACGGTATACTGATTTTGGCAATATGTACAACCAGAGAATGTCATTCTCTGATGTTTGTACGATGCTTACATCAGGTATTAATACATTGTTTAGCGGCATAAAAGCTATCCAGGGCAGTGGAGGAACTGAACGCGGTGGCGGAGCAACTTCTGCTTCAACTTCAGCTGCAAGTATTCAGACTGCACAAACACTTGCCGGTAATGTCGGAAATATTGCAACTGCTACCACAACAAGTGAACTTCAGGCAGCATTAAGCGAAGCCAAAACACAGCAGTCAGATCTTCAAACTTTGTTGAATTCTGATGATTATAAGAATGTTGAAACAAATCTGCAAACAGCTAAAAATGACAAAACTAAAATTGATGCTCAGGTTACAGAACAGCAGGGTATTGTTTCTAATCAAAACAAAACAATTGATTTGTTGAGTAATACAAGAATTCCTGCACAGGAAACTGTTGTTGGTAATGCAGAACAAGCTCTTGCAAGAGCTCAGAGTATGGCAACTGCCGAAAATCCAAATGATGCAGCGATAAGAGCAGCCGAACAGCAGTTAGAACAGGCTAAAACTACGCTGCAGCAGTTGAAAGATCAATTGAAAACTGCCGAGCAGACAAGAGATGCTGCACAGCAAAAACTTGACGGTGAAGACGGATTGCTTGCAAAGCAGAAACAGGCTGATAATGACATAACAGCTCTGACTTCATTACAAAGTGACAAGCAGGCTAAAACAACTCAATTGAGTACACTTGAACAGACTATTAACAATGCCGAACAACGTCAGGAAAAAATGCTTCAAAAAGAAGAAAAGAAATTAGACGGCATGTTTGATGATTTGAAAAAACTGGATGAAAAAATAAGAAATGAAAAAGATGATACTAAACGTACGGAATTAAAACAGGAATATTCTGAGCTTGCTAAAACCTTTAATTCGATGGCAGGAGCATCTACAAGTGAAAAATATCAAGGCGCTTCTGTAAGCTCAGATACAACCTTTACAGAATCACGTGAGGCTTCAAATCAGAGAAGTCTGGAGCAAATGCGTTCTCATGCAGATGAATTTATGAAAAAGAAAAATGAAGAAGCAATGGCAAATCTGTTAAAATAATAAGTTTCAAAAACTTTACAATGCACTTTACTTTTAATAGCCATTAATTTATAATATTAACGAAAGACAGTATTGTCGCAAAAAAGAACGGGAACCCCCGTTCTTTTTTACTCCTAAGGTAAGCGGAATTGTAAAGGAAGGTAGTATTGTGAAGCAGGATATTAACAGACATGAAATTTTAGAAAAAATTACTCCGTTAATAGAAAATACTGCCATGAGATTCGGGTATATTCCTATTGAAATAGAATTTATAAAAGAAAATCACAGATGGTTTTTAAGAATATATCTATATTCAAAAGAGAAAGAAGTTACGCTTGATGATTGCGAAAAAGTAACAAGAAGTGTGAGTGACTTTTTAGATGAACTTATTCCTGTAAAGTATTATCTGGAAGTTTCTTCTCCTGGTCTGGAAAGGAAATTTAAATCAGACAAAGAGTTTGTTATTTTTAAAGGCCGCAGAATCAGCATTAAGCTTAAAACTCCGCTTGAGGGGGAAAATGAAAAGATTTTTAAAGGCGAAATTCTGGATTTTGATGAGAATGAAGGTTTAAGATTTTTCAGATTTGATGACGGGCAGGAGCTTTTGATACCCCGCTCAAATATTCAGTCTGCCAAGCTTTATATTGATTGATAATTAATCGGAAAGGATAAAATTATGATTAAAATCGGTACAACGCTTTTTGAAGCGTGTGAGGAATTAGAAAGAGAACGCGGAATATCAAAAGATATTTTGATTTCTTCATTGTGCGATGCTATGGTTGCTGCTTATAAAAAGCACATGAGAGTTAAAGAAGCTGCCAATATTGAAGCAATTCTTGATGAACAGGCAGGTGAAATCGGAGTATTTAGTACAAAAACAGTTGTTGAATCTGTCGAAGAAGGTGAAGAAGATACTCAAATTTCAATTGGCGTAGCAAAAGAAATTGATGAAGATGTCGAAGTCGGCGATGAAGTTAAAATTGAAGTTACTCCGGAACAGTTCGGACGTATCGCTGCACAGGCTGCAAAGCAGGTTATCACACAAAGAATAAGGGAAGCTGAAAGAAACCTTGTACTTAATGAGTTTTTGGAAAAGAAAGGAACTCTTACTACCGGTATAATCCAGCGCGTTGAAAATCGTAATGTTATTGTAAATATTGGTAAAACTGATGCTATTATGCCTCAGAAGGAACAAATTCCTGGCGAGTATTACAAACCTGGCAACAGAATCAGAGTTTTTGTTCTTAATGTAAAAGAAACAACCAGACTTCCTCAGGTAATTGTGTCTCATGCCCATGCAGAAATTGTTAGAGAACTGTTTGAACTTGAAGTTCCTGAAATTGAAGATGGCATTGTTGAGATTAAATCTATTTCCAGAGAAGCCGGATACAGAACAAAAATTGCAGTATGGTCAAATGACCCTGAAGTTGACAGTGTAGGTGCTTGTATCGGACCTCGCGGCAGCAGAATTCAGACAATTGTTTCAGAACTGAAAAATGAAAAGATTGATATTGTTAGATATTCTGAAGATCCTGTAGAATACATTGTTAACGCATTATCTCCGGCAAGAGTTGTTTCTGTTGATATACTTGCTGATGATGAATATTCACATGAAGCAATGGTTGTTGTTCCTGATGATCAATTGTCACTTGCTATAGGCAGAGAAGGGCAAAACGTAAGACTTGCTCATAAACTTACCGGCTGGAAAATAGACATCAAGAGCGTATCACAGATGGAAAAAGCCGAAGCTGCTAATTTCCAAAATTATGAAGAATCTCCAGAAGAAGTTGAAGAAGAAGAAACTAATGATGAACTTCAGCAGGAAATTGAAGAAGAAATGAACCAGCAGGTTCTGGATGAAGAGGATATTCAGCAGGAAGAAACTGTTGAAGATGCTGAAGAAACCGAAGAATAGTTTTTTTTGCTATCAGAGATAAAAGACCGCTATATAGCGGTCTTTTTTATATAATTTAATATTTTATATCCCGGCAAAATAAGTTTTGTTTGTTTTTTAACTCTAAACAGGAGGGTAAAATGCAAAATAATATTAATTTCACATCAAGTTACAGATTTCCGATGACACAACCAGGTGTTACAAGGTTCAAACGAGAGAATTTAAAACCGGAGTTAATGAAACACCTCGATAAAATTACGGCTTTTCAAATTCCAAATACAGGGAAAGGTAATGGCAGGATTTCAGTAAAAGAAGCATACGACGGCTTTATAGAAGGAATGTTAAAACGTTTTGGTTTTAAACGTTACCAAAAACTCCCGCTGCATGGTTCATCTATAGATGATGTTGATGCTGCTGTAAGAAATTTAAGCAAAACAAATGATTACCAGCAAAAGGGCATGCAGAAAAAAGCTATAAAACATAAAAGAAAATAAGAATGCTCTAACTTATACGCTTGTAAATTTTTGAATTGGCTTAATGATGAGGTTTGCAAGTCATGATTTTCGGCAATTAAGTTGACAAAAAAGTTTGAGCACATATTATGATAATATGGCTTAAATACCAAATTAGTATTGTAGTATAACTAGAAAAAAAGGAGATTAATCTCATGGCACGTGAAAAGTATGAACGTACGAAACCGCACGTTAACGTAGGTACAATCGGCCACGTTGACCACGGTAAAACAACATTAACAGCTGCTATTACTGCTGTATTGGCTGCTGCAGGTCAAGCTGCATTGAAAAAATTCGATGAAATCGACGCAGCTCCTGAAGAAAGAGCAAGAGGTATAACCATCTCTACAGCTCACGTAGAATATGAAACTGAAAACAGACACTATGCACACGTTGACTGCCCAGGCCACGCTGACTATGTTAAAAACATGATTACAGGTGCAGCTCAGATGGATGGCGCAATCCTTGTTGTTGCTGCTACTGACGGTGCAATGCCTCAAACTCGTGAACACATCCTTCTTGCCAGACAGGTTGGTGTTCCTAACTTGGTTGTATTCTTAAATAAATGCGATATGGTTGATGACCCTGAATTGTTAGAACTCGTTGAAATGGAAGTTAGAGAACTTCTTTCTTCTTACGAATTCGATGGTGACAACATTCCATTCATCCATGGTTCAGCTTTGAAAGCTTTAGAAGCTGCTCAAGCTAACTCTGCTATTAAACGCGGCGAAGATAAATGGGTTGATAAAATTTGGGAATTGATGGATGCTATCGATTCTTACTTCCCAACTCCTGAACGTGATTTAGACAAACCATTCTTGATGCCGGTTGAAGACGTATTCTCTATCACAGGTCGTGGTACAGTTGCAACTGGTAGAGTTGAACGTGGTATTGTTAAAGTTGGTGATGAAGTTGAATTAGTTGGTCTTGGCGAAACTAAGAAAACAACTGTTACCGGTGTTGAAATGTTCAGAAAATCACTTGACCAAGGTCAAGCTGGTGACAACATTGGTGCATTGCTTCGTGGTATCGATAAAACTGATATTCAACGCGGTCAAGTACTTGCTAAACCAGGTACAATTCACCCGCACACTAAATTCACTGCTAACGTTTACGTATTGACTAAAGAAGAAGGCGGTCGTCATACTCCATTCTTCCCTGGTTACAGACCTCAGTTCTACATCAGAACAACTGACGTAACCGGTTCAATTAAATTTGATGGTCAAATGGTAATGCCTGGTGATAACGTAGTTATGGAAGTTGAACTTATTGCTCCTGTAGCTATCGAAGAAGGTATGAGATTTGCAATTCGTGAAGGCGGTCACACAGTTGGTGCCGGTGTTGTAGACAAAATTATTGAATAATTTTATTACAACAGTTTAAATTTGAAAGACGAGTCCATTCTTGGGCTCGTTTTTCTTAATTATTGAAATATTTAGAAAAATAGATTATAATAAAAAAGCAGAGGAAAAAATTTAACAGCAGTTATATTCCTTTTCGAGATGATAGCGTGAGTAGCGCGGGAGCGTGTTTGAGAAAAGGAATATAACTGCTGTAAGAAGAAAAACTAAAAAAGGAGACAGAATTATGGAAAACGCAGTAATGACAAGAGTTTCCGGGGGGGGGGCAGAGTAGTTTAAGCTCCTTAAAAGGCATTGGTGCAGTCAACGAGCTTTTGAGCGCCGCCGAAAGACCATCTATTAAACCAGGCTTTACCCTTGCCGAGGTATTAATAACGCTTGGTATAATAGGTGTTGTTGCAGCTATGACTATACCTTCAATTGTTCAAAAACAAAACCAAAAAGAAGCAACATCCAGATTAAAGAAGTTTTACAGTACCATGTCACAGGCTATAATGTTATCAGAAGTTGACAATGGTCCCGTCCAATATTGGGATAAAGCTGACATTATAAAAAATGAAGATGGCTCATTCAATTCAGTTGAAAATGATAAATTGGTTGAAGTATTTTTTGATAAATATCTTGCCAAATATCTAAAGATTTCATCAAGGGGCTATCTACGAGAAGATGTCAGATTTCGTTTATATACAAGATTTCCTGACGGATCTATGGCATGGTATGGAAATGGAGGCTGTATTGATATAGTTTATGACTATAACGGAGGGAAAAAGCCAAATTTACTTGGATATGATAGATTTTCATTTTTGTTATGTAAAGATCAAAAACCGGCTTTTGCAGGATTTAATCTTGATGAAGCGAAAGAATCCCGCGATGATGCAATTGAAACTTGCAAAGTTGAGCCGCAGAAATGCACCGGGCTTCTTCAATATGACAATTGGGAATTTAAGCCGGATTATCCATGGCCTACAATAAAAAAGTCTACTTATTAAAGTAGACTTTTTTATTGCTATTTTCCCCTAAAAATTTTTATAATATCATTAATTAGTAGCTGAAACTTTCAGACTATCAAATTTTGTTGATTCTGAATGTACACGTTTTAAATATTTGGTTAAAGATTTAGCAACCATTTGAGATCTTTTCTGTGCTTCTTTATCCAAAATTTCAAAATATTCATCAATTGATGACATTATGTAACCAGTGTTTTCCTTTTCCATATTTCCCCATACCTTTCCTTAATATTATAGCTAAAAGTTTTGTTTTAGCCAAGTAGTGTTTCTAAAATTTCGGCATTTTTAATTGCTTTTTTAGAATTTCTAACCTGATTTCTGTACATATAAGTTCTAAGTGCTTCTCTGATAAGCTCAGAACGTGTGCGGTTTTCTGAATTAGCAACACTGTCTATCTCATCTAAAAATCTTTCAGGCATTGAAATTAAAACTCTTGCCATAATAAACTCCTTTATTTTTCCCTGTATTTAGTCTTCCCATATATATAAAGGAAATTATTACGTAAAAATTGCTGAATATGTATATATTTTTTATAAAAAAGTTAACAAAACTTTATGCTTTGTTAATATCTTCTGACATAATAATTTTTATCCTGCTTTAATTCGGTGCGCGCTTGTTGAAGTTCAGCATCCTCAAAGCCCAATGAGAGAATTTTTGCAACTTTTTCACGAATTGTATATTCTTCAATGTTTTTGGCAGTCAAAAGAATACGTTTTAGTTCCTGAAAATCTATTTGATTATAAAAATTATATATTGTTTCAAGGTACCAATAGAGTTTAAAGACTTCTTTGTTCACTTTGTATTTGCCTTCTTGAAAGTTAAATTCTTTTATAATATTTAGTAAAGCATTTGTTTTGGTTGTAAGCTGTCTGCAAAAATAAGTAGCAAATGCTTTGTTATCTTTCAGATTTGAAACCGCAGATATTATATTTCTGCAAATATTTGCATTTATATCAATAATTGCATCGAGAAATACGTCATAACTTTGTATGTTTTCAAAGTATATAACAAAGTCAGGGTTACTCATAAATTCATATATTTTTAAAGATACTGCTTCTCTAATTTTACCGTCCTGTCCTGTAAGATTTGCAATCAATATATCTGCATCATTTTGGTTTTCCAATTTATCCAGTCTTAATGCCGCAAGCTGCCTTTCTGCAATATTTCCGCTTCTTAACAGTTCAATGAGCTCTTCATGGTTTAGAGGTTTATTTATAAGCTCTAAAGCCATATTGAAATTTTTGTCTAAAGTTTCATAGTAAGTATTATTCAAATCTCAAACCTCATCTCTTTATATGATTAATATAGCATAAAGTATAATGAAATTTGCACCTTGTGCCGTTTTAATGTATTATATCGGTATAAGACAATGCATGAGGAGATACATTATGCAAGAAGTAATAAAGTTTTTAAAAGAAATATTTTTGATGAAGCCGGAAGATAAAAGAATAGGTCTTTGCCAGTTCAAAGCTGTTGAACCGGTTGAAAAACCTGTTAAAAAAGTTATAAAACCTGCAAGTGAAATCAAGCTGTCTGATCTGATGAGAAGAAGCTATTAATCTTCAATACTTGAAATATTACGCTAAATTGTTTATAATAAATAAGGACCAAATATCTTATAGCAGATATATTTTTCGAAACTATAGCGGCACCTGAGGCACAACACAACCCGGGTAAACGAAAATCCTATCAGGTAAAACAAATAAGAAAAAATATTTATTTTCTCGGACACGCACCCGCACATGATACATATAGTCACATCATTACTGGAATAGTGTCGTGCCTCAGGCACAGCAATCGCCTCGAAAACAAATATATTTTCTTAAATAAAAAAATCAACAGTAAAGAAAAAGAAATAATTACAGCTAATAAAAAAGAAAAGAAAGAATAAAAACGGAGGTTGAATTATGGAAAACGCAGTAATAGCAAGGTTTTTCGGGGGGGGGGCAGAGTAATTTAAGCTCCTTAAAAGGTATTGGCGCAGGCAAAGAGCCATTTCGCGCCGCCGTAAAACCATTCATTAAATCGGGCTTTACCCTTGCAGAGGTACTAATAACGCTGGGTATAATAGGTGTTGTTGCAGCTATGACTTTGCCATCGCTTGTCAATAATTACAAAAAGCAGCAAGTTATAACTTCTTTGCAGAAAACTTATTCAGTTTTAAATCAAGCATTTAGAATGTCACAGGCAGAAAATGAATCTTATGAGTACTGGGAAGAAGCCTATAAAATGGGACCGGGAGAGTATTTTGACAAATACTGGAAACCTTATTTTAAGATAAGCAGATCCTGTAATAGTTATAAAGAATGCGGCTATCCGGCATATACGCCTTGGTTACTGGCAAATGGGCAAGCTTCGACTCTTGCTGTTGTAGTGCCTTCACTCAGGACAACTTTTTTTACTCCAGACGGAGTACTTATTGCAATTTCAGCCTTTACAGGTTCAACAGATTTGGATGATGGCGGGGCTATAGATAATTCAATCTATGTTGATGTTAATGGCTCAAAAAGACCTAATCAGTACGGCAAAGATATGTTTGTTTTTGTTCGTACCAAAAAGGGGATAATGCCATATGGCTACAATAAAGATGAAGACACTATAGATAAAAATTGTTCTTCAAAAAGCACCGGTTTATATTGTGCTGCAAAACTGGCAAAGGACGGCTGGCAAATGAAAGACGATTATCCATGGTAAAATTTAATATTCAATTCCTTTTCTAGCAGCAATCCCGGTATCCCAGTAATGTTTTACCGGTTTAATTTCAGATACGAGGTGGGCTATATCTATAATTTCCTGCCTCGCGTTTCTGCCGGTTAAAACAATTTCCATTTCTTCAGGCTTGTTCTTCAAAACGTCAAGCATTTCCTGCAAATCTATTAGTCCCAGGTCAATTGCTATATTTGCCTCATCGAGAATTATCAGATTGTATTCATCATTTTTTATGGCTTTTTTAGCAAGTTCCCAGCCCTTTTTTATGAGTTCAGTATCCTCATCGGTTTTGTTATTCTGATAAACTATTCTATCAGGTCCGGCTTGAATAATTGTTAAATTCCTTGCAATCTCTGGAGATAAATTTCTGAATGAATTTAATTCACCGTAATCATCTCCGCCTTTCATAAACATTATTATTAAAACTTTCCAGCATCTTCCAAGCGCCCTCATTGCAAGACCAAGCGAAGCCGTAGTTTTACCTTTACCATTTCCCGTATAGACCTGAATATAGCCATGTTTTGCCCAATCAGGATTTATTAAATTGTTACTGCAATAATCTGTCATTTTTCTTGAATTTATTATATATTAAAAACATGGAGAGTAAAACAGATTTAAGAACTAGATTTAAAACTGCACGAAAGCAGCTTGATATTTTAAAAATTAGCCGAAATATCGAAGAAAATATCAGGGCTCTCGATTTTTATCAGAAATCAAAGAGTATAATGCTTTTTTATCCGACTGAATATGAAGTTAATCTGTTAGGATTGCTTAATGATAAAGATAAAAATTTTTATTTTCCAAAGGTAAACAAAAGCGAACTGCTGGTATGTCCTTATTCAGAAGGAACTGAGTTTAAAAAGTCCGGACTTAATATAAACGAGCCCTGTTCGTTTCCGGTAAATCCTGATGTTTTGGATTTCATAATTGTACCGGCTCTGGCTGCTGACCGCAAAAATTACAGGCTTGGTTATGGCGGAGGGTTTTATGACAGATTTTTAAAACTTGTACCTAATGCTGTAAAAATTGTACCGGTTCATGAAATGTTTGTTATTGAAGAGCTTCCGGTCGAAGATTTTGATGTTCCTGTTGACTTGATTGTTACAGACGCGAAAAAGGCCCGCGTTTGAGCGAGCCTTAAATTGTTGGTTAGTTTAAGGATAGGATGTTGGATTAAACTTTGTTTTTAACTTTTAAGCAACGTATTCAGGTTTCCAGAATTGGGCTGCCTTATCTTCACCCTGTTTTACAGCATCATATTCTGCTTCTAACAGTTTCAGCCTTGTTTCAAGTTTTGCCTTTTCTTTTTGAAGTTCTTTTTCCTGTTGATTTAAAAGTTTTTCTTCTGCTTTTCCCGCTCGTTCCCTTGCCTGATTATACAAGCTCCGGAAGATCCAGTTCTGATACATTGCCTTCATATTCGGATCCTGCATCTGATTCATCTGCATTTGAACATGAGGCATCATCATAAGTCCTTGCATATTTTGCTGAGCACTCATCAAAGCTCCGTTGTGGGCATATGTCATAAACATTAACTGCCGGTTGAACATTGAACCCGGAGTGTTCATCATATCACTCATTGACACCGAACCATCCGCGATATTGCTGGCATATTGCTGCAAATCGTGAATCTTTTGGTTCATCGTCATGAGCTTATAGTTCAACTCACTTTTTTGACGAATGATCTCAAGTTTTCGATATGCGAAAATCAATAGAGACATTTTTTACCTACCTAAGATTTAAACTAACCTTTTTAACCTTTACCTACATGTATATAAAAACATGCAACTCCTTGGAATTGCATGTTTTTATATTTATTGTTAATTTTTGTTACAAAGAGTTTCTTTCAACCACTTTATCAATCAATCCATATTCCTTTGCTTCAAACGCTGAAAGGAAGTGATCTCTTTCGCAGTCTTCCTTAACTTTATCAAACGGCTGCCCTGAATTTTCTGCAATAATCTCTATTAACATATTTTTCATTCTTAAAATTTCTTTTGCTTCAATTTCAATATCGGTAGCCTGTCCTTTTGCACCGCCGAGAGGCTGGTGAATCATTATTCTGGAATTTGGCAGAGCCATTCTCTTTCCTTTTGCGCCTGAGCATAGCAAAAATGCACCCATTGATGCTGCATCTCCAAGACAAATAGTTGCTACATCAGATTTTATTAAGTTCATAGTGTCATAAATAGCCAGTCCTGCTGTAATTACACCGCCCGGGCTGTTTATATAAAGCATAATATCTTTTTCATTATTTTCGCTATCCAAAAGAAGAAGCTGGGCAACAACAGAATTAGCTACTTCATCATCAATTTCAGAGCCAAGAAAAATAATTCTTTCTCTTAAAAGTCTTGAAAATATATCAAATGAGCGCTCTCCTCTTGAAGAAGCTTCAATTACTGTAGGGACATAGCCCATAATTTTTAAATAAGTTTCCTGATCCATTTAACTTTTCTCCTAATTATAGAAATATTATATCATAAAATTAAAAAACATGTTAACAATTGTAACAAAATCAATACATGCTGAAATCAGGGATTTTTGGATGTTTTTATATAAGTAAGAGAGATAAAAAGAAGAGAGGCGAGCATTATGGCTATTTCTAACATTCAAGAAACTTTGTTAATGTATACCAAGCAGAAGTCTATGATTAACACAAAGTTGTCAGAAATTATGTTTAACATGATGAATGCGTCACGTCAGAGTGCAGAGCTGCAAGCTCAATACAATGACAAACAGCAGTATTACTATTACGAATATTATGATTCATCTGATACAACAGTTTATCAGATGGTAATGGAAGATTTAGAAAAAGACCACGAATATGAACTTGCAAACTTAAATTCCTGGGAATCTCAATTAGAGCTTGATAAGAACAACTATGAAACAAGGTTGAATGAAATCACATCATTTGAGAGTACCTGGACTAAATTACTTCAAAATAATGTTAAATCAGACTTTACATACGGAGGTGCACAACAGTAAGTTAAAATTGAATATTCGAGATTTGGGACAAAAGCGGCATATTTGCCGCTTTTGTTATATTATATTTATATGATTAATAATGGAGAAAAACTCGGCGCTTTTATTGTTCCTACCGGTATAGGGGCAGCTATAGGAGGATATGCAGGTGATGCAAGTATTTGGGCGCGCCGTTTTGCAGAACATTTTAAACTGATTGTTAATCCTAATGTTGTTAATGCCGGCTGTTTTTCTGGTATTACCGATAATATGTTTTATATTGAAGGATATTCTATTGATGAATTTTTTAGGGGAAAGCTGTATTTTAAACCATCTGTGCATAATAAAGTAGGGATAGTTTTTGATGCGGCAATTCCTGAAGATGTTTTAAATGTTCATATAAATACTATGAATGCAGTTAAAACTGTCTACGGGATTAATATTACAGGATATGAAATAACAGATAAGCCGGTCGGGGTTGAGTTTGTTCTTGACTCCTGCGGAATTTCAAACGGAAGCTTGCAATGCCAGGAAACACTGCTTTCAGCTTCAAAAAAACTTTTAGATAATGGGGCTGATGTAATTGCTGTTGTTTGTCTTTTTGATGATCCGGAAGAGATGAATACAGATTATGCTGAAGGAACCGGAACCGATCCGGTGGGCGGAGTTGAGGCAATTATTTCACATTATATTTCTAAAGAGTTGAAAGTTCCATGTGCGCATTCTCCGGCTTTTTATGATTATTCAATTTCCTCTGAGATTGTAAATCCAAAATCGTCTGCGGAATATATAACACCGACATTTCTGCCTTGTATACTTCTGGGGCTTTCACAGGCTCCGTTATTATCAGTTACAGGCGGTGTTTCTGTTGATAATCTTGATTTCCTCGTAATGCCGTATGACGCATTAGGTTCTGTTCCTGTATTTGAAGCTTTAAAGAGAAATATTCCTGTTTATGCTGTTAAGGAAAATTCTACGGCTTTAAATGTTACTAACAGGCTGCTGTTTAAATCTGATAAAATTATTGAAGCTGCAACATACCAGGAGTGTTTAGATTTACTAACTCAGGCTTAGATGAAATATTGTAGAAAATTGAGGAGGCTTTTTCAAAGTTTTCCGGAGATGCACTGACAAAGAATTTTTCAGTTCCCTTTTTATTTGAATTGTTAAGCTGACCGGATTTTTTAAGGTCTTCTTTTATATATTGTGCAAAGTAAACCGCAGGGTCAATAAATAAATCTTTATCTGCATACATCGACAATTGCGGAAGCAAATACGGGTAATGCGTACAGGCAAGAACTATTTTTTCCGGATTATGAACAAGCATCTCATTTAATTTGTTCTTAAGTTCTTTATGGCTATCCGCAACCAGCTCAAGTCTGTTTTCAACAATTTTAACCCAGCCCGGGCAGGCAATTTCTACCACTTTCATTTCAGGATTAAATTTATGTATTCCCTGTGAATATGCTCGGGAGTTAATTGTTGCATTTGTTGCCATTATTCCGATTTTTTTTACCGGAAGTGCTGATAGTATCTTTGTTACAGACTGAATTATTGGATAAATTTTAAAGTTATAGTTGTTTTTAAGTCTTTCATAAGTAATTGCAGATGTTGTATTACACGCCATAATTACAGCTTTTACTCCTTTTTTTTCAAAGAAGTTGAAAATTTTATCAGCAAATTCAACCAATTCAGTGTCAGTTTTTTCTCCATACGGCATATTTTTTGTGTCGCCAAAGTATAAACAGTCTTCATTTGGCAGGATATTTCTAAACTGCTTTAAGACTGTTAATCCTCCGACACCGGAGTCAAAAAATCCTATAGGGCTGTTATTTGAGCTGTTTGAAATAATTGTTAACACCCTCCACTATTGCTTTTGCTGTTGCCTGTTTACGTTTTTCACTTACAAGCTGGGCTCTTTCATTATCGTTTGAAATAAATCCGATTTCAACAAGTATTGCCGGTGATGTTGTGTGATTTATTACATAGAATTTAGATTTGAACAAGCCTCTGTTTTTGGAATCTATTGCACTTGCGAGTGATGAATGTACGGTTTGCGCAAGGTTTAAACTTTCCTGATGATAATAATGTGTTTCAATACCTGTAATTTCAGGTCGAACGCTTGAGTTTACGTGAATACTTACAAATATATCAGGATTGAATTTTTCAGCCATTGCTACTCTGTCCGCAAGTGAAACAAACGAATCTACAGGTCTGGTCATTAATACTGCATAACCCTGTTTTTTCAGCATGTCTTCTACTTTTTTTGAAACATCAAGAGTAATATCTTTTTCACTGGTGTCATCTCTTATTGCACCATGGTCTGTGCCGCCATGTCCGGCATCGATTACTACACGTCTTTTACCTGGCGGAATTATTACAGGAACGGTAACGGCTCCTTTTGCTGCCGCTGCTTTTGGTGCAGTTGTTTTCGGTGCTTTTGTTACGACTTTAATTGTCTTGCCGTCTGCACCTAAATATGTGCTTACTAACGTGTTAACCTCAAGCGGTATGGTTAACTTCATTCCAATATTAGGAAGAAGGGTTACCGATGCATTTGAAAATGCCGTATTGGCAAACGTATTTTTGAATGTATAATCATTATATTTTGAAATATTATAAAGATATAAAATTAATTTATCATTGGTTCTGTCCAGTCCATGAACAACAGGATGATTGAATGATAACGTCATTTCACTGGTTTTGTCATCTGTTTTTTTATGTGAGTATGCAATCATATCACCGGTGTTTGTATAAAGTGAACTTTTTTCAATTCTGTCTTTATTTGCAATCAACAGTGACTGGTTATCACTTGAATATATTGGAATATACTGTTCAACATTGTTTGTTTGAATAACTACTCTGGCTTTATTTACTACAAACTGTCCGACTTTAACACTATCTGTGTCATTAATTTTATATTCTTTATTTCTAATATCCATTGCCGCAAGTGTATTTGGCATATCAAATACAATTCTTGACGGATTTGTCAATATCATTGGTTTTTCAAGTGTTACAGAGCCGAAACCATTAAACAAAACGGCATTATGTTTTGGGGTAATTTTATCAATATAGTATTTGGTATTTAATCTTAGCTCTTTTCGCTCGCGGGTATTTAACATCTGTGATGCTTGTTCCATTGTAGAGTTAAATGCCTGCTGAATTTGTCCAGCAATGTCATTCTGCGGAGCAGGCTGCTGTATTGCAGGAGTTGTTACTGTTAAGTATTCATAAAAATCACTTGATGAAGAATGTTCATCTCTGTAAGTATTTTGAAAGTAATTATTATTCTGGCATATAGAATTTTTAAAATGTAAAACAATATTATTTTTTATTCTTAAAAATTTTATATTGGATGCAGAGTAATCATCATCCAAATACATTACAACCCTTACAATATTAGGGTTTGTATCAAACTGTGAAATTTTTATCTGTTTAATCCCCTGGGAATTGAATGTCCAATCCTGTTTAGGCATTGTAAGAATCGCCGAATTTATATCAAAATACACCCTTTTGGGATTATCCATCTCAACAAGTTTTATATTCGGCATAATCTGTGAAGCAGTACCATCCAACGCGGTCAGCACAACTATTGAATTTGATGTGTCAAAATTCGCGGATGTTATTTTAAATACGTCTTCAGCAAATGCTTTTGAACAAAGTGTAAATGTAATTAACAAAAATAGTAAAATAAAATTAAACAATCTTTTCATACTATTTATAATATAATTTAATTTTCAATTTTTCAAATTGTAACAATAAAGTTAATCAATAATCTTTAATTTCATTGCAATGTAAACCGCATGGGTTCTGTTTCTGGCATTTAATTTTCTCAAAATGGCGCTTACATGAGCTTTAACAGTGTGGGTGCTCACAAAAATGGTATCTGCAATTTCTTTATTCTCGTATCCTTTTGCAAGATATTGAAGAGTGATTATTTCTCTATCCGTTAAAGTTTGTGATGTTTCTGCTTTCTTAACTCTCATGATTGCCTCCTGATATTATTATTATCATACAGAAACTTTAAAGATAAAACAAATATATTAATAATATTGCCGTAAATAAACTTTTATTAAATTTTAGAAAAATTTATGTTAGAGTTAGCAAAAATAGAAATTCAGACGGTTTTTCTGGATATTATTTTAAATAGGTAAAAATGTAATGGAAATTAAAAGAAATAATTCAAGTCAGACTTTTGAAGCTTTATATGTAAATTCTCCTGAAGCTGCAAAGTTGTTAAAGAAAGCTGATCGTGCAGTAAAAGCAGCGAAAAATGCAGTTTATGTTGATATAAATATCCCGGAAGGTCATAGAATCCCTTTGTGGTCCGTTCTTTCTGAGCAGGTTCTGAAACGCCAGCAGAATAATCATAATAATATTATTATTGATATAATAGAGAAAGGTAAGCAGCTTCTGAGTGTAAAAACTTTAGATTCTAAAGGTTTCCTGCATAAGCAGTGGGTTGTTAACCCTATGCCTGTTTTGGGAAGATATGATGAAATTTTTCCTGCTGAAACAATAAAATTGGGTAGGAAGTCTGCCTCTCAGGCTATATACGGACGTTCGGCTTTTTTCGATGTTATTGACAGCGCCGAAGCCGATGTTGAATTTTTGCAAAATGAGGAAAAGTTGTATGCAAAAGATTTAAAGGTTAGCACAAGAGAATTCCCAAAGATACGACGGGAAAACAAAACAAGAGGAAAAATTACACATTTTCTACTTAAAAAGAAAGTAAATATTCCTCATGTGCAAAGACCGTTTATTAAGTTGAAGGATATGCTGTTTGATTTTGCCCGTCCGGCCAAATCCGAAAATCTAAAACAGCAGCCAAAGGTAAAAAGTAAACTTCCTCGCAATAAGAAAAAAGAGTTGAAAAAGAATGAATTATCTATGAACAACTAAAAAATGGAAAGGGGCTCATCGCCCCTTTCCATTCAAAATGAACTAAATTCAGTATTTTTAACTGATATTTATATAAAGTCTATTTTTTATATCTTTTTTCAGTATTTAATAATATTGTAACATTTATTTACTCTTAACATTTAAGACTATTTTAATAACAACTATACATCATGATATATTTAACTTATGAGAATAGATGAAATAACAAAAAACAAAGAAGCATTTATGGATCTTTTGTTAATCGGAGATGAGAATGAAGCCATGATTAACAAATATTTGGATAAATCGCACCTTTTTGTTTTGTATGATAAAGATAAATTAACTTCCATATGCGCAGTTAGCCGTATAAATGATACGACTATAGAAATAAAAAATCTTGCAACCTATCCTGAATACCAAAATAAAGGGTATGCTTCACTATTATTGGATTTTCTATGCAGAAAGTATAAAGAGAATTTTAAAACATTAATCCTTGGAACAGGAGAAAATGAAAAAACTCTTAATTTTTATAAGAAAAGAGGTTTTATTGAAACCCACAGAATAAAAGACTTTTTTATAGATAATTATTCTCATGCTATTTTTGAAAATGGAAAACAATTGATTGATATGATTTACTTGGAAAAATTTTTATAGAGTTATACACAGGACTGCCTGTAAGATATTAAGACCGGAATAAACAAAGACAATAATTTAAAAACTCTTTACTAAAGTTACACGAACTTTAACAATTGATTTGATTATTTGTTAGTAAAAAAAGGAACAATCTTTCCAAGTATAGACTTAAAATTGCTTTTTTGAATATCAGTATTAACTTTTTCTTCCATAATTATTTCTGGCTTATGCAGGCTGTTAAGTGTTTTGAATTTATTGAAATGTTCTCGAAATATCTTTTTTATTTCATCTTGCCCGCATCCGATTTTTCCTGTTGTAATCGAATTAGTATGAGAATTGTTTATTGCTTTTGCGGATGTCAGAATGAAAATATCGTTGCCATATTGAATATAATGGATTACATTGTTTCCACCCATATGATGTTTTAAAATATTTTTGAGTTCCGGAAAGTCCTTTATAAATCTTCGTGAAGCGTTGGAGTGCCAAAAAAGTTGAGCATTAAAAGAAATATTAGATTTAATTTTCTTTAAATTATACATTATTATAAAATATTGCATAAATAATTATTATTGTAAGGCAACATGAAGGAACAAAATGTTTGCCACCCCTAAGTATAAAATACCAGTTGGTTTGAGAATTTTTAATAAACAATTTGAGAACTTTGGGCAAAGTTTTATAACTATATGTGTTTATTATAAGAAAAGAATTTTTGCAAATTCCTCCTAATATTGAATATTCACTTTTTGAAAAAGGGTAATCTTTTGTTCTGATTGGGCATGAATTATGCCAGTTGGGACTAAAGCACACAGTTTAATATTTTTGCCATTTTAAATTTTATGCTATACTTCCATAAAAGGAGGCGGTATGCGTCAGGAATATAAATATATTGATACAAATTCAGATGAGTTATGTAAAACGAGAGCAAATGCAAGAGCTTTGCTGAAAAGATTTGCTTCCCTTGATTTTAATGACACAGAAAATAAACAGCTCATACTTAAACAATTATTCGGCTCAATAGGAAAAAATGTTCCAATAGATGAAAAATTTCATTGTGAATACGGAAAAAATATTTTTATAGGGGACGATGTTATAGTAGGTCCAAATTGCATTTTTGTTGATAATGAAAAAATTACTATCGGTAATTGTGTCATGATTGCACCCAATGTTCAGATATATACAGCATACCACCCTGTGCTTCCGGAAGAAAGATATATTTTAGAAAGAGATGCCGATAATCCTATTTATTATAATACCTGTGCAGACCCGGTAGAAATAAAAGACGGAGTATGGATTGGAGGCGGTGCAATAATTCTTCCTGGTGTAACAATAGGCAAAAACAGTATAATAGGTGCAGGAAGTGTCGTAAATAAATCAATTCCTGATAATTGCGTTGCAGTCGGCAATCCATGTAAAGTAATAAAATACTTTGATGATATAAGGAAAAGTATTGTTTAAGAAAATATAAGAAACAGAAGAAATGAATAATTTATTGATTGCAAAGCTCTTAACTATATGTGGATAGGCTGTTATTGCAACACATTTATTTTTGACTAAGAATGAGATTAAAACTTTTAAAAGTTATATTCCCGCAGCTATAAAAATGTTCAACACCTTGTAATAGCTTATAATTATGGTAACATCCCTTTAGCATTTATTGGTACGGGCATGCAAAGGATAGAAATGCTTTTGGTTTCTCCGAATAATAGAGGACAGGGCATCGGGAAAATTTGGTACAATATGTGCAGCAATCAACTATTCAATAAATGAATTAACCGTATACGAATAAAATCCTTAATCTGTCGTTTTTATCAGCATCTCGGACTTAACGTTTACTAAAGAACCGAAACTGACAAACAGGTATTATACATATGCCGTTAAATATTTGTTCAGATAATATTATATGCCTACACGAAGATTAGAAAGGAGCGATTTATATTAAGGGAATATACAGAAAAAGATATAAAATCACTTTTTTTTATTCAGAAAGATGAAGAAGTTAATAGATTTTTTCCATGGTCCGGTAAAGAAAATGGAAAAAGCGAGTGAATTATACAAAGAAAGATATGCACAAAATATATTGAGGCAGAGGGTTATGGAATATGTGAGAAAGAAGAAAATTTTCCAATAGGCTATATAAGGTTGTAATGGAAGAACATCATGATTTTGGCTATTGTAAGAGAACAGACAGTTTGATTTCATTTGACAGACACTTTGATTATTTCGGCAAGTCTATTGGTCAAAATTTGTTTTAATCAATGCATAAAAACTATTTTTACTTTAAGTTTTATTGCAAAGTGTTAGTTTCATATAATTTCTTATTTTCAAATATACTTGTAGTTAATATTGTGTTTTATGTTTGCAACAATCTACAAATTTTAATCCACTACCACAAATACAAGCATCATTAGGTTTTAATTTTAAGTTTTTATAAAACTCAATCAAGTTATATTGTATATGTTCATTAAGTGTACATATTTTTTGAGCTTCTTCGTTTTCAAATAAAATTTCCCCATGCTTATATTTATTTTTACCAGTATTTAACATATTATAAAGTTCATTCCATGCATCTATGCATTCATCTATAAGTTTTGATTTTGATATATTTTTTCTAATATTGTTTATGCTATAACCGTTATAAATTAATGAACTATCTTCTAAAAATAAAATTTTTGTCAGATTATTTTTATGTGGAGTTATATCAATAAGATGATTATCCGGCGACTGATAAATCGCATGAAACTCAGCTTCAAGTAAACAATGAGGGTGTAACCATATTGCCCATCCATAAATACACTTTCCACCATTTTGTTTGATAAAATTATCAACATTTATAAAGCATTCATTTATTATAGCTCCTTTTGCAGGTAATACATCAATGTATAATGGTTTTTTGTTGTAATTTATCTTTTTACAAAAACATATTATTTCTTTATCTATAACTTTTGGAACGATTCCGTCAAAATATTTAACATGCATTATTTTACTTCTTTTATTTCTTATATTTGTTTAAATATTGTAAATAGAATTCACGTCTTTTGTGATAATAACATAAAAAGGAATGAATAGCGTGCTTTAAATTGAAAATATAACTTTGCTTAATATAATTTTGCAGTATAAATTTCTTTTCCGTTTCTCATTATACTAACGCTTTGATAGTTATTGAAATCAGGTTTTTCACTTTGTTTTGTTCTTGATTCAAGAAGTCTATATTCATCTTCTGTAGGTTGCAAAGAATCGAAAATAATTCTGCCGCCAAATTCTGCATTAACCAACTGAAAAATCGGAGCTGAATCGACAGGAGATAATATTGCTCCGTTTTGTCCTAATGTTACTTGTTTTGTCGTACCGTCATCCTGCTTGACAACGATAACATCCCCTGCTTGTATTTGCAGTTTTTTATAATCACTTGGAACATCTTTCACATCTTTATTTCTCATGTGTTCTACAGTAATATTGCCTTTCATATCTTCCGGATAATTTGTATAGCCGGATATCCAATTGTTAATATCCTCTTTTAAAGCTTTTGTCGGTTTACCTTCTGAATCAATGTATTCCGACACAAAGTGCTTGTATGAAGGATCTTGTCGTTTATAATCTTCTATAATACCTTTTTTATGCAGAATAGCCGTTGTTAAAAGTCCCAACGTCTCACAAGCTCTTTCTTCTGCTTTTGTATTAACCATCATCGTATCAGCATTAGAATTTCGCCCTTCAATATAGCATATTGAATTTTTGTCAGCATATTCGGGATATTTGCTTATAAAATTTTCATCACAATGGTTTGCTTCGTGCATCAACATTGTTATCATATTTGCCAAATTGTCTGAATCGGCGCAATTATTACTTACAACAATCCAAATTCCTTTTCCTTGCATTGAATCATGTGTGTTATCATAAATAATGTTTTCTAGATATTTTAACAATCTATCTCTTTTTACAGGTGTTATACCTAATGTTTGCAAATCTTGCTCGGTAAAATTTTGTAATTGTTCGATTAAAATTTTTTGAGCTTTCTCAATGTTATTTTTCAACTCGGCTTTTGGTGCTACTTGTTCTACTTCGTTTAATTCATCAATAAAATTATTTTTTTCAATTTTATCTACACCTGATGTTGCAGTATTTGTTGGAGTATATTCAACAGCTTGATTGTTTTGAGGTTTTGAAGTTGATGGTTTCGTTAATACGATTTCTCCTTTTACTATCCTGCAAATATTATCCCATAATTTTTGAGAAAATTTTATTACACCTTCGAAAATAACAAAGTTACTATGCCCATCCCCATTCATATCATTTCCTTTAGTATAAATTAATTCTTTGCCTTCTTTTTTATTTTGCTCGTTTTCAATAGTTACTTGCTCAAGAACTTGCGACCAAATACTTGCATTGCACTTTGAAGTATCAATGTTCTCAGCATTAAGTTGCGTTCTAATCGCACTTATTAAACCTTGATTTTTATTTACATTAATGTCTACCATAGTTGATTACTCATGTTCCATTTTGTAAACATGTAACACAATTACAATTGTGTTACACAAAATGATACATAACGGATAAATCAGTCTGATTTATTGAGATAAATAAGAAAAAATTTGAATTAAAAAATAAATCAATAGATTAAAAAAGTGAAAAAACGAATTTAATTGTAACAATTTTACCCTAATTGTAAATTTTTAGCGAAAATTCCTAAAGTTTTTCAAAAAAATGCCGATAAAACATGTAACACAATTGTAATTGTGTTATGTGTTATGTAACATAACGGATATATTTATTAGATTAAATTTGCCAACTTATAAACAGAATGACTGGAGACTGGAGTCAATAATATCTTGGTTTATCCCAATATATCTCATTGTAACAGAAGGTGCTGAATGGTTAAAAATGCATTGCAGTAGTGCAACATCTTTTTTCTCTTGATAAAAATGGTATCCAAAAGTTTTTCTGAGGGTATGTGTACCTATTTTACAAGTGATACCTGCTTTTAGGCAAGCCTCTGTAATAATTCGATATGCTTGAATTCTTGTAATTGGTTTATCCCCTCGTTGACTTTCAAAAAGCCACTCATCAGGGGTTTTGTCAAATATAAATTCATCCAGATACGGTTTAAAAGAATTTGTAATCGGAAAACGTTTATGTTTGCCCGTTTTTTGTTCTGTTATTTCAATATAGTCCTTATTTGATACATCTCTGACTTTTAATTTTAAAATATCGGAAATCCTTAACCCGCTGTTAATTCCCATCAAAAACAGTAAGAAATCCCTACTGCCATTGCGTTTTAAAATTCGTTTTACTGTTTCAATTTTTTCTCGGTCTCTAATTGGTTCTACATATTCCATAATCGATACACTCCTTTGCTTGTTCATATTACCTTCCATATGGAAAAACATCCATTATGTATCTAAAAACGTAATATAATATTACTAATATAGAATATGCTTACGCAACGATATACTTTTATCGCTTATATTAGTATCCGTTCTTTTTACTATTGTTCTTTAGTAGGTTTCATTAATATAATTGGCAAATTATGTTTTTGGGCAAATTGTAAAAATTCTTCAGGACACTCTTCCAATTTTTCTACTTTTGCAATCAAACCTTTCACTCTCGGATTTATAGATACAATTTCACTATGGATGTCACCACCAAAAAATAGTGCATCACGAGAACTTTCTAAACATTCTACTAAATCAGAGGCTTTAATAATCTTATCGCCAATTTTAACATCTTTTGTTATTTGGGTTGTATATTTTTTAGACATTAAGAATTTTGATAATAGTGCATATTCATTATTAGATAATTGTATTCTTTTTTTTAATAATTCCTGCATTAAATGATTTTTTACATAAGTTCTTGCGGCATCATCTTGTTCAAACAATATTGTTTTAAATACATTAATATCTTTACCACAACCAGAGCCGGTATTTTCATAATAGGCTTCAGAAATATTTGCTTGATCTACATCAAGAATAAAACCAAACTTTTCATTACCATAAGTTCTATTATTTGATGTTTTAATCAAACTCGTTGACCAAGCACTATTATTCATTGAGTTTTGAGTTAATATAATGACAGATTCCATGTTTGATTTAGACGGATAAGTCATGTGCACTGTAAATCTAGCGTTATCCTTTGTTACTCCTGTACTAAATCCATATTGTTGTAAATTTGCATTATCTTGTAAATTATTAAGGTTAAGAACTTTTAATTCTGATTGTTCACCGTCAATAACGATATTCTCTTTTGGGAATCTTTCACCATTTTTCATGAATTGAGTATCAAATATTAAATTGGATTTTGAATACATTAATGCCAATGCCTTATCAATCGCAACCATTTTTTCTTGCATAAATCTATTAAATTCTGCTTGACTATTTACACCGTCTGATCTTTCAATGTGGAATGTTTCATTTACATTTTCAAAATCTGCTTTTGCAAGAATTTCATATATAATGAAATCTTCTGGTCTGCGACATCTAACGGCTATATCTTCTGCCGTTGCACGGCCTGTGTTATATTTTTCAAACCAATGGTGATTTTCAACAATACCAATTATTCTATCTTTCATACCTTGAGGGAATGGAAATTTTGCTAGTATTCCGGCAACATATTGAGCACTTAAATTAGCATGTCCTTCATCAACAACTCCACCTCGTTTCCCGAAATCGTGGCACAGTGCAGATATTTTCAGAATAGTTTTATCTCTATCAGATAATTTTTCATACAAAGGATTATTCATAGCACTTTGCAAAACTTTTAATGTGTGAATATCCACGCTGTATGCGTGTGTGCCATGTTGTTCTTTTCCAACTATTGAAGTAAATTCTGGTAAACCTTGTATTAAACCATTCAACACTTCATTTGCAACTCTATCACCTATTTTAATTTTATTATGTGTTGTAAATTTTTCTATCTCTGCTTGAACAAGTTTGGCGACTTCATTTGCTTTAGGACTTGCTTTTGAATTATCAAATGCTTTATTTGTCGGTAATCCGTCAAAGCCTGCCTCACCTCTTTCTAAACCAAAATGGCTTAAAACTAATATTTGTTCTTCTGTGGATAAATCTTGTATTATATTTTCAATATTTGCCGTAAATTTCTCTCTTGGATATTCTAATGGTAAACCTTTCTTTTCATATTGTTCAAAGTCAAATGTTTTTAAAATATTTTCTACATTAGTACTATTATTCGCAAGAACATTTTTTACAAATAATTGTTGTTGTTCAAAAGGTATAGTAACTACATCTTGTTTTTTCCCTAATGATATTGTTAATTCTTCAATTTTTGCATCAATATTTATATCTGAATATTTACGACATTTATCTAATATTTCATCTGATACATGAGATATTTTTTCCAATAATTTAATTTTACTACCAAGATACATTTCTTTAATGTCTGTCTTTAAAAATTCAATAACATCAATGATTTCCGCAATTTGTTCTGGCTTTTCTGAACTATACATCTTTTTAAATAAATCCATTTCCGATTTATCAAAAGAATTAAAATTGTTTAGATATTCATTAGAATCCGGTATGTGTTTTGTTTTTAATAAATTTTCTACACCTTCTTTGCTACTGTTAGCAGTTAGTAAAATTAATTGACAATAAGACTGTCTAAAGAATTCAACTGTATCACTCTTGTCATTTGAATTGTTAACAAATTCTTCTCTGTTTTTCATAGATTTATCATATAATTCAGAAACAAAATTATCCAAATCATTTATATTTTGTGACATTAGCCAATTTGATTTTTCACTTCTTAAAATTTCTAAAATTAAACCTCTTGTTGTAAATACACTATTGCTTCTTTTAGCATCTTTAAAACGAGTAATAAGATTTAAAATATTGGATTCATTATTTTTATTAGATTCTCTGAATAGTGCAACTCTATCTGCCATATTCAAATTAGTAGATTTATATTGTGGATTATTGAATATTTGAAGTGCAAAATCTTGTTTACCTTCAACAAGTTTATTAATATTCATTGCATTAACATCACTAAAATGAGGTCTTAAAAAGCCATAAAATTCATTTCGTTCATTTAATTCTCGAATTAACTCAATCTTTTCATTTAAGCTTAAATTATTATATTCGGTATTACTTTCTTCAATTATTTGTTTAAGATTATCAATTCTTTTTGACAAAACTTCTACACTCGATTCGTCATAATAAAATATTTCATTTTTTACAAGTGGTTCATCATGAAATGCTACAATCAAGTTAAATATATTTTCATTATTAGCTTCTTCAAGTAAACATCTTAAATCATGTGGTGCGACCTTACCATATAATCCCAATTCTTTTAATTGTTTAAATCTCTGTTCCATAGTATCAAAATGACCGCCTCGCCATACATCTTGCATGTAAGCATCAATTTGATATTCTGAATTTTCGTTATAAAATTCTTTTAGCTCTCTGATAAATTTCGCCATACCCTTATAATTTGGTTTGTTTGTATTATAATCGGTTGCAAAGAACGCATAAGCACTAGGATCATTTTTTACAAATAATCCCGTATCAATAAATGCTTGAGCAACTTCTTTAACCCCTTCAATATCAAAAGTACCATTTTCTATATGTTTGTCTATACTACTGCGTAGCCTCCAAAAAGCACCATAACCATTTGTAACTTTATCTATTGTGTTTAACATTTCTGCAAATGCTTTAGGATTATTGACATAACAATCTTGTGCAAATTGTAAAATATCTTCTGCATGGTTATATTTACATTCATCAGAACATGATGATAAGAAATCTGAAATTTTCGATATGTCTTTTGACTGTAAAATATTCTCTAATTGTTCTAAATAAATTTTTCTACCATGATTGCGTTCAGCATCAGCGTACCAAGATAAATCTATGTTATTATCTTTTAATTGTCTTTCAATAGCCTTTAATTTTGTCAGTTGTTCAACAGGATCCGTTCCTACCTCATAACCATATATACCAAGTTCTGCAAATCTATCAATAGTATCTCTATAATCTTCTAAAAATTCTTTTGTTATTTTTTCGGGATTTTTTATAGCAACAATTTCTTCTATTGCACCATAACCAAAACTACCTAATTCTAGAATATCTGACACATTTTTGTATGCTAAAACTTGTTCTGGTGTAATCTTATCAAGTAATTTCTCTTGATTATTACCGATAGACTTATTTATATCTCTTATTGAAACTCCTGTCTTTCTGCTTAAGTTATAACATTTTCTTGCAATTTCTAAATGCCCACAATCTCCTTCAAAAAGAATCTCTAAAACTTCTTCGGTACTAATACATAATTTTGTAGATAAAAATGCAATAGATGTTCGATTTAACAATTCCATAAGAGGCTTTGATTCTTCCGGAATACAATTATAATTTTCTATTATATCTTCAACGCCCTCAAATTGTCCCCTTTCACCGAAAACTTCTACTGCAAATTTACCTATATGTATATATTTTGCGTAATCATTACCAAGGGCATTTTTTAATTTTGTAATATCTTCTTCAGAATAACCTCTCAATCGTAAAAATTCATCCATTTCTTCTACTTTAATTTCTGCTCGAGGGGCATGTTTTAACAAATCGTCAAAAGTTTGATATTCTACTAAATTATTTTGAACATCGTTTTCTTCTGGGATATACTGCATTCTAATATCAGGTCTTGCAGGATCGGCAGACCAAACATTATATTTTTGTAAATATGCTTGCAATAATTGATTTTTTTCTTCGCCATTTGGTATCTTCTTGATTTCATCACGAATAGCGACAAAAGACTCTCTGTCATTTGCAGTTTCTAATCTTGTTAATATCGAAATTTGTTCTGGTATTTCAGTTATTTTGATTTCTGTTTTAGATACTGTTGCGTTTGCTATAGGAATTTCAGCCCCATCTTTTTCAGACATATATTTTTTCCTATTTTTCTCTCCTTGTTCCAAACTCATTGCAGGATTAGAATTATTTGCGTTTAACCTTTGAGATTGTTCCGATATATTGACTTCATCAGCTTTTGTTGATTTATTTTCTCTTGAAATAAAGTACGGCTTTGGATTGGAGAATGATAACATCCATTCCGGCATACCCAGTTCGGTCAAATATTTTTTAAATTCAGGCGAATACTTGCTAAAATCTCCTTGAGAAGCAACTGCTACAAATTCCATTGGATTTGTATATGCATATTCTATCAATTTCTGTGAAATACCGCCTTTTCTAAGTTCATCAACGTATTTACAATTATTAATATCTAAATCTCTATGAACATCAAAGACAAGCTCGCCCCAAGCATCTTTTTTAGGTTCATTTTTAAAGGTTCTTATCTCAGTCGGAAATTTATCCATTTGCTTGCTATCATTGATATGTGCCATTTCATGGCGTAAAGAGTGTTTTATAAAAGATGTAGAAAGTTCCCTAACATCAATTTGATTAATGCCATCTCTTATATGAGCCATACCGGCAGCATTATCTGCCAACGGATACATAAAGTCCAGTACAGGAGGCATTTTAGCTTGATTATTACTGTGCATTTTGTAATTATTGAGTTCTTGATAAACTAATATTAAACTTTGTCCTACTTCTTTTAAATTTGTAGGTAAAATTACTTTTACACCATATTCTTTGTCTATAGATTTACACATTTCTCTGTATCTTGTAGCATCTTCTCTTGAGCATTCTTTAAACTCATTTTCCAAATATAAATCATAATATTTGCTTGATAAGTCTTTAAATTTTTCATTTTTAGATAATTCAAGAAATAGGTTTTCATATAAATCACTACTTAAACTTTTTTCACTATTAAGTTCTAAAGTTTTTAATTCTGAGGGACTTAATTTATTATCTTTATTTCTTAAATCAAACACTTTGTTATTACCAATATGCATAGCACGAGCAAATGCGTTTGTTAATTCTGTGTCAGATATATTTTGTGAATTTTTAATAAATTCATTAAATAATTCCAGTTTAGTATTATTAGTAATATCAGAATCACATTTTTTAATTAAATCAGGCAAGAATACAACAAAATCTGGAGCAAGAAATAATTCAGGCTTTTCTAATATTTTTTCGGCAAATGATATTGAATAATCGTTATCTGCGACAGATAAGATTTTATCAATATTTATTAAATTCTCCAATCTTTCAGGCTTAGAGAATAATTTATCAACCAGCTCAAGTGATTTTATTGAATTTACACCTGATAAAATATCGCAAATTTTCTCTGAAATATATGAATTTTTTAGTAAATTAGGGTTATTTTTTAATTTTTGCAATAATAGTATTTGAGTTTGAACTTTGTCAGAATTAGTCCTTGATAAAATATTATCAATTGCTCCGTCTTCTATATTTGGATTTTTGAAAAAATCCGGTGTGTTTTGTAATTCTTGTAACAATATTCTTGAAGCTTCATTTTTGTCAGTACCGAAATTGTTTATTAGTCTACTCAAAGTTCTTTCACCCAAAAGGTTTGATAATTCAGAGTTTTCTAATAAATTCTTTGCATATAAAATATTATCTTTATCAATTCTGGTAAATTTTTTATGACGAAAATAACCTGATTTATCCTCTGACTTAGGAAAGTTTGGGTTTTCTAAAAGCTGTAATTTTAATGATTCAAACTCTGCATCCGACATACTTTCATGAGTTACATGTTCAACAGAAGAAGTATTCATATTTTCTTTTGGCATACCTTCAGTTGCTTCTGATTTTTTCACTTGAGGAGTCTCGTCCAAAATCATTGCAGGATTTTCTTTATGTGCTTTTTGAATTGGCGCATCTTCTTCCGCATTCATACCTTGTGGTCGTGTTATTTCGGTTTTAGGTTCACCGTCTGTTAATGATTTTACAAGAAATTCCATTTGCATAGCCATTTGACAAGTTGCAATGGCTTGTTCAGGTGAAGATACTACGGCTCTGTTTCCGTTCGGATATGTAACCTCATAAACCTCATGTCCATTGATTTCGGCTTTTTTAAATTTAATATCCTTTAAGGCTTCACTTTTAGATAAAATTTCATTCATCATTGCTTTTTGAGCGACTTTGCCACCCTTACTCATCATAAGTAATTGCGAAACACCTTTTATAGTTCCAAGATTAGAGAATTGTTCACCAAATTTCTCGCCTAAATATTCAGTCAGACTCTCAACTGTCATATTTTCAGGTAATCTGCCTGTTTTTGGATCGATTAAGTCTTTTATTACATCCAATCCTGCTTCGTAAGCGGTAAAACCTGAAACTTCAACTCCAAAACCAACCCCTTTTGCTGTTGCAGTTCTTGCAAAGTTTACCCATTCTTGAGAGTTCATCTTAAACAAACCGTCTAACTTCAAACTGCCACTTTCTGAAACAGTTTCCATAATCTGTTTGCCTGTTAATTCACCCTGTTCTGTTAATGCCTTGCTTACTGCTTGAGTTGCCTTGGTCGCAGGTTTTTCAATTGCTTTTACAATAGGTGCAACAACAGTTTCATTTAATAACCCTCCGACAAAACCAAATCCGAATGATTCAGCACTTGCAATTCCTGTTTCTTTCCAAGTTTCCCAACTCGTTGCATCACGCATCGGGTTAGAAAGGTTATTCAATGTTTCTTTACCAAGAGTAAAACCTCCTAGAGTTGTTCCACCCATTAACATTGATGTCCCAACTTTTGCAGTTTTTTGTGCGGCGGTTTTACCCATAATTTTGCCGGCACCACGTTCCAATGCACCATAAACTCCTGTCGTTGCTTTGCCCATCATTTTCAATTCGGATGCAGCTCCAAGAGTGTATAGCATAATAACTATATCACCGATATTCCCTGCCATTTCACCGGTTTGAATATATTTTTCCGTGTTTTCTACACCTTTAAATCCGAAAGCTTTTTGGCATGCATTTTTAAATTTATCACTATTTATATCAACGTCACCACTTTGGATGAGGTTCATAAATTCTTGAACATTTTGTTGATTATAATCAGCCGTTACAAGTCCGTCTTTTTTAAGTTGTGCATATTCTCTTTTAAATGTCTCAGGATTATCTGTGTGCATCTGTCTAAATCTTTGAGCTGCTTTTCTGCAATCAGAAGCAACGTGCAAAGTACTACGCATATCTATTCCGCAAATATTATCAGGAGTAACCAAATCCATGAGATTTTTCATCCCTTCAAGATATGTTCCTGCGTCAAAAACACCATGATTATGGTAATACTGTTCCATCATATCAGCGGCTCTGTCATAGATATTAGCAAGCATTTCAGATGTAAATTTCTGTTGAGGAATACCAAGCCTTTCTGCTCGTTGTACTCTTGTGTTTTGTTCCATTTGATTTTCTATTCCGGTACGAATATTTACACCACTTGTTTCAAAACTATTTGCAATTTCATTAAAATTAGCTTTCGACATATCTGCAAAATTATGCCCGTCAATTTTGTTCAACTCGTCTTGTGGTAAACTTGAGAGTCTTTCATAAACCATTTTGCCTATTTCAGATTTTAGGTCTAATTTTAAAGTATCTGTTAGGAATGTTTCTAATGCTACAGGATTTTTTCGCTGGAACACAGGAGTACCAAAAGATGAATTCATCGGAATTAATTTACCTGAATCAAATAAGTTAATATCAGGAAATGTTTCCAAAATCCTTGCTTTGATTTTATTCGGGTCGGTTATTTTTTGACTTCTGCAATACTTAATTACACTCAAAACATTCTGTTGTTGTGAGGGATTAAGTGCATTAAATCTGTTATAGAAAATGGCATTTTCTCTTGTTGGTTTGAAACCGTTATTAGATAAGTCTTGAACTAACTTTGAATTAGTGGTTTTAGCAGCAATCTGAATTTTTGTACCTTTTGTGAATTTAATATTACCGTTTGCAACTAATATTTCATTTGCTTTGTTATTTATTTGTTGGTTTGACGGATTTTTAACCCCATCTGCTGCTAACAATGCTCTTGCATAACTATAAGCATCTTTGTAATCTTTATCAAGAGTTACTTCCTGCATTGTAGAAGAATAAAGTCTTTCTGCCGTTCTTTGAACTTCATCGTTCGCATAATCTTGCATTGCACCTTGCTTTGTTTTTCGGGTTTTCATTACTCTTGAATCAGCATTATATTCTCCGGGAACAACAATATCTGCCCCGACTTGAGTTATTGCATTTTCACCTTTTGCAGGGTTTAATTTGAGAAGCGAAGATTCTTTTACCCCGAATTTTTTTGCAATAGCAGACGGAGATTCACCATTTTGAACAACTGTTCTTGTGTTCCCGTTTCCGTCATAAGCGACTTCGTGGACTTCTCCGTTTAATTCAGTTCTTTGGTAAACTCTATGTAATTTTTTGTTGTCATAATCCTCAATGTTATCGCCTTTATAAAGAGTATCAACTTTTTTGCCGTTTGGCTTGACTTGTTGTTCAATAACACAATTATTTTCAGTAAATATATGTGTTGTAGTGCCATCTACTGTTGTTGCTTGTCTGTCAATAAAATCTTCACTCTCAAAATTACCATTTTCATCAACTTCTAAAACATTTGTCATTACTTTTGAATGGTCAGCTTTTTTAGTTGAAACAGTAACATACGGAACTTCTGCGTCATCATTATATCTGTATGTTGTAGTTTCAATCGTATTTCCGTTTTTAGTTTTAGTTTGAGTTAATGGTTTCCCACTTTGGAATGTTACAGTCGTTATATAAACATTACCGTTTTCATCCGTTGATTTTATAGTTCGTTCAAAAACCTCATTCCCATCTCTTAATTCAGAGATTTCATTACCATTTTCATCAGTAAAAGTTGTAGTCTCGTGATTACTTTTAATAACAACCGATTCTGAATGCTCAAGGGTTATTCCTGTGTACCATTCCCCTTTATTATTTCCTGACAATAATTTTGATAATTCAGCTTGCAGTTGTTGCTCAGAAAGCGTTGCAAGACGAGCTTTAAGGTTTTCTAATTCTTTTCCCTTTAAACCCGAATTTGATAATATCCGTTGTTCTAATAAGTTTCTATCGTTGTTTATTGCCACTTTCTTTACCTTCTGTGCTGTAACATGTAACACAATTTCTATTGTGTTACTGAGGATGTTACATAACGGATAAATCAGTCTGATTTATTAGGAAAAACAAGAAAAATTTTGAATAAAAAAATAAATCAACTGATTAAAAAAGTGAAAAAACGAATTCAATTGTAACAATTTTACCTTAATTGTAAATTTTTAGCGAAAAACCCTAAAGTTTTTCTAAAAAATGCCGATAAAACATGTAACACAATAGAAATTGTGTTAAGTGATATGTAACATATTGGATATTTTAATCACTAATTAATTTATTTGAGAGATTAATATAAATAAGTTTAGCTATTTAAAAACTTTTCTGTTTCAGTAATTATTTCTTCAAAATCATCATCAGTAAGTTTGAGGTAAGGTCTTGCAGGGATTTCAACTTTTTTGTTTTTACCGGCTTGACCTCCGAGTTGATGTATCGCAGCATAATCAAGATTTGACCCAATAATTGCCGATTCATCGTCATACTGTGTTGAAATTGAAGAGGCAAGTTGACCTGATACTTGCAGTATTTGTCCCGGCCATTTTTTCTGTTTTGTTCTTTGTTTTTTCGTTGCTTCGGAAAGTTCTGTCCACTTATCAGGTCTGCCTTCATTTTTGAAATTTTCTTCTGTTGCAGATGCGAAAATACCTGCGATGTTTTTCATTAACGGTCGCAGGTTTTCGCCTTTTTGAGCAAGTTCTAACAACTTTCTATCAACATCTTTGTTGTCGATTTTGATTTCAATCGGTTTGTCGCTCATGTATTTCTCGTATCGGATAATTGGCGATTAAAAGTTCTTTGAACACTTTGTTTAATCGATTATCACTCTGTCTGTTGTTAATTCCGTTTTGTCTTTCAATGGCAATCATTTCAAAGCCTTTGTACAATTCTCTAATTTTTGGAGAATCGTCATAGGAAAGTAAAAATCTGCCCTTTATATTTCCAAGAATTTCTCTTAAACGTTCATGGTCGAAATCTTCCGTTGATGTAACTTCATACCCACAACCTTTGGAATATGGAGGGTCGCAATAGAAAAATGCATTTTCAAAATCGTATTGTTTGATAAGTTTTTCAAAGTCACGATTTTCAATCATTACTTTATCAAGACGTTTGTGGATGGCATCAATTTTTTCAGGCACATTTTTTAAAGATTTACAAGCTCCTCCGCTTGAACATTTGACCGTTCCGAACGTATTACCTTTGCCACCGAAAGAGCGAGTTATCAGGTAATAAAACTGAACGGCTTTTTGAATATCCGTAATCGGGGTTGAGTTCATAAATTGGAAAAATATTTCACGAGAGCCGAGAAGATAGTTAAATTCTTCTTTAAAAGCATTAGGATGGTATTTCACTATTCTGAAAAGATTTACAAGACGGCTGTCAAGGTCGTTGTAGATTTCTAAATCTGCCCATTTATCTTTGTAAAATAAAATCCAACCGCCACCACCAAATGGCTCAATATATGATTTTATATCTTTAGGAATAAGCGGTTCTATTGTTTTACGCAACAACCTTTTACCGCCAACCCAATTGATTAGAGATTTTTTATCAATAGTCATTTAAAACTCCTTGTTGTTTTATATCTGTTCAAATAGTGTTTTATTACTGTTCAATTAATCTGCTTGCAGGGTTATGAGACCAACCGACGTCGGGGGAAATTCTTTTGCCTGTAAGTGGGTCGGTATAAACAGTTACAGGCTTGTATTCGCCTGATTTTTTAGAAACAAGTGCCATTTGTTGAGATAAAGTACCATCTGAAGAAGAGACGATGCTTTTATTTTTTTGTACTTTGTAATCAGAAAGAGCATTAACTCTGCATCTGCATCGCCAACCGTTTGGAGGATAAAAACTCTGCCAAAACGGGTCATCATATCGATAAATTAAACCGTTAAGCATTGCGTGTTCAGGTCTTGTTGCAGTATCCATAACAGCAACATATTCCCAGTACGGTCGATTTTCAGCATTATCCACTTGTGTCTTATATCTTCCCGTCTGATAAGCTACTTGCATATTTACGGAGTAAATTGTTTTTAATCGATACATTGAACCAAGCTGAACTTTTTCGGCATTACCTTTTGAATCAACAACAATTTGTTCGCCCCACCAACCTTTCTTTTGGAGTGTTGGTTTAAGTTCTTTTGAAAACTCTTTAAAAGTTTTGCCTTCTGAAAGGGCTTTATCTAAAGCTGAACGAATATCTTTTAAGATATCTTCACGCATAACTTTAGCGACCGTAAACGATTTTTTGTGTGCATCTTGCCAAAGTTCGTACCAATCCCAACTAAATTTATTGTTTTTGTTTTTGAAATATTTTATTGCAAGACTCGGAGCAAGTTTAAACAGACCTTTAAGTTGTACCATTAATACTTCACTCCTAAAAAATCGAGGACTTTTCCGCAACCAAGTTGATTGATGCAGTAATCGTACAATTTTGGATGAGTTTCACGCATTAACTCAAACTTATTGGGGGATTTTTCCGTATGGACACCGAACATACAAAACATACAGCCTGTACGTTTTGCTCCTGTTGTATAGAATTTGCCTTTTTTATCTTGCAAAATTTCGCCATATACAGAACAATACGGCAAATTATTTTCCTTTATATATTGAAGAATATCTTGCTCTGTCCAAAATCCAAGCGGAGTTGAGGCTGGGCGTTTTGTATCAAAAGAGTTACAACCTTTTTTCAAATATTCTTGTTTTCTTAAGTTGCTTTCTGCCGCCATTGTTGCAATAAAGGGTTTACGACCTGTTTCTTTTTCATATCTATATGACGGTTTTTTCTTCATTACATTGCAACATTGAGAAGATATTTTTATATCCGAATCCCTCAATGGTATCCACTTTGAGAGGTCGTAACGTGAGCCGTATTTTTTCACGTAGTCACTATTTGAATTAAACTTCTTTTTTGTATAGCCGTTAGGGTTTCTCCGGCTTTCTTCGATTGTTTTTGCAACTTCTTTACTGATAACCGGATAACCATATTGCTCCAATACTTCTTTAAATGTAATTTTAGGTCTTATTGTAATTGTGTTTGCAGTTTGTTTAATAAATTTTCTAACTTCAGGATATTCAAGTCCTGTGTCGACAAAAACAGCAGGCACTTCGGGATAGAGTGAACGCACGAGATGTAATAATACGGTAGAATCTTTTCCGCCTGAAAAAGAGACATAGACATGCCCGTCAAAATGTTCATAAAATTGCTTAATTCTGTTTTTGGAGAGTTCGACTTTCAGATGAAGTGGTAAACTCTGTCGCTGTTTAAGAAAATTCCTTTTCATAGCTGCTTCTTCAGGGGTAAATGTCATTTATATTCCTTCTTTGATTCGATTATTTGCCAGTTGTATATATTCGGGGTTTAATTCAATTCCAATGTAGTTACAATTGAGTTTTTGTGCTACTACGGCAGTTGTTCCACTTCCTATAAAAGGGTCTAAAACAATTCCGTTTATGGGACAGCCGGCTTTAATAGGTACTTCGACCAGTTCTTTGGGAAATGTCGCAAAATGTGCTCCATGATAACCTTTTGTAGCTATTTGCCAAACCGCACGTTTATTTTTGCCTTTTATTGTTCCGTTTAGAATTCTTTGTTGCAGTTTTTCAAAGTTTTCTTTATTTAAACCTTTATATGCTGCTCCTTTATTCAGCCCACAGCCCGTTTTACAACGCACGAGGGTTGTTGATTTAAAAGGCTCTATTTGTTGATTAAAATAATATTTTTTCTTTTTAGAGAAGAAAAACAGATACTCAAAATCAACAGTAAATCTGTCTTTTGCACTTGATGGTGTTGCATTTGGTTTTTGCCAAATAATAACATTTCTGACTGTCCACCCTCTGTTCATCATTTCTATGGCAAAGCGGAATGGGAGCAATAACAGACTTTTTGAATATTTTCCTCGTGTATGAGCAGTTTTTTGTAAATGTTCAACACTTTTCAAAAATGAAGTTTCGCCTTTGGTTTTTATTCCGTATGATGAATTTAGAGAGCAACCACCATAAGTGTCACCTAAATTTACCCAACAAGTTCCATCATCTTTTAGTACACGTTTAACTTCATCAAAAATATCGCATAAGTGGTTAATGTATTGATTAAAATCGGGTTCTGCACCGAGTTCGCCCTCCCAATCGTCAGACCATTTTACAGGATTAGTTTTGTAATCTCTTAATCCCCAATAGGGTGGCGAGGTTATGCACATATTTATTGATTCGTCTTCAAATGTTTTTAATACTTCCAGAGCGTGTCCTGAATATATCTTATTAACATCAATCATCCAAACCATCGCTCCTTCCTTGTAGTTCACAGAGGAACATAGCTTTTTGAAGAGTCTGTTCAAACTTTTTGCTTTTTAAGTTTTTGTCTGTTAATAATTCGTATGCTTCTTCGTAATCCTCACAATTTTCAAAAAGTGAAATCAATGGAGATAGCATATTTTGAGCTTGTTTTGAAAGCTCTGTTTCAGATAAAAATTTAAACAAATCTTCTATTTGTTTTTGTCCTTGAACGATTGGGGGTTCTTCTTTAAACTCACTAAAGTTTGGTGTTGCAGTTGGTAAGATGTCCTCTCGGATATCAAAATCCTCATCTTCAAGACCATAATTTTTAATAAAGTATTCTTTGGTAAATTTTACTCCTGTGTCTGAAAGGATTTTATCTCTTTGAGCAAGAGTTAAATCAACATCTTCGGGAGCATACATTTCAAAAACGGGAATATCAGCTGTTGAGAAGTTAATTTCGTATATCCATCTTATTAATCGATTAATAACACTTTCAACGAGTTTTTTATCTGCATCAATAATATCTTGTCGTATCGCAAAATGTGTATTTGAGGCAGCATAACTTCCTGTTGAACCTATTTCGGTAGTTAGAGTCTGACCGAGTATAGCTTTTGAAATTTCAGCATTCATTTTATCAATAAGTTGTTCATATATCGCAGCAGATGAGGATTTATTTGCTTCTTGAATTTCTACGGAAGAATCATCAGGGATGACGGCAATTGCATCTTGCACCATTTCTTCAAGCATATCGGCAAGAGTATTAGTTTCTTCTTTTGTCGCTCCACGAGGATGTTTACCTATAAGGTGCGGCATTCCGTATTTTTCCGTAAAAATAACCCAAAATTTTAGTCCGCCTTTTTTGAATGTAACAGGCCAGAAAACTCGTGAAAGAGTTCGTTCTCCGTAAGGATTGTTGTATGAGGGGTTGTTTTGAGCCAACAAAAACTTTTTATTCGGCAATTCTTCTCCGTAATAATTCTCTTTAGTCCTGAATTTGAGAGCGTTGTTGTCATCAAAACAAAACCATTCGGGAGGTTTTGCAACTATTTTTTCAGGCAAAATATATCCTGATTTATCTCTTTTCCATATTATTTCTAAAGGTTGAAACCCAAACTGTGTTGTATCCAATATGTCTGAAATTAATTTGTGGATATCGAGTTGTTTTAGTAGATTTTCAATAGCTTCAGCTTTTTCGTCTTTATCCAGTCCTCTGTTTATTTCCCATTCAAGCGATAGAACACCTGATTTACGGGATTGAACACAGGCAAAAACGTGCGGGTCACAGAGTAATTCTTTATATACTCGAACATCTTTTCCCTGTTTGCGTAAGACAATATCGGGATCAGGAAGAATATTGGCAAGCGAATAGAAGTTTAATGCACGTTTTCGTGTCGCAATTTCTTCGGTCAAACTTTTTTTAGAATTTGCTTTTTTAAGGATAGAATCTTCCACTATGCCCCCACATTTTTCTTAAATTTTGCGAGCATATCGACCATTCCCACTTTGTAAATGTTTTGCAGTACATCAATTTCAAAGATTTCCTGCTTATCGACAATTAACTTTGCGTAGGTTACGGTCATTGTTGTTTCGTATTCTGCATTTTCATGCGGCTTTATATTCCCCAACGGAAACTCTTTAAAAGTACCGATTAAAAATGCTGTTGCAGGAACTTCGTTAATTCTTCCGGCTCCGTTGTAGGTTTCAAGCGAGGCTCTGACTTGAATCATTGTGGCAAGAAACGGATTTGCACAAGTTCTTAGAACATTAGGATAGAGTGCATTCCATTTTATTTTGCATTCAAGTTTATCTATGCCGGCGAAAAATTCTGCCGAGCCAACCATACCAAGCGCTTTGTGTTCAGCCATTTTGTGTTTGATTTGTGGCAGTTGTACTTCTTCGGCTCTACCTAAAAGGTTTGTACCGTTCATGTAAATATTTGCGTTGGTTAATTTATTAATTTCAATTTTGGACATTATATATTCCTCGTTATTTTTAGGGTATTAGCGTTTAAACAATGCACATTGTGATATTTCTATGTCAGAATAATGCAAGATGACATATTCCTTGCTAATTGCTTGTATTAAGGGACACTTATACAAGTTTTTACAAAGGAAGCAGCTGTCGTTTTCGTCTGTATGGACTTCCAAATCACCATTATTGTTGACTGTTGCGTACATTAAGATGCTCCTAATGATTTCAACAGCTCGATGTTAATGAACGACTCAAAAGTTATTCTTTCAGCAGGAGTCGGAGGCATAAATTCGATATCAAAAACAAGATGCCCGTTGGCGATTTCCGTTGCAGGGTTTTTGTCCTGATTAAAAGTGCACTTGCCATCAATCAATGCACCACGACCGATTAATGTTCTAATAAACTGATTAACTGTTTCACAAATCGAATCAATCAAACCGTTGTCTATCGGATAATCCATAAATTGGAGCATTGAGTATTCAACAGATTCGTGAAGAATATCGGCTGTTCTTCTTACATTTATGAAGTTTGTCGGATGGGTTAAACTAGGATATGCAGCCGAACGGTTGCCCCAAGTCCTGAAACCTGAGCCGTATGAGTTAAACACAGTTACAACCCCTGCTTCGTTTAGGGTGTTAACTTCGCTTGTAGGGTCGTTAATCATTGAGGTTAATTGTCGTTCAATACCGACAATTCCCTGTATTTCCGTATTTGATGGAGACCAGTGATATCCTTTGTCGACATCTTTGGCAGCAATAACACCGGCAAGTCTTTGAGAATAAGGTTGCAGTTTTATTGAATCCGACTCCGAATCATATACCTTTAAATGTGGATAACAAAGGATTAGACGTTCTGAAGATGTGTTAAAATTAATCGTACCTTCAGGCCCACGACCTGTAATGACATCAGATACGGAAGCTCCAACGGGAGCATCAACAATTCCCATTGCTCTGATTTTATTGCACAGAGTGTTCATTTCCGATACAACGGCAGTTTCTTCACAGAAAACGGGAGCGATGATTGTTTTCGGATAATAACCGAATAAGGAATAGCAATCTTCAAACGCTTTCATTCCTGTGCGTTTTCCTGTTTGTGAATCAATCCCTCCGTTTATATCGGATATTTTTACATCTTCAACGGAGTTGTGTTTTTCGGGGTTGTAAACATTAATAACAATAGCAATTCCGGCACCTTGGTCAAAGATAGCTTTCAGGGCTTGAGGAATTGTAAATCCTGCTTTGTGATTACCGAAATATTTTACGGCTTCGGTTTCGTTCAAAATCAAAGTCGGGGTATTAATTGTTTTGTATTCGTCTTCAACATCTTCAATCGGTGCAGTTCCGACAAGTCCGACAACGGCAGTTTTTACGGTTGTGATTGTTCTTGCACCTTTGGTTACTTCAATGGTTTCGACACCATGTAAAAATGATGCAGGCATATAATCTCCTTTGGGGTAAATGTTTAATCAATAATTTTGTATGTTAGTTGTGGTTAGTGAAAAATTAATGCCGTATTGCCAAATTCCTGCATTTTCAGAAATGAAATAGTCTTTTAGTGGCATTAATTTTGAGCATTCATCGGGTTGAAATCCTGTAAGGACTGATTTGACGTTATCTATGTATTCATATGCTCCCTGATTTGCTCTTAAATTTCTTGTTACGACAGTTATGGCAAACTCTTTTTTATTTTCTTGAGAAATTATTCCAAGAGCATTTGAATTTGTGTAATTACTCCCCTGATAATGAACGAGTAAAGCACCTATCGGGTGTAAAAGAATAAACTCGGAGGGTTTATCGGGGAAACCTTGCACAAGAATTTCGGGAAAAGAGCCTTTGAGTTTTTGTATGATAGAGTTTTCTATATCTCTAGTATTCACTCATTCGTTCCTTACAGAATAATTTATCAAGAATACTCTTATTTGTTTTATACTCCTGAGCATTAAAAGATGAAGTTTCAAATAAAAACCTTTGGAATCATGCCAAGATTGATTATTGAATTACGCAATGCGGATGCTATACATTGTGTGCTTTCAGTCATCATAATCTCATACCCGACAAGTGCTGTTGATTTCCAATCTAAAAAACCGACAAGAGTTGCTCTTGTCGGTTTGCCGGTAAACGGATTAATCACTTGAAAATTCAAAACATGTCCGTCTGCGACTAAAATATCCCCTACCTCAATTTTTGAAATATCTCTTTCGATATACGGCTCAACTTTATCGTGATATGCTTTCATTCCCTCTCTGCGTAAAACCCATTCTGCGTAATTGTTCTTTCTAAAATTCTCGGCAAATCTTTTAAAAGATAAATCACAAGGCAATTCTTCATATCCTCTTTTTCTCAAAATTTCTTTTGTGAGTTTTATTGCCTTTCCGTAATTATACTTGCTCGGATGGAGTAATAATGTAAGCAGGATATTTCTCATTTCATCGTTTAAAATTGAATTGTATTCTCCCTGTTTTGACCATTTGTATTTTGGTTGTAGACACTCTGTTGATTCGTGTTTCTCAAATGCTCTAACCCAGCGATGTAAAGTTCCGATTGAAATGCTTCCGATAAAATTATATGCCTTTGGAAGATACAATCCCGAATTATACAACTCTAAAAATGTTGTGTCAGCCTCTTTTTTAGTCGGATATTTTTTGCGAAGTTTTTGTAATGCTACAACAATATTTGCTCTATAATTTGCTGTTAGTTTTGTTTTATCCGATACGAAATCAGGTTCTTTGTAATTATGAGGTACGAGTGCTGTTGTTTTGTTTTCAGCTTCTCTAAGTTTTTGTTGTATCTCCGGTTCTAAACTTGAAAACAATATTTCATAACTTGTTCCACCGTTGACCTTAATTTCACGAGAAATATATTTACTCTCGATTTTGTTTAGCTCCAATCGGAGTGAACGGGTCGAGGTTAATCCTTTTGCCTCTGCTACATCTTTAATATTAATATATTTATTATCTTCATTCATGGTACAAACACTTTACCTCTGAAGTGGAAGAATTTGAACACCACTTCCGACCTTTGTGTCTGTTTTGTATCAATGAAAAAACGAGGCTATTTCTAACCTCGTTTAATTTTTTTTCTCTCTCATATTGAATTATTTTACTAATTCTTTAAACTTTTTGCCGGCAGAGAATACAGGTACTGTTTTTGCTGCGATTTTAATCTCTTTACCTGTTTGTGGATTTCTTCCGTTTCTTGCTGCTCTTCTTCTTGATTCAAATGTTCCGAATCCTACAAGAGTAACTTTGTCACCTTTTTTAACTGTGTTTTGGATTGATTCAACAGTTGCTGATAATACTTCGCTTACTGATTTTTGAGATAGCTTTGTTGATTTTGCTATTTCTTTTACTAATTCTTCTCTATTCATAACTAACCCCTTTCTTTTTATTTAATTATATATAACTTTAAAATATGTAGCAAACATGTTAATCAAGGAATTTTGAAAAAATTTTTTCCTAAATTTTCGGGGTGTTTCAGAAGCGATTTTTGAAAATAGACTTGCCGAAATAATCAAACTATCCGAAATAATCAAACTGTGTCTAAATCCTGAAAAATAAAGAGTTTTCAAAACTGAGAGTTTTAATAATTTCACACATAGAAAGCATATTTTCGCACAGTTTGATTTTACCGATTTTGATTGCTTCCGGTAACAAAGAACCCTAATTTTAGTGAGTTTCAGCCAAAATAATCAAACTGACTGATATACGCAAAATGTGTGTTGGATTATAGCTATGGAATACGAAAGGAATTATGGGAAATACTAATTAGTTACAATCATCCTAATAAAATAGCGATAAGCTAAAACACTTATCGCTATTACTTTTCAAATCTTACGCGTGGAGGGATTCGAACCCCCGACCTTTTGGTTCGTAGCCAAACGCTCTATCCAACTGAGCTACACACGCAGGTCTTTTTAATGTAAAAGTTGCAGGAAAACACCTGCAACTTTTATTTTAACAAATAAATTTTTATTTTCAAGCTTTATTTTTTATTTTTGGGTTTTATATTTTCTTAAAACCAGACTTTTTATATTATTATCTTTACTTTTTAAAGCTTTCAGCAGAGCGTCTTCATTTGTAACTGCGCCTGCTTCAATCAGGCTTGTAACTATTGCAGCATTATTCTTTTTTATTGCATAATTCAGCGGGTAAAGATTTCCGTTTGTTCCGGGCATGTTCACATCAGCTCCGTATTTTATTAATGTATTTACAATTACCGGATCTTTTTTCTTGATAGCAACCAAAAGCGGCGTTTCTCCTGTTGTAAATTCTCCGTTAGGCTTTACTCCGTTTTTAAGAAGAAGTTCCACAACCTCATTCTGATGTGAATATATTGCCATATATATCGCAGGAACTTTGAAGTATGTAGAATTCGGGCTCATGCCTGATTTCAAAAATAATTTTACAAGCTCTGTATTTCCGTCCTGTATTGCATTAAAAAATCCTCGTGTGCTGTAGCTTACATTTTGTTCAAGTATTTGTTTGATGCAGCGTTCCTGAGCGTTCAAAGGTTCAGCAGCAATTGTTGATGAACCCAATGCTGTAAGTATAAATAATGCTGCCAGTAATTTTTTCATAATCTTTCCTCCTCAATTCTTAAAAATATATTAGCATATTTTCAGAATTTTGAGAAGGAATGCTGCTGTTTAAACAAGCCCTTCTTTTAACGCTTTTACTGCCGCCTGAGTTCTGTCGTCAACAACAAGTTTTTGTATAATATTGCATACATGAGCTTTTGCGGTATGTTCTGAAATTGTTAATTCCTGGGCGATTTCGTTGTTTGACTTTCCGTCAACAACAAGCTTCAGAACTTCATATTCGCGCTGTGTAAGATTTGCATGCTGTTCTTTAAACATTGCTCTTGACATTTGACGAGGCGGGATTACTCCGCAGTTTTTCTCCCTCAATATAGGTACGGCCTGGGGATCAAGCCACATTGCACCTTCTTTTACGGTTCTTATAATCATTTTTAAAATTTCTATATTAATGTCTTTCATTACATATGCACAAGCTCCGGCATGCAGGGAATCCATAACCTCCTGTTCTGAAAGATGAGAGGTTAGCATTATTATTTTGGCATTATTATTTAACTCCAAAATCTTTTTCGCGGCTTCAATTCCGCTCATATCAGGAAGCCCTATATCCATAAGTACAACATCAGGATGTGAAATTTTGAAGTTTTCGATAGCTTCTTTCCCGCTTTGGGCTTCTGAAATTACCTCTAATTCTTTATGTTCTTCAAACAGCGATTTTAGGCCTACGCGCATAAGCTTATGGTCTTCTACTAATAAAATTCTTACTGGTGCCATAATATCTCCTTATTGCCTGTGGTTTTTCTATTATATTTATAAGATGTTATTATTACTTTTTAATCGGCTTCGGCTTTGTCAAAAGTGCTAATATTAAATTATTGAATTTCAGAAATAAAATTTGGATTAAAATTAAAAACTTAATAAAAAATTAATGTATTAAGTGGCAATTTTTATTATTTTGGATTATTATGTACTTTGATAGAGTGACGGGAAAATATAAGGCACATATTATGAAATACTCAAGATATTCAACAGTAATTGTAGGGAGCGGTATCGCAGGTTTGTATGCAGCGCTCAAAATAGAGCAGCAGACAAAGCTGCCTGACGGTATTCTTATTTTGACAAAATCAAAACTGGGGGAAAGTAATTCCCGTTATGCACAGGGCGGCATGGTTGCTGTACTGAAAGAAAATGAGGCTGATTCAACTGAATCACATATAAGTGATACCATCAAAGCCGGTGCCGGACTTAGCGAGTTTAATACTGTTAAATTTATCTCGGAAAACTCTGATAAGGTTATAAAAGACCTGTTAAAATTCGGTGTTGAATTTGACAGAGACGAAAATAACCAGCTGTGTTTTACAAGAGAAGCTGCACACAGTGTGAGAAGAATTTTGCACTCCGGCGGTGATGCTACCGGTAAAATGATTGAACAGGCTCTTTGTAAAAAGGTTTCAGAAAACAGCAATATTGAGGTTTATGAGCAGACAATAGCTGTTGAACTTCTTGTTAACGGCAATTCAGAATGCAAGGGAATTCTTGTGTATAATGATGTAACCGGAGAGTACGAAACAATTTACGCTTCTGCTATAATTCTTGCAACCGGCGGTATCGGGCAGCTTTATAAATATACAACAAATCCGGTAGGAGCTACCGGTGACGGACTTGCTCTTGCCTATAATGCCGGAGCTGTTATGCAGGATATGGAATTTGTACAGTTTCACCCGACCGCGCTTGCAATTGACGGGGATGAAAACAGATTTTTAATATCAGAAGCCGTAAGAGGAGAAGGCGCAAAACTTGTAGACGGCGATGGTGTAGAGTTTATGCACAAATACGATGAGAGAAAAGAGCTTGCTCCAAGAGATATTGTGACACGTGCAAATTTTAATGAAATGACTGAAAATCATGTTGATTGTGTTTATTTGAATGCTGCCTGTATTGATAAAGATAAACTCGCACGCCGTTTCCCTAATATTTCAAAAAAATGTGCAGAAAACGGTATTGATATAGCTCATGATTTTATTCCGGTAGCACCGGCAGCTCATTATTTTATGGGCGGGGTAAAGACTGATGTTGAAGGAAGAACTTCCGTAAAAGGGCTTTATGCTATCGGAGAAGTTTCATCAACCGGACTGCATGGCGGTAACAGGCTAGCAAGCAATTCATTGCTTGAATGTGTTGTATGTGCTTATGAGGTTGCAGATTATCTCAAACAGGCTGATCTTGTTGCACCTAAACAGATAGATATGGAGATTAAATCTCTTATTGATATGTATTCTGAAGATATTGATGCAGAAGAACTTGATATTCCTGAATTAAAAAAAGAACTTCAATCTATTATGTGGGATTATGTAGGAATTCTAAGAAGTGAAAAATCTTTGATGACAGCTTTGGAAAAAATCGAAGCACTGAAAGAACACTTCCCGCGAATAAAAAAATGCCTCAGCAAGCAGGAATATGAATTTAAGAATATGCTTACGGCGGCTAAGCTTATTGTAATCTCGGCGCTTAGAAGAAAAGAATCCCGCGGTGCGCATTACAGACTGGATTATTTGAATACAAATGAAGAATGTGTTCACAATTGTTTAACTAAAAAAGAAGGAGAACTTAGTTTTGTTAAGTAATTTTTATATAGAAGACCATGTTAAAAGAGCATTGGAAGAAGATATAGGATTTGGCGATATAACAACTGAAAATCTTGCAGAAGAAGGCGATATTCTTACTGCCGAATTAAATACCAGAAGTGATGGTGTTCTTTGCGGATGTGAGGTATTCAAAACTGTTTTTAAAATCCTATCTCCAGAAGTTGAGATAAAATTCTATTTTAAAGACGGAGATGAAATTAAAAAAGGCGATAAAATTGCTGATTTGAAAGGTCCTGCAAAGTACCTGCTTATGGGTGAACGTGTTGCTCTAAACTATGCGCAGAGAATGAGCGGTATTGCTACAGAAACAAGAAAATATCAGGATGCGGTCGGGGTTTATTCTGCAAAAATTGTTGATACCAGAAAAACAACACCTAATTTCAGACCGTTTGAAAAATATTCTGTATTTATTGGCGGAGGACATATGCACAGATTTAATCTTTCAGACTGTGCAATGATAAAGGATAATCATATCCGTCTTGCAGGCAGTATTACAAAAGCTGTTAATAAACTTAGAGATAAGATTTCTTTTACTCATAAAATAGAGGTTGAATGTGACACATTTGAACAGGTAAAAGAGGCTGTTGAGGCTGGTGCAGATATTATTATGCTTGATAATATGGACACTGAAACTATGAAAAAAGCATGTGAATATATAAATCACAAAGCTGTTGTTGAAGCCAGCGGCAATGTTAATTTGAGTACAGTTAGTGCAATTGCGGCATGCGGAGTTGATATAATTTCATCAAGCGCAATTGTTGCCAAAGCACCAACGCTTGATTTGGCATTGGATATGTAATGGATATATAAAGTGTCAATTTAACACCAAATGTTAAGATTTTAAAAGTTGAAATTTTTCAGGTTTCTACATTATTTGCGGTATTTTTAATTAAAAATTTGTAAAATTTCTTAAAATGCTAGCAAAAAATTTTTTTCTTTGATTTAGAATAATTGTAGAAGACATTAAAAAACTTTGGTGGGACATGAAAACAAATTCTATTAAATATGACATTACCCGTAAGCAGGGATATTCTTCGGTCCATAGAGGCCCGCAGATATTCAAAGAGAAGAGTGCGGGTTTGTGTGAAAAAAATAACGCGGATAAAAGTGTAACATTTAGCGGTGGCTTAACTAGGATGAGTGAGGCTGCCGCTAATTGTTTTAATAGTAATTCATTAAATGCTGCTTCATCAAGCAGCGGCGGTTTATTTAAGAAAAAATGGTTTGATTCTTTCTTAAGATATGCTGATGCTCATAACATAGGCTGCAGTGCTTTAATGTCATTAATTCTGGCAGGGTTGTTAAGACCCGCAACAATTATGGCGCTTCCTGGTAAAAAAGATAAGGAAGATAAAATTTATGCTTCCGGTCATTCAATTGCATCAGGTATTATCGGTTTTGGATTTTCAACTCTTCTTACAACACCTTTGGATATAGCTGTTAAAAAGCTTTTTGAAGATGCTAAAGAAAAACTTCCTATTCCGAAAGAAGGTATTCCAAAAGGAGCAAAACGTTCTGATTATACAAAATTCAATATGGGTATTTTGAATAAAAAATATCTCAGATTGGCAGAACTGAAAAAGATGGCAGCGGAAGCAACAACAGAAGCAGAAAAGAAAGCAATTAAACAGCAAATAAATGCTCTGGAACTTTCAATGAAAAATATTGCAGAATGGGTAATTGCAGTTCCCCGTGCAATGTTGACAATTGCATTAATACCGCTTGTTCTGAAGTATGTGTTCGGTCTGGAAAAGAAAAAGAAACCGGCAGCTCCGGCTCAGCAGGAACAGCAGAATTTATCAAAATCAGTACAGGATGAGGCTGTAAGACGTATTATGCAGAATAAACATATGAATGATTTTAAAGGAGGGAATAAATAATGAATGTAACCCTCAATACAAACAGAACAAATACATTTAACCAAAACCAAAACAGAAATGTAAATCTTGCTTACAACCCAAACTTTACCGGCGGGAAGTTCTCTGTTTTATTAAATACTACAGAGAAGAAACTCGGAAGAGCCTTGTTTGAGGCTGAAAAAAATGAAAGTACTATTGTTAAGCCGGTAGTTGAAGATTCAAAATTCTTTGAACGTATTAATAAATATTTCAAGAAAAAATATAATAGCTTTACTGATTGGATTGCAGAGCATTTTACAAAGCCTGTATTTGACAATAAATATGTTGATAAGTTTGCAGATAAAGTAAAAGGCAGCAATAACCTCTTTAAACATTTCTTAGCAATCGGCTCATTGATTACAAGCGGAATGTATATGGAAAAAACTCTTACCAATAAAGACTTAGACAGTGACAGAAAGCGTACACTCGCTGTAAACCAGGGGTTAACTTTCCTTGTATCTACTGGCGGTGCTTATTATCTTGATAACAAACTTAATAACTGGTGGGATAAAGTTACTGTAAAATATGCTGGTGCTAAATTCAATGATGAAAATTTTGCTAAAAACTTTATTAATACAAATAAAGAAAATAAAAAAGCCGGAAAAGCTTTATTAAAAGCAAAAGATTATATTGGCGATAATATTAAAAAATACCTCTGTGAAGATAATGAGATTAAGAAATTCAAGAGCCAGATAAAGGGTATGGGTGTATTAAAATCAATGCTGGTATTTGCTCTTGTATATAGATATATCGTTCCGGTTGCAGTAACTCCGGTTGCCAATAAAATCGGAGATGCTCTGGTCGCAAAAAAGAAAGCAAAAGAAGCAGCAGAAAAAACTTCTAAATAAATAAAAATAAAAAAAGGCTCCTTTATCACAAGGAGCTTTTTAATATTTAATACCAATCATAGTGAAAGTTGGCATATTAATAATTTTTGATGATGAGCTTTCGTTATAGAAAGAAACATTTCCTGAACATACCGGAATGTTGAGTTCTTCACAGGCATTTTTTATTGATAGGATAGTTTTTTTGAACTCTGACATCGTCGGAGGAATCTCAGGATTGGTAAAATTAAGGCAGTTTGTAATTCCTTTTGGTGAATAGCCTCTTTGTTTGAAAACTTCTCCGGCATTTTTAATAGCATCAAAACAGTTTTTAACAGTAGAAGAAAACGTATAAATCCCGAGTGAGCATTTTTCTTCCCATAGATAAATCGAGTTAAACTGCGGGCATTCATCAGGCTGAAACTGTGTTCTTGCTCCTACGGTATGGTCGTATTGATTATAAATATATTGTGAATTGATGTCTTTTAAAGGTGGATCATTAACCGGTATTTCAGTAAAATCAAGTTTCACCGGAGGCGGTGTGACAAGAACATCTGCCGGAATATCTGCCAGTATTTTTTCACCCTGCCTTACAACGTAATTCCCATTCTCTGTAACTTTGCCTATAATAGAATATTCCAGTTCATACTTATTTAAGATTTTTTCTATTTGAGTAACTGCGGAAGCCTCGATGACAAAGAGCATTCTTTCCTGTGTTTCTGAGAGCATAATCTCAAAATCTTTAATAGTTGCATCGCCCAGATGTATTTTTGATAAATCAATATCAACTCCAACCCCGCTTTTGAATGCTACCTCGGATGTGGATGATAAAATTCCGGCAGCTCCGCAATCCTGGCATGCAATGACAAGCTTTTTGCTAAATATTTCAAGGCATGCTTCTATAAGTTTTTTCTTCATAAACGGATTTGCTATTTGTATTGAAAGCTTATCCTCTTTTTTTTCATCGCTCAATTTTTTAGAAGCAAAGCTTGCTCCGCCCATTCCGTCTTTCATTGTAGCTGATCCCGCTAACATTAGAACCTGACCTGCTTGAGCTTTGGAAGATGTTAAAATTTCATCATATTTTGCAATACCTATTGCAGTAACATTTACAAGCGGATTTTCAGTAAATCTTTCATTATACAGAACTTCGGTTGAAACTGTGGGAACGCCTATAGAGTTTCCGTAATTTGAAATTCCGGCAACAACGCCTTCAATAATTCTTTTGTCATCGCCAAATTTTAGAGAATTACAAAGTGCTGCAGGACGGGCGTTCATTGCAAGAACATCCCTTACAATCCCGCCTATTCCTGTTGCAGCTCCGTTAAAAGGCTCAACCGCACAAGGGTGGTTATGTGATTCCATTTTAAACAGGATTGCATGCTCTCCTACTTTTATACCGCCTGCATTTTCATTGTAAAATACCGCACCGTCTCTCGGCAGTAGCTTAAGCAGTTCTTTCGAATGCAAATATCCGCAGTGCTCTGAGTATGTTGCGCTGAAAAGATGAAGTTCAAATTCGTTTGGTTCTCTGTTTAATTTTTCTTTTATATAATTATAATATTTCATGGAAATATTCAAAAACCTTTCTTCCGTCAGTTAATCCCAATTCTTTAAATACGGCACGTTCAGGATGCGGCATCATACCTATTACTTTGTTTGAGCTGTCAATAATTCCGGCAATCCTGTCATCAGACCCGTTTACATCCTCTGCGTACCGGAGGAAAACCTCTTCATTGCCAAGCCCTGTGTAATTTCCCTGATGGTGGGCAACCGGAATGTTTATAATTTCTCCCTGAAATTCTAAAGGAACAACTTTTGAGATGAACTTAAGATTTTCATTAAATGTGAGTGCTCCGGAAAGCATTTTAGCTTCTGTTAAAATTTGAAATCCGTTACAAATTCCTACAATAAGGCTCTTCCCGATAGGAAGCGATTTTACGGCTGGCGACAGTTTTGCAATTCTCCCTGCTGAAATATGGTCGCCGTAAGCAAATCCGCCTGGCAGAAAAATAATATCATAATTCCTGGTAATCCTATCTGCATGCCATATATATTCACTTTGCCATCCGAAACTATCGCATGCTCTTTTTGTATCAGTTTCACAGTTTGTTCCTAAAAATGTAATTATTCCGGCTTTTACTGTACTTTTTCCCATAAAATTTCATACTCTTCGATAACACTGTTTGCAAGAATTTCTTCCGCTACGGTTTTTACTATTTCCTGTGCATTTTCCTCGTTTTCTGCTTCAAAATCCAGAGAATAAATATTGCCAACCCTGCATTTTAAGTTTTGAACCTTAATAAGCTGAGAAACAGCTTGTTCAAGGGTTTTCGCCTTAATATCTTTGATTTCCGGCTTAAGATTAACTTTTACTTTTGCTTTAAATTGCTTCATAATGCTTTACATAATAGCAAAAAAAAATATTCAGTGCTATTAGAATAATATGAGAATATTACCATTAATGCAAAATTCATATACCGGAGTGCGTAAAGCACCAACTTTTAAAAGTATTATCCGCGATGTTGAAGACCAAGACGGAAATACTATAAATAGTAATACAACTTGTTTTTATCGTAAAGATCTTGACTGGCGCGGGCTGGGTGATTATCTTATGAACAAATATCAGGATAAAGATAAGGTAAATGTCTACAGTTACGGCTGCTCAGACGGCTCGGAAGCAATGTCGCTTGCAATATTACTGAAGGAAGGATATGGTTATAGATCCAGAAAATTCTATCCTATTTATGCTAAAGATAATGACGAATTTATTCTGAATAAAATTCGATCCAGTAATATAAAAATGTACTTTAGCGATATTGATAATGTTGTTGATTATTCATATAATCATCTGGGCAGATATTTTGAGATTTTTCCGCAAAGACCCCAAGATGAGTCAATGATTGTTCATCCGACTTATGAACTTAATAGTAAAATCAGATATAGTAAAGCTAATGCTTTAAGAGATGTACACAAAGTTCCTTCTGAAAATACTGTACTTATGATAAGAAATATAATGCCTTATATTGGAACGAAAAGCCAGCAGGAAGAGTTTATAAATAATGTTATAACAAAGCTTCAAAAGAACTGTGTTGTTATAATTGGTACGGACGAAGAACAGATGGGAATTGGTGAGAAACTTGAGAATTCAGGTTTTGTAAAAACTAAATTACACCACGTCTATGAAACCGTAAATAAATAGCTCCGGCGTTATTTGCTTGCTAAAAAAATACATTTGTAGTATATTCATAGCAGGGGTAAGAAGTGGATAATAAAGATACGTTGGATTTGGAAGCTATTGCTAAGAAATGCAATTTATTTACAGGGAATGAAGAAGCTGTCCCTGATGATGTTATCCGCAAAATAAATGAACTTGATGAAGTTTATGAACGGGATAATCTTGTAAAGATTTATAATTATTTTCTTTCTGTTTCAAAATCTCCTGATATTCTGATGGCGGTTATCCGTTGTGAAGACAGGTTCAGAGATGCTTCTTCGCTTAGTCCTCTTCTGGATATTCTTTTGTGGAAGAATGATGATGATAATCTTGATAAGGAAAAGTTTGTTAATGCAAGGGTAATGTGTGCTAAGGCGATTGCAAATTTGAAAGATACTTCAGCCGTTACTCCGCTTTTATATTGTTTGAATAATAAAGACGAAAATTATAAGGTGCGTTTTGCGTGTGCGGATGCTTTGGGAAGAATAGGCGATAGATATGCGGTTGCACCTTTAATTGAGGTTATGAAAGATGAAGAGGAGCGTTCTGTTTATTTAAGGGAATCCGCAGCCTCAGCTCTTGGCATGATTGGCGATATGAGGGCTCTGGATCCGCTTGTTAGTATTCTTGAAACAAAACAGGGCATTATGGATAAGTTTACTTTTTTAAAGGAACGAGTTATTGAAGCTCTTGGAAAATTAAGATTTGATCATAATGACAGAGTTTTTAATGCCTTAAAAAGTTCTTTGATGGATGAGTCCTCTCAAATCAGGATTAATGCAATAGAGGCACTTATGGACAGCGAAAACCCTGATGCTTATGATGTTATAAAAGGCTGCCTTGCCGATGATGATGATGAAGTTAAGAAAAATGCTCTGATTGCACTTTATAATATGGCGGGTAGGCGTATTCTTGACGAGGTTATCAGCGGCGAGGGGTATAATGACTTTTTAAAAGTTGAGGCTGTTTCAATGCTAGAAGAGTATGAAACCGATGAAGATGAGGAAACTGTAAGACGGATTCGCGAGGAATATGATGAATAAATCTGTTATACTATTATCAGGCGGTTTGGATTCTCTGGTAAGTCTTGGCTTGGCACAAAAAGAATATAATGTTAAATTAGCGCTTACTTTTGACTACGGGCAAAAGTCTGCGCAGGATGAAATAGAGGCTTCTGCAAGGATTTCAAAATATTACGGGCTTAAGCATGAGGTTATAACACTTGAATGGTTAAAAAATATTACTACCACATCGCTTGTTTCTGATAAAGATGTTCCTTCCGGAAAACTTCTTGATAATCCTGAACAGTCTGCAAAGCTTGTATGGGTGCCGAATCGTAACGGTTTATTTTTGAATATTGCAGGCAGTTATGCAGATGCAGAAGGGTTTACTCATATTATTATCGGAGCTAATAAAGAAGAGGGTGAAACTTTTCCTGATAATACACAGGAATTTATTGATAGAGTTAACAGTGAATTTGAATATTCAACCCAAAATCATCCTAAAGTACTGGCACCCTTGATAAATTCCGACAAAAATGATATAGTTAGGTTGGCTTTGGAGCATGGCATTCCTCTGGAATATGTCAAAAGCTGTTATAAGGGCGGAGAAAAACACTGCGGAGAATGTGAATCCTGCACAAGATTGAAAAACGCTCTTCTTCATAACGGTGATACCCGCTTTATAAAACTTCTTTTTTAATATATAGTAAAAGCATGAAAACAAAATTATTAGAACAGGAAATTAAATACGAAGGCTGGCAGCTTTCACCTCACTGGATATATAAAAATTTTAAAATTCAAGGCGATGCAGCAGTTGCATTTATCGGAGAATGTGAAGTCAAGCTGACTGAAATGGTTGATATTGAAGATGTTATTAACAATGAGCCGATTTATAGCAAATCAATGCTTAGTTTTATATCAGAACAATTCAATATAGGACTTGTCGAAGGTGTTTTCAGGCAAAGGCTTTTGATTTGCATTATTAAAGAAGCTCTTGAAAAACGCGGAGTTTTTGTTAGAAGAAACGGTGATGATTTATTTGTTAACGATAAAAAGCTTACTGTTTCAATCGCTACAAAATCTGTAAATTCAATTCTTATTCATACAGGAATTAATATAGATTCAAATGGTGCCCCTGTAAAAGCTTGCGGTTTGAAAAATGACTTAGGAATTTTCGACATTGAAGCGTTTGCCGCTGAAATTCTTGAGAAATATTCTGAAGAAATTGATGATATAATACTGGCAAGCACAAAAGTTAGAGGAGTATAGCATATGATAGATGATGAGCCAAAGCAGAGTGCGCATATAAGTTATCGCGACTATAAAAAGCTTGTTAACAGAAATCCTAGACAAAGTCTTATTTTATTTGTGTCCGTATTTTTTACTTTGCTTCTTGTATTTTTGGGATTTGCAAAATTAATGTCACCGGATGTTGATATCAGTCTTGGTGATGAAGAAGCTGTACTTGAAGAGGATTCCGGTATAAGAGGCGGAGTTGACCACAGGTTAAAAGAAATTCAGATGGAAGATAACTACGATGCTATTGGCGGTGAAGATTTGGCTGTTGAAGATGATGGCAAAGTTGTTATTCCTAAAACAAAGGACACACAACAGGAAGAGGCTGCTGTTCCTCAGGAAGAAGAGCCTATAAATCTGGAACATAAGAGTGCGCCTCCTGCATCGCAAGCTGATGTTACTCATGAACAAACTACGCAAACTACGGCAGCACCAGCGCCGCAAGCTGCTCCAACACCTGCAATTAATGCAAGAGTTGTTGTTGGTTTCTATACAACAGCGGAGCAGGCTGAAGTTGCAAGAAGTATTTTGCAGGATGCAGGTCTTGGCATGGCGCCTTTTATCAGAAAAATGGGCAGTGGATATACATTACAGGTAGGTTCATATAATTCTAAGGAAAAAGCTATGAATGTAGCTAACGAGCTGCTTATTAAAAATTACCCTGCCAGAGTAATCATTGAACAGAAATAACATTTGCGTGCAGTTTCCGTTTGTGCTAAGCTTTAGATACAATAAGGAGAAGCTATGGAAAGTTTAAGAGATAAATACGAAGTTGTTATCGGTTTGGAAGTTCATGCTCAATTGAAAACCAAATCAAAAATATTTGCACCGGACGGAACTGAATTCGGTAAAGAACCAAATTCTGAAACAAGCCCTATTACGCTTGGTATGCCGGGTGTATTGCCTGTTCTAAACAGAGAAGTTGTTAATATGGGAATTTTGACAGGTCTTGCATTGAACTGTGAAATCCCTGCCAGATGCAAATTTGACAGAAAACAGTATTTCTATCCGGATTTGCCGAAAGGTTATCAGATTTCACAATATGATGAACCTATTTGTATAAACGGTCATATTGATATTAAAGGTAAGAGAATTGGTATTACAAGAGCTCACCTTGAAGAAGATGCCGGTAAGCTTGTACACGCAGGTGCTGCAGGGTTAGCAGGGTCAAGTTATTCACTTGTTGATCTGAACAGAGCAGGAACTCCTCTTCTTGAAATTGTTTCAGAACCTGATATGAGAAGTTCTGATGAAGCAAGAGCTTATATGGAAGAGCTGCGAAATATTGTTAGATATATCGGTGTTTGCGACGGTAACCTTGAAGAAGGGTCTATGAGATGTGATGCTAATATTTCTATTATGCCGAAAGGCTCTAAAGAATTTGGCACACGTGCTGAAATCAAAAATGTAAATAGTTTTTCTGCTCTTCAAAGAGCTATTGAATACGAAATAGACAGACAAATCGAAATTGTCGAAGAAGGCGGAAAAGTTGTTCAGGAAACAAGGCTATGGGATGATAATGCAAGAGAAACCCGCTCAATGAGAGGTAAAGAAGATGCTCATGATTACAGATACTTCCCTGAACCGGACTTGATGCCTCTTGAAATTTCAAGAGAATGGGTGGAAGACATCCGGGCTAAAATGCCTGAATTACCTGAAGCAAAACGTCAGAGATATATGAGTTTAGGCTTGAGTGAATATGATGCAGGTGTAATTGTTGAACAGATGAGTCTTGCTTTATTCTTTGATAAAGTTCTTGAACTCGGTGCTAATCCGAAAATCGCAGTTAACTTTATGATGGGCGAAATTGCTGCTTATCTCAAAAATGAAAAACTGGATATTTCTGAAACTAAACTTACACCTGAAAATCTTGTTGAGCTGATTGCATTGATTGAAAAAAATACAATTTCAAATAATATCGGTAAACAGATTATTATAGATATGATGAAAGACGGTACAAAGGCTTCTGAAATTGTTGAAAAACGCGGTTTAAGCCAGATTTCAGACGAAGGTGCAATTAAAGAAATCTGTCAGAAGGTTGCTGATGCCAACCCTGAACAGGTAGAAAAATATAAAAACGGTAAAGTCCAGCTCCTTGGCTTCTTTGTTGGTCAGGTTATGAAGGAAACAAAGGGCAGGGCTAATCCTAAAGCCGTTAATGATCTTATGAAAGAAATCTTAGGGTAGGCTTATAAGCCTGCCCTTGAGGTATATATAGATCTGGACACTGCGCAGGCGCTGCCGGCAGTAAATTAGAAATTAATACCGTAGAAGTTATTTAAGGGTGTTTATGTTTTTTAAAGAAAATAAAAAATCGAGTATGGAGCAGGAAATTTTTGAACAGGCTGCTGTTCTTGAAAATTTGCTTAAAACTCATGTAAATGATAACAATTATATTTTGTTTGATATTCCTACAGATATTTCTAAAATTGTTATTGTTGCAAGCGGGTCATCTTATCATTGCGCCAGATATGCTGCTGATTTATTCGGAAATGTTGCCGGCATGGAGGCTCGTGCAATATATTCAAGCGAATTTTTGTTGAAATCAGCTGTTCCGCATGATAATGATATTTTGTATGTCTTTATAACACAGTCCGGCGAAACCTCTGATACAAATTCTGCTTTAAGAAAAGCTAAAGAATTTGGAATGAGAACCCTTTGTATTACTAATAAAAAAGATTCTACAATCTGGCAGGCTTCTGATTTTAAGATTGACTGCTGTGCAGGCGAAGAAAAAAGTATTGCTGCCACAAAATCTCTGACTACCCAGATGTTATGCTGTACTTTGCTTGTTTTAAAATATGCAGCACATAAAGGTATTGATATTGCCGGCTATCTGGCTGAATTAAACCGGCTTTCCGAGGCGGTAAATGATACATACAAGCTTCATCCTAAGATTAAAGATATGGCAAAATTTCTTGCAAAGTTTAAAAATATTGTTATAACTGCCGATGGAATTTCTTATGCAATAGCAAAGGAAGCTTCCCTGAAAATAAAAGAGACCTCTTATATAAATGTTTATTCAAATATTTTGGGTGAATTTATGCATGGGCATGTTGCAATTTTAAATCACAAACCAGCAATGATTCATATTTCAGTGAATGATTTGAGCTACACCGCAATAAAAAATCTTAATAAAATTGAAGAAGACTATAATCCGCCGCTTTGCGTTATTGGATGTTCCAACGAAAAGATAAAAACAAAGTTTAATATAAACATAAACTGTGAAAGCGATATTGTGAAATGTTTCTGTATTGTTGTAATTATTCAACTTCTTGCGTTGGAAACAGCTCAGTGTCTTCACAGGAATGTTGACAAGCCGCATGGGTTGAATAAGGTTGTTAAATAATTAATATAGTGAGAGTTAAGTATGATAAAGTATTTTGTAATATTTTCTGTAATTCTTTCAGCTTTAATTATGTCAGTAGAAGCTGCTACCTGGATAGAAATTGATAACAAAATGTATATTGACAGAGATAGCATTGAATATACAAAAAATTATTCCGGACAAAACCTGGCTTCTTTTTGGATTAAAGATTTAAACGACGGCTCAAAAAGATTTAAAGAGCTTGAGGTAAAGTATAAGAAAAAGGTTTGGTATACAATGAATAAGTATATGATAAACTGTGATGCAAAAGAGATATTAATATCTGATTCAATAGATTACGATTTACAAAGGTATCCGATAAAATCTTATGAATTTGGAACATATTCTTTTTCAGCTATAGTTCCTGAATCGTATGGGGAATATTTTTATCAAATCGTATGTTTTGCAGAATAAAATAGTTAATATTATACATAAGAAATGTTTCTAAAAGAAAAGCGGTCGTTTTGACCGCTTTTTTAAAATTGTTTTAAAAATCTTACATCATTATTAAAGAATAATCTTATGTCATCAATTGCGTATTTTAGCATTGCAAGTCTTTCTACTCCCATACCAAACGCAAATCCGGTATAAACTTCCGGATCAATTCCGACATTTCTTAAAACATTAGGATCAACCATTCCGCATCCTAATACTTCAAGCCATCCTGTACCGGAGCAGGTTCTGCAGCCTTTACCTTCGCACATAATACATTGAACGTCAACTTCAGCAGAAGGCTCTGTGAACGGAAAGAAGCTGCTTCTGAAACGTGTCGGACGGCTTGCTCCAAAATAGATTCTGATAAATTCATTTAAAACGCCTTTCAAGTCGCCAAATGTAATATCTTTATCTACATAAAGTCCTTCAATCTGGTGGAAGAAATTATTTTTGCGGGCATTTATGTTTTCATTTCTGTAAACTCTGCCAGGTGCAATCACCCTGATTGGCGGTTTCTGTCCTTCCATTGCATGAATCTGAGCCCCCGATGTCTGGCTTCTTAAAACTATATTTTTGGCTATTGTTGTATAAAAAGTATCTTGGACATCTCGCGCCGGGTGATCTTTTGGTACATTTAACGCATCAAAGTTGTAATAGTCAGTTTCAACTTCCGGGGATTGTATATCCGGAACAACAGAAAAGCCAAGGCTTTGTAAGCTTGAAACAATCTCATTTGTAGTTGAAGTTATAGGGTGAACTTTTCCGCGCGGTATAAATTTCCCCGGCAGAGTAATGTCAATTCTTTCTTTTAAAAGTTTTGCATCAAGTTCTTGTTTGTAAAACTCATCATGTTTTTCTTTTAGAGAAGCTTCAAGCTTTTGGGTTATCTCATTTGCAAGAGAGCCGACAATTCTTTTATCTTCATCCGACAAATTTTTAAGGTTCTTTTTTATTTCGTTAAATTCCCCTTTTCTGCTGAGATATTTACCTCTTATTTCATCTAAATCACTGATAGATGCTGCTTTTGATAAATCTGCAACGGCATTGGCATAAATTTGTTCCAGTTGTTCTTTCATTTTAATCCTCTTTTATTCGTTATAGTTTAAAATTTCGTTGTAAGTTTTTTCAAATTTTATTGTTGTGGACTGTCCATGTCCCGGGTAAACAATTATATTGTCGTCAAGTTCAAAAAGTACATTTTTGATACTGTTTACAAGCTTTTTGATATTTCCGCCAAACAGGTCTGTTCGTCCAAAACTCTGGCAGAATAAGGTATCTCCGGAAAATAGAAATTCGTTATCAACTAAAAAGCTCATTCCGCCTTCTGTATGTCCCGGGGTAGGAATTGCTTTTATTTTATGTTCACCCAACTGAAATTCCTGCCAATCCTCAATTCTACCATTTATCACAGGAACTTCTGCCATTGGCAAGTTTAATAATTTCGGCATCATATTAATATTTTCCGCAAGGATTACGTCTTCTTTGTTTATATAAGCATCTACGCCTAGAGCTTCCGTCATTTTATTAACCCCTAAAATATGGTCAAAATGTCCATGGGTTAAAAGGATATATTTAACCTTAGCTCCCAGTTTATATATATCCTCTATGATTTCCTGTTTATATTCAGAACAATCAATGAGAACTGCTTCTTTTGTGTTTTTGTCCATTAACAAATAATTGTTGGCATCAAAAGGTCCCGCAATATATGTATTTAAAATCATGTTTACCGCCTTATCAATTCAAATATATCTTTGCAAGTTTTGAACAGCTCTTCCGCCTTGTCTAACGGAACCATGTTTGGTCCATCGCACAGTGCTTTATCCGGTTCTGGATGAACTTCAAAGAATAACGCGTTTGCACCGACAGCCATTGCAGCTTTTGCAAGGTAAGGGACAAATCTTCTGTCCCCGCCTGAAGAACAACCGTTTGCGCCTGGAAGCTGCACACTGTGTGTTGCATCAAATATAACAGGGTAGCCAAACTCCTGCATTATAGGAATTCCACGAAAATCTACCACTAGATTATTGTAGCCGAATGATGTTCCGCGATCAGTTAGAAGTATGTTATGGTTTCCGCTGTCTTCAACCTTTTTAATAAGCGGTCCCATTTGCTCAGGTGCCAGAAATTGACCCTTTTTGATGTTTACTATTTTACCTGTTCTGGCAGCTGCCACCAGCAAATCTGTTTGTCTGCATAAAAATGCAGGGATTTGAAGCATATCTGCTACTTCCGCAACAGGTGCAGCCTGTTCCGGAGTATGAATATCCGTTACTATCGGAAGGTCAAAATCTTTTTTTATTTTTGCAAGCATTTCAAGCCCTTTTTCCATACCTGGACCTCTGAAAGAAGTAATGGAAGAGCGGTTTGCTTTATCAAAAGATGATTTAAATACATAGTTGATGCCGAGTTTTTCGGTAATTTCTTTCAGCTTTTCAGCTGTTCTGTTTAAAATATCCTGATTTTCAATAGCGCAGGGACCAGCAAGTATTGTGAGTTTATCCCCGCCTATTTCAAAATTTCTTAATTTAATTCTCTTCATATTCATATCCCTATTATATGTAAAATACTGTCTAAGTGCAAGAAAACTTTACTGTTTTAATTAATTATGTTAAAATCCTCATATAGGAGAGATATATGAATAAACAAATTACTAATCTGAATAATAATATTGAATTTTTTTATAAGAGAAATGAAAATACTCCGCGAGTTGCGCTTTGTATGAATTTTTCTATTAATAGTCCTGAAAAAAGCGCCGGTATTTATGTTCTTATGACAAGATTGTTTCTTCAGGGTACCAAAAACAGAACAGCTGAAAAGCTTGCAGAAGAACTGGATTCTTATGCAATTGAATTTTCCAATGAATTAAAGCAGGATTATTTGAGATTTAGATTTGTTTGTTTAAATGAAGATTTTTCAAAAGCGCTTGAAATTATGTCCGATATTATAAAAAATTCTACTTTTGAAGAATTTGATAAAGAAATTGCGAAAATGGAAGGAGAAATTACGGCAGAACTGGATTCTCCGCGAGCTAAGGTGTCTGATGCTTATTACAAGACTATGTTTGAGAATCATCCGTACGGCAATACTTCAACAAAAATACTTGAAAATATTAAAAATATAACCAAACAGGATATTATTGAAGCTTATAATTCTATATTACAAAACAGTAAAAAAGTGATTACTTTTGTGGGCGACCTTGATTTTGATAGTGTTCTTCCTGAATTAAACAAAAATTTTGCAGAACTCCCGAATGATAAGTGCGAAAAAAATCTTATTCCTGTTAAACCTTTAACTTCGCACAGAGATACAGAAATAATAAAACCTGATGCAAACCAGGCACACCTGCTTAAAGGGTGGAGAGTTCCTTCTTATTTAGATAAGGATTATCCTGCACTTGTATTGCTGAATATTATTCTTGGTGCTTCAGGTCTTTCATCCAGATTGTTTCTAGAGTTAAGAGATAAAAAAGGTCTTGCTTATGTTGTAAGAAGTTCTTACGAACCGCTTGAACTGTGCGGGAATTTTTCAATTTATATTGCAACTGAACCTAAGAATATTGATGTCTCTCTTGCAGGTTTTAAAGAAGAAATTCAAAAAATCAAATCAATTCCTGTAAGTGAGGAAGAACTTGAAAATGCAAAGAATAATATAATCGGTAAATGGGCGTTTACAACAGAAACAAATAACCAGCAGGCTTGTATTTTAGCTCATCATGGAATTATGGGGCTGGGTTTTGATTTTCTTGAGAAAACAAAAGAGGCAGTAAAGGCTGTAACGTCCGAGCAATTACAGCAATGCGCAAATAGATATTTTAATGATAATTATGTTTATGCTGTTTTAAAGCCTTAACCTTATCAGGTAATAGCTGATTTAGCTCATTTAATAAATAATGTGTTTCGAGGTGTTGTGTCTTGAAACTGTTTGTGCTGCTATTAGTAATAATATTATTTTTGCCGGATACGGGAGCGGCAGAAGAATTTCAACCCCTGTATGTCAGTACGGTTTTTGATTCGCAGGTAAGCTTAATTGAAAATGATTTCCAAAAAACTCTGCCTCGGAAAAAGACAATAGTATATACTAAAGTCCCGCGCGGGTTGGTTTTAAGTATTGATGAGAGTGAATTTTTTGAGAAAGGCAGTTCTGTGCTGAAACCGGATGGAAAGATGCTTTTGAATTGTATTTCTGAGGTTTTGAAAAACTTTGATAATCAATGCGTTGTAGAAAGTCATACGGATGAGCCTATTTCTCATGAGAATATTATGAAGTATGATTGGGAATTAACTATTATGAGGGCAAATGCAATAGTAGATTATGTTGTTATACAAACCAAATTCCCATACGACAGAATATTCCCGCAAGGGTTTGGCGAAATAATGCCTTTCAATGACAATGTTGCACGTAAAGACTTTAGCGACAGAAGGATAGATTTTGTAATTTTTGATTATGATATAGAACGTTAAGCAATAATACTCTGGCGCATACGGGAAGTTCTGTTTTCGCTGAGGATGTTTTTAAGCTTCATAATAGCCTGTGCATGTAACTGGCATACGCGGGATTCAGACATATTGATGGTAGCCCCGATTTCTTTCAGCGTCATGTTTTCCTGATAGTAAAGAACCATTATGATACGTTCACGTTCAGGAAGACGCTGGAGAGCTTTCTCAAGTTCCTGCTTAACATTTTTTTCTTCCATATTTTCTTGAGGGTTTAATTTGTTAGTATCCTGAATTGTATCAATGATTTCAACACTATCATCTGTATTGCCGCGTTTTTCATAAATGGATGTCATTGTGGTATCTTCAGCCATAATCTGGTTAACCTTTTCGGCATCCATATTAAGATAATTTGCAATTTCAGATGTGGTCGGCATTCTGCCGAGTTCCTGCTTTAGAATTTCCTGTGCATTTTTTATATCTTTAATTTTTTTTCTTACACTTCTTGGCAGAAAATCTTCGGAACGGATTTTATCTAAGATAGCGCCGCGTATTCTTATCAATGCGTAAGTTTCAAATCTGGTATTTTTTTGCGGAGAATATCTTTCTATTGCATTAATTAAACCTTCTACCCCGTACCCTGCAATATCTTCTATTGAAATTGTCGCAGGAAGATTTACCTTAACACGTCCTACAACGTAGCGGATTAAATAAATATACTGCACAATCAAAGTATCTCTAACTTCTTTGTTAGACTTGTCCTTAAAATATTCCTCCCACAACGCAATTAGTTCCTCTTCCTGTAGTCTTTTAATATTGTTGTAAGATGTGAAATCAAAACTTTGATCCATTAATCCACCCGAACATTGTTTAATATTTCTTTACATTACTATTCTATAACATCTGCCTTTTGCCACATCATTTAAAAAGAGGAAAAGTTTTAAAATTACTAAAGTTTGTGATGTAGTAGCAAAAATAATTTTGTTCATGTATTATATCAATGACCATTTGTAAAAATAAAAGGAGTAATAAATGATTCAACCGGTTGACAATAAAAGAACAGTTGTTTATACAGGTGCAGGATTAGGATTGGGTGTTGTTGCCGGAGGTATAGGAGGGTATTTATCCAATCCACATTTGAAAAAAGGTTTAGTAACTGATGAGTTTGTTTCAAGCTATTTAGATAAAGAAGTACATGATGATATTGAATTGATGACTAAGAAGTCTAAACAATTAAAACAAATTGCGGAAACAGGTTCTATTGATAATATTCCGGATGATGTTCTTAAAGAGATTGCTGATGGCGGTCCGAGTTTGAAGACCTTATCCAAAGAAGAGCGCAAGGCGGTAGTTAACCAGATTATACAGGAAGGCTATGAAGAATTTGGTGTAGATAACTGGGATGATTTAATCAAGCGCTCAAGAGAAGACATTCTTCAGCAATTGCCTGAAAATCAAAAGAAAGCTATTGCTGATTATGATAACTTGTTATTTGCTGAAAATACAGAACCGGAAAAAATGAAGGAAGTTTTCATGAAAAATTCCCATAAGTTCCAACTGGATTCTAAACTGCCTCTGGACGAGGCAATCGATGAAATTGTTGACGGAAAATCAGTAAAAGAAATTAACCAATTTATTCTTGATCAAAAACAATTTGAGCAAGAATCATTCAATAACTACAGAAACTTGTATAAACGCAAGATTACTGAATATTTAACAGGTAAATCTACGAATGAAGAGGGACTAAAAGCTATAAAGATATTTGATTTAACAACTGATGAAGGCAAGCAGGCTGCTAAAAGGGTTGATAAACTTGTTAGAAAAGGTAAGCTTGTAGCCGCAGGTAAGTGGGCAGCAATAAGCGGAGGTGCTCTTGCTTTAATCGGTGCCGGTATTGCTCTTTTGACCGGAAATAAAAAGGCTTAAGCTTAAAAATCAAATATGGTTTTGTTCAAAATTCTAAGATACTTTCCTTTTTTGCTCCAGCGGAATTGGAAAGTTTCTTGTCTTGAACGGTGGTTTTTGTATGGTGTTAACTTCCTTAGTTGATTGTAAATTTTTGAAAAAGAAACTTCTTCTACAGGTTTACGCCAAGGTTTCTTTAAAAAGTGTACTATTAAAGGGATTTCTTTTTCCTGTTTGTACTTTAGTAAGCTATTCTTAACCTCAGCGGACAGGTTATCCCATGTGTTATCGTGAAGCACCATATAATTATATCTTGTTTCTAATATTTTTACTTTGTCATGGCATACATAGTTGATACAATCCTGATCCGGGAAAGCAAAGATTTTTTCTTTTAAGCTTGCATAGATTTTTTCTTCAATATTTTCTTCTCTCATCAATTTCAAATTCATCAGCATCATGCCGCTGTTGAAATATTTTTTCATTTCTTCAATGTCCCAATTAAGAAAATCTTTAAAATATTCCTTAGTAAATAATTTTTTATTATTGTCGATACCAATTTCTTCTCCGGAATTGATATTTGCAACCATTCCGTAATCATGAACTCCTGCAAGATAATATCCTGCTAAATCCTGATTATAAAATTCCGATAAATCTCCCATTACCATTGTGTCTGCATCTAAAAATAAAATTCTTTCATCTTGACAAATTGACGGAAGTGCAAGAGGAAAATACACTGCACTGGATGACCATGAGCCGGTGAATAAATTGTCAAATTTGCCGGACATATTAACCCAGAAAGTCTTGCCTGCCCTTTTTTCCTCAGAATCAATCATAGCTTCAATTTTCGCCATATCTGATTTTTTTAAATTATCATACATCAGATAAAAGTTAACATTCTGATTATGCTGTAATATTGATTTGATTGCTGCAGCAGCATAAGGTGCAAAATTACTGTCAAATCCCATGGCTATATTAATCATTATCGGTTGAGTCCTCTTTATTTTCCTCTTCATGCGGCTTTCTTATGATTTCAACCCTTGTAACCCTTGCGCCGTCAACTTCTTTAACTGTAAATGTTAAATCGTTAAATGATACTGTATCTCCTACTTCAGCAAGTCTTCCTAAAAGTTTGACAACAAGTCCGCCTATAGTATCAACATCTTCATCGTCAACGGTTTCTTCCGGTATACTGAAAAACTCAGCCATTTCATCAATTCGCATCATAGCATTTGCTATATATTTATTCTGTTCAATTTCTTTAATGTCGCATTCTTCTTCTTCGTCAAACTCATCCTGCACTTCACCAAAGATTTCTTCCAGAACATCTTCAAGAGTAATTAAACCTGAAGTTCCGCCAAATTCATCAACAACAATTGCCATCTGTCCTTTTCTCTTTTTAAATTCAAGTACTAGATTGTCCATTGTAATTGTTTCAGGAACAAGAAGAATTTCTCTTACCAAATCTTTTATAGGACGCTCTTCATTTTTTAGAGATAAAGAATATAAATCTTTAACATGTATTAACCCTGTAATATGGTCAATATCCTCACTGTAAACCGGATACCTTGTATACTGGCTTTCCGCAGCAAGGTTGTTAAGCTCTTCAAAGGTCATATCTTCTGGAATACAAACCATATCAGTTCTTGGTATCATAACCTGTTTTGCAGTAAGATCTGAAAATTTAAATACATTATGAAGCATATCCTTTTCGGTTTCATTCAGCACTCCGCCGTTATAACTTGCATTTACAAGCATGTCCAGTTCTTCTGTTGAATGAACAAGAGAACCTTTGTGAGAATGCGGAATGTGCATCATATTTAAAAGATAATTTCCAAAACCATTAAGTAACCATATAAATGGATTAAAAATTGTTGTAATAAATTTCATTGGTCTTGCAACAACCAGAGCAGTTGATTCTGTGTATTCAAGTGCAATAGACTTTGGTATAAGTTCACCTATAACAACATGAAGAAAAGTTATAAGAGCGAACGCAATTGATACGGAAACAGTATGTGTTGCAATTGATTTGCTAATACCAGGCAGGAATGCAAAAACCGGTTCAATTATAGTTGCCAGAGTTCCTTCTCCGACCCATCCTAAACCGATACTTGAAATAGTAACGCCCAGTTGTACTGCTGCTATAAATTTGTCTAAATCCTTCAACGCTTCAAGTGCAATTTTAGCGTTAAAATTCCCCTCATTTACCAGTTGTTCAATACGGGTTTTCCGGACTTTTACCATAGCAAATTCTGATGCTACAAAGAAGCCGTTAGACAATAGTAAAAGAACAATCAGTATTAAATTAAATACAATTCCTATATTTGTCGTCTCACTCATTTATTTTTTTATCTCTCTTAAATAATTTTTAATAATACTTATAATAATATTAATTATATTATTATTAATTAAAAAAAGCAACTGCCGGTTATTTTACATCCAGTTCCCTTAACTGGGTATAAATCATTGGAGAAAATCCTTTTGTAGTGACAATGTCAATAACTTTATACTGGTTAGGCAGAGCTAAAAGGGATGGCGAATTTATATGATATATTCCGTCCTGCATTTTTTCAGAATTCATGTGATAATGACCGGAAAGGAGTGCAATTACATTTGAATGTTTTTTTAACAACTCAAGGTATTCTTCCGCCTTATAAGTGTTATGAGATTTTGAAGGTTTCGGTTCAAGCAGTGGAAAATGCTGACAAATTATTACGGGATTTTTTGAATATTTTGTTAATTGTTTTTCCAGCCAGTCAAGCGTATTTTTTTTAAAATAACCGGTTGTTCCGGGTATTACTTCTTTAGCCCCGTCAACTACAATAAACACAAATTCATCTTTTTTAAACACATAATTAGGTGTTTTATATTTAAAGAAAAAATTATTTTCTTTTACAAGCTCAAAATATCTTTCTTTTGAAAGTCCGTTAGATTTAAATACATCATGGTTTCCGATAACAATGTAATAGGGAACATTTAATTTGTTTGCTATTTTTGTAAATTCTCCGACATATTCCGGATTTGGATCGTTAATATTATCTCCCGTAAAGATTACAAATGAAACGTTATCCAGCTTATTAATATCTTTTACAGCCGCTTCCAAAACTTTTTTTGGATATTCACTTTCGTTTGAATAATGAACATCAGATACCTGAACAAATTTGATTTCTCCGGCACAAACGCTGCAGCCTATTCCAAATAATATTAATAAAGCAGAAATTATTATATTTTTTTTCATTTTTTAACGCTCCGTTTTTCGATAACCGGATTATATCACAAATGAAGATTACATGCTAAAATATGAACAAATGGAGAAATTATGAGATTAGATAAATTTTTAAAAGTTTCAAGGCTGATTAAAAGAAGAACTGTCGCTAACGAAGTTTCCGATACCGGAAGGATTTCTGTAAATGGTAATCCGGCTAAAGCCGGCAAACAGCTCAAAGAAGGTGATATTATAACGATTGAATATGCAAACAGAACAGTAAGTGTAAAAGTTTTGCGTATACCTTTAAATAATGTCAGTATTCAGGAAGCTCCGGGATTGTATGAAGAAATAAAATAAAATTTCTTGATATTTATTTTGTTTTTGTTAGAATGATTCTGTCAATAATCTGCTTTTATTTGTATAGATTTTGGGATTTTAAATCGAAAATGTTTCGGGGTTCTTTAATGTAAAAAAATGTAAAGCAACTTATTCTAAATGGCAAAAAAAAGTTTTGACGGCTCTTATATGAACAGACTAATGTGTATGGAGTAACAATGATTTTACCGATTACAAATCGCTACAGCAACATAAATTTTTCTGCCGGAGAGAAGGAAAATGATGAAAAAAAACTTCCTTACACCCATGATACAGTTCTGAAAAACAGTTTATCAAACCGCATGCGTATCGGATTTGACAAGCTTTCAAATGCTTTGACGCTGTATCCGACAAAGGGGCTGAAAGGAAGCAAAAACGCTAATTTTTATGAATTTTTGACACTCGGCATGGTTCCTTATCTTGTGGGCAGCGGCATGCTGATGGCAGTTTTCAATGCTGCAAATAAACACTTTGCCCCTAATGAAACAGTGAAAGCACAATCTCTCGGTAAAAAAATGGCTCTGGGTGTCTTATTCTACGGTATTATGAAGGAAATTTCAAAATCCTTTGTAACAAAACCTGTTAAAACTCTTACAGGAGTTGATACCGAACTTCCATATGCAAAAGTTATTTATGAACTGCCTGAAAATATAAATGATACAGATATTACAAGTATTGAGTACCATAAAGTTTTTGAGAGCGTTGAATTCCCTCGCTGGGATCTATTGTACGGAAATGAAACAAAAGGCGAAAAGAGGAACCAATATTACGACAGAGTTGCTAAAAAATTAGGTATGGGGACAAATCTTAAAGATTCAGACCAGGAAGTTAAGCCGCGTATAAAAGAAATTGTTGTAAAAACAAATCTTGCCAAAAATATTTCATCATATTTATGGGCTGCAGTAGGTGTAGGTTTGGCATTCCAGGAACCTTGGGATAAATTCTTCAATGCAAAAGGATTTAAAAAATCTACAGAACAATTCTTTGAAAGTCTTGGCGATAGTGCCATAGATTTCTTTAAAGGCGATAAGAGCTCTCTTGGAAAATATTCCGGTAAACTTCTCCTTGGAACCGCTCTTTTATCATCCATTCTTGGTGTTTTAAATGTAATGTCAAGTTCTCAAAAACCTTCAAAGCTTGACAGTGCTGATATTATAGAAAAAGACAGAAAGTATGTGGTGAACTAGTATGAGAACAAATTTAATCCAAAACTACATACAGCAAATTAAAACCCACCCGAAACAAGAGGAGCCTGAGGTAAAAGTTATTACTCCTAAAAAGGCTAAACCTAACTTTGATATTAACAGGGAACTTGCTAACAGAACCTTTATTAAACCTTTAAAAGGTCAGGGACATATTGTAAAAAGTAATATTTTTACAGCGCCGGCAATATTTTTAAAAGATATGATATATGATGCCAAAGCGCTTCATGGAGCTGTAAAAGGCGAAGCAAACGACCACCAGCTTGGTAAACTGAATGATTTAGGCATGAAGTTAGGCGGTCTTGCTATTGCATCATATCTTTATGCTAAAAAGACAACTCCTATGACTAAAGGTATGGAGTTTGTCGGACTTGCTTCATTCTTTGCTTCAATGGCAATTTGGCCTAAGCTTGCAATACAGCTTCCTGCAAAACTAATTCATGGTGTTAATGTTATGCCGGAATACGAAGATAGTTTCGGGCGAAAGAAACCTTTTTATCAGGATCATCAATTTATTCCATGGGATTTGTATTCAGATGATCAAATTAATAAAATAGGCGACAGACTCGGCGTTCCAAGAGATATTCCTAACCGCCGCGACTTTATTCAGGAAAAAATGAGAAAACTTGCACTCCAGAACAATACTCTCTGGATGTTAACTGCAGGTGTAGCCACCCCTGTTATGAGTGCTTTGATATGTAATAAAATGGAACCATATCTTTTAAAATGGCAGGATAACAGACGCCTTAAACAAAATGAGAAAATGATAAATGACTTCTCGAACGCAACTAAAAAGGCAAAATCAGACCGGATTGTTAAAGCTCTTGATAATCTCATCGAATTGCATAAAGATGAGCCTATAACTGATGATTTGCTTCATAAGATTACAAGAACAGTCGGTTTAGGTATGGATCCTATTACTTCACAGGCAATGGAAGACGATTTGCGCACAATTCTGATTTCCGAAAATCCTAAATATACTATTAACAAAAGTAAAATTCCTTTAATGGCTGCAGCTCTGCAAAAGAAAATGTTGAAAAGTAACGTAGACCAATCTAAGCTCAACGCAATTATTCCTGATACAGAAGTTCTTATAAAACATTTTGATGAAAAAGGATTTTCAGGCAAAAATGTTGCAAAATTCAGTGCCGTTGAAGGTGAATTAAGCATTCAGGATGTAGTTGATTCTATTGATGATCTGATAAGAAATAATATTGATAATTATAATAAGGCAGCTGAAGCTAAAGGACTTCCTCTTATAAATAACTTAGACAAAGAGATTTTGTTCAGAGAATTATATAGCGGTTCTGTAGAAGATGGGCCTGTTGCTAAAGTTATATTTAAGTCGCCTTCTGCAGTTCTCGATATGGGAGCACAAAAGACTATCCGTAAGGTTGCAAATATCGTTACTGACCTTAATGCAAGAAGAAGTGTATTGAATAAATATGTTTATACAAAATTTGCTTCAGCACCTGAAATGGGACTTCCTAATTACTGGAACGATTTGGCAAATGACCTTCCTGAAATTTTCAAATTTACTCCAAAAGAACTTGCTGCTACCCGTCTTGATCGTGAAATAATGTATAAGGTATTCAGGGATAAGGTTGAAAAGGTAGCTTCAAATGATGATGAATATCGCAGAGTTCTTTCTGCCATAACCACAAAAGTTGCACAACTTGACAGGGTTGTAGAAGGCGGAGAAATTCCTCCGAAATATCTTGAACATGTTGAAACAACATACAAAGGTGCGGCGCGTTCTTTTGAGGCTCTTAATATGAAAGCCACAGCAGAAAAGCTTATAGGCAGAAACGGAGCACCTAACGGTTCCTTAATGGCTACTCAGGTGTCTTTTGTAAATAACAGACTTATAGGTGTAAAAAACTCATTTGCAAGATTAATTAATACTCTTGATTTGTACAGAAGAGTTGCAACTCTTAAAAATCTGGACTCATTAAACGGTCTGAGTCTGGAAGTAAAAGAAGAACTTGTTGAACATTGTAAAACCTTTACAATGCAAGGGCACTCATGTGATTTTGAAACAAAACTTGACTTTCTCAGAAATATTGAACCTAGTGACGAAATGGGTGAACTTAAAGTTAAAGACGGAAAAGTTATCAATCAAAAAATGGGTAAAAATAAAAAGCTTACAAGAGTTGAAATCCCTAATGATGCGGAATTCTTTAAACGTGCAATGGGACTTGTGTATGAATGTCCATACAGTGATGATACAAGAAAAATTCTTGAAAGCAGCGGACTTATTAAGATGCTTGATGAACATAGACGCAATGTGGCATATGATATAGGCGACAGTGAATACTTTGCTAAAAAGTACCATGTTTTCCATGACAAGATAACTCATGCAAGCTCAGAACGTAAATTCTGGCTCACAGGTATTGCTCCTGATGAATTGATGTCAAATGTTGGAAGAAGCGCCTTTAATACTAAAAAATGGCTGAAAATCTTTGGAACAGTTGGCGGAGTTCTCTTAGGCGTTACAATTCTTTCACAATTCTTCTTTGGAAGACTGAAAACACCGGAAAGGACACAGAAAAAAGGTTAATAATATGATTCAAAATACAAATTTATTAGCTCAACATTTAAATACTATAAAAACAAAACCTGTATCAAATCCGGTTACAGCTCAACCTGATGCTTCATCCAGCCAACTGCAGGGTTCAAATTTGCTTTCAGCTTATCTTACAACGCTTGCTGCCATTAATAAGCCGGCAGTAAAGCCTGCCCAGACCCGGCAGACTGAATCTTCAGCTCCTGTATCCGAACCAAAAGAAGTTAAACATATTATTTATAAAAATGATTTAAGAACAATGCTCAAGAATAATGAAGCTAATATTCTGGCAATGATTCCAAGAACTTTTAATGCTAAAGATTTAAACGGCAACGGATATATTGATAACGGGGAAGAAAACGGAACCTTCTTAAATGCAATTGAACGCCTTGATGAGGTAAAAGAGGACGGGTTTAATACTCTGCATGTATTGCCTGTAAATACTCCAGGAAAAGTTAAGGCTATGGGTACAGCAGGGTCAGTATATTCTCCTCTTGACTTGCTGGAAATAGACCCTATGCTCGTTGATAAAAATGATCCTAGAAGTCCGAAAGAACAGTTTAAAGCATTCATTGATGAGTGTCATAAACGTGATATTAAAGTAATGCTTGATTTGCCGAGTTGTGCATCATATGAAATGTTTTTGAAGCATCCTGAGTGGATGGCTATGGAACGTGACGGACTTGCTAAAACTCCTCAGGGATGGAATGATATTAGAATGTTCCAGCCTTGGGAAGACGAAGGAAAAAGAACTTTAAATCCTAAATTGCTTGAACTTCATAAGCAGTTTATAGACATGTGTATTGACTTAGGTGTGGATGGTATCCGCGCGGATGTTGCAAGGGCAAAACCGGTTGAGTTTTGGGATATTTTAATTCCTTATTCAAGAATGCGGGATCCTGAATTTGGATGGCTTGCCGAAACATATACTTATGAGGATGCTTCTCCTCAGGCAAATATGCCTTATGACAGACCTGAAGATTCTTTAAGAGCCGGTTTTGATATGATATACGGTCAATACCACATTTTCCATGAATGGCCGGATGCAACTACATTTATGAACTATGTGAAAGAAAATCTTGATATGTCATACCGTCTGGATCCGGGTAAGTCTTTAATCGGGTCATTCGCAACCCATGACGATATTTCTCCGATGTTCCATGGCGGTGCTGATTATTGCAAAATGACAGTAGGTCTGCAGGCAGGGCTGCCAATGTTGAATATGTATCAGGTTGACGGATTTCAGACCGGGGATTATTACCTATATCCTTGGGCTGACAAATATAACCCGGTAACCCAGACAGATTCGCATGAAATGACTGTTCACCATGGAAAACTTGATTTGTTTAATCTTTCAAGAAGACCTGGCGGGAATGATGAATCAATCAGAAACTTCTTGCGTGCAGCAAACAAATTAAGAGCTGAAAATCTTGATATAGTTGGTCCAAAAGGTACTTTTATTGAACTTGATAAAGAAGGCGATAAAAATGATCAGATTATAGCCTTCGCCCGTCATTATCAGGGAAGAACCCTGCTATGGGTTGCCAATAAGAATATAGACAGGGCTGTAGCTTGTAAGATTAAAATTCCAACACTAAAAAACAAACAAACACTTCATAATATGCTTCCTTCATACGGTAAAGAAAGTATTTTCCAGGCTGTAGATAATGAATTACGTGTTGATATTGGACCGGCACGAGTTCATGTGTTTGAAATTGATACGCCAAATATTGAAAATTATACATCCAAAGTTTATAAACAGCACTAATGGCAAACATTAAATAAACATTAGAAGGGGTACAGTATAAAAACTGTACTCTTTTTAATGAAATACTGTATTTAAACTATTACGTTTTTAAAAATTTTTTTGTATAATCTTTTCTATGAAGAAATTAATAATACCTGTTATTTTATGTGCAGCACTTTGTGCAAATATTGGGCAGCCGGCTGATGCCGGACTTTTTACGGCTTATAAGGTTAGAGTTGAGAAAAATCGTATTTATTCAGATGCTCAAAAGGAAATCAAAGAACTTTTTGACAGACAGACTGACATGACCAATAAATATGATTATGAAGGACTGTATCAAATATATTCTGATGATTTTATCAATAATGACGGATATGACAAAAAAGTTTATTTCAAGCTTATAAAGGAAACATGGGAAACTTATCCTGATATAACTTATCAAACTAAGATTAAGGATATAAAAGTTTATTCAGACTACGCAACTGTACAAACCGAAGAAACCGCGTATGCTACTACAACAGAGGATTCAGAAGTAATATCAGCTCGCGGAGAACTTCAGGCATATGCAAACTGTGTTTACCATCTTAAGAAAATAAATAACCGCTGGCTTATTTCCGGTGAAAATATTCTTGAAGAAAAATCTACTTTAAAATACGGAGATGCACGTTTTATAAAGATGGAATTGAGTGCGCCGTCATTTATTAATGCAGGTGAAGACTACACTTCTGAATTGAAGATTGACCTGCCAAAGGAAGATATTGTTATAGCTTCAATTAACAGAGAAAAAATTATTCAGCCTGCATCAAAATCGGAAGATGCTTTCAGAAGGCTTCCGGAAGACCAGATATTAGAAAGAATGTTTATCTCTAATAAAGATAATGTTAATGAGTATAACATTGCCTCAGTGGGAGTTACCAGAGCTGAACCGCTTGATAATACAAAGGTTCGGGTTTATATGAGCGGGCTGGCATTTGTTATGACAAGGGTAAATGTTGTTCCTGAAAATCATTTTATAAAATTAGAGGAAGATAATGCACAGAAATCTAAGTAAAATTATTTATCTGATAGTTTGTTTTGTATTTTTCTTATTTTCAGACTTGTACTTATCAAATCTTCTTGTCAGGGAAATTAACAGCGGACTTAATATAAATAACGGGGTTTTTGCCCTTAATTATATAAAAAATACCGGTGCAGCATTTAGTATTCTGCGCGATTCAAGAGAGTTTTTAATAATTCTTTCCTGTGTTGCGATTGTACTTTTATTCCTTTATGTGTTTAAACATATTAAATCAATTTCTATGAAGAGCATCTTTTTTGTTTCTCTGCTAACAGCCGGTATTGCAGGAAACCTTCATGAGAGAATTGTATTTGGTTATGTGCGTGATTTCTTTGAACTGACTTTTGTAAATTTTCCTGTATTTAATATTTCTGATATATTTATTAATATTGGTGTGATTGCACTTATAATACTAATACTTTTAAAAAAGACCAAGTAAACTATGATTATAATTGCAGGAGAAAACGAAGAAAATATCAGACTTGACGCTTACCTTGCAGAGGTTATGCCTGAGCTTTCTCGTTCTAAAATTCAGGGATTTATAAAAAACTCAGATATTTTGATTAACGGCAGCGCAAAAAAGCCTTCTTACAGCTTAAAAGAAGGCGACAGAGTTGAGGTTAATATTCCTGAGGAAAAGAACCTTAAGATAGAACCAGAGAATATTCCGCTGGATATTGTTTATGAAGATGACAATATGCTTGTTGTTAATAAACCTTCCGGCATGCTTACACATCCTACAAATATGGAACGCACCAACACTCTGGTAAATGCTCTGCTGTATAAGTTCGGAGAAAACCTTTCAGATATAAACGGCGACTTTAGACGCGGAATTCTTCACCGGCTTGATAGAAATACCTCAGGGCTTTTGATGATAGCTAAAAATAATAAATCACATGAATTTCTGGCTGAACAGATCAAAAACCATACTGTTGTGAAAAAATACAGGGCAATTTTAAAGGGTATCTTTCCAGAAGATGAGAAAATAATAAACCTCCCTGTCGGCAGAAATCCAAATCAGCCTCATAAAATGATGGTACGTGAAGATGGTAAAGAAAGTACCACTATCTTAAAAGTTACAAATCGTTTTAAAGAAGCTACTGCTGTTGAGCTTACTCTGATAACCGGAAGAACACACCAGATAAGAGTGCATACAAGTTTTCTAAACCACCCTGTGTATAACGACACCCTATACGGTGCTGGCAAAGGTAAAGTTTCTACTCAGGAGCAGGTATTACAATCATTCTTTCTAAGGTTTACAAAACCGTTTTCTGATGAGATAATAGAGTTAGAAATCCAGCCGGATGAGAAATATAAGAAAGTACTAAATTATTTTGAAAGCAGGAAATAAATGAAAATACTCGCTCAGATTTTAGCATATTTTGGTATACTTGCAGTAATATATTTTGCAATTTTAAATTCGCATGATGTTGTAACATTACAGGTATGGGGACCAAAATTAATATCAGGGACTCAGGAAGTTTACCACTATACCAAAGATGTCAATATTGCTTTTTATACAATTGCAATTCTTGTAATCGGGCTTGCTGTCGGGGTTGGAATGTTTAGTCCTTTTTACTTTGCAATGGAAGAAAAATTAAAAATATACAAACGCGAGCTTGAGCGTAATTCCGTTAAAAGTGATTCCAGCTCATCTCAGGTGAAAGTTTTACAGGCAAAAGTTCAGGTTTTAGAAAAAGCATTAAGAGATGCTTTGAACAGGTAATATATAAGGAGAAGAATTATGATGAAAATCAGTCACAGTGCACTTTTCGGGGGGGGGGGCAGGTAATCTAAGCTCCTTAAAACCCTTTTACGGCTTTACTTTGGCCGAAGTCTTAATCACATTAGGTATCATCGGAATTGTAGCTGCCATGACGCTGCCTGTGCTTGTTAACAAGTATCAGGAAAAAGTCATCGTGAATAAGTTAAAACGTACATATTCAGAAATTGTTAATGCTATGGATATGCGTAGAGCAGAGCTTGGCGGTTCTAATTATGAAGCCCTTTTTGAAAAAGATATGACTGCAGCAGAACAATTTGACGGCTTTATTAAAAAATTGCACGTTATAGAAAGGTGCTCTGCTTCAAATACCAAAGGCTGCGGCGGCAATTATAAGATTAAGCCAAAGACGCGCTCTAATGACGGTTATGGAAATGTTAAATACTCTAAGGTAGCGGGTGAGCGTGCCGTTTTAAGCGATGGTACTCTGGTATGGTTTGGTAAAAGAAATTCAGAGGGCGGTTGTATAACTACTTATACAAAAACAGAAGTTGACTCTAATGGAAATTATGTAATTGAGGATGGAAAACCTGTTACAAGCACTTATCAGGCAGAGCATTGCGCTGAAATCTTTTTTGATGTTGATGGTGTGAAAGGTCATAATCAATACGGCTACGATTGTTATAGTTTTGGCGTCAGGAAAAATTTTGCTGACCAACATTCCGGTTACGGAGCAATGTTTGATACAATGAGGACAGGAAAACTGAATTACGAAAACTACTCCATTGGAGGAAAATTCTAATAAAAAAGCCGGAATTTTATATTCCGGCTTTTTTAAATCCTATTCAGCTTTTGCTTCTTTTTGCTGATTGATAAGGTTTTGAAGTTTTTCTTTTATTTCATCACCTTTTTTTTGCATATCAGATACAACATCATCAGCTTTTGATTGAATTTCTTTTACTGTTTCATCTGCGCGTCTTACAGCATCTTTTGTAGTTTCTGCAATAAGAGCACGTGTTTCTTCACCTGATTTAGGGGCAAGTAAAATTCCGGCAATGGCTCCGATAGCACCGCCTACTATAAAACCTGCTAAAAATTTAGTTGCTGACATAATTATTTCACTCCTTTTCTTTTGATTTATTTTATCAGGCTATTTTTGAAAAATAATTACCAAAAATAGCTATTTTTTTACGAAAATTTTAAACACTGTAGTAAACCCCTTGATAATACCTCCTATGATAGATTCTGATATTACTTTGGTTTTGCCCAGTGTTTTCTCAACTGCACTTTTGAAACTGTCAACACCCTGGTCTGTACTTTTTACTATTGCATTTATTGAATGCAGTGTATCATTTAATTCCTTCAATGTAGGTTTGAGTTCCGTATTTAAAAGTATAGCTGTTTCGTTTACATTTTTGGCTAAAGCCGATAAGTCTATTAACAGTTTAACTAAAAATCCTGCAACAACAATTAGAACAATACCTGTTGCCCAGGCAAGAAATGTTAAGCCGTTATTCAATGCTGCTTGTGATAAGTCCATTTATTTTTTCCTTTTTATCTCTTTTACGGTATCTATAAATTAATAATCAAAACTATCATCAGCGGCTTCAAGCTCTTTAGCTTTTAACAGTTTCTTTGATTTTATCATATTATTGAATTTTCTGAATTGCCTTTCCAGCTTATATCTCATCAGGTCAACATTTTCAAGCGCCTGTTTTTTAGCTTCGGCAATAGCGGGAGAGTTCTTTTCGTAAAGTTCGCACGCAGCTTCTTTAAGCTCACGTCTTGACTCTTCGCCCGGTTTTGGTGCAAAAAGCACTCCGGCGATAATACCGCCTACAACACCGGCAAGCAGTCCCATACCAAATGCAAATGATTTATTGTTACTCATAATCAACCTCATCTTTCATTGTTGTTTTAGATTATATCATATTTTTTCAAAATTACAAGCAAATCAGGCAGGAAGCCCGTCCCAGTAATCTTTTGCCAAAACTGCATACTGGCAGAATGTAGCAAGTTTTTTATATTTGTTTTTCATTATCAGCAGAATTAAATATATCAGGATTGTTTTTGTAACTCTGCGGATAACCTCTTGATGTTTTCTTTTTACGAAACTGATAACAGAATTTACACTTGTTTGCAGGCAGGAAACACATTCTCTGGTTTGAGCCAATGCACATTTTATGTCAGGTTTCAGCGCAGAAACTTTGCTGTTTAACGAGCAGATCATTCTGTCGGCTTTTATAATACCGTTTATAAGAGTGGCTGCAATGATCAGCTCAGCTATAAAAATTATTGCAATAAATAAATACATTTTTATTTTCTTAACTTTTGTATTATCATTTGAAGTATAAAATAACTTGAACAGAATTGGAATACGTCCAAAGGACTATTTATGATTAGACAGACACGCTTTTATTTATCATTAATAATTGCCGGTGCGGCATACTGGGGAGTAAAAACTTTTTACAAATCGTCCGGTACTTCTTTTGCCGGCAAGATGGTTTTGAAATTTTATCCGGAATTTCTCAGCCATTGCAGGAATTATATTAAAAATAATGTGATTACGGTGTCCGGAACTAACGGTAAGACAACAACTTCCGGCATAATTTCGCATATATTTGAAACTTCAGGCAGACGGGTTATCCATAATGTCAAGGGTGCCAATATGCTTACAGGTGTGGCAAATGTTTTTGCGCTTAACCTTGCCCCTTTTAAAAGATTTGATGATGCTGTTATAGAGTCCGATGAAGCTTATCTTAATAAATTATATGATTATCTCCCGTCCGATTATCTTGTAGTGACAAATCTTTTCAGGGATCAGCTTGACAGGTATGGAGAACTTGCCGCAACTGCTGAATTTATTAAAAAAGCCATTGATAAAAATCCGGATTTGAAGCTTGTCTTAAACGCAGATGATCCTATTGTGTCAACTTTTGACAGGACAAAATATGCAGTTTATTATGGTTTTGAAAATGTAGAGTATGACTGTACATATGAACATTCATCAAAAGCGCCGTCAGAAGTCTTTAACTGTTTATGCGGCGAGCCTTTGGAATATTCTAAAAGATTTTTTGCTCAGCAGGGGCATTATTATTGCCCTAAATGCGGCTACAAACGCCATAAATGCGACTATTCTGCTGATGTGAAAGTTTATAATGACTATTCTGAACTAAGAGTAAGACATAATGGTAATATATACGGGTTCACTGTAAAACTTGCCGGTCTGTATAATGCTTATAATGCGCTTGCTGCGATTGCTCTTGCGTTTGAAAACGGATATTCACATGAGAAAATTCAAAATGCTTTGAATACTTACAAATCTATTTTCGGGCGGACAGAGAAACGCATAATAAACGGTCATCCGGCAGTAATCCAGCTTATTAAAAATCCGACGGGTGCAAGTGAAGTTCTTAAAACCGTTGATTTAAATTCCAATATTGTTATTGCAATAAATGACAACTATGCAGACGGTCGTGATATTTCCTGGCTGTGGGACAGTGATTTCGAGCAGCTGCAAAATGCGAAGAAACAGATTATTACATCCGGAATCAGGGCAAATGATATGGCTGCAAGACTGAAATATGCAGGAATTCCACAGGAAAAAATTAAGGTTGTGCCTTCTATTAGAGAGGCAATTGAGCTTGCCTGTGCTTCTGAAGATAAAAGCCAACATGTTACAATATTGCCGTCATATACAGCATTATTGAAGATTAATAAAGAAAATTTCAAATAGAAAAGAGGTAGAAAGATGCTTTTAGGCGTAAATATAGATCACGTAGCAACATTAAGAAACGCGAGAGGCGGTGCAGAGCCGGATCCTATCAAGGCTGCTGCGGTTTGCGAGCATAACGGAGCTGCTTCAATAACGACTCATCTCAGAGAAGACAGACGACATATTAAAGACAGAGATGTATATACTTTAACAAAAACCCTGACTACAAAACTAAATCTTGAAATGGCTATGGCTGATGATATTCAAAAAATTGCGCTTGAAATTAAGCCTTATTCTATATGTCTTGTTCCTGAAAAAAGACAGGAAATCACAACAGAAGGCGGTCTTGACGTAGCCGGACAGCTCGAAAAGGTTTCTGAGTTTATAAAACCTCTTCTTGATGCAGGAATAATTGTCAGTCTTTTTATTGATCCAACAAAAGAACAGGTTGAGGCATCTAAAAAAACAGGTGCTCAGTTTATAGAAATGCACACTGGAGCCTACGCTGAAGCTTTTGGTACAGATAATGAAGAACTTGAATTCCAAAAATTGAAACAAGCTGCTGAAATAGCACAGAATATCGGTTTGCAGGTTAATGCGGGACATGGTCTAAACTATGAAAATGTTCACAGAATGCACGAAATAAATGGTCTTGTTGAATTAAATATAGGTCATAGTATAATTTCGCGTTCCGTATTTACAGGGCTTCCGGAAGCTGTTAAAAAGATGGCTGAACTAATTAAATAAGGATATTTTTATGAAATCAGAAAAAGAAATTGTTGAAGAAATGCAGGCTGTTGTTGAACAGATGCGTATTGATGACATCGAAGACAACCCCGATATTATAGATGAAAACTTTGAATGCGACTGCTGCGGGCAGCAAAAATGCCTTGCAGGATCCATTGAGTATGATGGCTACAGGCTTTGTAATGATTGTGTGCTTCTTGCGGAAACAGGTTTTGCGCTTAAGAAAATTTCTAATATCCAGGAACTGGTTGATGCTATGGAAGATAAACGATTGGAAGGGCTTTGCAGCTTTTTATCTGAAGAAGAAAAACGCAAGTTTAATTAAGACTAATTCTAAAGAATTAATTTTTCTTTACAAATAGTTATAAAGGATTAGTTGTGGGGAATAATTAATAAATATAGAGATTATAACAAAGAGTATAAGAAAGAAAGGTTTATTTTATTATGACAAAAAGATTCGGTTTTACTTTGGCAGAAGTATTAATCACATTAGGTA
>CABLZX010000007.1:0-130664 GCA_902383995.1 uncultured Brachyspira sp.
ATATATAGCTTTTCTAACATGTTTTTCCTCTGCTTTTTTATTATAAGCTATTTTTCTTTTTTTCTCAATAATTCACCAATCATAGTATAATAAAATTTAAAGTAACATTTTCTTTACTTTTAATTTTCAAATTAAAAATTAAGAATTATAATAAAATTGTTTGAAGACAAAAATATATTGGGGCATACGGGAGATATAATGGAAGGTTATAGTTTCGAGTTAATCACAGGACCGATGAGCTGCGGCAAAACTGAAGAGCTTTTAAGAAGAATAAGACGCTGTATTATTGCAAAGAAAAAAGTAAAAGTAATTTCACCGGATGTTGATACACGCTCAAAAGGTGATTATATAGAATCACGTAACGGCCTATGGCTTGATGCTATCAAGGTTAAACATTCAATACAAATTATGAGTGTTGTTAAACCTGAAGATGAAGTCGTAGCTATAGATGAATTACAATTTTTCGACAGCAATATCACAAAAGTTATATCAAAGCTAATGGATGAAGGCAAAAAAATTATAGGAACAGGCTTGGAACTCGACTTTAAATCTGAACCGTTCGGGCATATGCCTGAGTTAATGTGTATTGCAACAAAAGTTGATAAACTCCATGCAATTTGTATGAAATGCGGCTGTGAGCATGCAACAAGAACTCAGAGATTGATTGACGGCAAACCGGCTGACAAAAATTCCCCCCTTATCATGATTGGCGGTGATGAAACCTATGAGGCACGCTGCATAAAATGCTATGAACTTCCTGATTCCCAGCACGAAGTTCAAAAACGCGGATTAAAAGTTTTACCTTTTATCAAATAAAACGTGTAATGACACTTCACAAAAAAAAAGACTGCCATTTTTATGGCAGTTTTTAAATTTTTGTTGTTCCCTTTTCGGTTTCCCTTAATTTCCCGATTGTTTCCCGTATTAAAATATACGGCATTTAAGGTATAAAACTTTATAAGTCACCTCACATCATATCATATCATATCATATCTGTGAGTATAATTGAATTTGAGGCAGTTTTATATACCGCTTTACATTTTGTTACAATTATCTTTTTAAACAATAGTTCCGGTAAAAACATAGTTATAACTTATATTTTACTTGTTTTCCAATTTTGAAAAATCAACATGGCAGTATCCGTTTGGATTTTTTTTGAGATATTTTTGATGATAATCCTCTGCCTCATAAAAATTTTCCAGTTTTTTTACTTCTGTAACAACCGGACAATGATAGCGTTTTTGGACTTCTGCAATTTTAGCATCTATAACAGGCAAATCTTCATTATCAACATAATAAATACCGCTTCTGTACTGTGTTCCAACATCATTTCCCTGCCTGTTGAGAGTGGTAGGATTTATAATTCCGAAAAAATGGTCAAGAATATCGTCAAGGCTGATAATATCAGAGTAATATTCTACCATTACGGTTTCTGCAAAGTTTGTAGTTCCTGTGCAAACCTCTTTGTAAACAGGATTTGCGGTTGTACCGTTGGCATAGCCCGCAAGAGTGTTTGCAACACCTTCAAGCCTTGAGTAGTATTCCTCAATACCCCAGAAGCAGCCTCCCGCAAGATAAATTTTTTTAATCATTATTTTCCCTCAATAAATTACACATAAATTATAATAATACAAATTTTTAAAAAACAGCTTATGCAAAAGGGCAATTTATGTTAAAATATAAGTATATCGGGAGTTAATATGAAAAAGAAGTATCAGGTTTTCATAAGCGCTACATTTCAGGATTTACAAAAAGAACGGACATCCGCTATTGAGGCTGTGTTAATGGCCAAACAGCTTCCGGTTGCAATGGAAGCCTTTGTAGCTTCAAGCGATGAACAGTTTGATTATATAAAAGACTGCATTGACGGAAGCGACTATTACATATTAATACTCGGCGGATGCTACGGTTCAATTAATCCTTCCACAGGCAAAAGCTATACAGAAATGGAATTTGACTATGCTGTAGAAAAGAAAATCCCGATACTTGCATTTTTGTATAACGATATAACAAAACTTAAGCATAAAGATAAAGATCTGACTTTGATTACAAACTTCCGTAATAAAGTTACAAAAGACAGATTATGCAAATTTTTTACGAAAAAAGGCAATCTGAAAGGCGACATTCTTGCAGCTCTTTTACAGGAAATCGAACGAAACCCGCAGACCGGCTGGGTAAAGGCTGATACGCTCCACAGACACATAAATCCAGTCCTTGAAAAACAAAAAACAGATTTGCAAAGTATAATTTCAGAAGGACAAAAGCTTCTGGCAGAGGCAGAAAATCATTACACACAGACAATTGCAACAGGCGGTCTTTCAGGACCTTTTAACGGAGATTACTATTTTAAAATCTGGCAGAACAGGATTATAGAATTTATAAAACAAAACGATTTTGATAAAAAATATTTTAATGATTTTAAAAATAATGAGCCCCATAACTTTGTAATAAAGGAACAGATTGTAAAACTATATCAGCTTCTTGCATCTTTAGAATATTCCAACAAAATATAAATAATAAATTAAACAAAGGATGATTTTTTTACAGAAATTATTATAATCATGGTATGAAGAAGCTGTGTATTATACTATTCATAATGGCTTTTACACCCGCCTGCTGTTATGCTGCGCGGTCTATGGGGAATTTTGAAGGTCAGGGTTATGTCGGTACACTTCCCGATGTAACAAAAAGCTTCCACAGTACAGAACCTGCCGAAGCTAAACCTGTTTATGACAAAACAAAACAATTCAACTCTGAAAACCAGTTAAAACCGATTCCTCGTGATAACCCTGCATTTGTTAATATTATTTTGAAACAGGATAAAACTTCACCATACCTGAATGAGATTAATGATTTTATAGCAATGCTGGAAAAAATATATGATTCTATTGAAAATCAGGAAGATGTACAAAAGTTTGCAGCGCGGGTATACTATTTCACAAAAAACGCCGACTACTTCCGCGATAAATATCTTGACAAACCGGAAAGCAGCTATATATCTTTTGAAAAAATAATGGAACTCAGTTTGCATGCCTCAACTGTATCCCAGCTTCGCTCGGAAGCCGAAAGATACAGTCCTTATCTTGCATATACCGGTGCAGGTAAAATCTATAACGCCAATAATATTAACGAACAGCTTGAGTATTTAAAAGCCGAAATCGAACAAACTATTGCAATATTAAAAGACGCAAACTAATAGTGAACTTTATACGGGTAATCTTTAGGAATTTTCCATCCATTGGCGTGTATCACAGCTGTACAATCATATCTGTATTTTGTATTTTTACAGTTTTCCAGAAATTCTTCCGGCTTACTGGTCGTACGCCAAGGCTCAAGGCCTTTATTTTTATAAAAGGAAGTACTTCTAGGGGAGTAGAAAAACCAAAATCTACATACACCGGTTGAACTGTCATTATTGGGACATTTGTCCGGGTCTCCAGGCCAAAAAAGCCAATCTCTGTTAACTTTACCGCCGTTGACACTGCCAAAGGCACTTCCATCCGGCAAATAATAAACATAAACACCGGAGGTACCTCCAAATGGTTTATGTTTTACAATTTTCATATAAGGATAAAAATATTTTTTAAACCATTCATACTTTTCGTTGACAGTTCCCTCTGCAGTAGAATTACCAGCATTTTCTTCAAACCAGTCACTTCTATTTCCGTAATCAGCTTCCGCAAGCATTATGGACTGATTAACTGTAGTATAAAACTTAGCCAAACGTGTCTCAACAACATGGTTACGATAATTTTGCACAAGAGTTGGCAGCGTCATTGCTGCTACTACGCCTATTATGCCCAAGGTTATCAACACCTCCGCCAAGGTGAAGCCTCGTTTGATAGGTCTTTGTTCGGCGGTACGAAATGGCTCGATGCCAGTACCAATACCGGTTATGGTGCTTAAATTACCTTGCCCCCCCCCCGAAGAACCTTGTCATCACTGCGTTTTCCATAATTCAATCTCCTTTTTAGTTGTATCTGTTCTTTCTTACTTTTTTTGATTAAATATAAAACTTTTTTCGGACCCGCTCACGCTCTGCTACCGCTATCGCTTCAAAAAGTTTTATATTTAATCAAAAGGTGTTCCGGCTTTGCGTTATCTGTTTATTTTTGCTCAAGCTCGCTTCCACTAAGAACCGATAGGACTTTCGTTAACTCGCGTTGTGTCGTGCCTCAGGACCCGCTTTCGTTTCGAAAATAAATATATTTTCTTAGTTGTTGTTTTTTCCTGAACGTTACTTTTAATGTTCGATTGGTTGTATGCTTTTTACCTTTGGTTTCTCTTTTGATTTTCCATATAATTGTACTGCCAATCTAGTCTCTTTTATCAGTTTCTCTTTTCCTTGCTTAACCTTACACTGCTATCCAAGACGAGGCACGTTTGGACATGTTTTTTGTTTATAAGGTTCAGGTGTTAGATATGATATTTTCTTTTCCACGTGATTGACAGAGCAGAACGCAAGAACATCTGAGAATATATATTATCTGTTCTTGACAATGGTTTATGGTCTGTTTTTATTATAAGGTATTTTAGGATTTTTTTCAACCGAAAGACTTTTATGATAATATCTAATTAAAGAGAAAAAAAGGTTAAATCAATGTTTGATAACAGAGTGAATGTATTAAAAGCACTTGCAATATTACTTGTAGTATCCGGACATCTTGAATTTTCGCTTTTGGGAATGTTTACGCCGTATTCATTCCAGCTTGCATTATTCTTCTTTATTTCAGGATACTTATTTAAGGACAAGTACCTTGATAATGTTGCGAACTTTTTTGAAAGAAGGGTAAAAACGCTATTACAGCCATACTTTCTGTACAGTATTTTCTATCTCGGAGTCACTGCTGTTATTGCAAAACTCACCGGCAAATGGTGGGGAATGCCTTTAAGTTTCAAAAACTTTTTTATAACACCATTTCTAAATGGTCATCAGTTTGACCTTTCATGCCCACTATGGTTTGTTACGCAGTTATTTATGACAATGATAACCTTCCTTTTCGCATTCAGAATTTTAAAAGGGATAAAGGATAATAGATTTTTTCACCTTGCTGTATTTGGAATCTTAGGTGTTATGGCAATTCCTGTTTCCAAAATTTTCCCGCTCACCCCTTTAATGCTGGTAATCGTAAGAACAATGTTTTCAATGTTCTTTGTCTATCTCGGCTATTTTTACAAGCACTATATTGAAGATAAATATGATATTTTCACAATGAAGTGGCTGGGAGCAGTAATCGTTTTACAATCAATTTTATGGCTCTTTAACAGGGATTACGATCCGGTGCATGGCATCGGGCTTAGCTATGTGCTTGTATGGGCAAGATTTGACCAGCAGCTTGTTGTTCCTATAATTACTGCTCTAACAGGAATTTGGGCTTCTTTATTTGTCGTCAAAATTTTCTATCCATACGTCAAAGATAATAAGTTTGTAAATTATATGGGTAAAACCACATATCATATTATGGCAAACCATCTGCTTGTTATGTATATTATTACAGCAATTTTCTTTAAAATTAACGGAATACCTATTACAGAACGTGCAAACCATGATATTTACTGGATATATAATCCGGTCCAGACAACATACCTGTATTTTGTCCTTACTATGGTAATCACAACTTACATAGGCATTGCCCAGCAAAAAGTTTGGGAAAAAATTAAAGAATTATTTTCCAAGGATAAGGTCTAACTCTTTCAAAAGCTTATCAAGAGCCGGCAGAATTTCAGGCGTGCCCACAGCTTTAACAACATTTTCCACATCAGGCTTGAAATTAGCCGGGAGAACTCTGCACAGTTTTTCAGCATATGCTGTTAGTTTTTTTTCACCCGGATGTGTCTGCTCATTAAATGCAAACAAAACGTCAAAATAACTTGCCAGCAATGCTGCTGTTCTATGGTTCTGGCTCACATAATCATTCCTTTTCAGGGCAAACTCAATCTGTTCATAAAATGATGCACCCTGTTTGGTTTTCAGGAGCGGATAATTCTTTGCGATTATATTTTTCTTTAGTTCTTCAGGAAACGGTGAATTTAACTCATCAACGAGTTTCTGAAACCTGCCGTCCCTGTCAAAAAGCACTCTGGAAGTTTTGACATTATGCAGGAAGCAGGTTGTATAAGCAACTCTGGCATTAAGTTTACGCCAAACCCAGTCAACTTCATTTTCTGCCCACTCAAGTCTGCGATACATTAAATCAACACCCATTTTAGGGCTGGTTAATGAAAGCTCATCCCCATCTTCAAAAAATGTATTGCCAACCTCATATTTGTCCGTATATTTTGCAGCAAGCTGTTCTCTAAAATCTAACGGCACAGGCTCTTTTGAATATACATACATATCAAAATCAGACAGCTCATCATTAATAAGACCTGTCTTTGAGCCGGAAAGAGCTACAGCTTCTACTTCTGGAAGTTTTGAGAATTCTTTAGCAATCTCTTGTATAATAATATTTTTATCCATACTACTTCACATCATCTTTAATAACAATAAGGTTATTCATAATCTTCATAGCACAGGTAGGAAGCACAACATGTTCCAGTCCGTCTGCAATACTGATAATCTTACCTGCACCGAGAACAACATCTTCACCTTTATACATGAATTTGTAATCGGTTTTTCTGTCTGAACGGATAGTAATTTTTTCCATTTTGTGTCCCTTTCTTTTCCATTAAAATAATAACAATTCTACTTATCTTCCATAATCCCCAGAGGATTAAAAAATATGCCTTCCTGCATTACTTCTTCATACAAATCTTCATCAGCTTTAAATTGCTCCAGGGTATATGGATACAAATCAATACATACATCGAGTTCTGTTTCAATTTTTCCTACAACAGGCCATATCTGCTCGCGCTTTGATTTGTCTTCAATATCAAACAGAGCAACAATTTCAATATCTTCATCCTCATGCTCTTTTCCATCAAGATAAGCCCCGAAAAGATATAATCCTTTGTAATCCTCAAAATTTTTCCTAAAGGCATTTGAAAGCCTTTTAATAACTTCATGAATTTGACCTGCCATATTTTACCCCTTATTTTTCAAGTTGATTTAAAACCAGGTTTCTATCAACTGTGACCTGTTCGGATGTTTCAAGATTTTTAACAGAAACTTTATTTTCTTTTATTTCATCTTCACCCAAAATCAGCGCATACCTTGCTGTTTTTGAAGCCTTTTCGAGTTGTTTTGTGAATTTTTTATTTGCAAGGTCAAACTCAACCGTTTTACCTGCATCTCTGAGTTCCTGTGCAAGAGCAAAGGCCTCAACAGGGAAATTTGAAACTATATAACCGTCAAGTTTATCAGGCTCTACATCAGGAAGCAGGGAATTTAAACGTTCCATTCCCATTGCCCAGCCAACAGCAGGCGTGTCTTCCCCGCCAAGATTTTTAACAAGGCTGTCATATCTTCCTCCGCCGCAAACAGCATTTTGTGAGCCTAAGTTTTTTGATTTAATCTCAAAAACAGTTCTGTTATAATAATCCAAACCTCTTACAAGAAGTTTGTTTTCAACATACTTAACACCCATCTTATCAAGGTAAGACTTGAGCCGGCTGTAGTGTTCCGCACATTCTTCACAGATAAAATCAGACTGGATGACCTTTTGAATTTCCGGTTTGTCAAAAATTGCCTTACACGATTCCACCTTACAATCTAAAAGACGCAGAGGGTTTTTCTCATATCTGTTTTGGCAGTCTTCGCAAAGGTTATCAAATTCAGGTTTTAAAACTTCTTTAATTTTGGCTTTATATTCCTCGCGGCATTTTGGGCAGCCAAGAGAATTTAATTCCACTTCCAAATCATTAAGTCCGAGGGATTTCAAATAATCCACCGCAAGCATAATAACTTCAGCATCGGCTGACGGCTGTTTAATGCCGAACATTTCAACCCCAACCTGATGGAATTGTCTTTGTCTTCCTGCCTGAGGACGCTCATAGCGGAACATAGGACCTTTGTACCAGAGCTTTACAGGTGCAGAAAGTCTTGCCATCCCGTTTTCTATAAAGGAACGCACAACACCCGCTGTATTTTCAGGGCGAAGAGTTAAAGAACGGTCGCTTTTTTCAAAAGTATACATTTCTTTATTCACAATATCGGTTGTATCACCGACACCGCGGGCAAAAAGTTCAGTTGCTTCAAAAATCGGAGTTCTGATTTCTTTGTAACCGTATTTTGTAAAAACTTCCAGAGCTTTTTCTTCTAATCTGTGCCAAGCCTCGACGTCTTGAGGTAAAATGTCTTTTGTCCCTTTAATAACTTTTATAATAGCCATAATGCAATTATAGCTATTTAAGCGGGAATTGTCAAACAGAAATTTAAGTAAGACGCTTATAAGTTTTTCCAGTAATCTTTATCACTTATAGCTTTATTAGCACAAGATATTCCATTAAATTTATTTGTTGAAGTTTTAGAACAGTAGGTATCATCAGTATAATCAGTTCCTTCAGCTCCCATAGGAAGAAGTTTTCCTTTATCTGTGAGCTGGAATGTGAATAAATCATACCCCCACTGGTTTGGATTTTTGTTTATACCGTTTACATCTACGGTTATCAAAATACTGTTCTTATTATTCTCCAGCATATAAAAAGAACCGTCTGACAGTATAAATTGCCCGTCATCAAAATAAGTTAATGAAGAAATTAATCTGCCATCAAAGGTCTTATATTTTGTAGAGGATAACTCTGGATTATTATACATATTAGAAACGCATGCATCAGCCTCAAGTGCTCCATAACCGCAGTCTTTTATTACTTTCATATATTTCATCATATCATTTTTTAAAGTCCAGCCGCCTATATCTTCAGGTCTAAGACTGCCGCCGTTATCTGATGCAAGATGTAAAAATACCTGTTGAATTATTGAATAATTCTTTTTCAAAGATGCCTTTAGCTCTTCTCTCTGCTTAGAAGCAGTTATTGACGGCAGCGTCATTGCTGCTACTACTCCGATTATTCCCAAGGTTATCAATACCTCGGATAACGTAAAGCCTTTTTGACAGTGTTCTTCTCGGGCGACGCTATATGGTTCTATACCTGCGCCAATACCTCCTATGGAGCTTAAACTACTCTGCCCCCCCCCCGGAAACCATTGCTATTACTGCGTTTTTCATAATTCTTCTCCTTTGTTAGTTGTTTATCTTCTTTCTTCCTTTTTTTGATTAAAAATAAATTTTTTTTCGGACACGCTCTTGCCATCTAGCAAAATTCGTAATTTAGTTAGCAAACCTGAATAGTGCAGTGCCTCAGGCACCGCTATTGCCTCGAAAAGTTTTATTTTTAATCAAAAGGTGCTCCTGCTTTGCATTATCTGTAAGCTGTTCGATACGACTGCCGTACCTCTGGCTCAACATTACTCATATTTTCTTTTCCAATACGCTTCCGCTGGAATTAGAGCGGGGGCGGATACGAGAAAATATCTGCTCTTGAGAATGTCCTTGTATCTCTTCTTTATTATATATCATTTTTGTAGCTTTTGCAATAAAAAAAGAGGGCTTCCACCCTCTTTTTTCTATCTTTGACCGTTAAATGCTTTTAATCCGAGATATTTTGCAGCCGACCCCAGTTTTTGTTCAATTCTTATCAACTGGTTGTATTTTGCCATTCTGTCAGAACGGGAAGCTGAACCGGTTTTAATTTGTCCGCAGTTTGTTGCAACAGCCAAATCTGCTATAAAAGTATCCTCTGTTTCACCTGAACGGTGTGAAACTATTGATGTATAGCCGGCACCATGAGCCATAGAAATTGCATTCAGCGTTTCTGTTAGTGTACCGATTTGATTTACCTTAATCAATATTGAATTTGCAACCCCTCTGCGGATGCCTTCGGCAAGACGTCTTGTATTTGTAACAAACAAGTCATCTCCAACAAGCTGGCATCTGTTTCCTATACTGTCTGTAAGCATTTTCCAGCCGTCCCAGTCCTGCTCTGCCATGCCGTCTTCAATTGAAATAATAGGGTATTTATTAACCCAACCGCTGAGAAAATCAACCATTTCATCAGGTGTAAGCGTTTTGTTTTCCCCGGCAAGTTTATACAAGCCGTCTTCATAAAATTCAGAAGATGCAACGTCTAAACATATTTTTACCTGATTTGTATCATATCCTGCCTTATCTATTGCTTCAAGAATTACTTCAATTCCTTCGGCATTTGACTGCAAATTAGGTGCAAAACCGCCTTCATCCCCGACTGAAGTTGCAAGACCTTTGCCATGAAGAACTTTTTTCAGGGTGTGGAAAATATTACAGCCCATTTCAATTGCGTGCTGGAAGCTTTCAGCACCTACAGGTGCAATCATAAACTCCTGAAAATCAATATTATTATCTGCATGCGCACCGCCATTGATAATATTCATCATTGGAACAGGAAGAGTTAGGGCATTAATACCGCCTAAATATCTGTATAATGACATTTCATAACCCTTGGCTGCTGCCTTTGCACAGGCAAGAGAAACCCCGAGAATTGCATTTGCTCCCAATTTAGATTTATTTTCTGTGCCGTCCATATCAATCATAAACGTATCAATTTCTCTCTGATGAGAAGCTTTTTCGCCTATAAGTTCCGGTGCTATAATATTATTGACGTTATTAACAGCTTTCATAACACTTTTGCCCTGATAGTAATTTTCATCACCATCACGCAGTTCAAGCGCCTCATAAATTCCTGTTGATGCACCAGAAGGTACGGCAGCCCTGCCTTTTGCTCCGTTTGTAAGTTTTACTTCTACCTCTACAGTCGGATTGCCGCGTGAATCAAGAATTTGACGCGCCACAATATCTTCAATAAATGTTGACATAACACTCTCCTTTTACCATTAGTACACTGTATTTGTCGTAATTCTGGCATAAAATTTTTATTTATGCAAGTAACTAGTTATGCAATTTCTCTTTAACTTTAAACACAATATGCTTTATGCTTCCCATATATCCAAGGAACAATATGGTTGAAGCACTTATCCAGGCAATCGGACCAGAATAAAAGATACCTATGTAGCCAAATTTCATCGCCAGATACACAGCCGCAAACGCTCTCATGATAAGTTCGGCAATACACGCAAATAGAGGAAATATTGTTTCGCCCATACCTTGCAGCGCATTTCTGTAAATAAAAATTTGACCGAGAAAGAAGTAGAAAATAGTGCTTATTAAAAGATAACGGTGTGCTATATCTATTATTTCTTCTGTTGCTGTTCCTATAAAAGCGCCTATAATATCTGTTCCCCATATACGCATCACAAATGCCATAAGAATACTTAAAGCAATATTTATAGTAGAAGTTTTGATAACACCAAGCCTTATCCTTTTAAACTTTCTAGCACCGAAATTCTGTGCAACATATGAAGCAAGAGCAACCCCGAAAGACATCATCGGAAGCGTCGCTATTTGCTCAATTCTCAATGCCGCAGTAAGTGCAGCAATAACGTTTGAGCCAAAAGTATTGCATACGCTTTGAATGATTATAATTCCTATACCTATTATAGAAAACTGAACAGCCATAGGAAAACCTATACGCATGTGTTCATAAACCGAATTATAAAAAGTTCTGTCAAACTTTATCATCCAGTCACTCTTTTTCAAATGAAGTATAGGAAACTTATATTTCACAAAAAATAAACATAATATAACCGAAATAGCCTGAGAAAGTATAACCGCAACCGCAGAACCCGGCACACCCATATGAAAAACTTCAATAAAAACCAGAGCAAGAATAATATTTATTATTGAAGCAATAATTAAAAAATATAAAGGAGTCTTACTGTCGCCAAGAGCCCTAATAATGCTGGCAAGCAGATTGTACATAGTTGTAGATAAAAGCCCTATAACAACAATTTCAATATACCAGTACGCATTATGATAAATGTTTGCCGGAACATTAAGCCAGTGCAAAATCGGGTTCATGAAAATAGTACAAATAACAGAAAAAATTAAAGTAACGATTGTGCTTAAAATAGTGGAAACTACAACCGAATCCCTTACACCGTCATAATCTTTCGCCCCGTAGCGCTGCCCTGTAACAACCGCAAAACCGTTAGTAAAACCAACAATTACAAACATAATTAAAAAGAACAGCGGAGCAACAGCCCCAACAGCAGCAAAAGGTTCAACACCAAGAAGCCTGCCGACTATCACAAGATCTGCAATATTATATAACTGCTGGAAAATATTACCTATCAGCAATGGTACTGAAAAAAGCAGTATTAATTTTAACGGCTCCCCCTTGGTTAAATCTTTAATCATGAAAAATATACCTTCAATTGCACTATTTTATTATATTATAAAATTGATATAAAACACGCAGGTTTTTATTATCCAATTGTATAGCATTGAGGAGTTCATCTCTTATCTCATCCAAATCTTTCTGGTGCTCAAAGTCAAACAAATCCTTTGGTGTAACCCCCAAAACTTCTGCAAGTTTACCTATTTTTTCAGCTCTGATAAAGCTCTTGCCGCATTCGATTTTACTTAAATTCCGTTCTGCAATATCTATTTTTTCTGCGAGTTCCTCTTGAGATAACTTATTCTTCAACCGCAGTTCTTTTAATTTTCGTCCAAAAAGATATTTTATATCGTCCATGTAACCTCTACATATAAAAGTATATATTTTCTACAAATTACAATTAATGATATAAAACATACTTCTTAAATTGACAGAGTATCTAAAAAATAGTATAGTTAGATATATAACATAGAATTTACTAAAGAAAAGTATATAAAAAATGGAGAAAACTATGAAAAAAGCCTTCACCTTAGCGGAAGTTTTGATTACTCTTGGTATAATCGGTGTGGTCGCAGCCATGACACTTCCAACATTAGTTCAGAAGAATACAGAAAAAGAAATTATAGCAAAATTAAAAAAGTTTAACAGTACAATGAATCAGGCATTTATGCTGGCCAAAAATGAAAACGGTGAAATTGAAACATGGGGGCTGACAACAGCCGGTATGAATGTAGATCCGACTGAAGAGGAACAGATGAATAATAATGAAGTTGTAAATAAGTTCTGGGATATTATGTCACCATACCTTAAAATAATATCAAAATGTAAAGCAGGTACCAATGAATGCAAATCTTATGAAAGATATTCTCTTGATGGAACTAAGTTTAGTGGATTTACCCCCTATATAATTTTGGCTGATGGAACATATATAGTAGGAACAACTGTTGCAAGCGGTACTTGCAGTAAAAGTGTTGGACCTTCAAAGCAGCTGCAGCATATATGCGGTGAAATTTTTGTAGATGTAAATGGTAAAAAGGCCCCTAATAAAACAGGTGAAGACGTATTTCTATTTTATTACACAAAGTACGGATTTGTACCAATGGGAACAGGTCAGCAGACAAGCGGATTTACATTTGAAGAATACTGTAATAAGGGGAACCCAAGTACGCTTAACGGTTACGGCTGTGCCGCATGGGTAATCTATAATGAAAATATGGATTATTTGCATTGTAATGATTTAAACTGGGATGGGAAAAAATCATGTAAATAAAAGGGCTTGAAATTTAAAATCTTTTGTGAGAAGATAAAATTCGTCAATTGAATAAAATCTATGGCACAACAGCTGCTGAGCAAAATGAACAAATTAAATATTTGTGAGAGCACCGCTTGAAGCAACTGAGCCAATGAAAATTGAATAAAGAATTAACAAAATGGCAAGGTAGCTCCGGTGAGCAAAGCGAACAAATTAAATATTTGTGAGAGCACCGCTCGAAGCAACTGAGCCAATGAAAATTGAATAGAGAATTAACAAAATGGCAAGGTAGCTCCGGTGAGCAAAGCGAACAAATTAAATATTTGTGAGAGCACCGCTCGAAGCAACTGAGCCAATGAAAATTGAATAGAGAATTAACAAAATGGCAAGGTAGCTCAGTTGGTGAGAGCGCACGGCTCATACCCGTGAGGTCGAGAGTTCGAATCTCTCCCTTGCTATTTAATTTAGAGGGTTTCAGATCCCCTCTTTTTTTAATGCTTATAACTTATGTGTAATCTGTGGTTAAGGTGTAGTTTTTTGTCCAGTTTGAATTGTACGGATGATTTGATTATTTCAGAAAAGTCCAGTTCCGCAAAATTTCAAAAAATTTAAAACGAGGTCCGTGTAAAATAACATATAAAATAAATACAAACATGCAGGTCGGAATTTTAGGCAGGATAAGTCGGAAGCAGATATTATATATGTTTGATGTGGAACTAAAACTAAATCAAAACACAATAATATTTGTATTTCTTATATTTTTTTTATTGTTAACCTGTTTATAATTTTTCTCAAAACTTATGAGAGTCAACAGTAGCTACGTTATGCGTTAGAAATCTTATCATTTTTACAAAATATTTTTTTTATGTTAGTCTAGAATAGAGGAGGTGTGCATGTCTAAAAATAAGAAACCTGCTATGATTTCATTATTTTCGGGCTGTGGAGGGTTAGATTTAGGATTTAAATTAGCTGGATTTGAATGTATATGGGCAAACGACTTTGATAGAGATGCTCAAGCAATATACAGAAAAAATTTAGGAGATATTGATGGTAGAGATATCTTGGAGATCGAGGTTAATGAGATTCCTAATGCAGATATTCTTACCGCAGGATTTCCATGTCAACCATTCTCTAATGCAGGAAACAGACAAGGTGTTTTCGATTCAAGAGGGATGTTGTATAAAGAATGTTTACGAGTAATAAAAGAAAAACTGCCTAAGGTGATTTTATTCGAGAATGTAAAAGGTTTATTGTCTACAAAATATATTGATGGTCAAAAACTTATTGATGTTATTGTTAATGACTTAGAGCACGAATGTGGAATAGGCTACAATGTATCTTATAAGGTTGTTAATGCAAGTGACTATGGGGTGCCACAAAATAGACATCGTGTAGTTATTATCGGCATAAGGAAAGATATAGGTGTAAAATACGAATTTCCTGCCCCTCTATCTAAAAATAATTTAACTTTAAAACATGTATTGTCTAATATCCCTGCGAATATTCCCAATCAAGTAGATTGGGGGTTGTCTCCTCAAGCTTTAGACATGATTAAATATATACCACAGGGAGGTTCTTGGAAAGATGTTCCATATGAAAAATTGGCACCTCGTTTTAAAAAAATTCGTGATAATATGAAAAAATATCATTCACCAAATTTTTATAGAAGATTTTCATTAGATGAGATTAATGGAACTATAACAGCTTCAGCGCAACCAGAGAATTGTGGAATAATTCATCCTTTATATAATAGACGTTATAATATTAGAGAAATTGCACGGATACAGTCATTTCCAGATGATTTTGTTTTTCTTGATGATACTCCTAAAAATGTAACAGCCATGTATAAAGTTATTGGTAATGCCGTTCCTGTAAAATTAGCACAAGTTATTGCAGAATCAATAATGAATCAAGTTTTTTCTAAGGAGTTAATTAATGAATGTTGATAAGGCTTATCTTTTAGGTCTTGTTGTCGGGGGAGGAATATTTGGCGATAACGAAGATGTCTTCAGAATAAGGCTTCCCTATAAGCAATGGGGGTCAATTGAGGAGCATCCTGAAAGAGCTGGGCAAATTTCAAAAGATATTATGCGTGTAGTGAGTCCAATGTTTAGAAATACGTATGGAATTACTATTCAATTTGAAACTTTTAATTTTGGACGTTGGGATATTTTATGCGAGGGAGATATTTTAAGCTTAAAATCTGATTTAGAAAAATATGATATTTCTTGTGAGGGCGAAATTAAAAAAAATGTCTCAATAGATAAAATAACAAAAGACTTGATTGATGATAATTTAAAAAAGCGTTTTATTGCTGGTTTAGCAGACACAATTGGTAGTACTAAGTCAACTCATAGACGTTTCAGCGACCAAAAACAAGTATTGTCCTTTGAAATATCAGGGTTTCAATTTAAGTTTGTCTGCTCATTATGTCGATTATTATATAGCATTGGTTGTTATCCTGACCAAATTTTATGGAATCATCCAAATTTTCATTCAGGGAATGATCCATATAACAAAACTTGGAAAAAAGGATTTAAGCTAAGAGTATTACTAGATCAATATGAAGAATTTGGTGCCTTTGCATTTACTTCAAAAGCAAAATCTGCAAAAGAAAATATCGCACTTCAAGAAAGTAAAAATATAGCTTTACCATGCGAAAATAAAGATATTTCAGTAAGAACCTCATGTATCCACAGTGATGAAAATAGTGAAACTCTTCCAGAATACATTAGAGGTGGGCATTATATTCATTATGGACATGTATGTGCTGTTTTAAAATGTCCACATGCACCATATGAAAAAATAGATAAGTATCTTGCGCAAGCAGAAAAATATATAAATCCATTTCCAATATTATTCAAAGATAAAAAAGAGAAAGTTGAATCAATAATTAATGAAAACGTCTTTTACAAAAATAGAAATTATAAAAAAATTCAACTTAATGTTTCTGAAATATATTCAAAATATAAAAAAAGTGCTCCAAGCCTAATTTTTGGCGAAAGTGATAGTGGATATCCATTAAATGTGATAATGCAAGCAATAACATTTTTAATTGCTGCAAATAAAGATATGTTACATGGGAAAAGACCGATAGGTCATCAAGATACTATCATTCAAGATGAATTAAAAAATAATCCAAATTTAACAATAAGTGCATTATTACCTGAAATTTTAACACCTTTAATAATCACTTCGGGGGATTATTCTGTAATGGTTGGAGCACAAAACCCGAAGTTATATAAAAAGTTAATTAGTTTTGACCAAAATAATCCATATAAAATGGTCATAAGGCCAATAACGGAGGAAGATTTTGCATAATAATCAAGATAAAAAAGAAGTTTCATATTATCCAGAAATTACTAAATTTATAGAAGCACAAATAAAAAGCAATTTTAAATCTAAAGGTGCAAATATAAATGTATACTGGGAAATTGGAGAGTTAAAAACAAAACTAAAAAAAATAATAGAAGAACACCCTCTAGAATGTAAATGTGCGATAAATTTGGCAAACAAAGTTCCTCCGCTAAGTCTTGATATTTTTGGGCTTGTTACAAATGGTATACAGTTTAAAATTATAATTCTTGAAATAAAAAAAAGAAATTCGGTAGGGTTATCAGAATGGTCACAATTATTAGGTTATACAATGGTTGCTGATGCTTCTTATGGTTTACTTATCAATGTTGATTCAGGTGCTAGTCAACGTTTGACTGATATACTAACATTTGAAAAGGATTTATCTAAAATACAACGTGTAAAACAAGAAAAAAATGAAATAACAGAACATTTGTTGGGATTTATGGAATGGAATTCTTTAACCAAAAATTTTGAATATAGCAATTTGGGAGAATTACATTCCATTTCAGCATTAACAGATAAATTATACTGCTATTTTGAGAATTAATTTTTTATTTATATTCAATTATTAAATTATAAAATTATTGCAGCCCCAAATTCCTAAGCTGTCTGTTAAAAATTCCTAAACCGTTTGTGGTATTACAGTACGAACAGATAGATTATTGTATTAAACCAGACATTTCAATCAGGTAGGGTTAAAATGATTTTACCCCATAAAGAGGCTATGTATTTAGGTTTCAAACTGCCGGAAATGTCCGAAAATAATCAAACTATGTGGAACAAGAAATCAAACCATGTGTTCTTTTACATAAGGGATATTTTAAAACTTTGAATCAAATATGTGAAACTTTTTTAAATTTGGATAAAAAAGCCCTCAACTAAAGGGCTTTGAATTAGTATAAGAGCCAAGTATTTCTATTGCATTCTGTTTAGGAGTTGCAGTTAGTGTTACATAACTAAAAGCCCTCATTGCATTTACAGCATCTAAATCTCCACAATAATCAACAACACCATTTGAAAAACGACATTTACGAATGTATGAATCATCATTTAATTTTGTCTCACTTACTATAGTTGCTGCAAATGCACTAATTTCTATCGAAGTAAGTATTAATGCAATCATCATTAAATTTTTGGCTGTTTTTCTCATAGTTACCTCCGCTTAACTCCTATAATAAGTAATTTTATTACGCCTAAATTGAATACTCTCATAACACAAGGTAAAATAATAATTTGAGGATTAACTTATGATAGAAGATAATACACCAGTTTTTAAAGTAAGTCAGGTGGCAAAACACTTAAAAATGTCAGCCGACAGATTAAGAACTTTTGATGAAGAACAATTAGTAATGCCAACAAGAGATAATAAAGTTCGTCTATATTCTAATAATGACATTTCATGGCTTGAAAACCTTAGAATTATTATCAAAAAAGATAAGTTGTCTAATTTAAAGATTTTCCTCTTTCAAACAGTACAAAATCAGCACTGAAAGAATATTTAAAAACAAGAGAATACAAAGAAAACAAGCCTTTATTCATATCACGTAAGAATAAAGGCTTTTTACTGCGACAGCAGGCTTATAAAATTATTAATGATGTGGCTAAATCAGTTGGAATAAAAGAAAAAATCGGCACTCATACACTGAGAAAAACTTTTGGGTGTCATGCGTATAATAATGACTATGATATTACATTAATCCAAAAACTTTTTAACTACTCATCACCCGGCGTAACGCTTCGTTATATAGGAATCACGCAGGAGGAAATAGATATTGTCTATTTGAGTTTAGATTTATAGCTAATCCGCTTGGTTCTTTGCATTAGCTTTTTTGACTAAATCAGCAACTTTTGTAAGATTATTTTCTTTTGTATCCTCTTGTACAGGTTGTCTTACAAAACTTTTGAAATATGGTAGTGTTTTAATTATACCAACAGCCTGACTTAAACTATTTGCTGATACTTTACTTCAATATTGCCGCCGCTGATTGTTGGTATGATTATTGCTTTATATGTTTTCATAATAGTTCTCCTTTTATTAAAAATTATTAAAATAAATAAATTTAAGATAGAGCTGTATGTTTGATTTATAATTATTATTAGATAAATGGAGTATTAATTTGTTTAATCTTGAAAATAGACGATATATAGGAAGTAAAGCAGATTTATCAGATTGGATATTAGACTTAATTCATAAAAATTGTACCGGAGATACTTTTGCAGATATATTTGCAGGAACCGCTATAATTAGCAAAAAAGCTGCAAATAATTATTCTAAAATAATAATTAATGATTTTTTATACTCAAATAATACAATATATAAAGCCTTTTTTGATAACAATGTCTGGAATAAAAAAAAGGTAGAAAAATATATAGAAATATGGAACAGTAAAAATCCTCGTACAATAAAAGATAATTATTTTTCAACTAATTTTGGAGGAAAATTTTTCAATCAACAAGATGCGAAACTTATTGGTGCTATTAGAGAAGATTTAGCAAATAATAAAGATTTCAATGATAAAGAAAAAGATATTTTATTAGCTTCTCTAATATATTCAGCTGACAAAATTGCCAATACTGTCGGTCACTATGAGGCATATTTTCATAAAAAAGACATCCCACAGCAATTTGTATATAAAATAATTAAACCGACTCCAATTAAGAATATTGCCATATACAGAGAAGATGTAAATGCCCTATCAAAAGATATCAAAGCAGATATTGTTTATATTGATCCTCCATACAATTCAAGACAGTATAGTCGTTTTTATCATGTACTGGAAAATCTTGTAAAGTGGGAAAAACCTCAATTAAATGGTGTTGCATTAAAACCTCCCGCAGAAAATATGAGTGAATATTGCAGAACAAATGCTCCAAAAGTATTTAAAGAGTTAATAGACCATTTACAATGTAAATTTATTGCGGTTTCTTACAATAACACTTATAATTCAAAAAGTAGTTCATCCAAAAATAAAATTTCTTTAGAACAAATTGAAGAGATTTTAAATTGCAAAGGAAAAACAACAAGATATGAGCACAATCATAAATTCTTCAATTCAGGAAAAACAGACTTTAACGACCATAAAGAGTTCCTCTTTATTACAGAAGTCCAATAATTTAATACGTTCACCATTTTTTTATGTAGGTGATAAATACCGCATACTTAGTCAAATATTGCCTTATTTCCCTTCACAAATAAATACTTATGTTGAACCGTTTGTTGGAGGAGGCTCAGTTTTTCTGAACGTTAATGCTCAAAAATTGGTATTAAATGATATTGATAAAAATATGATACAATTGCACAATTATTTGTGCACCTGTTCATCATGCCCTGAAATATTTTTTGAACAAATTAAAAACAGGATATATAACTTAGGATTGTCTCGTTCATTTATAGAAGACATTGTCCCGCACAATTTAAGAATTGAATATCCGAAAACATATTATGCAAAATTTAATAAAGAAAGCTATAATCGTTTACGTAATGACTATAATAAAAACAAAGAAAATATTTTAGACTTGTATTTGTTATTAATTTATGGTTTTAACAGGATATTAAGATTTAATTCAAAAGGAGATTTTAATTTACCTGTTGGAAATGTAGATTTTAATAAAAATGTTGTAAATGCACTTGAAACATACTTTAATAATGTCTGTTCTAAATCTGTTCATTTCTTTAATTTTGATTATAAAGAATTTCTAAATTTACTAACATATAAAGATAATGACTTTATATATTTAGATCCGCCGTATTTAATAACATTTTCTGAATATAATAGACTTTGGAATGAAGATAAAGAAAGAGAATTATTAGAGTTGCTTGACGAATTGTCTCACAATAAAGTTAAATGGGCAATATCAAATTTTATTGCTGATTACAATAAAGGTACACATAACGAAATTTTTGACGATTGGATGCAAAAATATAATGTTCACGAAATAAATAGTTATTATATAAGTTTCAATAACAATAAAGTTCGCCCAACAAGAGAAGTATTAGTAACAAACTATTAGAGGGTATTATGCCAAGAACAAGAAATGCTGAAAGAAAACCGTTATCTTTTTCTACCACAATGAGGAATCCTGACAGAATTGCCGGATTCTTGGATTGCTTATTACCTTATGAAAATATGACATTAACTTCTGAAGTAATACATAAAATCATTAAAAATATATTGGCAAATAAACTATATAAAACAGTAAAATATCAAATGAGAAATCCTCGTTATAAAGATATTTATTATGATGAAGATAAAACGTATTCAGATGTTGATTTAGAAGATATTATAGAAAATAGCCCTCAGAATCATAAAGAAGCTGGCTTTAATAAAGGTTGGGATTCAAGATTTGATACATGGTACAAACTACCTATGGAATTTGGCTTTGTTTATTACGAAATGGACAAGCCAATTCACATCTCAAATACAGGGCATATGTTAATTGACGCATATAACGAAAATCCTATTAATGAACGGAAAATTCAAGATGTAATGCTGAATGCGTTAATGAAATATCAAACAAACAATCCATTTCGAAAAAATGCTAATTCAAATGCTCCATTACCATTGCTATTGAATGTTTTAAATTTATTGAAAAATGATACAGAAGAAAACGGAGCGGGTATTTCGAGACAAGAATTATCTATTCTTATATGTTGGAATGATAATAGTGCAGAAAATTTATACCATTATATAAAAGGGTTAAGACGCAAAGTTGGATTTAATTATTCAGATGAATTTATATATGATAGATGTTTAGAAATTCTTGGTGCTGACGATACAAAACGTAATAGATTTAAAATGAACCAAATCTGTGGAGAGGCTGTTGATGAATATATCAGGAAAATGCGTAGCACAGGTATTATTTCATTACGTGGTAACGGTAGATTTATTGACTTCAACATGATAGAAGAAGATAAAATTCGTTATGTAATAGATAATTATTCAGAATATCCAGTATTTACCGATAAATCTCAATATTATGAATACATGGGGAAAATAGATAATAATGTATTAGAAATCAAACAATCAACAAAAATTGATTTAACAGATGTAAGAAAACAAGCATTATACAAGTATGCAAATGAATATTCCCAAGAGAAAATATTTGAAGAACTACTAAAAGTTTGTAATAAAAAAGAAAGCACTGATAATATTCTAAAATTTATCAATGCTCCAACAAGGTTAGAATTTTTAACCAGCATCTCGCTTGTACAACAATTTGAAGGACTTGATGTAAATCCTAATTATTCTGTTGATGATGAAGGCTTACCAACATTTACCGCAGGTGGTGGGATTGCAGATATAGAATGTTTTGATAGTAAATACAACAGTTATTTTGAAGTTACATTAATGTGTGGCAGACAAGATCAAGTAAACAACGAAATCGTACCAATAAGAAGACATTTAAAAGAGGCTTTACAAAAAAATCCTTTATCTTTTTCTGTGTTTGTTGCTCCAGTTATTCATGAAGACACTGTTGAAGTTGCAAATCTTTATAAAATAAGAGAAAATTTGGAAATTTTGACATTTGATATAAAGCATTTTATTGATATTGTAAAACAAAAACAAAAGGTTGAAGAATTGTTAAATAATTATTAAAGAAAAGAGCATATTAAAATAGATTTAATTGCATATACACCTGACCTAAAAAATCTTGATGTTTTTCTTCAAGTGCCATAACTAAAAGAGCAAGCAGTTTTGAAAATTCTTCTGCTTGCTCTTTTGTATATTGTTTTACTATATTTAAGTACCGTTGTTCAATTTCACTACTTCTATAAAATGGCTGTGCCAATGAACATGTACATAGTATCAAAAAGTCCTTAAAGACTTCATTTACTCGTTTTGCCTTATCTAAATTATGAAGTTTTGAGATAAATCCCTTTAAATAATCCATAAAATACCTCGTTTATGTCTGATTAATCCTGATTAAGCCGAAATTACTTTTATATATAAATATATTTAAAGCCTTAATTCCGTTTAATCTGATACAATCTGAATTGAGTAAACTGAAATTTGTAGCACAAAACAGCTAAATAAAGAGTGTTTTCTCATTTTTTAGCCATTTTTATTATTATAAATCAAATATATACAATCGTAAACCGCTGATACAAAAGCTTATTGAACTAATTATAGTATAGTTATTTTCATGGTAAAATTATGTAACAAGGAGTATCTATGGCTGATGAAATGCAAAGTAATAAAGAAGTTGTTCAAACAACAGAAGCCTTTGCTGATGACAAATTAAATAGAAAGACCGTCGCTGAAAATTTTAAGAATATTTTGCTAAACACTGATTTGAATGTTTTTAGTGTTTCTGCTCAATGGGGTGGTGGTAAAACATATTTTATTGAAAATTTAATTAAGTTAATGCAAGATGATTCAATAAACATTTTGTATAATGCTTGGGAGTCTGATTTTTATGATTCCCCGCTTATTCCATTGTTAGTTGAATTATTTGCAAAACTTGAAGAATGTGATGAGAAAACTCAACTTGAAGAAGATATCATCAAAAGTAAAGAATTTGCAAAAAAAATGTGCGAAAAAACCTCATTTCAAATTGGTGTAAATTTTGTAGGAATTAACTGTTCGGCAAACTTTGACCCATCAAAAAAAATGATTTATTCTGAATACAAAGAGCTTAAAAACGAAATTAAAAATTTTAGAAACAAACTAAAAAATATTCAGGAAAAACTGGGTAAAAAGATTATAATATTTGTTGATGAACTTGACCGCTGTAATCCTATGTATGCAATAAAAACATTTGAAATTATCAAACATTTATTTGGAATTCCTAATATAATTTTTGTTTTATCTATTGATAAAACGCAAATAGAAAATTCTGTCAGAAGAATTTTTGGAACAAATGAGGGTGAAGTTAATGGATATTTAAGAAAATTTATAGATGTTGATTTTCAACTTCCTGATAGTTCTAATGAACAATTGATACATTATCATTTACATAATCTGTGGGATAAAATTGACAAATTTGTAAAAAGCGATAGATATTACAACTATAACTTACAGCGTTATATTGATAGTTTTGGGTATCCAAGAGACATGGAAGTTAATCAAGAACAAAAATTTTTAAGCCATTTAATATCTAACATTACCAGTATACTTAATTTTTCAGCAAGAGATATTGAAAAATATTTTATGAGATTTAATTTATTTTTAGATGTACTTTCCGAAAAGGATGTTTTATTAATTGAACCATGTCTACTATTAAATGCTTTAGCAATGGTCGATATTAACGAATTTGATAATTACATTCATTTAAATAAATCAAATAAATTTGTTGGGATTAATATGATTTTACCATTATGGAATGGGATATTTTTTAATTCATATCTCTCAGAATTAAAAAGTTACAATCAGAGTCTTTCAGTAAGTAGCAAAACACAAAGACACAATGCAGGCTGTTTAAATGCATTTTTAACAAAAACTATTGCTAAAAGTCTTGAAGAACAAGAGAAATATTTACAAAGTTACCCGGCTAAAATAAAATTTATTAATAATTTTAGCAATATTGAATAATCTATAACTTAATTGAATATTAGCTGTTTAATATTAGCATCTAATCTCAGCTAAATAAGATTGCAAAATAAATATAAGTTACAAAAAGTTACTTTTTTATTACACTCAAAAATTATTATACTGTTTTTTTCAAGCCTAAATTTCTTCTTTGTAATTTTGTAATATAAAAAATTTTAGAAAATATATAAAATTATACATAATCCATGGGTAATGGGTGGGTAATTCATATACAATTTCACGAATTTATGAATAAGTTTCATATGCTTCAAATAGTTGTAAATATTTGGTTTTCTATATCAAAGATGGTTCTCATACCCGTGAGGTCGAGAGTTCGAATCTCTCCCTTGCTATAAAAAAGAGGATAGGATTTTTCCTAATCCTCTTTTTTTAATTAATTCTTAAAAGAATCCATATATTTCTGCAATTCTACAAAGAATCTTGAAAGATGATAACCGTCTGCCGCAGCGTGATGAATATTAAATGACAACGGAATTACAATTCTTTTATTATTTTGGATATATTTGCCCCAGGTTACTACAGGTGCCAGGTATTTGCCTTCATCAAATACGTGTATATCAAAACTTTTGTAGTGTACCCATGGCAGACAAGAAACATTAAATGTATTTTCAGGTACATCTTTAAATTCAAATGCCCGGTAATCTTTGTATTTTTCAAGTGTTCTTACAAACTTTCTATGAAATATCTCTAAATCATCATTGTATTCTGCAACCAGTAAAGCACACTGTTCATCTTCCTTATAAAAATGGGCAAAATACGGATGAATAACATCATACACCCTTACTTGTCTCTCATGATTCCAACCGAGTTTGAATTCATCATGTGAATTTATTATTTTGCTTACAGCCCACATAAAACAAGGATAAAATCTGTACCCGTTGTTTTTAACATAATTTAGAAAACCTGTTATATCAATGTCACAGGTCATACTTATAACGTTACGCAAATTATTGATATAATGCCAGAATAAATTATATCGTTTCCAGTTTTTGTCTTTTATTTCAAATTTCATTTTTACCTCCTTAAATATTACTAACTAAATATTTAAAGAGGCACCTGCAATTCCAAATTTAGACAACTTTTGCGTTTTCATAATTTGATTATAATATATATTATGAAATTGTTCAAATGCTCATTTTCACTGTTACAAATAATCATATAATGTCTTTGTTTACAGTTGACAGCAGATATTGACAAAAAATCAGGTTGACCTCAGGCGCAAAGTACAGAGGACGAATAGTTGACACCGTATTCATTTTACCAAATTTACTGATTATTTTACAAACTTATTTAAATACCGTTAGCAAAAATTTTTTTGTTGTATTGTTTTATCAGATAAAGAATACCAAGCAGGAATGTAAAATTATGTCTGAAATAAATTCTAATATACAATTTACCGGATTTGTAAAAATTAAAGGAAACGCACATAACCTTAACCCTGTTGCAAAGTCTATCAGAGAAACTTTGCCTGAAAGCTTCGTTTTTTACGGTGATAAATCAAAATACAAAAGAACTCTTTATATTCTTACCGGAAAACATCAGGATAGGTTTATCAGCTGTATGAAAAAAAAGAATAGCAGTTTTATGGATTTAAAACAAAATGTAGAAAAATATATTGGCAAAACCGCTAAAACACTTAAACGTAAAAATGTAGAAAAAGAACTCAAAAACGGCAGTTTTAATGTATAATTAATTTTATGGAAATTACTTTTCTTGTCGAAAACAATTCACGTATAGACCGCTATTTTATTGCAGAACCTGCTTTGAGTATCTATATTGAAACTGAAGGTAAAAAAATTCTATTTGACTGCGGCTACAGTGATGTGTTTATTAAAAATGCCTGGAAATTAAGTGTAAACCTTGAAAATATTACTGATATTATAATCTCTCATGGACATGATGATCACACCGGAGGATTAAAATTTCTGAAATTAAAAAATAAAAATATTAAGCTTACAGCACACCCGAATATTTTTGACAGTAAAATTGATTGTAATAATATCTCTTACGGATGTCCTGTTAGTAAATCGGCTCTTGAACAACAATTCATCCTTAATCTTACAAAAGATCCTTATTTTTTAACTAAAAATTTATGTTTTTTGGGGCAGATAGAAAATAATTCAAGTGAAGATATAGATGATTCTGCGCTTGTGTATAAATCCCCAAAAGGGCTGGTTATAATAACAGGCTGCTCCCATTCCGGTATAATAAACATTATAGAGTATGCAAAAAAAGTGACTGGCAGTAATAAAATCTTCGCAGTTGTTGGAGGTCTGCACTTATTAGACATGAAACAATCAAAGATTAAAGAAATTATCAGTTATTTGAAAAAAGAAAAAGTGGAATTTCTTTATCCATGCCATTGTTGTGATTTGAAGTCAAAGATAGTTATGGCACAAGAACTTGAGATAAAAGAAGTCTGCTCAGGCGACAGTATAAGTTTTTAAGAATATTGACAATTTAAACAAAAATCTTTAAATATAAAAATATGAAAAAATTTATTCTAATATCAATAATTCTTCTTTTGTCATTTCCAGCCGGCGCTGTAACTTTAGAAGGCGGAGTAAAATTTGACATAAACACTGCACGCCGGACTTTAATGGAAGCTCCGGACAGAAAAATTGACAGCAGTCTTATACAAACATATTTAATTGACAAATATTACAGCGAAAATACAACATACTTATATAAGGGTAAAGCAGAATTAAAAGACAGAGTTCTGGCGTTTTTTTCGGATAAAACTTACGCAGTAATGTATAATGACGTACCTTTATATGTCTGGTACTACTCATCAGACGGAAACTTAATTTATGCAGAAAAAAAGAATCGTTTGGAATATCCTTACAAAACGTATAAATATACACCTGACGGACATTTAGTCAATATGAGCCTCAGGGTTTCGAAAGGAGAAACTTTTATATATACACCTGACGGAAGTCTTCTCGCACACTGGGTAGGGGCAAATGCATTTGACGAAAATGGCAATATAATCATGACAAGAAAATATTATGAATAATTATGCCCGGTTGGGTGATTGCACAGGAAATATGATGTGATTGAATATAATTAAAAGAAAATCTTTTTCATACTTCCAGCTATTCTTAATTCCATTAAGCCTTTTTAAAAGGCTTTTTTTTTTGCCTTATTCTTTTTTTATTTAAATAAAATGTATTAGCCGGTTCGGCAATGTAAAACTTTCCTTTTTAGGTTTTAATCAAGAAACAAAAAGGAGGGAAAATGTCAGAAGAAAATATTGAAATTAATGAGGAAATCATTGAAGCATGCGAAATTGAACGACCAATAAGAGTGTTAATGGTTGTTACCAGTGCAGATAAAATAGGCAAAGAAGAACATAAAACCGGTGTGTGGTTTGAAGAATTTGCCGTTCCGTATCTTGACTTTTTAAAAGAAGGATATTTTGTGACAACAGCCAGTCTTAAAGGCGGAAAGGCACCTATAGACAAAAAAAGCGAAAATTTAATTGAAGATCTCAAATGGAAAGCTGCCAAACAAGCTCTTGAAGATACAATTCCTCTTGAAAGTATTGATTATACATTGTATGATGCAATAGTTTTACCGGGCGGACATGGACCAATGGTTGATCTTGCACATAGTGAGCTTATGGGAGAAATAATTAATTATTTCAGTGAAAACAGCAAAATAATTGCGGCAATCTGTCATGGACCAGCAGGATTATTACCTGCCAAAAAAGACGGTACAGCTTTTGTAAACGGCAGAAAGTTGACATGTTTTACAAATGAAGAGGAGCAGTGTGCGAAAATGGACAAAATCGTGCCCTTCTTCCTTGAAGATGCCTTGAAAGAACAGGGAGCATTTTTTATGCAAAAAGATGAAGGCGAGATAAATATTATCGAAGATGATAATCTAATTACGGGTCAGAATTACCAGTCTGCAGAACAGTTTGCTCAGAGAGTAATAAGGCATCTAAACGCAGATGGAAAAAGCCGCTGCGCTGAATAGAATAAAAAAAGCCGCTGTTTGCGGCTTTTTTTATTTCCAAGGATAATCATCTTTAATCGTCCAATTATCATTAATAATCTTTTGCAGACAGCATTCCCCAGCTCCTCCGGCTTTACAGTCTTCATTAACTTTTTCTTCACTATCTGAATGGCAGGCTGGTTTTACAGAATTAGTTTTTAAATTTATTTGAAAAGTAAATATATCTTTACCGATTACATTAGGAGGTTTTGGACCGTTTAAGTCTGCTCTAACTAACTGGCTCGAAGTATAATATGCACCCTCCTCACCCCAAGCAACAGTTACAAAAGAAAGCAATGTTCCATCTTGAAGGAAACCTGTTGTTCTGGTTTCATCAATAATCAAAATAGTATCCTTCCCTGAAAGATATTTTACATACTCTGAACTGTAACCGCAGGATTTAGGGGTATCACATATTTTAATTATCTTAAGATAAGGTTTCCAGTATTTGTCAAAATATACCTTTGAATTTTCAGTTGAAACTTCCAATGACGTATCAACCCAGCTGCTGCTGTCGCCATTATCATAAACAGAACTAAGCAGTGACTGGCTCAAAGTAGAATAAACTTTTTTTAACTGAGATATTGTCTGCGCTTTTTTATAATTTCCCACAAGAGCCGGTAGCGTCATTGCAGCAACTACACCGATTATTCCCAGGGTTATTAATACCTCTGCAAGGGTAAACCCTCTTTTCAAATACATTCTTGGTTCCTTTCTTTATATCTATTATATATTATAACTTATACTTTCTCAATATATAACTTATGTTTACTCTAAATTTTCATTGCAAAAAATCAGCCAAATCTTATCTTTTGACTGATTGTTTGATTTCTTATTATAAACCTTTGGGAAAAGCTTAAATTACCTTGCCCCCCCCCCCGAAAGTCTTGTATTTACTGCGTTTCCCATAATTCATTCTCCTTTTTTAGCTTTGCTTTTTTGTTCTTTTTTTTTTATTTAAGGAAAAAATATTTGTTTTCGATACGACTGCGAGAACGGAGCGGAAGGGTTTTGAGAAAACATATACACATACTCAAAGAATTGACTCTCCGCTGTCCTGTTTTTATTATAAACTATTTTTTGAAATTTTCAATGTTATAGTCTTCCATGCTGTCACCGCCGAACTTTAATAGAAATTCGTCTGCAAGAACACAGGCAATACGAGCTTCTGCTACGACAGCACAAGCTTCAACCGCACAGGTATCCGAACGCTCAAAATGTGCTTCTGTTTCTTCCATACTCAAAGCATCAACCGTTTTTAAAGACTTTCTTAATGTTGGTATCGGTTTCATAACAGCGTTTACCAGCAAGTCTTCCCCATTTGTCATTCCGCCTTCAATACCTCCGGCATTATTAGTTTTCCTAACTATCTTGCCGTTTTCAACAAACATTTCATCATGAAACTCACTTCCAAACATTTTATAAGCGTGATTTTCTCCTATTGAAACCGTTTTTACGGCAGGAATACTCATGACGGCCTGTGCAATCTTTCCGTCAAGCGCTCTGTCCCAGTGTACATAAGATCCAAGTCCTACAGGAAGATTTTTACAGGCAACCTCAAATTTCCCGCCGAGAGTGTCGCCGGCTTCCTTTGCCCTGTCTATTTCAGCGTGCATCTCTTCTATGGTTCTGCCTTGACCTATCTGAAGAATACGTGAAGAGAATTCAACACCAAATTGTTTTAAGAAAAGTTTTGCAACAGCACCTACAGCAACTTCAATTGCTGTTTTGCGAGCACTTGAACGTTCAAGAATATTCCGCAAATCTTTCTGGTTGTATTTTATACTGCCGGCATAATCAGCATGTCCCGGTCTGTATTTCGTAAAAGACTTTTCATCCGTTTTATCAGAAGGATAGATACTCATAATCTTCTGCCAGTTTTCATAATCTTTATTATAAATAACCAGTGTAACAGGAGAACCGATTGTTTTTCCAAAGCGAACTCCGGATGTGATTTCTACGGTATCTGATTCAATTTTCATCCGGCCGCCTCTGCCGTAACCGCCCTGACGGCGTTTGAGTTCAGAGTTTATAAAATCAATATCTATCTCAAGGTTTGCGGGAAGTCCTTCAATAATAGCTGTTAAACATCTGCCATGGCTTTCTCCTGCTGTTAAAAATCTAAATTTTTCCATTTTCCCTCTGTTTTATATCTAATCTAGTATCGCCTCACCTGCCCCGCCTTCGCGGGTTACACGAGGTTCTCCTTTTCAAATGTCACTTTAAATTTTTGGAATAAGGAACGTGAGCAAAAATTTTTTGGACATCTTTTATGGGAATTGTAGCATAAAATGCAAAAATAAGATAAAGGGAATTGTTTTTGACTCGATAGCGGTGCCTAAGACACAACAATTCTCAGGTTTTCTTTTATTTACTACAGCTTGCGCCGGCATTAGCGAGGAAGCGTGTCAAAAAAAAACACTTTTGTCTTATCTAGTATCGCCTCACCCGCCCCATCTTTGTCTTACAAATTTACTATTTTTTTGCATATTTAAGAAATGTTTGGACTTTTGTCTGCATCATTTCTTCGACAATGAGCCATTTGCCGGAAGGTTGTTTCTGCACAATCATATATGTCTTAAGTTTGTAATTTTCTCCTGAGGGCTGCCTTAGAGAGCTTATTTTATACCCATCGTTAACCTTTTCTGCTTTAATATCAGTATATGAATTTTTATATTTACGCATTTTAGCACCCTTCTGCCCCATTTTCATCTGGGAAATATAAGTATCAGTATCTGTTTCAACGTCAACCAATTCACCATCAGGTTTGATTACCTGGCGTATAATTTTTGCATCCGGTGAATACATCTGGATTAATTCAGGGCTGTAGCTGTTTGCTGCATTAACATAACTTTTGAAAAATTTCAAAGCTTCCTGTGAATCATCAGCAAAAACCTTTGTGCCAATAAGCAAAAGTGTTCCTAACAATACCAGTAAAAAAAGTTTTTTCATTCTGCCCTCCTTATTTTTTTAATAAAATAAATCAGGATGACAACTTTTTCATTAGCCGGCTGTGCTATAACTTATTTTGCCTATTTTTTTCTGACTAATACCTGATAATCCAGAATATCAAATATTTCAAGTAATTCAGTTACTTTTATTGTTTTATTGCGAAGTTTGTTGGTTAAATTTTCAAGTGAATCAGTTTTATTGTATTTGTGATTAATATCTACTTTTAAGCGTGTCAGCGTTATTCCTTCTGCCATTGTTAGAAGTTTTATTAAATTTCGGATATTGTCCTTTTGTAATATATATTCATTCTTCATTCCATAACTATATCTTGAGTACATATTGACAATCTAATGATATAGTTATATTATCTAAGTATATAGTTAGATAACTAAGGATATAATTTTATGGAACAAAAAATCAAATCAGGCTTTACTCTGGCAGAAGTCTTAATAACACTTGGTATAATCGGTATTGTGGCGGCAATGACAATTCCCGGATTAATTGCAAAACATCAAAAAATTGTTACAGCAACACAGTTAAAAAAAGCATATACAACTATAGCACAGGCATTTACAATGGCACAGAAGGATTACGGCGACATATCAGGATGGGATTTTAAACCTTCAAATCCCGAAGATGGAGATACAACTTCTCTAAAAACAGCAATAACTTTATTTGCTAAGACATATTTAATACCATATTTAAGTGTAATTACTGATTGCGGTGCAGGTAAGGAAGCATCAAAACAGTGTTTTTACACTTGGTATACTACAGATGGTACTGCACTTAACTATACTCCGAGCGATAATTTATATCGTTTTATTCTTAATAATACAACTCTAATACAGTTATCTTATGACAACTCGGCAGGTGATTATACCATTGGACATGTTCTGATATATGTAGATATTAACGGCTTTAACAAACCTAATACCATCAGCAAAGATATATTCGTCATGTCTTTAACAAGCAGTGGAAGAAGCCTTAAAATGTATGGTGCGGGCAGAACAAGAGAAACTCTTTTAAATGCACCTACAAACAAATGGGGTTGCAAAAATAAAGGAGCAGCCAGCAATACATCTATATATTGCGGAGCACTGATACAGCAAGACGGATGGGTAATTAAAGATGATTACCCATGGTTTTGATACTTTATTCTGATTATCAAACAACTTTACAAACCAGACAAAATCGTAAAATCAATTTCAGGCTGAACAACAAAAACAATATCGCGGCAATATAATTTGTCGTGCGAAGTGACACTTAAAATACCTTTCCAGTGTAATGCAGCGGCTCAGCCATCTAGAATTTTTTCAGCTTGGCATAAGCCGCATCCATGGCTTTTTTGCCCTGTTTGCCAAAGTCAATTGTATACATCATGCTGTCGCCGACTTTAATAACATCAGTAATATGACCTATACCCAGTTTGTCATGGAAAACTCTTTCGCCTACGCTGAAAATGTATTCAACTGATGTTTGGGCATCAAGAGCTTTCCGGCGTTCCTCTGCTTCCTGCATTTGCTGGCGTTCTTTCTGCTTTTTCTCTTCCAGCATCCGTTTTATAGCGTTGTCTTTGAAAAACTCTTTTACTTTCTCTTCATCACGCTGTTTGTTTGCCTGTGATTTTATCAGAATTGTACGCTGAGGGGTGCGTTTAGGCTGTTCATAGCCGTAAGACGGCTTTTTAGGAGAAGTATTATTAGCCAGACCTTTTGTAGGCGCGACAAAACCTTTTCCAAAACCGGTTGAAGGCTTTATGTAACCATAGCTGTCACTCTGCGCTGCCGAGTATGAAAAATCCGATTTACCGGTTTTTGCTTTTGAAACAGCGTTTCTAAATGTAGACCCGTCTGAGATGCTTCCTTCAAATGAACTCATATTCATAAGCTGGCGAGGGATTTCTTCTATAAATCTTGACGGATTGTAGTATTTAAATTCACCCCACATCTGGCGTCTTTTTGCGGATGTAAGATAGAGTTTTTCCTCAGCTCTGGTCACACCTACATACATAAGCCGGCGTTCTTCTTCCATTTCTGAAGGAACATTAAATGTCCGCTGGTGCGGGAATACTCCTTCATCCATACCGGCAAGAAATACCACAGGAAATTCCAGCCCTTTCGCGGCATGAAGCGTCATTAGGGTAACATTATTGGCAATATTATCCATATTATCTATATCAGATACAAGTGAAATTTGCGTTAAGAATTCGCCTAAAATATTGTTATCATCTTCGGGTACAAATTCTTCTGCAACGTTTACAAATTCCTGCAAGTTTTCAATATCAGCTTCGCTTTCCGGTGTATTTTGAAGCTGAAGTTCTGCAAGATAGCCGGATTTTTCTATTACAAGTGTTACAAATTCTCTTAGGTTATAATTCTTCACTGCCTCTTTAAATTTTGTGATAAGGTTTACAAAATCAGTAATCTTAGAGCGGGTTCGCGGAGGAATTTCATTATCCTCTTGTATTCTCTGGGCTGCCGCAAAGAGTGAAATATCCTCTTTATCAGCAAACTCCTGTAATCTTTTTACTGTTGTATCACCTATTGAACGTTTTGGAACATTTACTATTCTGCGGAAGCTCTGTGAATCATCAGGATTATATATTAATTTCAGGTAAGCAATAATATCTTTGATTTCTTTACGGTCATAGAACTTCAATCCGCCGTAAATCCTGTATGGAATGCCTGCTGCCATGCAAGCTTCTTCCAGAGCTCTTGACTGGGAATTTGTACGGTAAAGAATTGCATATCGGTTATAATTACCGCCGCTGTCCTGTTTGATTTTGCTTGCAATAAAGTTTGCCTCATCGGATTCATCCTGGGCTTCAAAGTAGTCTATAAGTTCGCCCTCTCCCTTATTTGAATACAAAACCTTATCTACACGCTCTGTATTATTTTCAATAACCGCGTTTGCAGCATTAAGAATATTCGCTGTTGAACGGTAGTTCTGTTCGAGTTTAATAAGTTTGGTATTCTTAAAATCCTTCTGGAAGTTCATAATTATTGTATAATCCGCACCACGCCAGCTGTAAATTGACTGGTCAACATCACCTACAACACAAAGCGAGCGTTCAGGAGGGATTTCTGCCTGAGCATTGGTGTAGAGCATATTAACAAGCTTATACTGCGCAAGGTTGGTATCCTGATACTCATCAACCAGAATGTGCTGAAAACGATCGTAATATTCCTGTCTGACTTCAGGGTTTTGCTCAAGAAGTTTCACCGTAAGCATAAGCATATCGTCAAAGTCAATTGCATTGTTATTATTGAGAGTGTTTTCGTATTCCTCAAATATTGAAGCTATTTTCTGAGATTTAAAATCTCTTGCAAATGTTGCAAATGTATACGCATCCTGCATTTTGTTCTTTGCATTTGAAATAATTGATTTTACAAGCTTTGGCTGATAAATTTTATCATCGAGGTTCAATTTTTTAACCGCCTGCTTGATAACAGCGCTTGTATCATTGTCATCATATATTGTAAAGTTTTTATCGAGCTTTTTACCTGACTGGAAGCTGTAGCGGTCAATGTTTTCACGTAAAATTCTGCCGCAGATACCATGGAATGTACCCACCCACATATATTTTACTGTACTTTCACCAAGAATATTGCCCAGACGCTCTTTCATCTCTTTTGCAGCTTTATTCGTAAATGTAACCGCAAGAATATTCCTCGGTCTTACACCGTTTTGTATTAGGTAAGCTATGCGCGATGTAAGGACTTTCGTCTTGCCGCTGCCTGCTCCTGCCAGTATTAACAACGGTCCTGCGGTAGTTTGAACAGCTTCTTTCTGCTCTCTGTTAAGATTCTCCAATATATTTTCCATATCCCTATTCCCAAAATTAAAATTTTATGTTATAATCAGCATAATCGAAAAAAATTTTTATTTCAATTATTAGGATTTATTCAGAAAGTAGGAAATAATGGCAGATTTTGAAACCGATATTATAATGAGTGCTGATGATGATAAAAAAAGTGAACAACCTTCAATTGTAGTTCCAATGGATGATTTAGATACAGTAAGTGCAGATTCACCGCATACAGTTGACGAATTGGCACAGGAACTCGCAACTATCAGACAATCGGCTAAAAAAATTGCTATTATTGGAAGCCGTAATCTTCCTATTACACATCAGCAGATGATTGAAACACTTACCACTGCGCTTGTTATGCAGGGAAATACAATTATCACTTCCGGCGGGTCTTCAGGTACAAATGCTGCTGCTATCAGAGGAGCAATGAAAGCTAATCCTGATAAATTGAAGGTTATACTCCCGCAAACTATCGGACAGCAGCCTTCTGATGTTCAAAACCAGCTTATTGGAGTTCCTAATATTATTGAACACGCTGATAGAGCTATGATGACTTTAGCTGATGCTTCAAGAGTATGCAACAGAGAAATTATTGATGACTGTAACCAGTTAATCTGTTTCCTTTCACATACAAGTAAAACGCTTCATAATGCTGTTCAGTATGCTGAAGAAGGTCATAAGGTTATTACTGTTTTCTATCTTGACTAGTTATGAGTGAAGATTTAATTAAAAAACTTACAGGTAAAAATAAAAGTGATTACGAACAGGCTGCCGCTCACTTGGTTAGTAATGCTGATGTTGAGCTGTTTAAGGAGCTTGTGAATAAAGACCATTTTTTGTTTGATTTTGTTAAGCAAAACGTTGCACAGCGGATTTATAATGCCTGTAATGAAACAAATTACAGAAATCTTCTGCAATTTTTTGAATATTACTCGCCATATTATGATGAAGTAATAATTTCAGTACTTGCCAAGTATGCAGATGAAGATTTAACAGATGAAATCCTTGAAATATTTGAAAACGGCACAAATGCACAAAAAACGTACTGTGCAAAATATTTCTCATATATTCAGGATCCTCTTGCGCTTGACTGCCTGCGGGACAATGCTTATTCTGATGATGACAGTCTGAATGCAAACTGCGCAGCAACTCTCGGGATGTTTCAGGATGAAGTTTCATATAACAAGGCTCTTGAAAAACTTAAATCCGAAGATGATTTTGAAAAGCTTTCAGCTGTAAAATTTCTTGTTATGTACGGCAATAAAGAAGCAGTCACTGCTATTTTCAGCGCAATGAAAAATTCTTCAATGGCTGAAAATATTGCGGGTGAAATTCCTTATCTTGAGGATTTGTTTGAGCTTTTGAACAGCTATTACGAAGATGCGCTCTTGACAATTGATTATATTATAAACGGACTCGGCGAAATTCTAAGCCCTGCATTGGTGTTGGATTTTGAATTAAAAGACGTGTTTGAAAACCTTTTAGCAGCAGAAACGGACAGCAAAATAGCGGTCGTTCTTTTAAATGCTTATGAAAAGTTTGAAACACTTACAGAAAATGATGAATATTTGTTTGATGAAGACAAGGAAACAAAAAACGAAATCCACAATATAAAAAAACTTGTTTCCGGTATAAATAAAAAACAGCTGACAAAACTTGTAAATAATGAATTAAATGAGATAAGCCCGTTTGTATATACAGCATTGGATTTTGCAGATGATGTTCTTGCAATAAGAGAACTTTTGAAATGCAGCAACCAGACAATTATCCTGAAAACCGCAGAAACTCTAAAGCGCTTGAACGCACTTGACGATACAGCCAAAACCGTTGCACTGGTAAAAATTACCGATGAAAACATAAAATCTATCATCCGTTCTCTTTAGTTGACTGTGCTTATTTAGTATATTAAAATTTTTGTATGAAAAAAAGAGTTATTCTCAGTGTTATTACTACAGGAACAATTGCTGGATTAAGTTCCCAGCTTTGGCTTTTCAGAGAACCTGTAAATGTAACATTTAACGCAGAAGGAACAGGGCTTACTTCTTTTGAAATTGTGTTAAATAAAAAAGATGATGAGCTGTTTTCAAGAAATAATAAAGCAAAGATTGAAGTTAATTTAGATACAACATCTGAAATAACTATACCAGTTTATAAGGCAAAACACCCCAAAAGGTTCCAAATCATTGCCAGCCAAGAGTTTCCGGTAAGGGGGGGGGGGCTTGTATTAAGTAATATCAAAGTTAACGGACAGTTGCTTGATTTAACCAAATTTTACACAAAATCTTCTAATGTTAAAATTAACGGAAATTCTATTTTTATATCAGAATTAAAAGAACTTGCACAGATATTTTCAAAAGAAAGACTTAATATAAAACCTAAGATAATATTTGATATAAGAATATTAACGATTATTCTTATTTTGAGTTATCTTTTAACTTACAAACTAACATCTTATCTAGCTGATTTTAAAAATCTGAAAAATCAATCCCGGATAGAAATTATATTTTTAACCGTATTTTTTATACTTCTGGTTTTGCCATGCCTGAAAATCAATGATGAGATAATAAGCAAAGCTGAAAACAGAAAACTTTCCCCTTATGTTCCTTTTATCAACAAAAGCGGAATAAATTACAATTTCGGACAAGATTTTAATAACTGGATTTCAGACAGATTTCTGGGAAGAAGTGCATTAACCAGATTATATAATAAATTACATTTTATGCTCACATATTACATATATGAGCAAAACGACCGTTTTTACAATAAAAAAACAGGATGGGCATTTACAAAGGGATGGATAAATCCTTCATATTCAAACAAAGAATTATCTGATTATGAAAAAAATATCTTAGAACTTAAAAATTTTTGCGACAAGCATAATATAAAATTATATGTTCTTATTCCGCCTGTAAAAGGAGAGGTTTATTACAATGAAATTTACCCTTATATAACAACACAAAGTAATATTGACAGGCTGGAAAAAAATGTTAACCAAAAGGTTTCATATAATATGCTCTACTACCCTCTCAAAAGGCTTAGAACTGCATCTAAAAAAGATTATACATATACTCAGGGTGACAGCCACTGGTCTGAGTATGGAGCATTTATAACATATAAAGACCTTATGCAGAATATCCACAATGACTTCAAAGATATTAAACTGCCTGATGAAAAGGATTACATAATAACAAAAAAACAGTTAGCTAAAGAAGACAACACTGTTGAAATGTTTTCGAAGGGTATTGAATATGAAATTCTAAACATAAATATATCACCGAAGTCGCCTGAATATCTAACATATACGCATAAACAACACCAATATTTAATACAAAATAATAACAATACAACAACTGATTCAGAAGCATACTTCCCATTTGGAAATAATAAAAAGGTCTATATGATTGGAACATCTTTTTCTGAGAAACTATTTATGTTTCTGAGGTATTCTTTTATTTACACCAAAAAAAGAAAAATAATGGAAAGAAAATTTAAACTTTCACGATGGGAAAAGGAAATATCGGAATTTAAGCCGGATATTATGATTATAGTAATACAAAGCAACGGTATAAAAGCATTTAGTGAATTATCCGGCGGGGGAGAATAATGTTATTTAGTTCAATTAGTTTTATATATGTATTTTTACCGGCAGTATGTTTTTTGTATTTGATTACAAGAAAAGAACTCCATAATCCTATTCTTCTAATTGCGAGTATAATTTTTTATGCCTGGGGAGAACCAAGATACCTTGCCATTATGCTTGTCACTATAATGGTTAATTATCTCGGCGCACTGATGATTGAAAAATACCCTTTGAAAAAAAAGCTTACACTCACTTTAACTATTGCAGCAAACCTCGGATTTTTAATATATTTCAAGTATTTTAACTTTATCCTCGGGAATATTAATACACTTTTGCATACAAACATAGATTTTATAAAAGTCATAATGCCAATAGGAATTTCCTTCTATACATTTCAGGCAATGTCGTATCTTATTGATGTTTACAGAGGTGAGTGCAAAGCTCAAAAAGATATTTATAAACTTGCGTTATATATCTGTCTTTTCCCGCAGCTTATCGCAGGTCCTATTGTAAAATACCACGATGTTGCAGAACAAATTGATTCAAGAGAAGTAAATTTTGAAAAAGTTGATATTGGTGTAAAACGCTTCATTATAGGACTTGCTAAAAAAATGCTTATAGCAAATGCCATGGGTGCTGTTGCGGATAAAATTTTTATTCAGGCGCCTGATACATTCACTCCGCTTGTCGCCTGGATTGGGAGCTTTGCTTACAGCCTTCAGCTGTTTTATGATTTTTCGGGATATTCTGATATGGCAATCGGTCTGGGGTTGATTTTCGGATTTAGGTTTATGGAAAACTTCAATTATCCTTACATCTCAAAATCAATAACCGAATTCTGGAGAAGGTGGCATATATCTCTTTCAACCTGGTTCAAGCAGTATGTCTACATTCCTCTTGGAGGAAATAAAATTAGCCCGAACCGTACATATATAAACCTTGCAGTTGTATTCTTTTTAACTGGGTTGTGGCATGGTGCAAGCTGGAATTTTATATTCTGGGGGCTGTGGAACGGCTTTTTTATAATTTTGGAAAAAATGACAGGCTGGCATAAAGAAACAGATAAACCTTTTATAAATTTCCTAAAACATATATATACAATCTTTATTTTTGTAATTGGCTGGGTAATGTTCAGAGCTGATAATATGCACTATGCAGCTATTTATCTTAAAAATATGTTCGGGCTGGTAAAAGTTCACGACGTTGCCTACGCTATAAACTACTATGGCGACACTGTTGAAGTTTTGACATTTATAATCGCAGTCATCTGTGCCATGCCGGTATTTTCAAAAATCCTTGAGATTAAACAGGAACGTAAAATTCTAAGAAGTATTGTAAATATCTGGCTTATAATCCTGTTTATACTCTCCACAGCTGCAATTGCTGCATCAACATATAATCCTTTCATTTATTTCAGATTTTAAAAGGTTGAAATATTTTAAAAATACGATATAATAAAAATACAGGGAAACGGACTAAAAGTCCTTACCTTCTAGCCCGTTCTTCGTTCCCTATAAATAGATGATAATTATTTTTAAAAGCGTGTCTAGCACTACTAGCGCGCTTTTAATTATCTTTCTATTCATATTACCACCTCCTTCCGGCTTTGTTTCTTCGTAACTTGCGTGTGCCGGAGAGGCTAAAGGAACTTACCCTCAAAATAATTATACCGGAAATATTATTAATAATTAAATATCATTGCTCAAAAGCAGCCCTTCGCTGCTTACACCCGCTTTCGCGTGCCGTTCATAGCTGCGCTGTCTAATACGCCGCTCAAAAATTCAGCCCTCATTCCTTGTTGCAAAAATTTTCAGACAGTCTTTGAAAATTTTTATGCTAAAATTATTATAGAGGGTTAGTATGAATTTTGAAGAAAAGACATTAAGCTCTGAATGTGTTTATAACGGCAGGATAATTACAGTATGTAACGATGAGGTAGAACTCTCGACAGGCAGAAAATCTTTCCGCGAAGTTGTTCATCACTCCGGCGGGGTCGTAATCCTGGCTTTCAAAGACGAAAATACTGTTCTTTTTGTAAAACAGTTCAGATACCCGCTAAAACAGACACTTCTTGAACTTCCGGCCGGTAAACTTGAAAAGGGTGAAGCTCCTGACCTTGCGGCAAAACGTGAATTGGAAGAAGAAACCGGTTACAGGGCTGAAAACTGGCAGCCGCTTGGTTATATTTTTACCTCTGCCGGCTACAGCACAGAAAAATTATACCTTTATAAGGCTTCAAAGCTTGAATTTGTAGGAGAACATCCTGATGAAGGAGAAATTCTCAAAATAATCGAATTTAATATCAATGATGTTTATAAAATGATTGAAACAGGCGAAATAAATGATGCCAAAACGCTCTGCGCAATCCTGAGAGGTCTTAAATTATGATAAAAATGGTCGCAACCGATATTGACGGTACAATAGTTAAATGGGATACAGAAATCAGCGATAACGTGAAAAACTGTATCAGCAATCTTTGTGAAAGCGGTGTAAAAGTTGTTCTTGTAACCGGCAGAATGCACTGTGCAACAACTCATATTGCAGCTTCCCTCGGGCTTGACACTCCTATTGTGTCATATCAGGGGGGGCTGATAAAAAACAAATCAGGACAAACTCTTTACCAGCAGAATTTAAACTGTGATTATGCAGATAAAATAATTAAATGGGCTAAAGAAAATGATATTCACATAAACCTGTATATAGATGATAAGCTTTATGTAGAAAAAGATAATGATTTTGTAAGAAAATATACCGATGGCAAATTTGTTTCTTACACAGTCTGCCCCTTCTCAACACTTAAAATAGATAATGTAAATAAAATTCTGGCAATAGATTACAACGATGCAGACAGGGTAACCGGCTGGGTTGAAGAGCTTCATAAGTCATTTCCTGAACTTTACGTAGTTAAATCAACACCTTACTTCTGCGAAATAGGCAGTCCGCTTGCCAGAAAGTCCACAGGTGTAGAGTTTTTGGCTAAACAGTGGGGAATAAAAAAAGAAGAAATCCTTACTATCGGAGACCAGGATAATGATATAGAACTTTTAAAAGCCGGCGGAACCGCCGTTGCCATGGGTAACGCAACAGAAGAACTTAAAAAATACGCGGATTACATTACAGATAGTGTGGAAAATGACGGTTTTGCGCATGCTATGGAAAAATTTGTATTCTCTGAAGTTGAACGGCTATCTTAAAAATTCTCCACCCAAGTAAGTAAATATAAGACCTCAACGAAATGAACAGCCGTTGTTCAGCACAACAATGACAAAGCATGTGCTGTCTGAGCGCAGCGAGTTCACTTGCATGTGGTTGAGCTGATTACAGACGGCTAGTGAATGCAGTTACAGGCATTTTATTTACTTACTCGGGTGGAGAAAACTTTCCAGCACTGAATTACAGCATTATTCGTATTTATTTTGTAAACAAATATTAAGTATATGTAAAAAATATATATGCTTTACGCAATTTTTAAATACTAATTTACTTTATATAAATACAAGAGAAAATTAATTTATAGGAAAAAGAATAACAGAGTATAACGATGTAAACATTTGTAACGAAACCAGACAAATTCGGCTTAATCATTAAAGATTAAACATAAATGTGACGATTAAGAGAATGTGAGTAAATAATTTAATGGAGAAAGAAAAAATGGCAATCGACAAATTTAACGGAAATTTAGGAAACGTAAACAATTTTCTGTTCGGTAAAAAAGTAGAAAAAGATGAAACCAAAAAAGCAGCACCAAAGGAAAATGTTCCTGTAGGTCAAACTCAGGCAGCATCAGAAACTGCTAAAGTTGACAAAACCAACTTAAATCTTGATGCAAATGCAATCTGGGGCTTACATCTTACAGCTCAGGCTAAAAAAGTAGATACTTCTGACAAAGCAGTAGAAGCAAGAGCATCACAATTCTTTAAAACCGAACCTGACATCTATGCCTTAAAACAGGAAGCAGGTATTCCTGCAGAAATTGAAGGAATTGATGATGACATCGCAGCATTTTTAAGTCCTAAAGCTCTTTCATACCTTGCTCAGGTTCCAGCAGATCAGGCTGAAAGAATTAGCAGCGGCACTGTAAATGAATATGATAAAATGATTGCTTTAGCATAATAACAACTTATAAATAAACATTTACTCACACACATATTGTGGCTGACTTAAAACGTCAGCCATTTTATTTTATGGATTTTTTAGTAATATTGGAGTAAAATAGGTTTATGTATGATATAAAAAAGCAGATATATCAGGATTTAACAAAAAACCAGAAGAGCGCATTGTGTAATTTTCTGCGTGCACTTGTGAAAAAATCTCCTCAATTAAATGTTAATGAGATTTTGGATAAATTTATTGAGGATGAACGGTACTATATTGAAATTAACTCTTCAAGGTTTGAGTTTCTTACAGACATAATGGAAGATAGCCAATTTTTAAAAGATACAGAATTATATTTGAAAGAGTGCCGAAAGTATTACGATTACAAGAAAAAGCAAGAGCCGATAATTCAGGCAAATAAAGAGTTTGAAAAAAAGAAAAGAAAATTTTTACAGGAAGTAAAAATGGGCAAGGAAGCCCCTACAAAAAAACAACTTTATTACTACGAACGTCTGTGCAAGAAATACAATATTGAAAAAAAAGAACTCTCATCAAAGCTTCAAGCGCGCGATGAGATTGACAGGATTATAACAGAACACGAAAAAGACAATCATATATACGAATGACCCTGCAAATATATTTGTCATATAGAATAGAAAAATGGAATATAACAGTATTAACGATTTTAAAAGCAACTTTGCAAAAATATACCATGAAAATGTAGTTCCATCTTTACATACATTTGAAAATGACAGAATAAAAACATTTAAGAGTGCAATTTTATATACTGTTATAGTATTTTTAATTTCTATTATAATGATAATCTATGGTTTGCATTCTAATATTGGAATTGCTGCATTTATCGGCTTTGTTGGCATAATACTATCTTTAGTAATCTATAGTTGTATGCAGAAAAATTTTGAAAACAAGTTAAAATCAAGAATTATGCCTGTACTGATGAAGGCTTTTGGTAATTTCAACTGGACAACTTCACAGGTAATTGATACTCAGTATATCAGAGCATCGGAAATTTTTAGCGGGTTTGATGACAGGAGCGTTGACGATAACTTTTACGGCTCATACAGGCAAATGCCTATAGAAATATCAGAAACACATCTAACCTATACAACATATGATTCAAAGGGCAGACGCCAGACAAATACGAGATTTAAAGGGCTGCTGGTATGTATCGGCACTGGCAAAACATTTTCCGGACACACTATTATAAGATGCAGAGAGTTTTTGGGTAACAGAAGGGTTTATGAGGAAGTAAAGCTTGAGGATGTAGAATTTAGCAAACAATTCTTTGTAGATTCAAATGATCAGGTTGAAGCCAGATTTCTGTTAACGACAGCGTTTATGGAAAGATTTAAAAAAATCACAAATTCCTTTGGCTCAAAACATGCAGAATGTTCTTTTAAAGAAGGAAAAATCCTGATAGCACTATCAACCGCAAAAGATTTATTCAAACTCGGCTCTATTAACAAGCCGCTAACAGATACAGCTCCATTTAAAACCTTTTTGATAGAAATTATATCAATTCTCGAAATGATTGATTATCTGAAAGTTACACAAAAAACAGGTTTATAATATGACAACAATACATGAGATAGTAAAAATATTAACAGACAGCGGGATTGAGCCTAATGAAGCAAATGTTGAAGTAAAAATTCTTATTGAACACTTTGCAGGCTACGGGGTAAAAGATATACTCCTTGGCAAAAAACTTGACAGTGAAAAACTTAAAATTGTTGAAGATAAAGCCAGACTTCGTGCACAAACAAGACAGCCAATCCAGCATATAACCGGTTTTGCGGATTTTATGGGTGAAAAATTTATAGTTAATCCGCATGTTCTTATTCCACGTGATGAAACAGAGTTTCTGGTAAGAAAAGCCGTTGAAATTATTAATAAAAATGATTACAAAATGGCTCTGGATGTTGGAACAGGCAGCGGCTGTATTGCCTGTATGGTAGCAAAACACACAGACTGTCAGATTATCGGGCTTGATATTTCGACAGATGCCCTGAACACAGCACTTGACAATGCTTCAAGACTGAACTTATTCAACAAAGCCATTTTCAGAAAGTCTGATATTTTTTCTAACGTTAAGCCTGGTGAAAGTTTTGATATAATTATATCAAACCCTCCCTATATCCCGCCTTCACAAAAAACAGGTCTCCAGAAGGAAGTGTCTTTTGATCCTGAAACCGCACTTTTTACGAATGATGATAAAGGGCTTGAATATTATGAAAAAATAACATTACAGGCTCCAAAAATTTTAAACAATGGCGGGTATCTACTCTATGAACTTGGTATAAATCAGGCAGCTAATGTAAAACAGTTTATGGAAAACGCCGGTTTCAGTGCAATCGAAATAATACAAGATCTTGCAGGCATTGAAAGAGTAATTTGCGGGAAATTAGATAATTGATATTATATCATTGATTTTAGCCAAAATATTTTTATGTGACTTATCAATCATAGAAATAAACGGATAAATTTTATTTAACTCTGCTGATTTCTCAAGTGTGTTTTCACAGTAAACCTTTAAAATCTCTATGAAATTTTGTTCTTCCATAATATTATTCTGAGCTATGTATAATTCATCAAGAAGCTGTTGTTCGTTAAACATATTTTTTACCTTAATTCCAATAATTATATTATACACTAAAAATTTAAAAAACGGAAGTATCATTAATAAAAATTAATTAAAATTATTTTTATAGCGTCTTTACTTGATGTCGGGAATTTTTTACATATAATAAAAATTATGAAATACAGAGAAAACGTAAGAAACTTTTGCATAATTGCCCATATTGACCATGGAAAATCAACACTGGCAGACAGATTGCTGGAATTTACCGGAACAGTAGCCCAGCGTGATATGCAGAACCAGATACTCGATTCTATGGATATTGAACGCGAACGCGGCATTACAATCAAGCTGAACGCAGCAAGAATGAATTATAAAGCTAAAAACGGCAAAGAATATGTTCTTAATCTGATTGACACACCGGGACATGTTGATTTTTCTTACGAAGTTTCCCGCTCTCTTGCGGCTTGCGAAGGAGCACTGCTTATTGTGGATTCAACTCAGGGGGTGGAAGCTCAAACATTAGCTAATGTTTACCTCGCAGCAGAACAAAATCTTGAAATTATTCCCGTTATTAACAAAATTGATCTTCCTTCAGCAGATGTTGAAAGAGTAAGAGAAGAAATTGAAGAAGTTCTGGGTATAGACGCCTCTCTTGCAATTCCTGTAAGTGCAAAGGCAGGTATCGGGATTGAAGAAGTTCTTGAAGCCGTTGTTGATTTAATCCCGCCTCCTGAAGATACCAGCGAAAAACCTTTGAGAGCACTCGTTTTTGATAGTGCCTACGACCAGTATCTTGGAACTCTTTGCTTTTTTAAAGTTATTGACGGCAAAATCAAGCTGGGTGATAAAGTTAAATTTATGGCTTCCGGCAAAGAATACGAAGTTGTGGAACTGGGTTACCAGACACCGTCCAGAGTTCAGGTAAATGAACTTGTATGCGGGGATGTAGGTTATTTTGCAGGTTCAATAAAAGAGCTGACAAGATTTGTTGGTGATACACTCACAACCGTAGAAAATGCCGCAAAAGAACCTCTACCAGGCTATAAAGAAGCCCTGCCTATGGTTTTTTCAGGGATGTATCCTGTAGATAACGATGATTATGCAGACTTAAAAGAAGCTCTTGAAAAACTAAAATTAAATGACAGCAGTATAACTTTTGAACCTGAAACTTCAAGTGCATTAGGGTTTGGTTTCAGATGCGGATTTTTGGGTATGCTGCATATGGAAATCGCGCAGGAAAGACTTGAGAGAGAATATAACCTTGATCTGGTAACTACTGCACCGTCTGTAGTTTATAAGGTTTACAAAACAAACGGCGAGGTTGTTGAGATTGATAACCCTGCTAACCTGCCGCCGGCTCAGGTAAGAGATTATATTGAAGAACCTTACGTAAAAGTACAGATAATTACACCAAACGATTATGTCGGAACATTAATGGATCTTGCTCAGACAAAACGCGGCATTTTCAAAAATATGTCATATATTGATAAAATTCGTGCAAGTTTGGAATATGAAATACCGCTTAGTGAAGTTATTACAGACTTTTATGACCAGCTTAAGTCGCGCTCAAAGGGTTATGCAAGTATGGATTATGAATTTTGCGACTATAAACGTTCAAAGCTTGTCAAGCTTGATATAATGCTTGCAGGCGAAATCGTTGATGCTCTTTCAGTAATCTGTCATGAAGATAACGCATTCTATATAGGGCAGAAGCTTACAACAAAATTAAAAGAAATAATTCCCCGCCAGTTGTTTGAAGTTCCTGTTCAGGCAGCAGTGGGTGGAAGAGTTATAGCAAGAACTAATATTAAAGCCATGAGGAAGAACGTTCTTGATAAATGTTACGGCGGAGATATTTCACGTAAACGCAAGCTTCTTGAAAAACAAAAAAAAGGGAAAAAGCGTATGAAATCAGTAGGACGTGTTGAAGTACCGCAGGAAGCATTCATGGCAGTTCTAAGCCTCGATGAAGAGTAAATTTATATATTTAAAAGGCAAATTTTAACCTCAGTCTGTTTTATATAATTTATAAAAAGTAGAAAGGTTAATAGTGATGTCAATAATAAATTTAACAAGAACTATAAGACCTCCGGGGGCTCGATTAGCTTCTGAAAGTTTAAATTATATGCGTACAATGCCAGAAATAGTTCTTGCAAAAATGGAGCATAATGGCAACAAAAATGTTATTCATGTAGGAATGAATGAGTGCAAATCTGCAAAAATTTTACCAGACGGTGTTGATACTATTTATACAGATGCAATCGCAAGCTGTAATGCTATTGGAATCATAATGAAAGATAAAAATGGAAAACCTGTAGCACTTTTATCACATTACAAACCATCCGCAAATGAACTTCAGGCATCTGCTATCGCAAAAGAGCTTAAAGTTTATGAACCTTTAATTGATAAAGCATATATGTCTAAAGTCTTTTATAATGTTCCGGGTTATGAGAGCAATGGAGATTTAAAACCATGTGTAAACAATGTTTTTGGAAAAGTGCGTCAGGTTTTGGACAAATTTTTTAATAGGAACTACGAAGAAAAAGTTACTTTATATAAATCACAACATAGACCGCCTTTCTTTTCTTCTGCCAATATTTTTCAATTCGATCCTCAAGATAGTTCCAAATTAAAAATGACAACCGTAGGGGAAAAAGAACACTTTATTGATTTAAATGTATAAACATTTATTCCATCAAAGCGACAGGAACTTTACCTTTCAAATCGCGGACGATTTTCATATCTACATCAGCATATATAGCTGTTTCTTTTTCCATTGCATTGCAAATGACCTCTCCGTAAGGTCCTGTTATCATTGAATGTCCTATGCTATCCAAAAACGGGGCAGTTCTTCCTGTAAGATTCGATGTTACAAAATAAACAAGGTTTTCTGAAGCCCGGCAGATGTTCATAGCTTCCCAGGTTTTTGTAAAAATTTCTCTCTCCTTTGCCGGCGCAGAGGCAAGAAGGCTCCAGGCAGAAGGTGATACAATAATTTCAGCACCCTTTTTAATTAATTCTCTGTAAAGCATAGGAAATTTTATATCAAAACACACACTCACGCCGATTTTAGCAAAATCTAAATCAAGCACTAGAATATCACTGCCGGCATCTGTATAAGTTCCTTCATTTCCTCCAAAGAAGTTATAAAGATGAATTTTTCTGTATTTTCCTATAAGTTCTCCGCTTCTGTTAAGGACAAATGCAGTGTTGAATAACTTTTCACCAACACGCTCACTTGCTGTTCCGCAGACAATATTAGTATTATATTTTCTTGCAGTTTCTGAAAGGAATTTTACAACCTCACCGCCATTTGCGTCTTCGGGTGAATTTATAAAAGCGTCATCACATATTCCTGTACTGAAAAATTCAGGAATTACTACTAAATCAAGTTTTTTATCACTATATTTTGAAATTATTTCACTAACTTTTTGCAGATTAAATTGTTTGTCACCTGACTTTGGTGTGAATTGAAGACTTAAAATCCCGGCCATAAATATTCCTTTCTAAAAAATTGCTGCATCAGCCCTTTTCCGGCTAAAACTTAAAAGTATCCGGATCAGCTTCCGGTATCATCCTTTTATTTTCATTAAGGTTATTAATAAGCTTCATATCATCACTGTTTAATTCAAAATCAAACACCTGAGAATTTTCAATAATTCTATCAGGATGAACTGATTTAGGAATAGTGATTAAGCCGCGCTGAATTTCCCATCTTATTACAACCTGTGAAACAGTTTTGTTATATTTATCAGCAATAGCCTGCAAAGTATCATCAGAGAATACTTTACCCCTTGCAAGCGGTCCCCAGCATTCAGTTGCAATATCGTGTTCGGAATTAAATTCGACAAGCTCAACCTGAGAAAGGTATGGATGAAGTTCTATCTGGTTGCAAACCGGTATAACCTCTGCGGATTTTAATAATTCTTCCATATGATGTTTATGGAAATTACTTACGCCGATTGCTCTGATACAGCCTTTTTTGTAATATTCTTCCATAATTTTCCATGTTTCAACAAAAACATCTTTAACCGGCCAATGGATTAAAAGCATATCAATGTAATCCCCGCCGAGGTTTTCAATACTTTGTTCAATAACTTCACGCTGATTATGCGCACGCATATCATCATTCCAGATTTTTGTTGTAACAAAAACTTCCTTACGCGGAATATTACTGTCTACAATCCCTTGAAAAACATCTTGTTCATTGCCGTAAAATTTCGCAGTATCAATATGTCTGTAACCGTTTTCTAAAGCAAATCTTACAGCATCTCTGGTCGCAGAAGCCGATTCAAAAACTCCAAGACCAAGTACCGGAATTTCAACACCATTATTTAAAGTTTTGCTCATTGTGAATGCCATTTTTTTCTCCTTATTTAAATATATCGTGAATTACCAAAAAATCAACAGCCTGTTAAAAAAGTTTATTGAGGATGTTTGCAAGTAAATGCTATAAATTTTAAAAGCACAAAAGATTTACATCTTTCACGCTGCATATTTATTTTACAGCAAAAAGGGGCATACAAACCACGCCCCCTTTTGCGTTTGTCACTTTACAGCGACAGCGATGAAAACGTAAGCTTATCTCTGAATAAATTATCTATCAGTTTTTCCATTTTGGCTTTATCTATTTCTCTTACAGGGTTAACATCATCATGCTGCTCGTCTTTCTTGGTAACAGGACATGTTGTTAGATTTTTTGTTAAAGGGTTATAATAAAAAGTTGTTTTGATTGTACGATCATCTTTTATTTCATAATTTGAAATTGAACTGATTGCGGTGGAATTTCTTTTATAATTTATACATCTGACAATCTGCTCTGTTTCCGGGTTGTATTCTTTGACCATACTAATTGACCTGCCGTCTGTGCGGTATATCAAAACCCGTGATATATTACCAAATTCCTGATTATATTCATGGACAGATGTAATACGTTTATCATTTCTAATATCAAAATTGGTTGTCCTTATTTTTTTGCCTGTAACCGGGTCATATTCGTGGACTGATTTAAATAAAACAAAATTTGTAGATTTAACCCTCTTACCTGTTTCCTGATCATATTCTTCAACGGACTTAACTTTTTTGTCGTCAAAATAATCGAAATAAGTTGTTCTGATGCGTTTTCCTGAATCCTGATTAAATTCATGAATACATTCAATCATTGAACTGCGTTTTCTATAGACCACCTCATCTTCATATTTTAAAGCATTATTTTTTACAACTGCCAAAGTCATAAGCACCCTCCAATTTAGCATCATATTTGTTTTGAAATATTATAACAGTGTAAAATAAGAAGGGTAATTACACAGTCGGGTACAGTTTACTCAGAAGATTTGTTTCTTTTCTCCATAAGCTTCAACAATTCTTTATAAGCAGACCCCCATTCAGCCATAGCATCAAGGATTAGAGCCATACTGTACCCTATATCCGACAGGGTATATTCAACCCGCGGCGGAACTTCCGGAAAAACTTTTCTTTCAACAATACCAAAATCTTCCATTTCGCGCAGATTTGAGGTAAGAACTTTCTGAGTAATCTTACCAACAGCCTTTTTAAGTTCGCAAAAGCGTTTAGTACCGGTGAGAAGCTCCCTGAGGATAAGGAATTTCCACCTGGAATTAAGCATCATCAGAGAAGTTTCAACGGGACATTTCGGAAGGTCTTTAGCAAGCATAAAATCTCCTTTAGTATCTTTAAGAAACTATATAACCCAAAAATACTAATTAATAATAACATATATTTTCCGGACAGGCAAGGTATAATTATTCATCATCGACCTGTGGCTGAATGCGTTCCTTTAACGTAAATTCTTCAAATTTTTTTATAAATGCTATGTGTTCATCATAAAGAAAATTACAAACAGGTTCAAGACATAATGCCTGCCTCTGATTTTGGCGGCAACAAACCATTGTATAAGAGATTACGCGAATTAAGTTGTTAATCCTAAACATCCGATCATCCAATTCTTCTAATAAAGTTTCCATAATTCCTCCTCAAATTTTATATATAATTAATAAAATTTTATTGATTATATATAAAATATTATATAGTAAAAATTTTGTCAAGTATTTATAATAAAAAGATGAATAATTTAGAAAATTTAAAAAGTAATTTGAGCCTGAAACTTAAACTTGAGAGAACTAAAAGAGCACTCTCACAGGAAAAACTTGCGGCTTTAGCAAATATAAGTGTATTAACAGTGAGCGGAATTGAACGAAAACTAAATTATCCGTCAATTGAAACTCTGGCACAAATAGCTGATGCACTTGAGATTAAGCTGTGTGACCTGCTTAATTTTGATTAATAATATTTCCGTTTTACCTTTTTAAAATTCGGGGATAAAAGTAAAAAATTCAAACATATCAAACCGGCGGGTTTTCATCCGGAACATAACGAAATAAATCGTTTAGAGTACAATCCAAAGCAAAACATAATTTATTAAGTGTTTCAAATTCAATTCCTTTAGTTTTGCACTTGAAAATATTATTTAAGGTATGTCTGTCAATTCCGGTCATCCTTACAATATCACGTTTATCAAGACGTTTAATAGCCATATAAATTGCAACTCGGTTTTCAATCATATAATTTATAAAATCCTTATAGCATAATACATTCCAAAGAATTAATATTTTTCCCATAAATTTCCGCTCAACTCTGCTTACGATGTCATTTCAGAGCGGTCTCAGAAAAGACCGGCAGCCTTAAAGAGGCGTTAAGATGCAGGTGCACTGCATTAATCAAACCGGAGGTTTATCATCCGGAACATAACGGAGCAGATCTTTTGGCTCACAGTCCAGATACCAGCATAGTTTATTCAAAATCTTAAACTTGATACTTTGTGTTTTGTCTAAATATAAATTTTGTATTGTTTCATACTTAACATGCAGATTTTTTGCAACTTCTGCCACAGAGGTTTTTCTTTTACCTATCATTGTTGAAACTTCATTGATTATCATAATAGCCAATTGTATAAAATTTTCCTGTTTTTGTTGACAAATTCCGTTAATTAGGATAATATTCCAGATAAATAGATGCAATTAGTTACATTGCTTAATCTATAAGGAAGTAAAATGGAAGAAAAAGATTTTGCGGCACTTGGTGATGCGGCTTTACAAATAAACAGCCTGTGCATCATTGCCAAAAATTACACTGATACAAATTGCCAGGATGAAAAAATGCTTCACATTGGTCTGATGATAGATTTGATTAACGAACACGCAGGACACATCGTTTCACTTCTGCGTGAAAAAAATATTATTCCTTAATATACCAGTTATTTTCAATTTACCCCGCCTCTGTTTTATAAAACACCTCAAAAGATTTTTTTGATTTTTAGCCGTTTGTAATCTATAATTATATAAAAAAAGGAAAATCACATGTACAGAATAGGAACCGGCTACGATATTCATAAATTAACTACAGGAAGAGATTTAATTATAGGCGGGGTTAAGATTACCCACGAAAAAGGACTTCTGGGACATTCAGATGCTGATGTTTTAATCCATGCAATTATAGATGCTATGCTCGGCGCTCTTGCGCTTGCTGATATTGGAACTCTATTTCCCGATACAGACAAAAAATACAAAGATGCAGACAGCACAGTGCTTTTAAAACATGTTTATGACAAAATAACAGAACACGGCTGGCAGATAGAAAACCTTGACAGCAATATTATCGCCCAGCAGCCGAAAATGATGCCTTACATCCCAAAGATGAAAGAAATGCTTGCCTCTGTTCTAAAACTGGATTTGGACAGGATTTCTATTAAAGCAAAAACCAAAGAAAAAATGGATGCCGTAGGACAAGAACTTGCAATCGAAGCAAATGCGGTTATTTTATTAAAAAAGGGTGAAAAATGACAGAGATTAGAGAGTTTGTGAGAAAACGCCTGAAAGAAGAAGCAGACGAAAAATACAGGAAGTTTTCCTCTGCTCTAATCCCGAATATAAACAATGTAGCAGGGGTAAGACTGCCTGTTCTGCGCAAAATTGCAAAAGAAATTTATAAAAAAGATTACAAAAGCTACCTCCTGTGCAAAAATTTTGACTGTATGGAAGAAACAATGCTTAAAGGTATGCTCATCGGGCTTATGAAAGAGAAACCGGAAGCTTTGCTTGAAATAATCGCTGATTTTGTAGATGAAATTGACAACTGGTCTGTATGCGACTGTTTTTGCTGCGGGTTAAAATTTACAAAGGATAACAAAGACCTGGTATGGAATTTTATACAACCATATCTCAAATCAAAAAAAGAATACGAAATACGTTTCGGCTGTGTAATGCTTTTGAATTATTTCATAGAAGAAAAATACATTGACAAAATTTTCGTTGCAGTAGAAAAAATTAAGACAGATGACTACTACGCCAAAATGGCTATTGCCTGGCTTATATCAATATGTTTTATAAAACTCCCTGAAAAAACAATGGACTTTCTGCATCACACAAAAATTCAAAACTGGATTTATAACAAAGCTATTCAAAAAATTTTAGAATCTTATCGAATTACAACAGGTACAAAACAGATTTTAAAAACAATGAAACGTTAATCAATAATATTCATTCGTTCCAATTTACTGATATGTGATTTTACTGTATGAACACTTATATTGAGTTTGTCTGCAATATCTTTTGCATCACAATCGTGTCTAATCATTTCCATTATGATTTTTTCGCTGTCATTCAATATGTCCTCTTCAATGTCATTATTATTCATACACTCTCCCAAATCATTCTTATTAATATTGTAATAAAAAACTTTATTTGAACATATTAGACATATGGCTATTTTTATTATTGTATAATTAATTAAGGGAGGTTACATGTCAAAAATTCAGATTACCGTAAACGGCAATAAAATTGAAATAGATGAAAACTCAACTATTGCTGACTTTATAAAGGAAAGAAACGTAACAGGAAAAATGTTTGCTGTTGAAAAAAATATGGAAATTATTAACAAAGACAGATACAGCACAGAATATATAAAATCCGGAGATGTAATAGAAATCGTCGGCTTTTTTGGAGGCGGTTAATATTACTTTACAATAAAAAGATATTGTCTAAAGTTTTAAATATTAAGTGCCGATAACTCTTTCAGGTGAAAATTAATACTTGAAAGGATTTATTGCTGTGAGCGATTTAAAACTAGGTAGAAACGGCAAGCAAGGTAGTGTGAACACAGAAACAATTAAAGCCGGCATTAAAAAAGAACAAATTAAAGACCAGAAACTTCAAACCATATTTGACAGTATTGACGGAAGTATCGATGGTAAAAAAGACGGTATTATAGATGCTGAAGAAATGAAAGCCTTTAAAAAGAAACTCATGGAAACAGCCGGCAACGATACCCTTTCTACCCGCGAAGCAGGTAAATTCCTAAAAAAAGCAGGCATCAAAAATCTTGATAAAAAAGATTTGTTTGAATTTTTAGACGTCCTCTCACAGTCAAGCGAAAATATTGAGCAGTCTACCGTTGAAGAAAAAAACGGACAAAAATTTATCCACATCAAATACAAAGACGGTTCAGTAGAAACTATAAACCCTGACAAATCCGCTCAAATCGCGACTTTCAGCAATGGGGGGGGGGCAAATTAACTAAATACGACAAAGACCGCAAAGTTACAGAAGAAATCGTAGAAACTGAAGATGGTAAAAGAGCCGTAACATCTTTTGACAAAAATGAAAAAGCAACCCAAACAGTTATTACAGCTAAAGGAGATTCCGTTGTAAGAACAATAACTTACAACGAAAATGAAGCACCTGAAACATTAAAAGTTGAAAACGGCTCCACAACAGAAAATTATACCTATGTGGAAGACGGCGTCCTTCTTACATCCAAAATAGAGAATGAAGGCATTCCGGCAAAAGAAAAAAGAACTGATTACACATATAACGAAGACGGAACTACAACCGCAGTTATAAAAGAATACGGCAAAGAAACCACCAGAATTACCAGCGGGGAAAACCTTGTTTCTGAAACCGTAACAGAAACTACACCTAATGGCGGAACAAAACATACAGAAAATATTGTAACCGAAAACGGGCGCGAAGTTACAGTCACAGAAGGCGAAAATGTTACAAAAACATTTTATAACAGCGAAGATAAAGCCCTGAGCCAGACAAAAATAGTTAATGGTCAGGAATACAATGTCGAATATGACGGCAAGGGCAATACAAAAGTTATCCTCCAAAACGGCGAAAGCATAGAAGCTTTAGCAAAAAAATTCGGCTGCACAAAACAGGAACTCTTAGATGCCAATGGAGGAAAAATCCGCGGCTGGGCTGGTGATGATGTTGTTGTTCCGGGTGAACTTCAAGCTGATGATGCAAGACTTCAGGGCAGACAGACAAAAGAAGAAGCCATTGAAGCTTATAAAGTTGTAGCAGCAGAAATTCAGGCTGTAAAAGATGAAGTCGCTGCCAGAAAGCCTATTTCATTTACAAATAAAGATTACGATACCTATGAACAGCTAGCCGGAGCACTTTTCAAACGCGAAGGTATTGAAAACCCAAGCAAACGCCAGATGAAAGCGAGAATTGAAGATTTACAAAAAACAAATCCTGACCTGAAAGACGGCGAACTTAAAGGTAAAAGAATTACAGCAAATGTTGCTGAAGGAATGCACGACCGCATTTCTGATAAAGAACAGACTGCAAAAGAATATAACAAGAATGTTCAAATCAGACAAGAAGCAAAACAAATTGCAGATGATTTTTACAAAATTGCGGATGATAACGCCGGTATAGCAAGCATGCGCAAAATGCAGGAGCTTCTTGATACAAAAGTAAACGAAGATAATATTCTTGCAGTATTAGATGCTTATGACAAACAACAGGAAGGCGACTCTTCAATTATAGATACAGTAACAAGCGAAGTCGGTGCAGGCGGTACAAAAGCCCAGAAAGACGTCCTGAATACAATAATGGATAAACTTTGTAAAGCAGCAGAAAAAGCAGGAGTTTCGGCTGATGATATAAAACATGCCCGCACAGAATTTGAAACCAGCATGAATAAAGAAATGAATGCAGCTCTAAGAAGAACAAATCCGAAAGATATGGAAAAAGCAGTTGACTTCCTGCGCGGCGCAATCGTAGCAAAACAAACAGGCAATGTTCAGGACATGTCCGATGCTGATGCTATTGCTGTATTTAACGAGGATTTCAAAGCAAACGATGCAGAAGCACAAAAAGCTTATAAAGATGCAAGAGAAGAAGAAGGCTGGACAGCAAAAGTCGGTGATACAGTCTGCGGCTGGTTCGGTTGTACAACAATTGATGATATGGATGAAAAACTCGGCAAAAACGCAGCCGATGTAAAACGTCTTGCACAAGCCGCCGGCAATGAAGCAGAATTTAAAAAGATTTATAAAGAAGTTTTCGGCGTTGAGTTTGATAAAAACAAAATTGCAGCAAGAGATGCAGCACTGGGTAATTACCAGAAAGCGAATGCTCTCTCTTCCTCAATTAATATCACATCAGATATTCTCAAAAAATCAAACTCTCTTGACTACTCAGGTTTGAGAAACGAAATTAAAAATAAATTCCAATATGACGATGCAACACTTGACAGTGTAATAGATAATTATGCAGATCTTCTTGACAAAAACATCTCATCTGATACTGACAGAAAAGAAATGCTGGTAAGATTTTTGGAAGAAACCCAAAACCGCTCTACAGCCGAATACAGGGACGTTACTAAAGGCAAAACCCTTGAACAAATGGGCAAAGACCTTGACCTGCTCACAAAAAGCGCATTTGGAACAAACGACATCGTAAAAGATGTAATACAGTTTAATGAAAACCAGCAGACAACAGAAATGGTAACAGATGCAGCGTTTGAAATTGCCGGTACAATAGCATTGCAATTTGTTCCGGGTCTTGGTCAGGTTGCAGCAGCAAGACTGGCCGTCAGCGCTGCTAAATGGGGCACAAAAGCCGTCAAAGTCGTAAATTATGCAGCAAAAGCAGAAAAAGCCTTCGCAGCAACAAAAAAATTCCAGACACTAAATAAAGCAACAAAAATAGGAACACAAATGGCAAATGCAGGTGTTGCTACAGCTGCGGTAGAAGCTTCTACAGGTAAAGACGCCAAAACAGTAATGAAGAAAACCCTGATGAATATGTCATTTGCCGGTGTTGGTGCAGGCTCCAGCATGCTGGCTCCGAAACTGATGCAGTCTTTCGGCATTACAAACAAAGCTCTTGCTAATGAAATTGCAGAAGAAATAATGAACGCAGCCGGTTCCTATGGAATAACAAAAGTAGCCGGTGATGACTACGGTTCACAGGATGCCTTCATCGACTTTGCAACCGGTATTGTAATGTCAAGAATTTCACATGTTAAAACACCTTCCGGTAAAGGCAAAGCTCATGTTGATACTCCGGATACCCCGGCAGCTCCGGAAACAAACTCACGCAGCGGAAAACCTACAGCAGATCCGCCAAAAACCCCTAAAGCTACACCTCAAACAGATGCACCTGTTCTCGATGTAGCTTCATCAAACGGCAATGCAACCCCTTCCAGCGTAAAAGTCGGAGAGAAAAAAGCCGGTCAAATTCGTGAAGAGGTAAATCAAGCTGTATCAAATCCTGACATATCAGGAGAAGATCTCGCCCAAATCAGACAGGAAGCAGGCGGCATTCAAAACAGAGATTTACGAAGAGAAGTTCAGCAGAAAATAGATGATGCTGTAGAAAACCTGCCTGCCGACAAACGCGCGGCATTTGAGGCAGCAAACAGTGCAAATGCGCAGAAAAATGTTGATCATATCTTTGAAAAACACAGCGAATTAAACAATGCAGACACACGTGTTATGAATGAATATATAAATAACACTGACGATGCAGCAGTTCTTGAGGATTTGAAAGCAAAATTAAACGAAAAAGAACATACCTACGGCGGAGTTACAGCAAACTACAACAGGTTAAGAAAAGCAATAGACGACAAACTCGCAAGCCTTAACCCGGCTCCTGTTAAAACAAATATCCAACAGCACGATGTTGTTGTTGCTATGTTAAATGAAAAGGCAGCAACTGGCAAAGGTTTGAGCGAAACAGACTTCGCCCAGGTAAAAGATTATATTGCATCAATAGCAGATGAAGCACAGCTAACTGAGTTAAAAGGGCTTCTCAACGGAAAGAAAATGACCTCAGCCCAGAAAAAACAACTGAAAGAAGCCATTACGTCAAAAACCGAAGCACTTAAGAACACACCTGTACAACAGCCGGCACAAAATGAAGCTGAACCATTGAGGGGTATAGTATCAGACGGTGATGTAGATGTAACTCCGCAATCTTTAGACGGCAATAAACAAATTATAAAAACTCCTAAAGGAGAAATGCCATTAGTCACAACCGTTGAAGATGCCCAGAAAATGTATGATGATATGATTAAAAAAGATTTGCTTCTGACTGAAGATGATATAGAAAGCAAAAAAGGACATATTAAATTTCAGAGAAGAAAGGGCTGGAATTTTGCATTGCCGGAAGTTGAGCAAGGAACAAAATGGAAAATTCATTTATATGCAAATTCTCCACAAGAATGGGCAAATGTTGCACAGGTAGCAATGCCGTATTTACAAGCTGAAAATAAGGCTAAAAGTCTATGGTTTAAAACAGTTACCGGTTTCGACCATTTGGAACACTTACGCAAAACTAAATACGGTGATGCACAAACAGGTAAAGCTTTCACTGTTTATTTCAAAGATGAAGATGCTTTCCTTAAAGCTGCACAGGATTTAGAAAACTTATTTGACAACAGCGGTTTAAAATCATCAGGCAATGTAAAAAATGAAGCTCAAATCGGAAATTCAGGCTTTGTATCATACAGAAACGAGTTAGAACAGAGAGTTTCGTCAAATTATAAACCTGAAGGAATGGAAGATCCTTATTTAAAAATGAAACAAGAGCAGGGTCAGGAACCTGTTTCCACAGATCACGCTGATGACGATGTTGTAGTTACACCTGAGCAGGTAAAACAGGAAAATAGTCCTGAAATTGCAATTGTCAAAGCAGAAGAACCTCAAGTCCGCTATCCATCCCCTAAAGAAAAAATGGAAATGGGGCAGATTGGCAATAATATTAACAGAGCCAGAAACCTTGAAGATTTAGACAAAGCACAAAAATGGCTTGATAAAATGCCAGACTGCGACCAAAAATCCAGACTTCAAGCGCAATTAGACGGAAAACGTACAAAATTAACACCGCAAGCAGATGTGGTTGAAATCCTTGATGTTCAGGAAGCAGATGTAAAACCGGCAAAAGTTCAGGAAAGCCCAAACGCCGGCAAACCGCAAAATCAAGCAGAAATCCGCAGACAGCATATTGAAGCCCAAAAAGCAAAAATTAAAGAATTAGACAGCAAATTTGAGGCTGTAAATTCAACTGCCGAAATCAACGGAAAACAAACTCCGGTAAAAATTTACAAAAACTCACAGCAGGGCTCTAATTACGGATACTGGATGCAGAACCTCGATACCGGAGAACTTTCCTATGTGAAATTTTCTCCTCAGGGAAAAACTTTTAATTATGAAATAGAAGAGCAATTATACGGCAAATCTGCACAGGCAAAATCAGAAGCACTTGCTGCCGACTTATATAAAGCCGCAGGAATTAATGCCCCGGAAATTAATTTAATAAAAGATTTGAACGACAACATAGGAACTTCCAGCAAATTCATGGATAACCTTGAAACACCTAATGCAGATGACATTGCAAATATTAGAAAAGGCTTTGCCGCAGACTGCTGGCTTGCAAACTGGGATGCGCTTAAAGATGGAAATATTATGACACAAAATGGTCAGGCAATCCGTACCGATGTTGGCGGTTCTCTCTGCTATAGAGCAAAAGGCGCAAGAAAAGGTATAGCTTTCGGTGAAAATGTCAACGAATTAACTTCATTCTTCACTCAACAACAATCACTTTCTAAAAAATATCTTGAAGGAATGTCAAGAGATGAATTAATTGCTTCTCTCAATACAGTAACAACTATTGATGACAAAACTATTACTTCTCTTGTTGAAAAAGCAAAAGCCAATGGAATATCAAATCCTGAATTCTTGAAGGAAATGCTGATTGAAAGACGCAATTACATGAAGCGCTTCCAGAATCTTTGCGAAACAAATCCTCAACAATCAGGGGAAAGTATTACTGATTATGTAGTACGGATTCAAAAAGCTACGCCAAAAACCACTTATAATATTGGAGGCAAGAGTTTTGACGAAATTCCTATCTCTTCAAGAATTTATGGAAATTTAAATAAGTATGACAATTATACTGCCGAGGTTAACAGTAAAGTCAAAATGTCAGAACATTTAACCCCTTCCCAAAAACGTATATTTGAATCTTCTTATGAAGCTCTTCAAAATAGCAAAGGCCGAAAAATCCGCCACAATGCAAATAATATTTTAACAACGGATAATTTGCTTCACGGAGCACAACCTAAAAATATTGAAAGTATTCTGCAAAACGGGCTTGTCAGCAGAGAATATTCCGGTGTTGTCGGAGCAAAGAGACCGAGCGGCGTTGATCCCGGTTCAATGACACCTATGTGCGCTGATGTTTGGGATGTTCAGGATAATTATTCTATAAAAGACTATTTCTCCCGCGAAGCATGGAATGACGGTGAAATAAACTTCTTACCTAATCCTATTCGCAAAACAGAAAGCGTTGTTATAGTCTTTGACAAAAAAGCCGTAGATCCTGCACTGCTTGATAATTCTTTCAGCGTAAGCAAACAGGACAGCGAGCTTTACAAAGATGGCAACATGGGTGGATATAGCACCTACATTACACATAGAGCCGTTCCAGTTGGACTTCCGTCCAATGCAATCGACAGAATTATAGTTCCAACTGATATTTACGGTAACTCATATATAGACCTTCTCAGCAAACAAATCCAAAAGAGCGGTCTGGATATAAAAATATATGATACCAACGGGAACGAACTTTTTAATCCTTCTAAACGCTGGAATTTATTCTAAAAAGAATTAATCAAGTCGCATTTTTGCAAACTGCACCGGAGTTACTTTCTGCACTTCGGGCAGTCAGGTTCTGCATGAATAGAGATAGAGCAGCTTCCAAGTTTTTCAGTAATCCTGTATTCTATATCATCGCAAAAATCATGACACGTTGAAATTTTCATATCTTCAGGAAACAAAAGGGTAAATTCAATATCTTTAGAAGGTCCGACACGTCTTGCCTTTAAATCTTTGAAGCCCTGCACGCCTTTTTGCTCAAAACTTTTTATAATATTCTCAATCACAGTCAAATCTTCGACAGGCAAAGAGCCGTCCAGAAGGTTATTCAATGTTGTTTTTGAAATTTTGACGCCGGTTTTAAGAATAAACAGGGCAACAATTAAAGCTATAAGAGAATCAAGAATAATTATTCCTGTAACTTTAATCAAAATGAGCCCGGCTAAAACCCCCAGAGAAGACCAAATATCTGTTCTTAAATGTTCTCCGTCTGCATATAAAGAAACAGAGCCTGTTTTTTTGGCAACAAAAAACAAATATGAGCTTACGATAAAATTTGCAGCCGCAGCAAAAGCCATAACACTAATGCCAAGGAAAGATTCCGTTTCCATAGTATAACCTAGAACAAGCTTTTTAACAGCTTCGTAAATAATATAACAAGCAGCAAAAACAATAAGACCGCCTTCAATAAAACCGGACATATCTTCGTATCTGCCATGTCCGAAAGGATGGTCTTTATCAGCCGGTTCAGATGAGCGCATTACGGCAAAAAAAGTCAGAACAGATGCTAGAAAGTCGCTGAGAGAATGAACAGCTTCCGATATAATACTTATACTGCCGGAAATAGCACCGGCAATAAGTTTTAGCGTTATGATAACAGCATTGGAAGTAATGGAAAGTCCTGCTGCAAGCTTTTTTTCAGTTTCGATACGCATAAGGGTATTATGCCACTTTTTCGGGAATTTGTAAAGAAATTTTTATGTGTCGGGTGCGCCTTTAAAAAGTAAACAGCATAGACGGGGATGTATTAATACGTTCATATATTTTCTTTTTTTGCAATGAGCAAAACATTAAAACTAATCAGAAAAATCAAATAACTTAGAAGATGTATTAATACTTTCATTTCTTTTCTTTTTTTGCAATGAAAAAGAAAAGAAACGAACCAAAGAAAAGAAAACTTGCGACCAATTGAAACGAGGGAGCAGAAACTACGTTTCCGCACCTTCCTTAGTATCTATACAATCCGGCTCATTTTTCTTAACACTTTATTCTGTTTTTTCTGAATTTCTCTAACTAAATTATGTATATTATTCACTTCCAATATTCCGGCTGATTTGTCTAATGAATATTCAGCCAAAATTTCTAATAAACTTGCTATTGTATAGTTTTCATATTGAACTGTTTCCAAAATTTGAAATAAATTTTTATCCATAAAAAAATATTAACACTTTTAATATTTTAGTTGAACACTATTATAATAAGTATTTTTTGGTATTATAATTCAAGTTATGAACAGATACGAACGCAATATATCTATAAAAGAAATAGGACTTGACGGGCAGGAAAAACTCCTTGACTCAACGGTTCTTGTCTGCGGCTGCGGAGGGCTCGGTTCTACTGTTATCGCAAACCTTGCCTCACTTGGTGTCGGCTTAATCGGGATTGTGGACTATGACAAAATTGATATTACAAACCTTAACCGCCAGTTCCTCCACAAATATTCCTATATTGGAAAAAATAAAACAGAATCTGTCTGCGAATGGGTTGACGCTTATAACCCTGATATAAAAGTTGTTCCACATAATATTCAGCTTTCAATTGATAACTACAAAGGCATAATCAAAGATTATGATATTATTGTCGACTGCTTTGATTCTTACAGTTCAAAATTTCTCCTAAACGAAATTGCTGTCAAGACAGGAAAAACTTTAGTTCATGGCGGAGTAAGCGAATTTTACGGACAGGTCACAACTATCATTCCGCACAAAACACCATGCCTGAGATGTATTCTGCCTGATGCTGAAGAAAAAACAGAAATTTCTAAAGGTATAGTAAGCCCGTCAGTCAGCACAATTGCATCACTTCAATCAATGGAAGTTTTGAAACTTATAACAGGCATAGGAAAACCTCTTGCAGGAACTCTGTTAACCTGCAATATGCTGGATTACTCATTCAAAAAGCTTAAAATAACAAAAAATTCAAACTGCCCGCTCTGTTCAAATTAGCTTTTTACCAAGATTACGGACTGTTTCAATGTCCTCTTGAGGGGCTTTGCCTACGGTTGTAAGATAATTTCCGATTAGAATACCCTCAACACAGCATCTCAATGCTTTTTCCTGGTTTTCCTGGGATAAACGCATCCTTCCGCCGCAAAAACGCAATACAGATTTCGGATTGGCGATTTTAAATAATGCAAGGGTTCGCAAAACATTTTCTTCATCAATTTTATCAATATAATTTTCAAAAGGCGTTTCCGGTATCGGCATCAAAATATTAATAGGAATACTCTCAGGCTCAATTTCAGCAAGCTCCATTGCCATTTCAATACGCTGTTCAACACTTTCACCCATACCGAGAATTACACCGCAACACAATTCCATACCGTATTTTTTCACAAGACGGCAGGTATTCAGCCTGTCCTGCCAGGTGTGTGTTGTACATACTTCCGGATAGTATGATTCAGAGGTATTTATATTATGATGAAACCTTTTCAAACCCGCATCAGACAAAGCTTTTGCCTGTTCTTCATTTAAAATTCCGATTGATGCGCAGCTTTTTATTCCATCAATGTTGTTTACAGCTTTTATTAAATCTAAAACCTTGTTAAAATCTTCCTCATCAGGAGTTTTGCCGGATGTAACTATTGCAAACCTTGAAGCTTTATTCTCTTTTGATTCTTCGGCAGCTTTTATAACATCTTCAACCGCTATAAGAGGGTAGGTTTCTATATTAGTTCTGTAATGCGAACTTTGTGCACAGTATTTGCAATTCTGTGAACATTTACCGTTTCTGGCATTTACAATTGAGCAAAATTCTACAGTATCTTTTATATATTTGGAAGAAAGTTCAAGCAAATCATCCAAATCAGAATTATATAATTTTATAAGCTCATCTTTTGATAATTTATTTTCAGTAATCATTTCCAATAATCTCCGGCTTCTGTAATGATAGAGCGAAGATTACAAGTTGTCAAACCTTTATAAATTAAGGCTTCTTCTTAATTTTTCCGAACAGACCTTTTACCCAATCCAAGCCTTGTGAAAATTTGTTTTTAACAGCAGTCCGGCCGTCTTTAAGACATTGTGGAACAGCTATCTTTTTATTTTTGACAAAATTTTTCACGCCTTTAAGCTTTGAAATTCCAAACACAGAGCCGGCAGCAACAAGTCCTGCAAAAAGAATTTTCTTCCAGGCGGGATTTCCTGAATTTTCCGGTTGAGTTTTCGGCAAGCCTGTCTGAGGATCCATAAAAGTATCAGCTGAGGGCTGGTTGAACTGTCCGTTATTCACAGGAACTTCTGTAGGCGGAAGCATCGGCATCTGAGGATTACCTATATAGCGCGGACGCGTGCCTGTTAATAGTGCAGCTGCATCAAAATCAATAATACCTTCTGATGCCAGTCTGTCCAAATCATTTACTACGTTTAATGGTAACATTCCAAAACTCCGGCCTTTTACACATGTATATAAAGTATTTTTTGCTTTATAAATTGCTTTTTTACTCTGTGTTTGTTACTTTTATTAATATGAAGAGTTTTTTTATTGAGAATAAATACATTTGTATTTTATGGATTTTATGCTTAACAGCATTGTTAATTTTTACCGGGCACTACTCAAATATTCTGCTTGATGTGGGCAGAGAGGTGTATTATCCGCAGCAGATTTTGAATGGAAAGCTGCTGTACAAAGATTTATTTGTTATATACGGTCCGTTTTCTTACATGTGGAACGCTTTGTTATACAAGCTTTTCGGAACAAACCTTATGACATTGTATCTTTCTGGAGCAGTTTGTTCTTTGGGAATTGTGAGCGGAATTTATCTGATTGCTAAAAAATTCCTTTCTGAATTTATGAGCTTTGCACTTGGATTTTTTACAATCGTAACCGGAGTTTGTGCATTCCATTTGTTTAACTTTACTTTCCCTTACAGCTGGGGAATGTTATATGGAACACTGGGTTTTATTTATTCTGTATTTTTCCTTATAAAATACAAACAGACTGATATTAGTAAATATTTATACTTATCTGCACTGCTTGCAGGTTTTAGTGTAGTAAACAAGTATGATTTTATTATTTATTCTGTATTTTTATTCATAATTGCTCTTTTTTCAAAAAATCTAAAAATCATATTGAACTTTATAACCTGTTTTGCAATAGCACCTGTTATTTCATTCGGAATACTTTTTGCACAGGGGCTCAGCATAGACAATCTCATTGAAACAGGTCGTATGCTGCATAAAATAACACAGAGCAAAACTCTTGAATTTTTCTACAAATCGCAGGGAGTTTTCTTCAACAGGCTTGTATTTGAAGCTTGGGCTGTTAATTTTCTCAAAACAGCATCAGGATTGCTTGGACTTTTCCTTTCAGGTTTTCTCATGAATAAAAACAGGGCGGCAGGATATATTATTGCAGTTATATCTGTAATTGCGTCTTATTATCTTGCCGGATATAAAACTTTTGTATTTTTAATCCCGCTGTTATTTATTTTTGCAATAACAACTTATAAAGAATTAAAAAATAACATCCCGCTTTTTGTACTTGTGCTTTCTTCTATTGCAGTAAGCGTAAAATCTTTCTGGGGGCTTACACCGGCAAACTACGGAAACTATTACTGCGCAATACTTTTAGTTTCTTTCTTTGCTTTGTTGTTCACCCTTGTTGATAAGAAATACCAGAAATACGCAGCAATATTTTTAATTACAGTAAGCATAAGCTATCTTGCTGCATACAGCCTGCACAGAAGTATTCTTAACTCTAAAATTTCAACTAAAAAAGGAACAATATACACCTCAAAACCTTACGCTGATGCAACAAATGAGCTTCTGAAATTCTTAGAAAATAAAGAAAACACAGATATGGTAATATTTCCGGAAGGTTTGCTTATAAATTTTCTATCAAAAAATTCCACACCGGCAGATGATTATTACAATTCTTTAATACCTTTATATTCTGAAGCTTTCACTGATGAAGCATTTATAAAACATTTTGAAAAAACAAAACCCGTTTATATAGTTTTCAACAACCAGAGTATGAAAGATTACTATTTTCCATATATCTGCCAGAATTACGCACTGCAATTCTGCGGATATGTAAATGAAAACTACACAAAAGTAAAAGATATTTATAACGGGTTAAATTATCTGATATTTCAGAGAAATCATTAGAATAAAGATTTCGTGATAAAATTTTTATATGAACAAAAGAGGAAATAAGAATGGATAAATTTTATTTAACAACTGCAATTGATTATGTAAACGGCGCTCCGCATATCGGACACGCTTATGAAAAAATTCTAACAGATATTATAGCAAGACACTTTTCTCAAAGAACAGACGATATGTTCTTTTTAACTGGTACAGATGAACATGGTATAAAAATTCAAAAAACAGCTGCTGCAAAAGGTATGACACCTAAAGAATTGTGTGATGAAAACGCACAAAAATTCAAAGATGCATGGAAAGCTCTGGATATTGATTATTCTAAATTCATCAGAACTACTGATGATTATCACGAAAAAGCAGTTCAGAAAATCTTTAAAAAATTGGTAGAAAAAGGTGATATTTATAAACATTCATACGAAGGTTTGTACTGCACCGGCTGTGAATGCTTCCTTAATCCGAAAGATTTGACAGAAGACGGACTTTGTCCGGACCATTTGAAAAAGCCGGAAGTTGTAAGCGAAGAAAATTATTTCTTCAAATTAACAAAGTACAAAGATGCAATTATCAAACATATTAAAGATAATCCTGATTTCATAATCCCGTCTTTCAGAGCAAACGAAGTTCTAAACCAGCTTGAAGACATTCAGGACATCTCTGTATCAAGAGCTAAATCCAATGTTCAATGGGGCATTGATGTTTTAGATGATGAAGAACAATCTATCTACGTTTGGATTGATGCTTTGTCAAACTATATTACAGCACTCGGCTATGATACTGAAAACAATTCAGAAGATTTTAACAAATACTGGCCGGCAGATGTTCAGGTTATTGGAAAAGATATTCTGAAATTCCACAGCATATACTGGCCGGCATTTTTGATGGCGCTGGATTTGCCTCTGCCAAAACATATACTGGCACACGGCTGGATTACAATTGATGAAACCAAAATGTCTAAATCCCTCGGCAACGTAATATCTCCAACATCGGTTTTAGAAAATTTTGAACTCAAAGAATCGGATGCTTTAAGATACTATATGGCAACCTCAGCTCCTTGCGGACGTGACGGAAACTATTCTGATGAAGATTTCAAAGAAAAGGTTAACGCCCACCTCGCAAACAGTATGGGCAACTTATTAAACAGAACTCTCTCAATGCTTGTAAAATACTTTGACGGAGTTATTCAGCCTAAAAACTTTGCGCTTGTTGAAGGTGCAAATGAACTTTTGAAAAAAGCACTCGGCACTGTGAAAGTTGTTGAAAACCATTTCAATCACTTTGAAGTAGCAGAAGCTGCACAGGAAATTATCGGAATTGTTGATATGACTAACAAATTTGTAACCGATAATGCACCATGGACTTTGGCAAAAGAAGGCAGGATGGATGAATGCGCACAGGTTCTTACTGTTGTTCTTGAAGTTATGTGCATTGTATCCGCTCTTATTTATCCTTACTGCCCTAATATTGCTCAGGCAATGGCAAAACAATTATCATTCAATTTGAGCGTGAAATTAGACGATTTAACAGCCGATAATATCCAAGAAGGTAAACTTATATCAAAAGAAGATATAACCCCTGTATTCCTTCGTGTGGACTCGGAATTGGCTGACAAAACAGCTAAGAAATAATGCGTAGGATTTGAAGGGTTGAAAATTTCAAAAAATACGTTATAATAATAGAAAGGGCGCGTGGATTGCCGTCCACACATTAAATGCCCCGTTAGATGATGTAAAGCACTATAATTATTAGCAATAATAAGAATAGTGCTTTTTCGCTTACAGCGAATATCATTTTTTTTCACCTCCTTTCCATGAACTCTCTTTCTGCAGTAATGTTGTTTCACTCAGAAGGCTAAAGGGCATACCCTCACTGTTAAAATAAGAGGATACACCCTTTATGTCAATATTTATCTGAAATATTATTAATTATTTTATCTAATCTGAACAGGCATAATCAGGCAGACAAAATCTTCTTCGCAGTTTGGTCTTAAAACAGTTGCTGACAATGGAGTATTTAAACCAATATTAACTTCATCGCAGTCAATATTTTTTAAAGCTTCAAGAACATATTTATAGTTAAACGCAATAGTCAAATCCTCTGCTGTGTAATTAATAGACATTTCTTCTTCAGACTTACCGGAATCCGGCGTATCAGCCATTAATTTCAATGTATTTTGAGAAAATTCCATTTTAACAATACTTGTTTTCTCGTTAACCATAATTGATACACGTTCTAATGCTGAAATAAGCTGAGAAACGTTTACTGTAGCAACTTTCGGGCTTTCTGCCGGTATAAGCTGGTTATATTTAGGGAACTGGCCTTCAAGCAGTCTTGAAATAGTTGTTGTTTTTTCTGATTTGATTATAATTTTTGTTTTTTCTGTGTAAACTTTTACAGAATCTTCTTCAATAAATGAAGACATTTTAATAAATTCATTCAAAGTTTTTGAAGGAATAATTAATTGTTTAGATTTATTTTCTTTATTCTTGATAGTTTCACGAACTCTGGCAAGTCTGTTTCCATCTGTAGAAGCAATCTCCAGTACTTCGCCCTGAATATCAAGAACAATACCTGACAAAAGGTTGCTTGTTTCATAGCTTGCAGCAGCAAAACCTGCCTGACGCACAGCTTTTGTCAAAGGTTTTACTTCAATTTCAAAACTTTCATCTTCATTTGTTTCGATATTATACACTTCAGGAGGAAATTCTGATGCTGAAATACCTATAATATCAAATTTTGAATTTTGGCATGTAATATTTACAGAAGTAGAACCTTCAGGCATTTCAAATGTTATAAGTTTATCGCCAAGTTTGGAAACTATCTCGTTGAGCGTTTTTGAAGGCAACGTAATTTTTCCTTCTTCTTCAACCTGCGCATCAACTTCTGCAATTACAGTCAAATCAAGATCAGTTGCTACAAGTTTTATTGTACTGTTATTGATAGTTTCAATCAAAATATTCAAAAGAACAGGCTGCAAAGCTCTTACACTTGTTGCGCGTTCTACTATCTTAATTCCGTTATACAAATCTTCTTTTTTAATGATAAATTTCATCCCATACTCCTTTATTGTTATTAAATATCATAAACTAAACAAATAATTAAAAAAACAGTATATAAACAAAATTTAACTTATCAATTATCACTCAACAAAATAATCATTACTTTTTTAAAGTTTTTTGAACACATTATTTCTTATTTAATAATTAATTAATTAAATATATATAAATAAATAACAGTAATAATAAACTGTAAATATTTGTAGAAAACTAACTGAAACTTTGACTATATTTGATTTTTGGTTTGTAGAAAATTTGTAGAAAACTTTTATGGTTTTTCTACTGTTTTATAAAATAAAAATAATATCCTCCATTTGATGTAGAAAACAAAAAAGTTTTCTACTGTTTTGAACAAAGTTTTCTACAATAAACAAGTCAAGTTTTTTACATTTATATTATGCTTGACAAATAAAATATTTTATGTTATAAAAAATGTGGGGTAAATGTATATTTATAAGTCTTGTCAATCGATGAGACTTTCTTTTTCGGTATAGGCTTTTATTATAGTTGGTTTCTTACCTGGAGGGTTTAAACTGTTTGATAATAAACTTGGGCAGAATTTTATAGCGGTGTTAGAAAGGCGTGTGTCTGTACGGCAGAGTTGAGCCGGCTGAATATACAGGACAGGAGCAGATTAACTTTACATGTTTGTGTTATAATCATTTTTACGTTATGTAAGGAATAAGGATTATTGTATGAAAAAGAATTTATCTGGCATGCTTTTTTGTGCCGTATTTGCCCTGATTGCATATTTAACCTGTAAGTGCAGCTTCTGCAGCTCTATAAATTTAAACTCATTGACTTTTGCTATAATTATCGGCATGCTGATAGGAAATTTATTTAATAAATTTATACCGGAAAATTTTCGGGAAGGAATAACTTTTTCGTCCAAGAGAATATTACGTTTTGCAATAGTTTTGTATGGTTTTAGAATTACATTTCAGCAGATTTTTGCAGTCGGACTTGACGGTTTGTTTGCTGATATAATCATGCTTACTACAACATATTTGTTTGGATACTATCTTGGGACAAGGGTTTTCAAGCTGGATAAAGATTTGTGCATGCTGACGGCAATAGGTTCTTCTATCTGCGGTGCTGCGGCAGTTCTCGGAACTGATGCTGTATTGAAAGCCAAACCGCACAAAGTTTCTCTGGCTGTTGCAACTGTAGTTTTGTTTGGAACTATATCTATGTTTTTATATCCTTTTTTATTTAAATTAGGACTTTTAAGTCCAGAGTTTTTTGGGATTTATATAGGCTCAACTGTCCATGAAGTTGCACAGGTTGTGGCGGCAGGAAGTGCGGTTTCGCCTGCGGCAATGGATACGGCAGTTATAGTAAAATTAACGCGTGTTATGATGCTGGTGCCTTATTTGTTTCTGCTTGGGATGTATCTTGCTAAAAAATCAGGAACAAAACGTGAAAAAGTTCCAATGCCATGGTTTGCAATATTATTTGTGGCTGTTTGCGGTTTGAATTCACTTCACATTGTGCCGGAACCGGTACGTTTGTTTTTGATAGAATTTGATGTATTTTTGCTAACGATGGCAATGTTTGCGCTAGGAGTAGAAACGAATTTTAACAAGATAAAGGGTCTTGGCTGGAAGCCGATAATGCTTGCCGGGCTGATGTTTCTGTGGCTGGTTTTCGGCGGTATGGCAGTAAACAAGGTGCTTTATTTGTTATAAATATCGAGAAAAATTTTATCGGAGGCTTTTTCGAGATTGATAAATTTTTCCTGAATAATCAAAGCGAGGGGAAGCAGATTGTTGTTAGGTTGACCTGTCGACATTTGGTAAGAAAAGCAGTCAATCATAATTCTATGTAAATTATAAATTCTCTAGACTTCTTCGAGATAATCGCATACGCGGGAATTAAAATCAGTATCCATTTTTGCTCCTTGTATTATTCGTCATGTTATATGTATAATAAGCTATCTTTTGTGAATAATATTACACATATTGTATATTATTATTCATAGAAGGGCTTTTGTCAATACTGTAAAATAAAATCTATGCGGCAAGAATATATTTTAAATAAAATAGGTAATAATTTGAGAGCAGAGCGTAACCGTTTGGGGTTGTCACAAGAAGAACTTGCAGAAAAAGCAGGTCTACAAAGAGAACATATCAGTAAAATTGAACGTGGGTTAATTGATATGAGAGTTTCTGCAACGTTAGTGCCTATATTGAAGGCTTTAAATTTAGAATTTGAAAAGCTATATAAATTTGACTAATAAAAAAGCTCCAAATCAGGAGCTTTTTTTATAAAGTGTTTCCCTGTATTCTAGCTTCAGGGTGATGTGCCTTAGGCACTTAGCTTTCTACGTATTCTCTTAAGCGTTTGCTTCTATTCGGGTGGCGAAGCTTTCTTAATGCTTTTGCTTCAATTTGTCTGATACGTTCACGTGTTACACCAAACAACTGTCCAACTTCTTCCAATGTTCTCTGGCGTCCGTCATCCATACCGAAGCGAAGCCTTAATACATCTCTTTCTCTTGGAGAAAGCGTGCAGAGAACTTCTGCAAGGTCTTCTCTCAAAAGTTCGGATGCTACAGTTTTAATAGGAGCATCTGCTTCTTTATCTTCAATAAAGTCACCCAGGCGGGAGTCTTCTTCTTTACCGATAGGAGTTTCCAAAGACAAAGGTTCCTGTGCAATTTTAATGATTTCTCTAAGTTTTGGTATAGATACGTTCATTTCTATTGCAAGCTCGTCTTCGGTTGGTTTTCTTGAAAGTTCCTGTGCAAGGCGTCTTGTTACTTTTTTCAGTTTGTTAATAGTTTCAACCATATGAACAGGAATACGGATTGTACGTGCCTGATCGGCAATAGCTCTTGTAATTGCCTGTCTAATCCACCATGTTGCATATGTTGAGAATTTGAAACCTCTTTCGTGGTCAAATTTTTCAGCAGCACGTATAAGACCTAAGTTGCCTTCCTGAATTAAGTCAAGGAATAACATTCCGCGGCCTACATATTTTTTAGCGATACTTACAACCAAACGTAAGTTAGCCTGAACTAACTTTCTCTTTGCAATTGCGCCTGGAGTTCCGCCTTCCAGAATTTTTCTGGCAAGTTCGATTTCTTCGTTAGCGGACAACAATTTTATTCTTCCGATTTCTCTTAAATAAAGTCTGACAGGATCATCAACCGCAATTCCTTTTGGAATATCAAAATCATTCTGGGATTCATCTTCATGGGAATTCATCATATAGATGTCATCCATATTCATTTTATGATCCATTTTTTCTGTAACGATGTCCTCAATATTATCTGTGCTGATGTCCATATTCATGTAATTTACACCATCAGCTTCAGCATCCAGCGGGGAATCCTCGTCAATTTCATGTAAATCCAAGTTTTCTTCTTCAAGAACACTTATGATAGAGGAGTTTGGTTGTCTTTTTTTAGTCATTCATTTTCTCCAATTTTAATTTATTATTTATCTTATCTCTAAGCTGCATCTGAATTTTCAGGGCTTCTGTTTCATCTTCATCTGCATTTTTATATAATTTCCGCATTTTTTCTTTTTCTTCTTCCCATTGACAACGTTTTATGCGTGCTATATTTTCCTGAATAACACATTCAAAGTCTTCGGGTTTCAGATTTGTAAAAGCTTCCGATATACTGATAAGGTCGGTTAAAACCGGCTGCATTTCAGGTTTTTCAATATATTCAGTGTACAATTGCTCAATTAATTCCTTTACATTATTTACGGTACAAATTAATTTGTCAATTGTAGATTTTACATTTATTAATGTTTTATTGGAAAAGTACGAATTATCAATCATTTCATTGATTTGGGCAAATGTAAAATGACTGTCGGGTACAAAAAAAACACTCAATAAATTTTTTTGCGCTTTTTCTGAAATTGTTAAGCTTTTCGTAACAAATTTTTTTATCTCTTTATCCTCATTTACCTCTAAATTATCTACAGAGTTCATTTTCCGGATTTCTTTTTCAAGAGCATTTTCGTCAATTCCGATAGCATCTGCGACCATTTTAGTGTATTCGGAACGTATAATCTCGTTGTTTATCTCATTTAATACGGGGATAATCATTTTTATATATCTGGTTTTTTCCAGAGGTGTTTTATAATTATGTTTTTCTTTCAATAAATTATTTATCTGGAAATCTATTAAAAGCGGTGCATGTTTTACGAAGTTTTTGTAACTTTCTGCGCCGACAGAGCGGATAAATTCATCCGGATCTTTACCTTCAGGCGGTGCAATAACTCTTATTTCACAGGAATATTTGTCTTCTGATGCTGATATATAGCTTTCGTCAAACTGTTTTACGTTGCCTAAACCTTCAAAAGCTTCTTTAATAATATGAGCACCTCTGTCTGTAGCTTTTTGTCCGGCAGAATCAGTATCAAATGAAAGATAAATCCTTCTTGATTTTGTAAAGCGTGACAAAAGTTTTACATGGTCTGAGGTTAATGCGGTACCGCATGATGCAACAGCATTTTCTATACCATGAGCCTGGGCTGAAATTACATCAAAGTAGCCTTCCATAAGGATTACGCCGTCTTCGGCTTTTATTGCATCTTTTGCTGTATAAAGCCCGTAGAGGAGTTTGCTTTTATTATAAATAACAGAATCTGAAGAGTTTAAATATTTAGGGCTTTGTTCTTTTTCCAGAGCTCTTGCACCAAAGGCAACGTAATCTCCGTTTTCATTTTGAATAGGTATAATTACGCGGTTTCTAAAACGGTCAATATAAGGGCTTTCTCTTCCTGGAACTACAAGACCTGCTTTTTCCAGTACATTGTCTGAAAAATCTTTTTTCAAAAGGTTATAAAGAGTTGTGTATGATTTCGGCGCAATACCAAGAGTGAATTTTTTTATTATATCTCTTGAAATTCCGCGGCCGGTCAAATATTCAAGAGCTTTGTCACCTTCTTCTGATTGTTTGTTTAAAAGTAAATCATGATAAAATTCTGCTGCCTTTTGTGTAGCTTTCATCATTTCTTCTCTTAAACCGCGCGATTTATCTGCACGTTTGTAATTATCAGGTAACTCAAGCTTAAACCTTGCAGCCAGCTCTTTTATCAAATCGAAAAATTCAACGCCCTTTGTTTCCATAATAAATCTAAGTGCATCGCCGCCGGCGCCGCAACCGAAGCATTTATAAATTCCAAGCTGCGGGTTAACTGAAAACGAAGGGGTTTTTTCCTTATGAAAAGGACACAACCCCCAGTAGTGGGAGCCGTTCTTTTTTAATATGACCTGTTCTGATACTACTTCAACTATATCAAGGCGGTTTTTTATTTCTGCAACAAGTTCTTCTAATGTTTTTGTCATATTATCCACCTGTAGCAACATATTAGCATTAATAAAAATATAGTTCAATAAACCAAAAAAAATCTATAAATTATATATAAAAAATATACCCTACCAGGTAATTGTTTTCAGAAAATTAATAAATAAAATTGACGTATTATGCAAAAGTTAATAGAAAAATCCTGCGATAAAAAGGTTGTATTTTTAGAGAATATTAACGGAATAAACTCTGTTAAAGATTTATCAACCAAAAAACTTTGCATAATAAAGACAAATTTCCATGATTTAAATTTGCTGAAAGGTCTTTCTAAAAAATACCCAAAGCTTGAAGTATGGCTGACATCGGAGCGTATTTCAAGAAAGGAAATTTTAACGGCAAATCGTTTTGGAATTAAGACAGTTATTCCATATCCGTTTGATACAAAAATAGTAAGTAATTTTTTCAAAAAGAAAGCGAAAACAGAACAGGAAACGCCGGTATGTGCATGTCATAGCTGGCTTAAAGGTCTAAAGGTTATGATAGTTGATGATAACCGGCAGAATGTGGAACTTCTGGCTGAAACTCTTGCTTCATCGGGTTTGGATATTACAACTTTTATTAACCCGCATGATGCTGCTGAGGCGGTGAAGAAAGAAAAATTTGATTTGTTCCTGCTTGATATAATGATGCCTGAAGTATCCGGTTTTGATCTTGCTAAAATTATTAAAAATTCAGAATTAAATGATACATCTTTAATTATGTTTATTTCGGCACTGTCTGATTCTGACACAAAAATACAGGGTTATGAACTCGGCTCGTGTGCTTATATTGAAAAGCCTTTTGATATTAAAGTTGTAAGATCACAGATTTTTAATGCTCTAAAGACAAAATGTCTTAATGATGCAATAAACAGCAGAAAAGATGATTTTCTTGCCATGGTTGCCCATGACTTAAAATCTCCTGTCAATTCTGAAATTGCAGCTCTGGATTTGCTTTTGAGATCATATGAAAGTACTAAAGACGATTTTAAAAAAGACATTGTCTGCGATATTTCCGGTGCTACAAAATATATGAAGAATTTAATCGACAATGTCCTGAACAAATACAAGCTTGACAACAGCGGAACTGTTTTGAACAAAGCAAAACATTCGCTTAATCTTTTAATTATAGAAAGTATTGAAGAAACTAAATACCTTATGCTTGAGAAAAGACAAAAAGCTGTTTTTCAAAATAAAACAAGAAAATGCAGCGCAATGATTGACTTTTTGGAAATAAAAAGAGTTCTCCACAATCTTATAATGAATGCCATAGAAAATTCTCCAAAAGATACAGTAATTGAAATGGAACTTTCAGAGAATAAAAAGTATTTTGTTTTCTCAATAAGAAATGAAACCAACGGATATACAAAAATAAATCCCGATGAGATTTTTGAGAAGTTTATGTCCTATGCCGTTGAACAAAAACGTGTAGGCTCGGGTCTGGGGCTGTATATTTCAAAAAGGATTATTGAAGCTCATGAAGGAACTATAAAAGTTGATGTCAAAAATCCTAAATATGTAAGGTTTGTTTTTACTCTTCCAAAATAAAAAAGTTAATTCAAATAAAGCATTAAATATTAATAAAAAGAATATATAATATTTGACATGAGTGTACAAACATTGGCAGAATATCTGGAATTTTTAGAGGTGGAAAAAGGGCTTTCACAAAATACACTTGAAGCCTACAGACGTGATTTGGGAAGTTTTCTGGATTTTTGCACCGAACGTTCGGTTAATTCTTTGCAGGAAGTTCAGCGTGCAGATATAAACGCTTATGTATTGAAACTTCATGATGAAAAATATACAACCACAAGTGTTTTGAGAAAAATAGCCTCTCTGAGGGGATTTTTTAAATGGCTTTGCGCAAATGATATTTGCTATAGTAATCCTGCTCTTACACTTGAACAGCCAAAGCTTGCGAAGCGGCTTCCGAAAGTTATGACCGTTCAGGAGATAGAAACCATATTAAATCAGGATTTGTCCAAAATTCAAAAGGTTGTTCTTGAACTTCTCTACGGCTGTGGACTGCGTGTTTCAGAACTTGCCGGATTGAGGGTTAATGATATTAACATAAAAGGCAAATATCTTGAATGTACAGGAAAAGGGTCTAAAGAAAGGCTGGTTCCTCTCGGGAAAAAAGCTGCCGCCGCACTTAAAAAATATCTTCCCGAACGTGATTTCACTATGCAAAAATATAATATTGCATCAAAAAATCTGTTGATAAATGAGAATGGAAAAGTTCTAAACAGACAGGATATTTATAATTTCATAAGAGAGCAGGGCGAAAAAATTCATAAACATATTTCACCTCATACTCTCAGACATAGTTTTGCAACGCATCTTCTTGAAAACGGTGCGGACCTGCGTGTGGTGCAGGAGCTTCTCGGTCACAGCGATGTGTCCACAACCCAGTTGTATACTCATATAAGCAAGAAAAGATTGAAAGAGGTTTACTTTGCAATCAACGGCTGAGCGTGATAGGATAAATCTATGCTAGAACTATTTGTAACAGGCGCCAAACCCCGTTCGGGAAAAACATTTATCACCGCCGGGCTTGCTGCAACTATGCAGAGCCTTGGTTATTCTACAGGAGTTTATCTTCCTGTACAGACCGGTGCAGTTCATGAAGACGGATATATTCAGGCTCCTGATCTGGTTTTTGTAAAAAGCATGGATTATAATATTAAAACCTGGTGCAGCTATATTTTCACCAGCAAAAATCTCCCCTGTATTGCTGCAAAAGAAGAAAATCAGATTATTGAAAAAGATGTTATTCTACAGGATTTTCTGAGTATTTCCGAAAAGTATGAGTGTCTTATGGTCAATGGTACAGAAGGTTTATCAACCCCTTATGGAAAGGACTTTCTTGAAGAGGATCTGGTCAAAACCCTTAATCTTCCTCTCCTTCTTATTGCCTCACCGCGGCAATCCTCTTTCAACGATATACTTATTACAATAAACCATGCAAGAGAGCAGAATATCATTATCCGCGGTGTAATTTTGAATGATTGTCCGTTTAATACAAATGATGCTAATATAAAAAACTTGCCAAGAATGATTGAAGAGTATTCAGACACAAGAGTTCTTGGGATTATTCCGCATATTGAAAACATAAGATTTTTTAAGCCGCAGGATATAATTTCATATATTCTTGCAGGTGTTGATATTGAAACAGTTTTTGATGTGAAAATCGCTAAATTAAGTATGTAAATAAAAAATTAGCAAAAAATTTTTTTTTCAACTTTTGTGTTATTAATAAGATAACTCGAAAGGATTTTTCATGGGTGTTTCTGCGGTTAATAATTTTTACTTAAATCCGAGCCGGACAGCGAAGATAAAAGGTACTGAAAGTAAAGAAAAGCCTGTTGGAACTGATAAAAAATCAGCAAAGATTTCTGCTGATATAGGGAAAATCAGTACAACTCGAGCAGCCGGATATATTGCAGCTACAGCTATAGGTGCAGCTGCAATCGGAGGTCTTCTTGTAAGTAAGGGAAGACATTGGCGTATAAGACAGCTGCAAGAACGAATATCAGAATTAATAACAAAAAACGAAACTGCAGAGAAATCTTTGAAAAATTATCAAAAAAGTGTTGAAGCGCTAATAGACGGAGCCTTTTCACCGGAAGAAGTAAAGGCAAAAATACTTGACAACTTCCGCAGAAAATTATCTGAACCGCTTAACTATAACCCTTCAATTCCGCCTGTTTTAAACAGAAATACCAAAAAACTTCCTCCTGACGCAATTGCTCTTCCTGAAAGATTTACTCCTACTAAAAACAGAATTAATATGACAGAAATCAAAATACCGGAATTTAAACCGGGACAGAGGTTTGATTTTGAACTTCCAATGAGCTGTGAAGTAAAAATTACAAAGGAAGCGAACGGCAAATTTACACCTCAGTCTCTACACGAAACAACAATAACTGAAACATATGCAGATTCTGTAATATGGGATAATGATAAAGTAGCACGTGATATTCTGCAAAACTTCTATGACGGGCATGGTCAGACACTTGATGGTGTTAAAATGTCTTTTGCACCTCTTCAAAATGGAAAATATAAGGTTAGAATAGAAGGTAAATCAACATATACTCCAGATAAAGCCATACTTCTTGGAGAGTCTTCCAAACAGAATGATAATAAAGCTGCCGGAAACTTCGGTGAAGGATTAAAGATGACTGTTTTGAAAATCCTAAAAGATTCAGGTGCGGAAAGCTTTAATGTCGGCTCGGATGACTGGAAGGTTACCTGGCAGTTTATCTCAGGCAAGCTTAATAATAAAAGAGTTTTAGGCTATAAGCTCGATAAAGTTGATAAATTCGATGGTAACTACATTGAGTTTGAAACAAACAACAGAACACTTCTAAGATCTTTAAGAAAAACAATCAACAGATTTTACCATTCACACAATACTGATTTTAAATGTCCTGATTATGAAAACGGCTTAATCGGCATAAAAATTCTTCCAAAAGATGAACCGGGGGCATTTTATATAGCCGGACAGCGCTATCAGGTAGCTGATTCATACGAAGGCTTGAAAGGATTAACAGTATTTTTGAAGGAAAAACCTCCTGCGAAAAAGGGTGACACAATAGTTTTTGATCCTTCCCGCGACAGAACCTCTCTCAACAGCGCCCATCTGAAATCAATAGCTAAGTATATAGCCGAAGACCCTAATATTTCAAAACAGGAACTAGTAAAAATAATTCACTCTTTAGAAAACTTCTGGGCTGTTTCAGAAAGATATAACCCTAATGAGTATAATTTTCTTGAAGGTATTCTTTCAGGTGCCAGTACACGTGATTTGCATATAAAATTTCCTGATAAGTATGTTGCACGCACCTTTTATGATTCTCTTGAAATGCTCCAATCCCTTGAAGAAAGCGGATATGTTGTATGTGCAAGAAGCTTCAGTGATATAGGTATGCCGAATGTAGGCGATTTGCTCACTACTATCAGAAAGCATAAACCGCTTGAACCTACTGATATTCAAAAGAAGAAACTTATCCTTATAAAAGAGGGTGTTAAAACCTTTACACCGTATTTGGAAAACAAATATTTTAAACCTGAAGAGCTTGATACAAAGATTTATATATTTAACAGGGAAGCTTCCGATGAAAGCCGTTATTATGAATATACTACAGCGGAAGCTATTCTTGACTTTGCCCATTCAGGAGAAACATTGTCAAAAGGCTTCTGGATAAATAAGGATTATCTTGACCGCGGCAGCTTTACGGAAATTCTGGGCACTGCTCTGCATGAGCTTTGCCACAAATATGGCGGTGATGAGTCATCTACTTTCTCTTATAAACTTACCGATATTATTAAAGAACTTATTTCATCCGGTATGAATGATGCTAAAGGCAGAACCCAGCTCCAGCAGCTTCAAAAGCTATGGGATGAGCTGCCTGTGAATTGTTAATGATTGTAACAGTATATAATTTTTATATAAAAATATGTCAATTTTTTGCAAATAATATTTTTTATTAAAGTATAAAGAGGTATAATTTCTGTATGGATGAAAAAAAAGAGAGAAAATTAACGGTTATCGAAAGGACAGAAACTGATGTACAAGCTCCTGAAAAACAGACTGCTTCACGTCAGACAAATCCGATTGTAAAAAAACTGATTTCTTTTCATATGGAAAAAGCTTCAAAATTCAGTGTGAAAGATTTGTTTAAAAAGTAGCTTTTTAAAACTTATAACGTATTTTGCAAAAGGGCCCGTTGAAAAAATAATCAGTTTTTTCAGTGTTCTTAGAAATATTTTTTTCCGGATAGTTGCGTTAATATTGGATTTTATATTATCCTTTATGTATTTAACAGGATAATTAAGCATTTGCAGCACCTGAAAGCAGAAAACCGGCGGTATAACAAAGAAATCCCCAAGAAATGCTTTGGTTTTGATAAATGGGTTTTTTTTGAATAATAATTTCATGTAAAAGCTTGTTGCAACAAGATGTTCATCTAAGTAAGAGGCGTAACTGTAGCCTATTCCTGCCAAAAGCCTTGTAAGCCGGATTTCATATTTATTCACAATGTCAGTGTGCGATTTTTCTTTTTTAATATTTTTCATAAAATGCCGGAAAGCTGCTTCTTTTATTATCCTTTTGTTGAAAACGATAAAATAGCTCTGTATATGAGGAAGTTTTACCAGATTATTAACCGTCACTCCCCAGAAATCCGCATTTCTATGTTCCATATTTATAAACATATCCTCAAATGGAAACACCGGCGCATAGCAGGAATCATTTGCGAAGATGAGTTGTCCGAACTGTTCTATATAATCCCAGCCGAGCATGTTTATAAGTTCCTGCCATGAACCGAAATCATATTTATTATGTTTAAATGCTGAGGCGCTTTTTACATAAGGCTGAATTTTTGCAATTTCCTTATCCGAAACTTCGCTGTCTGCCATATAGTGTATTTCACATAGCATTGAAAGTTTTTTCAGGTAATAAATTACATAATCAGGTATAATGCCGTCTTTACAATATCCTGCAAAGAGGCACAGCCTTCTGCCCCCCCCCCCCTATATGAGAGGGTTTGTACAGCTGAGTTTCAGCCGGTTTTGGAGTGACAAATTTTTGCATACCTGACTTTTATTATAAACTTTGTCTTTTAAAAATGCAAATTTTATGCCCTCGGATGAGTTTCGTTATAGACATCTTTCAAATGCTGCGTTGATACGTGCGTGTAAATCTGTGTGTTGGATATGCTGGCATGACCGAGAAGCTCCTGTACCACGCGTAAGTCAGCCCCGTTTTCAATCAGGTGGGTTGCAAAACTGTGTCTGAATACGTGCGGGGTAACATGTTTTGGAAGTTCTATTTTTTCAACTATTTCATTTATAACATTTCTAATTGTGCGCGGCTGAAGCCTGAAGCCTGTATTATTAATAAAAACCGGTGCATCTTCCCCTTCATCTGCCCTGTAGCCTTTTGCAACAAGTGCGCGTGCCGTTTTAATGTATCGTTCAAGATAAGACTTTGCCCTGTCGGTAATGAGAATAATTCTTTCTTTCGCGCCTTTTCCAAAAACCCTGATTTCATTATTCTCAAGGTTTAAATCTCCGAAATTAAGCCCGCTTAATTCAGAAACACGCATTCCTGATGCCCACAATAGTTCAAGAATTGCTTTGTTTCTATATCCGGCAGGGGTTTCAATTTTTGTATTGTTCAAAATCTGTTCCACCTCATACGGGGTCAGAAATTTTGGCAGCTGTTTAGGACGCTTTGGGGCGTTAAGGTTCATTGCAGGATTTGAATTTATCTTTTTCTCCCTGTATAGAAATTTATAAAATGTTCTTAACGAAGCTATTTTCCTTGCAATGGTATTTTTTCTATATTGGAACTTTTGGATAAAATGCAGATACTCGCGAACTTTAGAAAAGTTCACATCTTCACATTGAGTATCCCCCAGCCAGAGCAGGTAATCTAAAATGTCCGAACAATAAGCTTTGGCAGTATGTTTGGAGAAATTTCTCTCTACCAGAATATATGTTCTGAAATCCTCTAAATTGTTTTTTGAGCTTGAATTTAAACCGGTCATTTGCATTATTGATTTTTCCCGCTATATATTATACAATACTCTTAGTAGTTTTAAAATAGTAGAAATGTAGTAATCGGGAGAAAAAATGAATTACAGAAAATTATTAATAGCATCACTTGTTTTCGCAAACTTCATTGGTATTTCTGCTGCATATTCACAGGAATTACAGGCAAAGGTTGCAAAAGGAGATGCTGTTAACAAAAAATATGCTTCTATTGATAAATTAATAGAATACAATAATTATGATGAAGCCGATACTGCATTAAGAGAAGTTTTGAACGCCCATCCAAACGATGTTGATGCGCAGACATTAAGAATAATCTGGATGGCGAAACAGCACAAACTTGCACCTGCACAGGCAGAGCTTGACAAAATGCTTAAAAAATACCCGAAAAATCCCGGTTTACATTACGCACAGGGTATTGTTTATATGAAACGCCAGACATCTTCCGATGTTGAATATATCAGAGATACCAGAGAACTCTTAAATAATGCTATTAAAGAGTTTGTTAATGCCGTAAACCTTGACAGCAATTACTATCAGGCATATAACGCAATGGGCGTGGCTACATTAAAACTCGGCAATAAAAAAGATGCAAAAGAATTGTTCCAGACAGCATTGCAGATTAATCCGCAATATGCTACCGCTTATGATAATTTAGGGAATATTGAATTGATTGACGGAAATCTTGCTGAAGCTGAAAAATTGTTCCAGCAGTCATTAAAATACAACTCACATAACCCGACTGCAATGTACCACTTGGGACAGGTTGCTGTAAGACAAAAAGATTACTCAAAAGCTTTGACCTGGCTTAACCATTCACTGCATATTAATCCAAATTCATCACCGGCATTGACTTTGCAGGGTGAATGTTATCTTGTTCAAGGTAACCAGGCTGCTGCTATTAACTCTTTTAAAAAGGCTGTAACTGTAAAACCTGAAAACTCAAGACCTTATTTAAATCTGGCTAATGTTTACCAGAAACGCTCTGATGCTGAGTTTGCTATGGAGCAGTTAAAAACAGTTCTTGCAATTAATCCGGGATACAAAGATGCTATTATGCGTGTTGCAGATCTTTCTCTTGAAACAAGAAAGTACGGTCAGGCTCTTGATTACTACTCAAAGCTCGTAGATGACGGACAGTACGGCAATGATGCTATTGTAGGTCTTGCAAACACATATTACGAAATGTCAAAAGACCGCGGTGATAACGGTGATATAACTACCAATAAAGAACTCTATCTTGCATATGATTATATAAACCAGGCAATTGAGCGCGTTCCTTACAGATTAGACCTTCACCTTGCAAAAATAAAACTTGCTAAACTCACCCACCAGCTTCCTATGTCTAAAGACAGCTTAAACTATATTGTCCAGTCTGCTTCTAACAATCTTATGGACTCTGTAATCAAAGGTGAGGCATATCTCGCTCTCGGCAGAGAGAAAGACGCTGTTTATACATTTGAAAATGCAATTAATTTTGCAGATAACGTTGATGACGAATTATATCTTGCTGAAATTCTTGTCCATAACAAGCAGTTTAAAACAGCAAGACTTGCGCTGAAAAAAGCATTGATGAAAGAACCTGATAATATTATTGCGAAAAACGGGCTTTCATATATTGATCTTTGCGAAATCAAATCAAATGAATTCTTTGATGTAGCACAAAGACAGTATAAAGAAGAAAACTATGCTTCTGCAATTGAATACTGCAACAGAGCAATTGACTTTTACCACAACGGACCGGCTATTGCTAAGCTCAAGGCAATGTCTTATGAAAAAGAATTAAACTATCAGGGCGCAATAAAGTATTATAACCAGTACTTATCATTCAGCCCTAATGCTTCTGATAAAGAGGCAATCCTCAAAAAAATCGCTAAATTCAAAAAGAAAATTTAAAATACCTGAGCTCTGGCGGTGTTACTCTGGCTGTAGAGTGCATTTAGCCGGAACTGCGAGACCAGACAGATTAGGGAAATGAAAAAATTTGATATAAGAAAAACATTTGAAATATTTTGGAAAGAACCGCTTAGTATTTTAAAAGTGGGGCTTTTCCAGATTGTTAATCTGCAATCAAATATTTTCAATCAAAAACCGGCTGTTAATATAGATTTTATGAAAGATAAAACACAAATAACAGTCGTAGACAGCGATAAGATGTACAATTTGTTTCAGACAGTTTTGTTTAAGCGGAAACTGAAAGAACAGCAGGAAAAAGCATTATCAACAAAATGAGCACAAAATTCATGAGCGCAAAATTTATAATCAGTGCGGAAAAACTGAGTCAGTGTCCGTCCTTTAACATGCCGGAGTTTCCTCTGCTGGGGCGTTCTAATGTTGGTAAATCCTCTTTTATTAATGCTCTTGCCAACCATAAAAAGCTTGCTAAAACTTCCAACACTCCGGGAAAAACCAGATTAATCAACTTTTTTAACTTTTCTGACAAATTTATGATAGCGGATTTACCAGGCTACGGCTATGCAAAAGTTTCTAAAGAAGCGCAGAACCGGTGGCAGAAGTATCTTGAGGAATACCTTTTGAAGCGGGAAGAAATAAGCTCATTAATACAGCTTGTCGATGGTCGTCATGAAATACAGAAGAATGATTACCAGATGCGTGAATGGGTTATGGCGTATGATTTACCGATAATCACAGTGGTTACTAAAATGGATTATGTTCCGAAAAATAAAACCCTGAATGTTTTAAAAAATGTAGAAAAAGAGTTTGGAGGACTGGTACTTCCATTCAGTGCAGTTGATAACAGATATAACTCTGAAATTTTTGATTTTCTGCTAGAGAATAATTCCACTAAATAGAGGATTAAATCCCTCTTTCTTGCAGTTATAATAATAATGGGTATGGAACAACCTGATTGCCGGCAGGCATCAGGCGGGAGGTTAGTATGGAAAGGGATAATCTGAACGAAGATAAGGAATTTTATCCGAATACTAACGGTGAAATTTCGTCTTCTATTACACAAAGCTGGACTGAACAGGCTATGGAATGCTACTCTATAGGCTGTGATTGTGGAAAGTGCTCGCTTTCTAAAGGTAATTATTCTTTCGTGTGTCAAATGCCCAAAGTTATTGATGTTCTGATTAATATGATCGGCAAACCCCGAATTGATATGGCATAGAAACTCCTTTTTTCGATTAAAGCAGATAATTTTATTATCTGCTTTTTTATTTGTGATAGAATTTTGTTGTGATGATGAAAAAGATAATAATTTTTATTGCAGCATTTATCTCTATATCCTGCCCCGTTTATGCAAATGTGGCTAAAATCCCGCTTAACGATGCAATTGAGCTTGCACTCGAAAATAACCTTACATTGCAAGCTAAAAGAAAAGATTTGGAAATTGCAAAGCAGGAGGTTAAAATTGCAAATGCCCTCAAAAACCCTCAGTTCCAATCTAATTTTCTAATGGGTAAGGTTACAAGAGGCAACTCCAGCCAATTCGGTCTGATGGTTCCGTTTGAGATTGCAAAGCGCGGAGTGAGAAAAAAGGCAGCACTTGCTAATTTGAAGGCTATTGAAAATTCTATTAAAGAATCTGAACATAATTTGAAGATAGATGTTATGAGAGCATATTTTCAGGTTATTTATCTAAAGTCTGTCCTTATAATTATGAAAGATAGAGAAGATTTGTTTGAAGATATGAAACTTGCAGCAAAGGCAAAACCAGCTTCTTCTCCAAACTATCAGATTGAAGTCTTACAGTCAGATATAAAATATAAAAAACAATTAATTGAATTAAATAAAGCAAAGGCGCATCTTCTTGCAGCACAGTTCTATTTCAACAAAGTTTTAAACCTTGAAAATTCACAAATCATGTATGATACAGAAGAGGACTCATTATTTGATGATATAACTATATTGGAATTTCCTATACCAACATACGACCAGATAGAAAAGATTGCAATGGTATGCAGTTATTCACTGAGGATTTCAGATAATTATATAGAAAAATCAGAATATGATGTAAAAGTAGCTGAGCATAAAAGAATTCCTGATTTAACCGTTGGCGGCGGTTTTGCTTACCAGACAGCCCGTCAGACCGGCGGGGAAGCCCTTCCGGGGGCTTTTGTTGCAGGAAGTTTCGATGTGCCGATACTTTATTCTTATCGTCCTGAAATCAACAAGGCGAAGCTTACTCTGGAAAAAACCAAAATGGACAAAACTGCTTTTGAAAATAAATTAAAAATTGCGCTTAAAGTTAATTACAATGATCTTAAGTATGCCAAAGAAAATATGCAGTATTACAAACAAATCCTGAAAGAGTCAGATACAATTCTCCAGATGGCGTCAAAGCGTTACAAAAACGGAGAAACAAACCTTATGGCACTAATGCTTAATGAAAACTCACACCAGCAGATTTTGAGCGAATATATTGAATCAATAAGCGTATATTATGATGCCTACCTTGATTTGATGTACAATATGGGTCATGATCTGATGCTTAATGAGGAAATATTCCTTTAAGCCTTATTGAAGTCCATCAAATTTAATCCTGTTTTTTCGCAAAAAGTTCTCTCAACTGTTCCTGAGAGTTGTTCAATTGCAATTTCTGCGGTAAGACTTACCACTGCCCTAACAAGATGCCCTCCTGCTGTGTTGTAATCGTTTCCGGCAGCATTCATGTGAATATGCAGGTAAGTTTCATTATCTTTTGTTGTTATGTTGCCTGTAAGACTTGTAATTTCCATTGGTTTATCAATTGTTTTTTCCTGATAATGTTTTGTTTCAGGGTTGAAAAAACCGAATGTTGCAGAATTTATTGCGCCGATACCTTGTATTGTCCCTAATTTGACATTATTTTTAATACAAAAGGTTTTTAGGGTTGAAACTATTTCTTCACCTTTATTTATACGTATAAAGAATTTGCTGCCAAATTTTTTAAATTCATAGCCGGCTGTTTGCATAATAACTTTCTCCTTCATATCTTAATTTTACAATAAAAAAGCTCTCTTTTAGAGAGCTTTAAATGTACATAAAAGAAAATACTATCCTTAAATCTCGGCCGTTATCTTAACGGAGAAAAGTTTTTGCAGGATTTAAGGCTGTTTGTTATCAGCCTGCTGAAAATCCTTCTTTATGGAATTTCATTAATTTTGCCAGATACCATTGTTTTGCCTTAATTTCTTCGATATTATTTTTAATATCTTCAAGTTCAGCGAGGAGTGTGGTCAGGTCTTTTCTTTGCGGAAGCATTTTTTGCTCCGGAATTTCTTCTGCTTCTGATGACCAGCTCATCGGAAAACAATTGTTTTCAAATAATTCTTTCATATCCATAAGCACATACCCTCAAACTTTTTAGAGTTAATCTTTTTGCGAAATAAATGAATGGAATAAATCGACCAGATCAAATTTGCCATATTTAAACGGAATAGGCTGATTGTCATATTCACTGCCGGTAATCTTCTGTAAATCCTGCATTTGTCTGTAGTCAAGAGAATCAAAATTGAAGCTTGTCATTTCAGCAAAATCTACCATCAAATCTTCCATTTCAAGAATTTTTTTGTCTTTCATTACACACTCCTTTTCAATGTGACTAAAAATAATTACATTTTTTATATCGGAGATGTTTTGTTTAAACTTTAAAGATTGCGGTTTTATTGTTACAAAAATTTACTAAGGGAATTTAAATATTTATAAGGTATAATTTTTATTAAAGGAGAGGACAAATGTTAAAAGATAAAGCAGCTCAATATTATAAACAGGGATACTCATGTTCGGAAAGCGTCGTAATGGCGGCAATAGATGAAGGTTTGTGTGATAAATCTTTACTTGCCTGTGCAACTCCGTTTTCCGGCGGAATGTCAAGCGGATGCCTTTGCGGAGCAGTTGCAGGTGCGCAGCTTGTAATCGGTTATAATACCGGCAGAGAAAACGTTAATGGCAATGAGGTTACTGCACGCAAACTTGCTGCATCTGTTGTTGAAGAGTTTAAAAACAGAAATAAATTTACCTGCTGCAAAGCTCTAACTGCCGGATATGAAGGTCCGCAGCGCAAGGAGCACTGTGTAAAAATGGTTGAGGATGGTGCTGAAATTCTTGAAAGCCTTATGGCAGCAAAGGTATAGCTATGCTAAATCTTTTTGCGGTGTTTTTTGGAGGCGGAATTGGTGCTGTGACCAGATATTTGACAGGCTTGCTTGTTATGCGGAATTTCCACTTTAACCTTCCTGTTGCAACTTTTCTGGTTAACATTATCGGAAGCTTTATTATCGGGTTTTTATATATTATTTTTGTTGACAAACAGGAGATTAATCCTGCTTTGAAGTTTGCCCTGACAGTCGGATTTTGCGGAGGTTTGACTACATTCAGTACCTTTTCGCTGGAGATTTTTGAGATGCTTAAAAATGCACAATTCCTTCATGCGTTTTGTTATGTGCTTTTAAGTGTTATAATATGTGTTATATCAGTATGGATTGGAGTAAGTTGTGCAAAACTTTTTATTTGATAAATTGAATTTCCTGACAGCCGGCATGCCGCTTAGTACAGGCAAGGGCAGCTACCCTCAGGCTTTTAAAATTCTTGATGAAATGGAGCTTGACGGAATGGAGCTTGAGTTTGTCCATGGCGTGAGAATGAGTGATGAGAACAGAGAGTTTGTTGCTCGGATGAACAGAGAGAAAAACTTTATAATAACAGCGCATGCTCCTTTTTATATTAATCTTAACTCTCTGGAGCCGGAAAAAGTTGATGCAAGTGTGCAAAGAATTATTGAAACCGGAATGACAGCAGGCTCGGCAGGGGCATTCAGCATAACATTCCATGCTGCGTATTATCAGGGACATGATAAGGAAAAAGTTTTTAATCAGGTTAAAGCCAGAGTTGAAAAAATCGTTGAAGTTTTAAAACAGGAAAAAGTTAACGTATGGGTTCGTCCGGAAACTACAGGCAAAGGCACCCAATGGGGTGATTTGGACGAGATAATAAAGCTTTCCAAAGAGGTGGAAAATGTTTTGCCATGTATTGACTTTTCACACCTGCATGCCAGATTTGCCGGAATTTATAACACATACGATGAATTTAGCGCAATTTTTGAAAAATTGGGCAGCGAACTCGGGCAGTATGCAATAGATAATTTCCATGGACACCTTGCAGGAATTGATTATGGTCCGAAAGGAGAGAAAAAACACCTCATTCTTGAAGAATCCGATATGAATTACAAAGATTTGCTTAAAGTTATGAAAGAATTCAATGTTAAAGGTGCTCTTGTCTGCGAAAGCCCGAATATTGAGGATGATGCGAAGTTGTTGAAAGATTATTACTATTCATTGTAACAATTATTTAATAATGTAAAAATTTTTAGCAATAAATTTTGTTTTCATGGCTTGATAAAAATATAATATTTTATAAATTGAAAGGTGTTATTAATGTCTTTAGGTGTAAATAATGTTAACTTTTTAGGCGGTTCTGTTCAGTGCGGCGGGTGTAATAAACCAAAAGCTGTTGAAAATACTAATCTTTTAAAGCAAAATGCCCCAAAAGATACTGTAAATTTTAAAGGCAGCGATATTCCTGAAGATGAACAAAAAGAAATTATCCGTTCCGCAAGAGCAAACGCTTCCGGATGGTCAATGCTCGGCGGTGTGATAAGCACATTATATTACGGATTGAGATCTGATAAAACTGTTGCTGACAAGTATGATTTAGATCCAAAACAAGATAAATCTTTGATTAAAGAAATTAAAAGCCAGCAGTTACTCTGGACATTGCCTGCTGCAGTCTTCTCCCTCCCGGGTGGTCTTGTTGCTTGGTTGTATAATAAAAATATGAATCCTGAAAAAATTGATTTATAATCATATAAATAATTGAAACTTTAAAGAAAATTATAAAAAGTACCGTAATAATACATACGGTACTTTTTTCTGCATAATGAATTGAAAGGCGGTGTTTAGATGTTCAATTCAGTGAATAATCCCTTTAGCAGACACATAGAATCTTCTACGTCATCAGGTGATGGAAACCAGCGTAAACAGCGTGAGCAGGAACAGAAAGAAAGAAAACTTCTTGAAGAAGAAGAGCAGGACGAAGTAAAAATCGGCGGCAGACCTGTTCTTAGTGAAGATGAAATAAAATATATGGTTAACGAATATATAAGAAAGATAAAGTCTGAACATGAAAATGAGCCTAAAGTGATTGAGAAAGCAGATAAATATCTTGAAAAGTTTAATATCAAAAAATTTATGAAAAATAACCCTAATATAACAGCCCCTGATTTTTATATGATTATGTACTCCGAAACAGAGTATATAACCCGTTAGATGTCCTAAAAAATTCCGCGATAAGGAAAGCTGAATTTTGGAGCGGCGTTTTAGACAGTTTAGCTATGAACGGCACACGAAGGAGGAGGGGGGGAGCAGCTAAGGTCTGTTTTTGAGGTGCATTAAACTTTCTTAATATTTTCTAAAGTTTCTGAACAAAAAAACCGTAGAAAATATTGTAAAAGTTTTAGAAAGGACGGATTTTATGGAAATTACAAGTGCTACAAGCTCCAAAGCAGCTTATGTTAAAGGCCTTGACGATGAAGAAGAAGAGAATGAAGAGCAACAGGTGCAGGAAGAACAAGATACTGCCGTAAAATCAAAAGATGAAGGCGATCAGGTTTCTTTTGCTTCGGAAGATTTGGGTGAAACTACTGTTAATGATAAAGTTAGCGGGTTTATTCAAAACTTAATTGCTGCATCAAATATTACAGATGCTTCAAAGGCACAGCTTCAACAATACCTTGACACATTTGATGTGGCAAAATTTATCAAAAGTTATGGACCGTTTGAATCGGTTCGTGATATTTCCGCTGCAATGTATGCGGTCACATCAGGATTGATTAAGTATAAAGAAGAAGAATAAATCTAAAAAAAGCGGGCTTTTAAAACCCGCTTTTTTATGGAAGACTGTTAAAATAATCTTTATCTGTTAAAGCTTTATAAGTACAGGCAATTCCGTTTTGTGCATTAGTTGATGTTGCAGAACAGTATGTGCTTAAATCAGTAAATGTAGTTCCGTCTGCACCCATAGGAAGGAGTTTGCCGCTGTCGTTCATTATCTGGAATGTAAATAAATCATGACCCCACGCATTCGGTTTTTTCTTGTAACCGTTTACATCTACTGTTATAAACATGCTCCCTACACCGCTGTTACCTTCTCCTGTGGCTGTATTGTCTTCAATCAATAACACCATGCCGTCTGTTAGTATAAATTGTCCGTCATCAAAAAATTTTGAAGATACTTTACGGGTTTTTGAATATGTTGCATATGTATCAATAATATATGTATTATTTTCATCTAGAGAACCTCCTATACAATTTGCAAAATTGCAATCTTTTAATACATTGAAGTATTTTTTATAATAACTTGCAAAACTTTTGTTCTCATATGAATCTCTTGTTGCAATAAAACCCTGATCAGCATTTAATCTCTGAAGTGCCTGTGTTAATATGGAATAAGACTTTTGCAGCCCGCTTTTATACTGTGCTCCGGCTGTTTTATTTATAAGTGCAGGCAGTGTCATGGCTGCTACGACCCCGATTATTCCCAGAGTTATCAGTACTTCTGCTAATGTAAAACCTGCTTTCATTAATACCTCCTTAATATTTTTTAATCATCAGTTAATTTATTGTTATTATGTTAACTATATATTAACATAATAACATATTCATCTGGAAATATCAATGTGTTAACAAATAGCTTATAATTATAGAATGGCAATAAATATTGATATTGATACCGGAACTGATATTAACGAACTGGTAAGACTGCTTCTTTTTCGTAATAAAATAACAATTGCAGAACTTGCAAGACGAATGAGTGATTTAAGCGGGAAAGAGTATTCCAGATTTAATGTTCGTGCAAAAATCGAAAAAGGAACTTTAAAATTTTATGAAATGATACTTATTTGTGACATTTTAGGGTATAAAATAGATATTCATGAGAAATAAAAAAACGGGTTTTAAAACCCGTTTTTTATTTTTTATCTTTTTCACTTCTTTCCCGAACGAAAATCCTTATAGGTGTTCCGAAAAATCCAAAAGCTTCACGAAGCTTGTTTTCTATATAACGTTTGTAGTGGTCTTTGAGTAAATCTGAATTATTAGCAAACAGCACAAATGTCGGCGGCTTTATATCGGATTGGGTAGAATAAAGTATCTTTAAGCGTTTGCCTTTTACTGTAGCCGGCGGATTCAGCGCGTAAAGTTCTTTCACAACTTTATTCAAAAGTCCTGTTGAAACCCGTTTTGTGCACTGCTCGTAAACTTCTGCTGCTTTGTCAAATATCTGGTTTAAGCGTTGTTTTGTTTTGGCACTTATGTATATTTTAGGTGCAAATTCTAAGAATGGAATATCATTTGACAATTTTTTATCAAACTGGTTGATTGTGTTTGATTTTTTGTCTTCAATCAGATCCCATTTATTAATTGCTATTATCAAACCTTTTCCTGCTTCTGTAATTATTGAAGAAATCTTCTTATCCTGATCTGAAATACCTTCTGTAGCATCAATTACAAGAAGCGCAACATCGCAATCCCTGATTGAGCGTATTGCTCTGTCTACAGCGAACTTTTCTACGCCGTAATCAACTTTGGATTTTTTTCTTATACCCGCTGTATCGACTATAACGAACTCTCTGTCTTTATAGTTAATAAAGCTGTCAATGCTGTCGCGTGTTGTGCCTGATATGTCGGAAACTATAACTCTTTCTTCATTTAAAAGAGAATTAACGATAGATGATTTACCGGCATTAGGCCGTCCCACTATGGCGATTTTTATAGTATTGTCTTCTTCTCTGTTCCCGTCAGTTTCTTCAAAATCTTCTGTAATCAAGTCCAGAAGATCGCCTACACCTCCGCTTCCATGAAGTGCAGAAATCCCAACCGGTTCCCCGAGAGCAAGTGAATAAAAATCGTTTACCATCATGTAAGCTTCAGGGTTATCAAGCTTGTTAACGGCAAGAAAAACCGGTTTTTTAGACTGTCTGAGAATATTTGCAATATCATAATCAACCGGATTTACTCCGTCTTTTCCATCGACAAGGAAAATAATTTTGTCCGCCTCTTCGCAGGCAATACGTGCCTGATCAAAGATTGAAACCATAATTTCATCTTCATCACCCGGAATAATACCGCCGGTATCAATTACTGTAAAGACTTTGTTCATCCATTCGACATCAAAATATATTCTGTCGCGGGTTACACCGGGCAAATCGTCTACAATAGAGTTTCTTGACCCCACAAGACGGTTTACGAATGTAGATTTACCTACATTCGGGCGGCCTACTATTGCTACTATCGGTTTTCTTTTCATACAGAAAGTATAACATGAATATTTTTTATTGTATCCATTCTTCGTGACTTATTTCTCTGTGGAGATAATCCATGTTTCCTGTTTTAATTAGCCAGGTTGCGCAGCTTCCGCCGCTGTACCAGGCTTGTCGTTTTGTGCGCGAGCAGGATTCTTCTGTCAGCCACCATAAATTATAGCCCGTAATTACAGGGTATTTATTTTTGGTATTAAATAACATAATAAAAAAATCTTTTCCAAATTGATTCGGGCCTTTTGCACCGTTAATATCAAGATAAAATATGGCTTTATTTTCGGAATTATTATTGCTGTCGCGTCCACTAATAACACCATTCAAGCCTACAGTTGCCCCGTTTGCAAGAGCAAAAATATACTCTACATCACGCCATCCGTTCCAGTTTGTTGATTGTTTTCCATCAAGCTCAAGATATATGTTTGGTAAACCATGGCTGCTATTCTTGTCATTCTGACCGAAATTTTTTGATAATTTTAAGTAAGGTAAAAGTTTTTCGGCAACTGTTTTTGTACTGCTTTTTGTATCTTCTGTAGACAGATTCCATTCATCAAGCAAACCGTGTTCCTGATATGCTCGGACATATGCTTGAGATAAGATGGAATATGTACTTTTGAACTGATTAATCCATATTTTTTCTTGTTGCTTCTGAATAAGAGTTGGAAGTGTTAATGAAGCAACAACCCCTATAATGCCTAGTGTAATTAAAACTTCCGCTAAAGTAAATGCGGATTTACGGGACAATCCCAAAGCGTGAAAAAGCCCGCCGGCGTTATCTAAGCCCCCCCCCCCTTTGAGATTTTGAAGCTATAATTGTATTTTGCATAAATACCTCCTAATATATTTAGTCAAAAGCAGACCTCCGCTGCTTACGCCCCGCCTTCGCGCGACGCGCGCAGCTTCGCTGTCTAATACGCCGCTCTAAAATTCCGCTCACGTTCCTTATCGCAGAATTTTTTCGGACATTTATATGATAACATAATTTTCAAAAAAAAGGAACCGAATATTTACATTCGGTTCCTTTTTTGGATTTTCATATCTATACTAGTCAAAAGTATATCCGATAATTGCAGCTTCTCTTGCACGTTTAATTGCTTTTGCAATCATTCTCTGGTGTTCTGCGCAGTTGCCTGTAATTCTGCGAGGAATAATTTTTCCTGCTTCTGTCAGGTATCTTTTCAATTTTGCTGCATCTTTGTAATCAATTTCAGTTACTTTGTCTGCACAAAGACTGCAATTTTTACGTTTTTTCTTATCCTGAGCATCTTGTCTTGCCATGTTTTAATTCGCCTTTCTAGCCTTATTTTTACTATTACTTATTTTTTCATTTTTCCTGCTAATATTTCAACTAATGAATTTTTAGCTTTGTTCTCTGTTTTGTTTGAACCTGTATATACATCCGGTGTAAAAGCTGCTGCTTTTTTACCCATATATCTTACAGTTGATTTCAATTGAGAATTTTTCATCTTTTGTGTATGCGCTGCATATTTTTGCATTTGCGCAGGGATAAATTTTACACTGCTCATATTCAGTTTTTCCTTTTTTAAAATGGTATTTCGTCTTCGCCGATCAGTTCGTTTGAGAAATCATCTGATTCAAACTTCACAATTTCTTCTGTTCCGAATTTTGAACTTCCTGATGATGCCGCCGGGGAAGAGGAATCTTCACCGAGTTTTTCAATTGTATTGGCATCAATTTCGTAAATTCTTTTTTCGGTTCCGTCATCCATTTTGACAGCTGCTGTCTGAAGTCTGCCTTCTACCAGCACGCGGTCGCCCTTTGTTAGAGATGAAACAATTTCATCAAGAGCATTTCTTTTAGAAATAACTCTTAACAGCATTTCTTCTCTTTCTCCGATATTAAGAACAAATGCAGAAACCGCAACGTTATTTTGTGAAAAACGTTTTTCAGGCTGTCTGTATACTGTTCCTGTAACTACTGATTTTGCTAATGACATTTTATTTCCTTTTCTTTACTGTTTACACAGAAGCTTTTGCTGAAACTTCCATAAACATTGTTCTGATGATGTTGTCGCTTAATCTTAATTGTCTTTTGAATTCAGCAACTTTGTCAGCAGGCAATGCAAGAACCATTGAAACGAAGAAGCCGTCTCTAAAGTTCTGGATGTCATAAGCTAATTTTTTTCTGCCCATTTTGTCAGTAGATTCAACTTTACCGCCGAATTCAACGATTGTATCGTTGATTTTAGCAATTAATTTATCTACTTCTTCTGCATCTAAATTTGGTTTAAATACAGTTAATAGTTCGTAATTTTTCATTTTTTGTCTCCTTTTGTATTTTGGTGTAACCCAATGATAACATGAAAAGACAAATTATTACAACATGTATTCCGCGGTGAAACTGTAATTTGCCGGACCTGTGAGGAAAATGTCTTTTTTCGGATTAAGCTTATTCCCTTGCCATTCCACGAATACAGCCCCTCCAAGAAGGTTTACCTTAACTTTTTCTTCTGTTAAGTTATTTAAAACACATGCAACTACTGATGCACAGGCCCCTGTTCCGCAAGCAAGAGTTATGCCGCAGCCGCGTTCGTAAACCCGCATTTCAATTTCTGTTTTAGAGATTACTTTTACAAATTCGGTATTTGTTTTTTCAGGAAAAAATTCATGTTTTTCGATAACCGGCCCGTATTTCAAAGCCATATCCATAGGGTTATCGTTGACGGTTATTACACAGTGAGGGTTACCCATTGACACCGGTGTAATATCAAATTCTCTATCCAGCGCTTTTAATTTCCGTTCACCATTAAAAGGAATTTTTTCATCTTCAAGAACAGGAGTTCCCATATTAACTTTTACGGTTCCGTCATCGAGAAGCTGCGGTTTAATTATTCCTGCGCCTGTAAGGACTGAAAACTCTTTTTTATTCACCAAACCCTTGTCATAAACATATTTAGCGAAGCATCTCATTCCGTTACCGCACATTTGTGCTATTGTGCCGTCAGAGTTATAAAAATACCAGCCTATATCAGTTTCAGATGTTCCTGTTTTCGGTATTATCATACCGTCTGCACCTATTCCGAAGTGTCTGTCGCAGATTTTTTTTGCAAGTTCATCCATAGGAAGATTTGTTTTTTTGTATTGGTCAAAATCTATTACTGCAAAATCATTTCCGCAGCCCTGCATTTTTGTAACTTTAATTGTTGTCATAATAACCTCTTTTTCCTCAAATATTATAGCATAAACCCCCTGAATTTCAGGGGGTTTATTTTTATTCTTTTAAACTTTGGATTGCTTTTTCCAGAGCTTCTGTTTCTGTTATATTATTTTTTTGTGCATATTCTTTTATTAGGTTAATACTTTCTTCACTTAATCTGCGGTTAAATGGTATTCTTTCGCAATTTTTTTTGCGTCCTGCGCCATCTCTTCTTCCGCCATGACCGCAGCAGCCTCTGCCATGACCGCTTGCTTCGCCGTTGTGGCAGTGATGCTCACCTTCTCCATGTTCATGTCTACACTGGTGTCCTTCCTCATTATGTCCGCAATGACTGCCGCATCCTTCTCTTGTAAAAAACATATTTTTAACTCCTTTCTTTAATATTATAACTCTTTTTTTGAATTTGTCAATACAAAATCAAGTTTACAAATAGCAAAAAAAAATTTGTCTGGATTTAATATAAGTACTTATAAAAGGAGAAATAAATGCAGATACAATTACAAACCCCGGGTAAATGCCAGCCGAATTTTCAGGCATTAAGAATTAGTTCGATTACAAAAGGAAGCCGAAAAATTGATATTTATTCATTAACATCAAAAGATAAATTTTTCGCAGAAAAAATGTTGAATATAGCAAAAGGTCAGAAATTTTCTGAAGACAGCAAGCTTTTAGGCGGTAAGAGCGTAAGAGATGTGTTTGATACTGCATTAAAGAAAGTTAAACATATGGATACACATCCTTATGATAGAGTTATGCTTTCTGTTGAAGACGGAAAGAAAATTACCGGTATGCTTAATATAGGCGGTCAGGCTGATGCCGCAGTAGAAGGTCTTGCTGTTTGGAATAATGATAAGTTAACCAGAGACAGCCTTGTTGTTTCTGCTCTAAAAGACACCAGCCGCTCTTATGGAGATTTTTCCGCGCTTATTCTGCCTACTGCATCAGAGCCGGCCAATACAAAGGCATATTTTAGAAGGCTTGGCTTCAGAACACCTCATGACTTTGGCAACAAAGATCTGATGGTAGAGTGCGAAAACATTCAGACTGTAATTCCAAAGGCTCAAAAAGCTATGAATGCTGATGAAACAAAAGATTTTACCTACAGATACTATACAGATTTAGCTAAAATGTTTGATTTAGATGTTTAACATCTAAATCAGGCATTTTATAGTTGACGCTTGATTCAATATCGGTTATGATTTTCGTATGCCGGTTATTTCTGTCATAATGCCTGTATATAATACAAAAGAAAAATTTTTGCGAGAAGCCGTTGAAAGTATATTAAATCAGACTTTCACTGATTTTGAATTTATTATAATTAATGACGGTTCTGACAGTATTACTGAGGATATAATACTTTCATATAAGGATTTAAGGATAAAATACCTGAAAAATGAACAGAATCTCGGGATTGTACAGTCTTTAAACAAAGCTGTAAAAACAGCCAAAGGAAAGTATATTGCCAGAATGGACGCTGATGATATTTCTATGCCTCACAGGCTTGAGAAACAATATGAATTTATGGAAAATCATCCCCAATGTGGTGTGTGCGGAACTTATGTGACTGCTTTCGGCAATGGGAATGAATTATTGAGTCCTCCTTCCGAGCCTGAGATATTAAAACTCACGTTGTTATTTAAAAAGAACTGTATAGCCCATCCGACTGTTTTGATTAGACGAAAAGTTCTTGAAGAATACCTTTTTCAATATAATGAAGAAGACACTTATGCGGAAGATTACGGCTTGTGGCTGAGACTTTTGGATAAAGTTAAATTATATAATATTAGGGAAAGTCTGTTAAATTACAGAGTTCATGACAGTAACATTTCAAAAGTTTACAGAAAGCCTCAACAGAGAATGACCTGTCATCTAATGTTAAAATTCCAGCATGAATACTTTGGGCTTAGGACAGAAAATCTTGAGGAACCTATATATAAACTTTTGTGCAGTCAAAAGCTGACTTCTTCTGAATTAAATCAGGTTCTGGACTATTATCTTAATTGGTTTAGAATTGGAGAATTGTTTGAGAAAAATATTTACACAAAAAATCAGGTCCTTGGTTTATGCAAAAAAGCAATTTTAAATACTAAACCGGACCTGAAATTTCTTTTTGTAATTTTAAAGCCGCAGCTTATAACAAAAGTGGCTTTAAGATACCTTAATTTACTTTAAATCTTTAAGATGTTCTGCATTTCTCTGTCTGATATTTTCAAAAAGAATTTTAACACCATTGTATTGCGGACAGTAAGCATAAGGTTTCATATACTTTTCAGCATCAGTAAGTTCTTTATTAAGTGTTTCGTAATCCTGGTACTGAGCTGCCAGATTAATCAAAAAGCCGGATGCACTTGCTGCATCTTCAAACATATCGCAGTTTTCCATTTTTTTGTAAACTTTAGTTTCGTTTTTGTGTGCTCTTAAAAGAACTTTGCACTGGTCGCTTCTTTTCTGGGCAAAAGCTTTTAATGCAAGAATATCATCTTTATCTTTAGCATAATGTTCATTAGCGAGTTCTCTGTCCTGGCAAATATTATTTACACTAACAGAAGAAAAAGGTGCTGATATAAGCAGATATACAATTGCTAAAACAATAGTTGTTACTGTTAAAAAGAAAAGTCTAGGATTTTTAATCTTCATAATTACTCCAAAATTCCGTACCCTATTAATATTTTAACCAATATTGCACAAATTGTCAATTTCAGTCAGGTCATCTTCCATAAGACTTTTTTGAAATAATTCGCACTCTTCAATCATATTAAGGATTTCCGCATATTTTGGATTGTGTAGAATTTTTGCAAGTTCATCAACGCTAATAAATTCTATTATATAGAATGACGGATTTTTCTCTTTAATTTTTACAAAACCGCATTCTTCAAACAGGTCAAGAAGTGTTGAAATAAGTGCGATTGATTTGCCAAGGTGGCTTGCACACCGGCGCAGCTCTACTTTGCCGGCATTATTATTTGCAGCATATCTGAGCATTCCTGAGAATGTTTTAAGAAATTCTTTTTCATCCAGATATTTAATGCTGTAATTCATCAGGTGAATACTGGCCGGGCAAGTTTCTCTTATTATGTTTTCAAATGTTTCTTTGTCGGCAGGATAGTCGAAAAACATTACAGAATCACATTGGGAAGATTGTTCGCGTGTAAAGATTTTTTCTGAAATGTTTTTAAAAGGTTTTAGCATTTCAACAATCTGCCGGCTTTCTGCAAAGACTTTAATATTCTGTTTTGTATTTTTTATATAATCGTTTACCTGAGGAAGGATGTCTGTTTTCTTGCGGTGGTCATAAATTTTAAGTTTTCCTGCATTTTCCGGTTCTTCCTCCTTCAGGTACTCTGAGTGAATATCATCTATAATTAGCTGTACACTTGTATTTCCCCTAAATTCGTTAATCTGCGGGTGGAAAGCTACATCAAGCGTATCACCGTTCACAAGTGAAATATCACCTTTCTGCCACCAGATACAGTTAAATTCAGAAGTATCTTTTTGGACAGTTAACCTTAGATGGTTTTTATTCTCACCCATAAGCCTTTTTTCTTTAATTTTAAGATTTTTCATTGCAAAGACAGGGCTCGGGTTTGACGCACCGAACGGTTCCAGCTTTGAAATTTGTTCTACCAGATCAACGCTTATATCATCCGGAGTGAGTTCAAGGTCAATTTTAATAAACGGCTTTAGTTCTTTTCCGGTAGTTATTTCTTTTACAGCCTTGTTCAAAAGTTCTTTTACATTCTTGAAAGGGGTTTTATCCGGGGTGAATGCAAGCCCCGCAGCCATTGAGTGACCTCCGAAGCCGTCAAGAACTTCAGAGATGGAGCTTATTACTTCGTATAAATGTACGCCTTCAATGCTTCTTGCAGAACACTTTATTTGTTTTGTTTCTTCAGAATATGTCATTAAAAATGTAGGCTTGTAATATTTTTCAACAAGTTTTGATGCAACAATACCGATTATTCCGACATGCCATTTTGAGTTAAACAGGACAATAGCAGGATTACGGTTGCCTTCTCTTGTAACCATATCATCAGCTTCGAGAAAAGTATCCTGGCATAAAGTCTGGCGGATTTTGTTAAATTCTTCAAGGTTATTGATTGCCATTTCTATTTCCTGAGGATTATCGGAAATCATAACTTTTATAGCCTCTTCCACAGTATCAAGACGTCCGGAGGCGTTAATTCTAGGGGCAACCCCGAATGCTATAGTTTCGGCAGTAAGACCGTTTTCAATACTGTAGCCGGCATTTTCGATTAACCTTTTCAACCCGTAATGTTTTCCTTGTGCTATAAGATCAAGACCTTTGGCAACAATATATCTGTTTTCACCTACAAGCGGAACAACATCCGCAACTGTTCCGACTGCTGCATATGGAAGTATTGAGGAGATAAATTCCGTCTTGTTATAGTGCTGCAGAAGGGAAGTTGCAACTTTGAATGCTACACCCACACCGGCAAGCGATGTTAGTGAGGTAATTTCTTTTGTTGAAAGATTTTCATCAAGTGCGTTCTGTGCCTTCGGATTAATAATGCCAAAAGCATTAGGAAGCTCTTCCGGTGCTTCGTGATGGTCTGTTATTATAACATCTATTTTAAAACTGTTTATAAAATTAACAGCCTCAACATCGGAAATTCCGCAGTCAACAGAGATTATAAGTTTAGGTTTGAGGGCGGTCATGAGTTTTACAAGCGCCTTTGTATCAAAGCCATGTCCTTCTTTTTCCCTGTCCGGTATGAAGTAGCTTACATTTGCTCCAAGGTGGCTGAAAGTTCTGTAAAGAAGCGATGTTGAAGTTACGCCATCAGCATCAAAGTCGCCGTATATAACGATTTTTTCGCCGTTGTCAATTGCCTTTGCCAGTCTGGCAGTACACTTTGCCATATCCGTAAAAACATTCGGATCAGAAGGTGTGACAGAAAGAGGGTTTAAAAATTCTTCAATATCTTTTTCACCTGTAATTCCGCGTGAGGCAAGCAGTCTTTTTATCAAAGACTTTTCACCTGTTTCATTTCTGTTATAAATCCATTCCTTAAAAGTCATTATCCTACCCAATCTTTTTTACATAATAGCATAAAAAATAAAAAGTTTTCTAATACAACGGGCTGAAAAAATAAGGTTTATCTTCAAAAGATAAACCTTATTAAAATTTTCCCTTTTTCTAGCACATAGTGTGCGTTATCAGAATATGTCACTAAATAAATATTTTTTTCCGGTTCGCATCTTTCTGCCGGTTCTAATCAGCCGTATAGCTGCTCACCTTTTCTAACGTCATTCTATATTCCGAGATAAGGAATGTGACAGGATATTCCGGGCGTTTTGCGGGATATTCCTGCTTATATATGCTGTTTCAGGCTTTAGCTCCTGTTTATGATGAACTGCTGTTTTTGTATTTATAGCTTAGCAGGCTGTAACTGTCAGAAGTTGAGCTGGATTCGCTTCCGTAGAATACGGACATATCGCTTGCTCTTCTGTTTGCAAATTCATCCATTTTTTCCTGTTTGGATGAATCAACATTATATGCAGTAATTTCAGCACTTGTAATTCTTCCGTCATGGTTAGCATCCATTTCATCAAAATGTTCCAGGATATTATTGATTGTATCTGCTGAAAGTCCGCTTGCTCCTGATGCGTACATCTGGGTCAATTCTTCTCTGGTTAGACCCTGGCTTGACATACGGTTTGTAAGATTTTGCATTTCCTCTGCTGAAATTATTCCATCATTATCTTTATCAATACTGTTGAAGTTTGACTGCAAATAAGATGCAAATGTTTGGTTTATATACGGGTATTTGGTTGAATCGGTTCTTGCCTCTGTAATGTTATCCAGTGTTAAACCATCCGGATACTGGGATGCAAGATAGGAATATGTGTTGGTTAAACCTGCATATATGCCTGTTAACAGCGAATTTCCGTTTAAGTTTGCCATAAAAGCTCTCCTGATTTTTAAGTCATGATTATTTTAATGATTTTTTCAAAAATGTCAACCCCCTGCAAATGCAGAAGATTAAAAAGTTTAGAGCAAAATCTGGGTGCCGAAAATAATTCTGTGGCTGTCCTGCTCCCTTTCATTCTGGCAGAAAACATAGTTTAGAATTAATCTGAGAGCCTGACCTTTTATAAAGTAATTAATGCCCGCTGTATATTCACGCCTCATATCATCGCCAATATCCATATTCGGGTCAAACTGGTCATAACGCGCCAGAACGTGTAATTTTTGTGTAATCCTGTAGCTTACGGTACTGTAAAAACCGTTTGCCCTGTCCTGGCTTAATACTCTGCCGTTGTAGCCGTCCGCGTATGAATATTCGAAGTTTGCCATAAATTTTTTATAATGATATGCAGCATAAAAACCGGTTGTTGTATATGTAAAATCATTATGTCCGGCATTTAAACCGCCGCCAAGAATTAATGTTCCATAGCGTCCGTCAGTTTTTCCGAGAGGTTTGAAGTTTACCCAGCCGGTGAATTCTGTACCGGGAAAGAATTGACGCCAGAAACGGTCAGAACTGTTCAGTGCTAAACTATAGTCTGCTAAATCATAGTTCCCTACAACACGTACACCAAGAGCTCTTGTGTTTGCAAAATTCCTTGCAATCTGGGAACGAAATGCAAAAGGCAATGTATAAGAGCTTGCACCTCCGTCAACACCTACCTGATTTCTTGAATTACCAACGATAATTTTATGATGCGGAATTTTTGAGTTAACTATGTAGGCATCTGTTATAAGGTTCTGCATAAAGCTTCTGTCGCTTGCAGGTTTGAAGTTGAACTGGAGTTTAAAGTCTGTATTCTTATCTTTGAAATCTCCTACGATGCCTGCTTCCAGAATATTTAAATCATACTCTGTATCATAGTCGCTACCTTGAAAAAAGCTGTTAAAATTTCCCTGAAAAGCGCCGTAAAACCTTATTTTGTCAACAGGTCCTTTTTCAAATCTATGCGTTAATTCATCTTCCAGCAAGTAGGATGGAATAGATGTTCTTTCCAGCTTCTTTTTATATATTCTGCCAAATAAGGATTCCTCTTCAATTTTGAAAGGATGTTCATCCTCTTTGTTTGTATCAATCAGCGTATCAAATATTGAAAATTCGACGTTTGTGTTATCAAGTACATCATCATCATTTTTCGGGGTGAACGAATTTTTCGGAAGCTTTTTGATGTCGTCTTTTGAAACATCAAGCATGATGACATCGGGTTTTTTATTTTTTGCATCATAATCAGCTGCTTCCTCCGACGCAAACACTGTCGGGGCAAGCAATACCGCGGCAAATATCATCGCTATTCTAAAAAGGCTGTTCACAAATATTAATTATACCACAAAACACTTGCAAATCATGATTTTTTTATTGTATATTTTTATTATGACAAATGTAATAAAGAATAAAAAAACTGTTAAAGTTAAAGCCCCGATAGTTGATGCCCTTAAACAAGCCTATGAAAACCCGACATATCAGTTTCATATTCCTGGACATACAAAAGGCAACGGCTCCCTGCCGGAATTTAAAAAGCTTATCGGAAAAAAAGCTCTTTCTATAGACACAACCGATGAGTTTGACAACCTTGGAACACTTCACCCTGCTACAGGACCGATAAAGGAGGCTCAGGAGCTTGCAGCAAAGGCTTTTGGCGCTAAAAAAACGTTCTTCCTGTTAAATGGTTCAACTGCCGGCAATCTTGCGCTTGCTATGGGTTTAACTAAAAAAGGACAGAAAATTATTACAAACAGAAATTGTCACCGCTCTGTTTTGACAGGGATGATTATATCAGGAGCGGAACCTTTGTGGCTTATTCCTGAAAGATTTGAGGAATGGGGCATATGGGGTAATGTTAATCCGGAAAGCGTTGAACAGATGCTTAAAATGCACGATGACGCCGCAATGGTCTGGATTACAAACCCGACTTATGAAGGTGTTGTTTCTGATATAAAATCTATTTCCGCGATATGTAAACGCTACGGAGTTCCTTTAATTGTGGATGAGGCACATGCGTGTCTGTGGAATTTTAATAAACATCTTCCAACACCTGCACTTCAGTTAGGTGCTGATGCTGTTGTCCACTCGCTTCATAAAACAGGCGGCAGTATGAGCCAGAGTTCAATGCTGCATATTGCAGAAGGGTCAATGATAGATGTTGATGCTGTTGAGAAAGCTTTAAAATTACTGCATACAACAAGTCCTTCGCTTATGCTTCTTGCAAGTTTGGATGCTGCTCGTGCAAATCTTGACAGCGTGCGCGGAAGAAAACAGCTTGAGCGCGCAATTTCCAATGCTAAATATCTGCGCCGCGAAATTGAAAAACTTGAGCATATACATGATTTGAAGCCTGATTTCGGCTATATGACAGATGTTACAAAAGTATTTATAAGAGCAGACGGGCTTTCAGGAAAAAGACTTGAATCAATTCTGGAGATTGATTTTAATATAGAGGTTGAAAGCGCATCTGATGCCGGATTACTGTTGTTGTCAAACATTGGCAACACAAGACGTGATATGGAATATCTTGTAAAATGCCTTCAAAAAATTGACAGGACAAAATATTCAGACATTTGTTACCTTGAAAACAAAAAACATATGCCTATGCTTACTCCGGTAATTAAAATGAGCCTTAGAGATGCTTTTTATTCAGCTAAAGAAACAATTCCTAAAGATTTAGCCGTAGGCAGAATTGCAGCAGAAGTAATCGCTGAATGTCCTCCGGGAATTGCTGTTCTGCTTCCCGGTGAATTGATTACAGAAGCACATCTTCCTTATCTGGCAGACTACGACTTCATTGAGGTAATCAAGTAATCGTCAAATTTTTTGCTGTACCATATACTTTTTGTATGCACAGAATTTATGCTGTAAAATCATTTTCTTTACTGAAGCAATTAAGTTGTTTTAATCACAAAAATAATTTGCTCGCAGAAATCCTTCAAAGCTGGTGGCTTTTGTTTTGATACTCCTGACATTGGCAGTACTCCGTTTATATGTAAATACCACGACTATCCTGAAATATGCGGATATTACCTGATAAAATTAGTCCAGATTTTTTCTTCAGTCTGTGCAGGTGTAATACCGCAATTTTTGCCGGCTTCAATACATTTCAGTATCCAAGCCATATTTCTTCCAAGAATACGCATAATCTGGCATCCTTCTTCATCTTTTAAGACATCTTCTGCCTTTGAGCCATGAACCATGTTCCAGTAATTTGATGAAATAACAGGCATCTGGTTAATTGTAAAATGTTTTGTTATTGCATCAAGCGATGCGGATGTTCCTGCCCGTCTAGCAGATACAACAGCTGAAGCCGGTTTATGTCTGAATACCGCTGAACCGGCATAAAACAATCTATCCATTAATGATAATAATCTTCCGCTCGGGTGTGCATAATAAACAGGAGAACCAAATACAAATCCGTCTGCATCTTTTGCTTTGTCTAAAATTTCATTAACAATATCATCTTTAAATATACACTGGTTATCCAGCTTTCTGCAAGCTCCACAGCCTATGCAGTCGCGAATTGCACCGGAACCTAGCTGAATGATTTCAGTTTCGATGCCTTCTTTGTTTAACTCGTCTGCAACTATACTCAATGCAGTAAATGTGCAGCCTTCTTTGTGAGAGCTGCTGTTAAATAATAATACTTTCATTATTTTTTCTCTGCTATCATATTATCTGAATTTTCGCTTGATTTGTCTTTTTGTTCAAGCTGACGGGCTTTTTGTGTGTCTGCTTCTGCACCTTTAAAATCCCTTAGTGCTCTCTTTAGTTTTGCTCTTTCATAATAAGGCCATGCCTCATTCGGAACATAATTTACAAGCGTATTTAAGTCCATAAGTGCATCATAATATCTGCCCATCTGCATTTGAATTTTAGCTCTTGTAAGATATTTTGAATACTGTTTATTTGTTTTATCATCAACTGCTTTATTTGAAAATTTAAGTGCAATATTCAACTCGTTCATTCCAAGATAAACTTTGGCAATTTCGTTAGGTCTGCCTGACTTTTGTGCATATTCCAAAGCTCTGGTCCAATCTTTTTTTGATATGTAACAGTTTGACAATAAAGCATAATCATCTTCTATTGCCTGTTTCATGCTTTCAATTTTTATTAAATCAGCAATACAATTTTCTCTTTGCCCGTTAACGTAAAACCACATTGCCCTGTCACGTAACATTTCAGCTTTTGTTGAAGGCAGAATTGATACACCGATAGCAGAATTTCTATATGCAAATTCCATACTAGGTTTGTCATAAGAGAGATATGCCTTACATTGATAGTAATATGGTAAAGACAGAACGCAGACTCCTAATATTATAAAAATTATTGGAGTATAAACATATTTTTTAATATTTTTATCCATACGGGTATGTTACATTTTTTTTGCTAGATTGTCAATAGAGTTTTAACTTGTATAAAAATTTTTTAAACAGGGCTTGACTGATAGCTGCTCTCAGGTTGTAAACTATACATGTATGAAAGGAGATATATGATGAACAAAAAAGTTTTGATACTGTCTGCCAGCCCCAGAAAAGGAGGAAACTCCGATATTTTGTGCGACAGGTTTCTTGAAGGTGCTGTTGAAGCCGGAAATGAAGCAGAGAAAATTTTCTTAAGAGACAAAAAGATAAACTACTGTACAGGCTGCGGTTTGTGTAATAACAATGGTTACAGCGGCTGTTCCCAAGATGATGACATGGCTGAAATCCTTGATAAAATGATTGCTGCAGATGTTATTGTTATGGCAACGCCTGTTTACTTTTATACTATGGATGCTCAGATGAAAACACTCATTGACAGATGCTGTGCAAAATATACAAAGATAAATAATAAAGAATTTTACTTTATTGCAACAGCAGCCGATGGAAACAGGCAGGCGCTTGATAGGACATTTGACGGCTTCCGCGGTTTTACCGACTGTCTTTCCGGAGTTAAAGAAAAAGGCGTAATCTATGGCGCAGGTGTTTGGCAAAAAGGTGAAATTAACAGTACACCACTTGTTGAACATGCCTATGAAATGGGTAAAACAGTTTAATTACGGGCACCACTCGATTATGCCTGAATTCTCTTGTGAATTTCTCCATTTTAAAAAATCATGGAATGTTGTAATGCCGTCTTCAATGACGGCTTTATAATATTCTATTCCGGGGATTTTCATATCATCTGGAGTTTCATATTTTAATTTAAGTATGGTTTCTCTTGTTTTAGGGGTGAGTACTTGTTTTATACGTTCTGATACGTGTTCAAAATATCCGTCATACCTGGAACCTTCTTCAATATATATCATATCGAGCTGCCAGTCCTGATTTTCGTTGTCAGTGTAAATTGCGTGGCATTCAACACACTTTTCTTCTGTGGCGGACAAATCTACGACGGTTGTTGTTTTAATATTTTTGTGTGCTGCAAGTTTTTTCATGACACTTTCTGCCTTTTCGATAGAAATATTTTTTGAATAAATATGGAAATCAATATCTCTGTGTTTCATCATTAGACCTGTCATAAGAGAGCCGACAAGATTAACCCTTGCTCCTTCACTCTTCCATAAATTAAAAATATCTGTATCGTCTATAATTTCCCATGCAATGTTCTGATTTTTTTCTGATATTTTAAAAATATTTTCCATAAAAAATATTGTAACACCAATGTGTGGACTTGTAACTAAAGATTTAATCAAAAAGCCCGGGTTGCAAGGCTAAAAAACTTTCCTGTTTTCCTTCATGTATAATATCTGTATCTTTTATATTTCCGATTAAAATCGGCGAATTTTTGTCATGATTTTTTAAATTTTTAAATGCTGTATCCGGGTTTTTGTTTGCGTAACAGTATTTACAGCCGTTCGGACACGTATCATACCAGCCTATATCGCGGCTTGGAATACACTTGCAGAATTGTCGGCTTCCCTTATGTTGAATTTTTTTAAACTTAATTCCGTTTGCTTTTGATAATATTTCTGAGGTAATACATCCAGAGCTGCATATACCGTATTTTGTATAATCCTCTTTATCTGCACAGGTTTGGATTTTCAGATTATACTTTTGTCCTGTTTTACCAAGACCTGTAAGTATTTTAATTTTGTCTTCAGTCGTGAAAGGGATGATCTCAGGCATATTTTTCTCAAGTTTTTTATACATTTCTACAAAGCTGAAAATGCAGAAACTAACATATGGTGAAATTTTTTCCGCCATATACTCGAAAGTTTCAAGATGTTTTTGGACTGTATATTTTTGTGTTAACAAAATAGGATCATAACGCCATGAAAGGCGTTCTTTACCTGTGATTTGCGAAAGCTTAATTAAGGTGTCTATGCTTTCATCAATTGAAGGAACGTTAGGTTCTATATCTTTATCGTAAGCAGTAATAGTATAGTGGCAGAAGATATTATATCTGTCAGATATTTCATGCAGCCTTGAAAGAACAGGTTTGTAATTTTTGGAGCAAAATACAACACAGTCAACAACATTCGGGTTCAGACAAAATTTGTAAACATGGTCAGGGAAGAGCGGATTTCGTGAATAGACAAAACCTTCCTCAAATCTTTTTAAAAGCCAGTCGCTGTAATAATTAACAGTATCAGTTCTTCCGCCGGTGTTTATAATCATAGCTTCCCCTAACAATAATCTCAAAAAATGATTTAACTATAAAAAAATTTGAAACTGTCAACAATGTTGTAAATATGCCTTTAGTTTAATTATAAAACGACATCTAGTTTAAGAAAAATGGTAAAGTTAAATCAAAAACTTAACTCTTCAACTTTTTCTTTGCAAAATTTTTACATCAATATTTTAGCATAAGTATGTGAATAGTTTTAATTAAGAGTTCAGCCTCCATAATAAAATCCTAAGCATTTACATGTTTGTTATCTACATTGTCATTCAACACATTATCCGTTTTATCTTTAACTTTTACACAGTATGAAGAAGCCTCAACAACGGTTTGAACATATATCAGAAATTATACATTTACATCCTGCTTCTTAAATTGCATCTCATATAGAGCTTTGTATTGACCGTTTTCAATGGATATAAGCTCATCATGATTTCCAAGCTCTACAAGCTGTCCTTCATTTATAACAGCAATTTTATCTGCGTTTCTGACGGTAGATAATCTGTGTGCTATTACAAACACCGTCTTATCCTGCATCAAATTATCAATTGCTTTTTGAACTATGGCTTCAGCTTTATTATCTAATGCAGAAGTCGCCTCGTCAAGTATAATTATAGGTGCATCTTTTAGGAATGCTCTTGCAATTGCTACACGCTGTTTTTGCCCCCCGGATAACAAAATTCCACGTTCTCCGATTTGAGTGTTTAAACCGTTTGGCAAAGTTGATATAAATTCATCCAAATATGCCATTTTTACAGCTTGCAGAATCTGTTCTTCAGTTGCATTTTCCTTACCTAGTAAAATGTTCTCTCTTATTGTACCAGAGAATAAGAAGTTATCCTGAAATACAACAGCAATATTTTGCCTGAGACTTTGAAGTGAGTAATCTCTAATATCAATTCCATTAATAGTAATTGAACCGGATTTAATATCATAAAATCGTGGAAGAAGATTTACTATTGTTGTTTTGCCGCCGCCGGAATTTCCTACCAACGCAATTGTTTCCCCCTGTTTTATTTGCAGGTTGATATGTTTTAGGACAGGAACATTCTCGATATATTCAAAACATACATCCCTGAACTCAATATTGGTATGATTTCTGTTCATTATTACAGCATTTTCTTTATCTCTTATTTCAGGAACAGAATCTAACACTTCAAAAATCCTTTCTATTGAGAAGAATGAGAATTGTACGGCATTAAGATTATTTCCCAAATTTTTTACAGGTGTATAAAGCAGGATTAATGCAGTAATAAAAGAAACAAAATTACCGCTTGTAATCTGACCTGACATAATCAAATGAGAACCATATCCTATAGCAGCAGCAATTCCAACTGAAACAATCACGTGCATAAGAGGTGAAAGCCACTGGGTTTTCTGAACCATTTTTATTCTTAAAGTAAAGATATTTTGTAAAATTGTAAAAAATTTGTTTGTTTCGTTCTTTTGCAGGTTATATGAAGTTATTGTTTTGTTGCCGTTAAATACCTCATTGTATTCAGTAATAATAGACGCATCAGCAAAAACAGTTTTTTCCATAACTGATTTTATTCTTTTTTGCAATTTTGCAACCGGTGCAAATGCACAGCCGAGAACTACAACTGCTATTAATGCAAGCTGCCAGGAATTGTAAAAAAGTACGAATACAAGAGAAATTGAAGAAAAAATTCTTTGCGTAAAAACACTCAGGTTATCCAATAAACCGCTGCATGCTAAGTCCGCCTGATTATTAAATTTAAAGACAATATCGCCGGAATTTTGTTTATCGAAAAATGATGTCGGCAGTGTCAAAAGTTTTTTAAACATATCAAACTTAAGACCGTTTGTAATTTTTCCCCCAACCCATGTAGAAAGATATGAGGACATGTACTTTAATCCGCCTTGAATGGAAGTAAACGCCACAATTCCAAGCGGAATATACCAAGGTGAGGCAATGGATTTTTCTACCATTACCAGGTCCATATAAGGCTTCAAGGCTAGTGCAATGACTGCATCCAGCGAACCTATCGGAATACAAATTAACATTGAACATAATGCCCTGAACCACACCGGTTTTACATATGGCCACATCCGGCGGTAGTTTTTGTAAAAGCGATTTTGTTTTAGATTTTTTATATTCTCAATAATATTCATATTAAACTTTTCCTATATTTTACACAATGTAATATTATTTATTATTTTGACAAACATTCCAGCTTTTAATTAAATTGCAAAACAAAGCTTCTGTTACATAATTCCATATAAATTGAAATAAGAATTTATAATTTTTTCTAGGATTTAGCAATATAGCATCTGAAACTTTACGTATAGCTATAACGGGATAAAAATTTTGTAACGGGAAGCGTTTTCTTGATTTTACATCATTCATTATAGAATTGTATATTTTTTTATTATATAAAGTTTTAAATATTGCTTTTGTATGAGTTGTATTGTACTTTTTCAAAAAGTATTTGTCCATATCTTCAGTAGTTATACAGTTCTGATTTTCCATTAGAACCGCATTGTTATAATTTATATTTTTATTAGAACAAGAAATAATTTCTTTTTCGGTTTCATGATATGGATATTTCATATTTAACATTTTTGCATAACTAATAGTTTTATCGTTTAAGAATCTATTTGAATCGAATTTGAAGTTTAGAATATCCTTAACATATCTTGTAAAGATAATGGAGATTAATAAATTTTTATCCTGACATTCGGATGTGCTTAATTTTAATGTATTAAGGCTGATATCCAGTAATGGAAAGAAACAAAATGAATTTGTAAAATATTGGTCAACGGCAAATTTCCCAAAATGTTGTCTGCAATATGTATCTCTAAATAAATTAATTGTCAGATAACTTTCATCGAATTTTCTATTAAATCTGGAACTGTTATTTCTTATATAATTACAAGTATCTTTAATAATTTTTGCTACAGAATTATTTAATTTATATTCCAAATTATTTTCAAAATAATAATGTTGATTTTTTCTAATAAAACTTTCTTCATTCATATTCCAATAGTGTCGAACACATTCGCCTCCTTGACCTCCAAAAATAAAAAATGGCTCTTTATTTTTACTTTTTCTTAGGTAGAATTGTTTATGAAGAGACAGTTTTAAGTATTCACAAATATTTATAGTATCTTTCAATGAATAATTAAGCAGTTCTGTTAAGCAATTTTGCTTATTATTTATTTTAAAATGATAATATTCGGAAATTTCTTTTGCTATTTCGTAATCTTCTTTATGGGTATGTAATTTATCTTTAAACACATTAATACAGACTTCATCCATATTAATTCCTGATGCTAAAAATAGTAAAAAAGTTAACCGGCTGTCAAAACCTCCTGATAAATCCACTATTATATTATTTGTTTGCATTTTTAATTTTCTAATAATATTTGTCCATTTAAAAAACCATTCATCCAGTAATGCAAAAAACTCAGGGCTGTCTACTTCTATTGAATTCTCTTTATAATCAATATATTCAACTTTAAATGTTTTACTATTTGTATCTATTATTAAATATGCATTTCTTTCTAAAAGCTTTATTTCGTTAATCATGGTTTCTTTATAAGATAGAGAATAAATATCTTTTGATAAAAAAGCATTTGTATAATCTTCATTTAATGAAATATTATACTTTCCTTTTAGATGCTCAATTAAATATAAAAAAGAATTACTGATAGCAAAATATTCATTTTGTTGGTATATATAGATACCATAACACCCTAAATAATCTTGTTTTATATATATATTATCTCCATCATTTTTAATATAAATATAAGTACCATCCGGCGGAATATTATTTGTATCCAAACTGTTTACATCTGTTATTACAGAGGAATCTTTTATGCAGTAGCCATACAATTTATCTTTAATTTTATCTAAATTACAGGAATCAATTACAAAGAATTCTTTGTCAACATCGAAAATATTGTGTTCAAGTTTCTTTAAAGCCATAATTACCTTACCTATCTAATCTTTCCTATGATTTTATTTAAAATAGACTTCTCCTCGTTAAAATCATACTCATCCAAATTCTCATAGTTTAATTTTTCTATTTTTTTTATGGAATTTCTTTTTATACGGTTATCACCATTATATATACAAATTGCAGGTATACTTTTTGAAGAAATTAATATTTCATATAATCCGCTTCTCATACCTATTATATATTTAGCTTTTTGTGCCAGAATATATGCTTCTTCAATAGAAGTTTCAAAAGATTTTGTGTTATCTGTTTTATAATTCTTTTTAACCCTATTTATATATATGTCATATCCCAATTCGTTTAACTTATTTGATAATTCATCCCAAAAACTCTCTGGTATTTCTTTAACCGATGTTGATTCAGGTAAAAGATATATAAAATTATCTGTATTTAATCCTTGATTTTTAGCCTTATCTATCGTCTTTTCTACAGAATTTGAATTAATATTAGGCAGAATTCTCATTGAACTTGGGTTCAGCTTCAATTCTTTACATATTAACTCTAAATAATGATTGTCTTTAATTTCCGGAGTTCTCCAAAATCTTTCCGGCATTAAAACTCGATAGAATATCCCATCAATGTCTCTAACTGAACCTATGTATAATGAAGTATTTATTCTTAGATTATTATTGGTTGGTACAACAATAATAGATTCTATCTTACTTTGGTCTGCAAAAAGTTTTAAAACCTCTTTTTGTGTATTACTTTGTACAACAAATGTAACTTTTTTAATGTTATCTCTCTCTAATAGCTGCTCCAGCATAGATGCCAGCAAGAAGGTTTCACCAAGATGTTCATTTAAAATATAAACAAATTTACAATTTTTATTAAGTCTATTTTTTATATATGTAAAATAATTTTTAATTTCAGGTTTAACTTTTTCATGCTCTGAAATTTTTATTCCGCATATGTATTTTGATACAGTATTATCGCGCAATTTATATTTTAAAATATCTAAACCTAATATACAATATTTTTCCTTCCATATATTGTAAAAGTGTTTATATAATGGAATATTTAGAAATTTTAATGTTTTATCAAATGGTCCGACTTGATGTTTTAGAAACTTCTCTTTGTTATTAACAATTTTGACGTAGTTTTTATAATCGTTGTTATATATTAAAAAAGCGCTCATGTATTGGTAACAATTGAAATTTTTTAATATATTTTGAACATCCTGGTTATTTTTAAAATCTGTTTTAATTTTTTCACGAACATAGTCATAATAAAAAGTTTTATCAACATCAAATTGACGACAATAACTATACAAGTGATGTATTAAAGATGAAATAATTATAGCCTTAAATCCATTTTCTACTTTTTTAAAACTTGGATATTTTTTACAAACTTCATAAGAGTGTTCATACGCTTCAATAACAAAATTCAAATTTCTGCCTTTAGTTAATCTTGTGTTCCCGCTTCTAAAAGCCCTATAATAGTAGAACATTTCATTCGTTAATGAAATTTTGTTAGCTGCTATAAAAGTTTCAAAAGCAAAACTTGCATCATTTGTGTTTCCTATCTCTTGGAATTTTATGTTATTTTTATCTAAAAAATCTTTTCTATAAATTTTATTATATGGATAAACCATAAAAAACCAAATATCATCACCGATATCATCAACAGTAAAAACTTTATTATCATAAAAGGGATTTATATATGCTTTATATGACGGTCTTGCATAATTTATTTGATGTTCATTTATTATATAAACGCCGCATATAAGCATATCTGTTTGATCATTCTCTATTTTTTTATATAAAGATTCAATCATAGTTACATCATAGTAATCATCCGGATCCAGAAACATTACATATTTACCTTGTGCAATTTTTAAACCCGCATTTCTTGCCCCGCCGGCAAAAGAATGCTTATTCATAACAAGTTTTACTCTGTTATCTGTTGAAATAAAATCCTTGATGATTTCAACAGAATTATCAGAAGAACCATCATCAACACAGATTATTTCGATTTCTTTCATTGTTTGATTTACCAAACATGATAATGATTGGTATAAATATTCTGAAACATTATATACAGGTAATATAACTGAAACTTTTATCATTTTTCCTATTTCCTATTAACTGAGTATTCCTTAATTTGTTTTGTAGATACATTTGGCAGTTTTTTCAGAGAAAAACCCTTTAAAACTGTTTCTACATCAATAGGTTTAAGCCTTCCTCTTTCCTTAAAATCCGTATATAAACAGCTTATAGGTACGTGCCTAATCGTTGTCAATACTTCTATAAAACCGCTGCGTAATCCTATTATTTGTTTGCTCAATGAAGCAATATAATAGGCCTCATCAAAAGTTAAAAAACAAGTTTTTCCAAGACCATAATCAGGGGCTAATGACATCGTATTAATAAATATGTCGTACCCTTGTTCGTAAAATTCATTAGTTAAATTAATCCAGTAATCTTTTGGGGGATTTTGATTAGACTGAGATTCCGGACATAGGAATATGAAATTATTTAAATTTAATCCGATTCTGTTTGCTTTCTTTAACGCAGATTGCTTGACCTCTTCTGAAATAACAGGCAGATTTGCTTCTTGGGTATATTTAATTCCTATTGTTTTACAGATAGCCTCGCAATAATGAATATCTTTACCTTTTCTTAAATTTTTTTCTAACTCAATAAAATGATTGAATGGCAGAATGTTATAAAAGATTTTGCCATTGTATTCTTCTTTATAAACATTATCAACACTTCTTAAATTTATAATATCAGGCAAGTAAATGCACTCAATATTAGGATGCATCATTCTGCATAAGTCAACATGGTATCTTCTTGTTGCAATAAATACAGAGTTTGCCGGAGGATTTACATAGGATAAAAATAAGTAAGTTTCTCCGCTGCAATTAAAGTTTAGAAAAATATGTTTATATTCCTTTCCTATTTTCTTTAGTACAGTTTTATAAAGCATTTTTCTGGAGGATTTTTTAAAGATTACAAAACCCAATAAACAATATTTTTCAAAGCCATGTTTTACTTTTTTCTTCCACAATGGAATACCTAAAATTCTGAATTCTTTATCATAAGTTTTTAACTTTTCCTTATAATAAAACAGCCCGGATAAGTATGACTTTTTAATACAATCACCGCAAGATTTATTTTTATAAAATATCTGTTTTATTGTCTTTTCCATTTTAACCTTTATATATTTAAAATTGTTTCAATACAGTCTTTGGGAGACTGCTCATACATATTGAATTCACGAATTTTAGATTTATCAACAAATGGCAGCTGCTTTAATCCGAACCCTGACATTACTTCATATGTATTCAAATCATCAAAGAAATGACGCTTTCTAAACTTTGTGTATATGACATCCATAGGTATATTAGTTTGAAGTAGAAATTCGGTAAATCCGCTTCTTAAAGATACTATTTTTTTTGAACGCTTTGCAAGTGCAAAAGCTTCTGCAAATGTCAAATAACAAGTCTTATAGTTTAATGCTTCTTTCAGTTTAATCTCATCATCAACCAGATTTACAAATACATCATAGCCTCTGGTTTGGAACTGATTTATCAATTCACACCAGAAATCATCATCATATAATTTGCAAGAATATGCCTCAGGTGCTAAGAAAATAAATTTGTCTAAATTCAAACCAGTTTTTTTTACTTTTTCCAACATTGTTTTTTCATCATTTACGCTTACTGTAATGGGACGTAAGGCAACATCTTGTTCTGACATATTAAGTCGTTCCAAAATTCCATAAAAATAATGATATTCCCCTAGACTCCGCTGTTTTATCTCTTTAGCAACCTGTTTGAAATGTGTGGTATTAAATAATGAAAAGAATCGGAAGTTATCAATCTTGAAACAATTTTCAGGTGTTTTTAATCTTAAGTTTTCAATATAAATATAAGGAATTTCCGGACAAATCATTTTAATCATATCAACGTGATATTTTAAAGTCGCAACTAACAATGGATTTTTGCTTTTGTTGATTTTGATAAATTTATCTAAAATATATGTCAAAGTAAGATATGTTTCTCCACTGTTAGCATGCAAAATATAAATATCATCGTACTGATTATCGAAATATTTAAAATATCGTTTTTTGAACTCATCAAGCAGTGAAAAACGAAAGATTTCTTTATCCCCCATATAGTAGATTTTGTAATTGCCTTTTACTTCTCGTTTTATAATGGTTTTACCAAGAATTCTTATCTCTTTTTTTGAACAATCAGTATATTTATCATTTATTTTTATTGTAGTGATAAGTCCGCCTAAAAATGTTTGATACCTTTCAGCAGTCATATAATCAGAACTCTGTTCCATTATCGGAAACCCGAATATTTTTGCAGTTCTTTCGTTTTCACTTTTGATGTATTCGTATAGTTTCACTAAGCTCTCCGTTGTTTAATAAATCGTGAATTTGTATAACTTCGTTAGGTCTTTTATCCTCTACTATAAAAAGATTTGTGATTTTCTTTGTCATTATAACTCATTATTTATTTTGTACGCAATATTCAATGTCGTATCCCTATCCTTATTTATTGCAAAAGCCATATCCAAACCGCTTGGCTTTCTGTCATTAACCAAAATTCTTTCTCCCGCAGGCATATTGGTTAACAAGTAGTCATAGCGGATATTATTTTCTTTTAAAAAATTTTTTAAAGCCGGCAAAAATTTTTCTTTTCTTGCAGTAAGAAGAACCACTTTGTCATCAGGTGATAATTGTTCAAAGAATTCTTTAACTCCATTAAGTAAAGTATCATAACCGTCAATTTTGTATCCGTTATGTTTTACAAGGGTGCCGTCTACATCCAGTATCCACGTTTTATTTAATGGAGAAAATTCAAACATTTATAACACCTCATTAAGTTTTATTATTCCGTTATAAAAAGCACCGCAAATACTATCGTAATCGTCCCACACATAGGTGGTTAAACTCAGCCAGATAATTGCATGTAACAATTTCAATTTAAATTTGTTTACCTCAGGCAGGCAGTCAAAGAAAAATTCTTCCATATCAGCCCAGTTGTTTGGCTTTATTGCCATCTCTACATCTTTTTCTCTAATATCAAGAGTGAATTTCTTACGATTGAACTGGTCATATTCACCTGATAGCGAGTAATACAATTTTGCCCAATCATAATCGACATCACCGTAAAATTTTGTTTTTCCAAAGTATCCTCTTGGATCAATCAAAACTGCTTTCATATCATACGTATCAAACATAAGATTTGAAAATGTACAGTCTCCATGGATAAGCCTAAATTCTTGCGGATAAACTGTTTTTACTGCTTCAGTTAACTCTTCCTTATTAAAAAATACATTTTTATAATAATTTCCGTTAATTTTGATAAATTCATTATTTGCAAATGGAACAAGATGTTCTACCTTTGAAAGCCTGTTAAAAGTTTTGTTGAGAAAATTATCTTCTACATCTGCAATATTTACAGGTTGAGCGGGCTCAAGCTTGTGCAGTTCTTTTAAAGCTTCAATAAGTTTTTGAAGAATTTCACATTTTTGAGATTTTGTTAAACAGTCGTATTCAAATATATTTTTTCCTTGGACACGTTTCATTGTTAACGGTTCATAGCTATATATTTCAGGAATATTATGGTACTCAAGTTCTTTGACATGTTTAAACCAGGCAATTTCATCTACTGCAATTTTTTTACCCTGTTCATTAATACCGCGCTTAATAATAACGTCACCATTAAATTCCAATGAATTAAACGGTCTGCAATGCGGGGTATCATTAGTATTGTCTTCATAAGAAAGAAGTGTGCCAATTTCTTTTGAACCATACATATTCAATTTGTCAAATTTTATACTTTGCTTTTGAAGCCAACCAACGAGAGCTCCTTCTTCTGGAACATTTTCAAGCAGTTTTTTATTTTCAAATATAAATAATCCCGCGACACCGTTTTCTTTTGAAGCTTCTTTTATAAACTGATTGTCGATATAAGACCAGCGGCATTCAAAATCTTTTGAAATTCCAATATAATTCCCTTTTGTTGTAGGAATTTCAAAATTATCTGATAAAATCAAGTCACACCACATTATCATAAACGGTTCATCATCAGAGTACGCTGAAATAGCCTCCTTGATACCGGAAGCAGTTCCTTTTTTAACAGCTTTTAATATTTTGTAATTATATTTTGAGCCAAAAGCATTAAGATATTTTTCCAAAACGTCAGTTTTGTAGTCTGTGATAATTGTAAATTCTACATCTTGAAACTTTTGAAATACATAAAATATAATCGGCAAGTTGTTTACTGGTACCAGACATTTAGGTTTATTTCTGGTTAAACCTTCCAATCTGGTTCCTTTTCCACCTGCTTGAATAATTATTTTTTTTATATTCATTACAATTACCCCTTCCTGCTATCTTTGATTAATAATTTTTTGAATATCAATAAATTTCCCTGCCAAATCAGCAGCCATTAGAATTTATCGTTCGTATTTTCAAGCATGTTTACAATTTCATACTGTTTTTCTATGGTGTATATCTCATTCATTGTAGAATTTACCATTACTGATTAATTTACATTCTTTCTGAGAGTATTCTCTTTAACATTATTTCTGAACTAAATTTTAAAACTCTACTCAATTAAACTTTTGTTGAGTTGTTTTTTATAAATCTTTGAAATCAGTATATCACAAAGAAAAATAAGCATTAAAAATAATATTATTCTGTGTTGCATCTATTTTACATATTATAAAATTAAAGAGCCATAAGAGCTTATTTTCTTATACTTTTCCAACAACTCAACAAAAGTTTAAGTATGTTGAGTTGTTTTTTTTATTGAATTATAAGTTATATTAGAATTAGAGAATAAAGTTGCTATAACTGTTGTCTATAATATCTTGGTCAATACCAATATACCTAAGAGTTACTTGTGGAGAACAATGATTAAAAATCTTTTGCAGAACGGCAACATCTTTGAACTTTTGATAATGATGATAACCGAAGGTTTTTCTCATTGTATGAGTTCCTATTTTGCAATCGAGTCCGGCTTTTCTACAAGCATCATGTACAATTCTATAACACTGAGTTCTTTCCATTCTGTTATGGAAAACAGATAAAAATAAAGGTTCATCCGCTTTTCTTCCTTTTGTAAACATTGCAAACATAGGTTTTAATTTTGAATTAATCGGAAATCTTTTGTATTTGCGCGTTTTTTTTTCTGTAATACAAATATAGTCTTTATCTCGGACATCTCCAACATCTAAATTTAAAATATCGGAAATTCTAAGACCACAGTTTGTTCCGAGTGCAAAAAGCAACCAGTCTCTAAGGCTTTGTTTTTTTAGTATGCTTTCAATTCTTTTAAAATCACGTTTTTTTCTAATTGGTTCTACAATATTCATAATACAATCTCCTTTCCTAATTGCATAAGAACTCATTTTTACCTCCACGTTTTAAATTACCTCAAAGCCTTATAGTTATGAGATCCTGGAACAAGATCAGAATAATCTTTTAAAATTTTACTTCCAGTAAAAACTGTATGTAAAACCACAGTTAGTTTGAGAAAATCAGTAAAATTAACAGCAATTACGGACATATAAAAAAACATCGAATTGTAATTATGTAAGTGTTATAATCATATTACAAAAATTTAAATTGAATTTGTTTAGATAATATTATATGCCTACACGAAGATTAGAAAGGAGCGATTTATATTAAGGGAATATACAGAAAAAGATATAAAATCACTTTTTTTTATTCAGAAAGATGAAGAAGTTAATAGATTTTTGCCATGGTCCGGTAAAGAAAATGGAAAAAGCAAGTGGATTATACAAAGAAAGATATGCACAAAATATATTGAGGCAGAGGGTTATTGTTATGCAACAGAAGCCGGGAAAGCAGTAATAGAGCAAGTAAGAAAAGACGGGCTTATATTTATTACGGCAAGGCATGAAAAAAATAATCAGATCAGCGTCAAAGTTATGAAAAAGTTAGGTATAAAATATTGTTATTCATACGAAGAAGAGTGGCAGCCAAAAAATATCATTGTTATATTTAGAATGTACCAGCTAAATTTTAATGAAAATACTAATTATGTATATAAAAAATATTGGAATGAGTCCAAGAATCATTCTGTTGAGCAATTTTAATTTTGCTTAAAGATTTAGGTTTACTGATATGAATTAACCATTATATGTACAAGACATCTACAACCGGCTTCAAAACTAAAATTTCCAACTTAAAAAATTTCCCAAATCTCAACTGCAGTTATTTCTCATGCGGGTTGTAATTACTTATATAACAATGATTTAAAGTGTGGCAAAGTGAAATGAAGATAAAATCCGGATGCGGGCAGCTTTAGAATTTTTTATCCACCATTTGTTTTTTCGACTTTAAAATTTAATAAAAACAACTCTTTCGGCGAAAATTTTCAAACTTGTTGTTTTTATCATTAATAGACGAAAAAATATAACTTCCAATCAAACTGTACATTAAAATACAGTTAAAAAAGCCCCACAATTGTGAGGCTCTTTCAAAATGGAGGAGGAGGTGGGATTCGAACCCACGGTACGCTCGTCACGTACGACGGTTTTCAAGACCGCTCCGATAAACCGCTCTGGCACTCCTCCATACGATTTTTATCAGATGTAATTCTATTCTATTTGCTGAAACTTTTTTGTCAATAGTATCTGGCTTCAGCTCCTGTTGTGATTTTTTCCATTATTTTTTAAAACATATAATAAGCAAAAAAAAAGCTATGTACTTTGAGGTGCATAGCTGTTGATTAGGGATATGTGTATCTTAGTCTCTAAGGAGTATGGTTTTATATTAGCAAACCAAATCTAAATTGAAATCATACGTTTTTACGATTTAAGTAAATTTAAATAATGTAAAATAATGTAAAGTTTTTATTACGCGGGTAGCATATTTTCCGGTTCAGCAGTTTATAATTCATGTCAAAAAAAGGAAGATAGATTATGAAAATCAGTGCAATTAACTCTTACAAACCTAATGTTCTTAACAACAGAAATAATAGAAATAATACAGCAAAAACTCCAAGTTTTGGTTATGGCGGTGATGAACTTTCGCCTATTCCTGATGACGAATTTAAAGATCTGACAGGTGCAAATAAAGGCAGCACTAAAGAAACTATTAAGCTGATATTTCAGATTCCTTATCAGATAATTAAGGAATCTCTCGGCATAAAACCGAGGAAAAATCCTAATGAAGAAGATCCGGAAGATTTCTTTAAAACAGTTTACCCTACTGTTGTTGAAGATGATACAATCTATGATGATGAAATAGATGAGGATGCAGATCTGGAAACGGATAAAATGTCCGAAACATCAGAAACTGATACTTCGGATGACGCCGGTCAAAAAGATAATAACTCTCAAATTATTGATAATGTTGATGATGACAATGATACAGGAATTTTAATGCTTGTAGGTTAAGTTCTTGTATTTGACTGTAATTTTTGCTACAATTATTTTATAAGGTGAAGGATGTTTGATAATCTTAGCGAAAAATTACAGGATATAATCAGTCGCGCAAGAGGGCAGGAGCTTACTCAGGAAAATATGCAAGAAGCGCTTAGAGAAATCAGGCGCGCTCTTTTGGAAGCTGATGTAAATCTTCGTGTTGTAAAAGCTTTTATTTCATCTATAAAAGATAAAGCAGAAGGTGAAAATATAATTCAAGGAGTAGACCCTTCCCAGCAGTTAATTAAAATTGTTCATGATGAACTTGTTGAACTTCTCGGCAAAGAAGTAAAACCTCTGGACTTGTCTCAAAAGCCTTCTTTAATTATGATGCTCGGGCTGCAAGGATCAGGGAAAACTACTTCTTCTGCAAAGCTTGCTGTTAAACTCAAGAAAGATGGCAAAAACCCTCTACTTGTTGCCTGTGATGTTTATCGTCCTGCTGCTGTCACACAGCTCCAAACTCTGGGCAGCGATATTGGTGTTGAAGTATTTAGCATACCGGATTCCAAAGATGTTCAAAATATTGTTCAAAGTGCAATTAATTATGCGAATGAAAAAGGTTATAATGTTCTGATACTTGATACGGCAGGTCGTTTACAGATTGATGTTGATATGATGGCTGAACTGCTTTTGATTGACAGAATATTCAATCCGCAGGAAAAACTTCTTGTAATAGATGCCATGACAGGGCAGGAAGCCGTTAATGTTGCCGAAAACTTTGATGCACAGCTAGGACTGACCGGTCTTGTACTTACAAAGCTGGACGGGGATTCCCGGGGAGGCTCGGCATTAAGTGTTGTATACTGTACCGGCAAACCTATTAAGCTTACAGGTACCGGCGAAAAATTAAATGCGCTTGAAGATTTTTATCCTGAGCGTATGGCAACAAGAATTCTGGGGATGGGCGATATTGTTTCTCTGGTAGAGAGGGCGCAGGAAGTTTTTGATGAAAAACAGGCGCAGGAACTCGAAGAGAAAATGCGTAAAAATGAATTTTCATACAATGATTTTATGAAAATGCAGAAACAGATGAAGATGTTTGGTTCTGTGGATCAGCTTTTAGGTATGCTTCCAGGTATTAAAATCGGAAAAGATGACAAACAAAAACTTGCTCATGAAAGCGATAAACAGTTTAAAAAAATGGAAGTTTTTATCCAGAGCATGACACCTGCTGAGAGAGCAAACCCGGATTTAATGAATACAAGCAGGAAGAAACGTATTTCTAAAGGCTGCGGCATGGATCTTGCCGAGATAAACCAGTTTATAAAACAATTTGAACAGATGCGCATGATGATGAAAGGCATGAGCGATATTAAGAATATGATGGGGAAAATGGGTGCAAACGGCTTTAACCCCGGAGGTAAAATGGGTAAACATGCCGTTAATAAGGCGCTTAAAATGATGCGGAGATTTAAGTAATATGAAAAAAGGTTTCACTCTTGCTGAGGTATTAATAACTCTTGGCATAATCGGTGTAGTTTCAGCTATGACAATGCCGTCTTTAATCCAAAGTACACAGAATAAAGAACTTGAAGTAAGACTGAAAACTACATATAATGAATTAAATCAGATTAGCCAGAGATTTTATGTAGATAACGGGATTTCTTTTTCCGAATGGGCGTCAGATAAAGGTAATGTTCCGGCTTATGCCTCTGAGTTTATGAAATACTATAAAGGGGGGCGTAAAGTCAGCGATTATACATATCAGGATGATGTTTCTGAAATGCCTTATCCGATGTATCTTTTAGGCGGGAAAAAATCTACTTCTGTTCTGTGCGATGACGGCGGATTCGATTCTGAAGTCAGCGGTAAACTTTTCTTTTTTAATAACACACCGCCGGCAGGCGTAAATGGACCTATAATTTGTGTTGATGTGAACGGCTATCAGCGTCCTAATACATTCGGGCGTGATATATTTGTATTCCAGTTCACAACTGATAATCTTGTAATACCAATGGGCCAGAAACATAGAACTAATATTCAGCCTGGTGATGAGGGATTTAATGATGACCAGCAGTTTTTCTATGAAGGAGAAACTTATTGCTCGCGTGCAGCAACAAAACCTCTTTTAAATTCTGCATGTTCATATTATGCTTTGCAGGATATGTCGCCGAAAGATCCTGATAAAAGCTATTGGCGTGATTTTATAATGGGTAAATAATTTTATTGTAAAGAAATGTAAAGTTGAATTTAAATAGCCGTAAAGTTCAATTATACTCTGAGATAGGATAGGATAGGATAGGATGGGTGAGGTGAACTGGCAATTTTTTAACTCCAAATTTGTTTATAGAAGTATGGGGAATTAAAGATTTTTGAAAGTCAAAAATCTGAGGAATACGAGGAAACAAAAAGGAGAAAAATTTATGGCAGGAGTTAGAACCTCACTTACCGAGGCTCAAATTGAGTCACGCAGAAATCATTACCTTGAAAAAATCGGACAAGGAAAACCAAAAGCAAAAGGTACAAAAGCAAACCCGTTAAAAAATGAAGATTTGGCAAGAATGCTTAAAGCCCGTTTTGGTAAAAAGGGCAAAGCAAAAAATACAGGTACAAAAGCTACAGGTGAAGCTATTGCAGAATTAAACCAGCAGACAACAGCAACAGAAAATGCTTCATCAAAGACTAAAGCTTCAACAGAGCCGAAAACATGGAAGAAATATTTAAATGAAAGAGGCATGGAATATACAGCTCCAAAATCAGGTGTAGCAGAAGCAGACAGACGCGCAGCTGAAATTATCAAAAAGAATGAACAAGCTGCAAAGTCTATTCGTCAGGAAGCTTTATATAATGCAGAAAGAATTAATAAACCATTCTCAACATCAGCACAACAAATAGACAAACAGTTAGGTTTAGGGCATAAATATGCAGTATCTCCAAATTATGCAGAAGAATATGCAAAATTAATGGATGAAAAATATGGGAAAGTTACAGAAGCTCCTAAAGAAGTAAAAGCAGCTGTTGCCGGTAATAACAAAGCTGTAAAAACATCGTCTGCACTTACACATTCAGAAGCACACCAGCTTCAGAATATGGTATCAGATGAAAGCCTTGAAAATCTGAAAAAAGCAAAAGCAAATTTGGAAGCAGAAGAAGCTGCCGGCGGGAAAACAGGTGCTGCATCTAATGAAACTCCGGCACAAAAGAAACAAACAACAGAACCGAAAACCTGGAAAAAATATCTAAATGAAAGAGGAAAAGAATACACAGCTCCAAAATCAGGCGTGGCAGAAGCAGACAAACGCGCAGCTGAAATTATTAAAAAGAACGAAGAAGCTGCTAATGTTAACCGTCAGAAAGCATTATCTAACGCAAAGAAAATAAACAAACCATTTGTTATAACAGCAGATGAAATTGATAAAAACTTAGGAATAGGGGAAAAGAAATATCCGGTATCAGGCAGCTATGCAGATGATTATGCAAAACTTCTTGATGAAAAATACGGACCACAGGGCGGTTCAAAACCTGCAACATCAGGCAAAATACCTCAAGCCGGTGCCGGTGCAGCAGAAGCTGCCGAAAAAGGCAAAGCCGGTGCTAAAAAGGCAGTAAAAGACGGCGCTAAAAAACCAGGGTTCTTCAGCAAAATTGGAAACTTCTTTAAAGGTAAAAAAGGTAAATTTGCACTTGCAGCCGCAGCTGTAGCAGTTGCAGCAGGATTAATTAAATGCTGCAGCGGTGATGATAAAAAAGATGACAGCCTTGTAATGCCAACACCATCAGTTCCTGATAAACCGGAAACAGCACCTCAGGAAAGCAAATATGATGTTTGCTACGAAGAAGGTGAAATGCCAAAAAGCTATACAATTAAAGCAGGTGACTATCCTTCAGCGATTATTTCAGCAATGTACGGCGTAAAATTTGGAACACCTGAATATAATGCAATAAAAGAAGCTGTATACAATGCAAGCGAATATCAGCCTAATACAAACCTCTACGCAGGCGACAAATTCACTCTTCCTGATGTAGAAGTTAACGGCAAAGTATACTCAGCAAATCCTGAAGCAAAAGTAACTCCTGGTACAATTGCAGATAACGGTTTAAAACTTGCACACACAAAAGAAGTTGTTAAAGAAAATGATAAGTTCTACATTATCTACAAAGAAACAGGTGAAAAAGTTCCGAATGAACCTTCCTTCGATAGTGAAGATGCAGCAAGAGGCAGAATTCTTGAACTTGATGAAGTAGAAAAAGAACAAAAATAACTAATATTTAAAAACTTAAAAAACAAAAGAGAAAACCGCCACATTATGGCGGTTTTCTTCGGCTAACGAATCAATTAACTCTACATTTGGCGTGGAGTTCGGATTTCGCTGTTAAACGGGCCTTCGTAAACCTGCTGTCCTGCTGACTGCAGGTCAACTGGTTACTTCGCCCTCTGGCGAAAATCCGTTATTCTCCACTGCAGCCAAAAGCAATAGTAACGTGTTCTCTCGGGTTAACTGCGGATATTTTGTATCCTTTAGGGTCAACAAGGTAAGCAAATTCGTCGCCGGTAGTCTGGAATAAGCCCATAGTACCTGATAATGCTGTTCTTGTAACGTCAACCGGAGCCTTAACAGTTTCCCACAGACCGTCACCAAGGTTACGTGCAGCAGCACCGAATTTACCCTGGAATACGTGTCCTAACATATAACCTGCATCGTTAGAAACGTTTTCTGCAGCATTACCTACGTTAGAAATGATACCGCCTGCTGTTCTGCCGACTACGCCGACCAATGAACCTGCAAGAGTGAACGGCATTTCAACCAATCTGGCTACAGGGTTAACCTGTTTTGATTTGTTAACTTGTGCCTGTAAGATTTGTTTAGGTAATTTAGTTTTGCAGTCGCCGTTTTTGATGTCTGTGAATGCTAATTTTAAAGCACCTTTGTTACATCCTGAAGGTCTTATTACTTCAACAACCTGACCTGTTACGGTTGACCCGCAAGGGTATGTTACGCCGTTGATTGTAATATCTTCAAGAGTGTTAGCTCTGAAGTACTGGCCTACGTGAGATGATTTTGCTGTCAACTGGTCAATCATAGCAACTTTTAATGTAGGGATTTTAACGATTTCTTCGTTTTCAACAAACGCATTTTTGCTTACAGGACATGCAGGGCAAATATTGTTTGCTGTTTTCGGATTTGTATCGTAACCGAGTGCTACACGAACTGTTTGAAGCATTGATGCTACATCAGCACGGGATGCTTCTCTGTTAGGCATAATCATGTTTGGATTTGGTGAATCTTTTAATGCACCGTTTTCAAGTGATTTTGCAATAGGAATTCTTGCCCAGCTTGGAACTGTGTTACCGTCTGCATATTTGCTTAAGATTTCATCAGCTTTGCAAGCATCAATGTCGCAAGTCATACCTTTTGCAATAGATGTTAATGCTTCGGCACGTGTTACTTTGTGTTCAGGTTCAAATTTTCCGTTTGGATAACCTGCTAACAGATCTTCGTCAACTGCTTTTGCAATAGCTGCATTAGCCCAGTTGCATGAAGGTACATCTTTGAAGATGTTTTGTGTCGGCATGCCGCAATCGTCAAGATTGAAGCCTTTAACTAACATAGTTGCAAATTCTGCACGTGTAATATCTCTGTTTGGTTTGAACTGACCGTCTGGATAACCTACTACAACATCGTTAATAGCTAATTTATCAATGTCGCAGGCAGCCCAGTAGCCGTTTGGAACATCAGGGAACATACAAGCGTTAGATGTAGTTGGTGCTGCGCCGCCTAAGGGACAGCCGCCTTCTTTAATTTCGTAAGGAACGAAAGATTTTTTAACTGCATCTATAGAATTTTCAGTTTGTATATCAACAGGACAGTTGTTACCATCCATAATTCTTTCATTTCTGTCGATAGGGATACCGTTGTGTCTTGTAGGAGCTTCGTTCAGACATGGAAGCTGGCTTGCTGCGCCGGTAACCATACCTTCTGAAGATACTGCAACACCATTTACGTTAGAAGACATAATTTGTGGAGTACCGTTAAGAGCAGTTTCTGTCTGGAAGATAGAATTTGCAGGTTCACCTACATAGTTGTTAGTACCGTAAACTGCATTAGGGTAACCGTAAACCTGTTTCATATCTTTTCTGTCAGGTTTTCCTGTACCAGGGCATACTGCACAAGCCGGTTCTGCCGGTTTGTCGCAGGAAATTTCATCCGGACATCCGCAGTCGCTTTTTTTAGGCGGGCATGGATCTTCGTCTTTGCAAGGATCCTTGCAAGGATCTGCCTTTTTGCAGTCGCATTCGTCAAATGCTTTGTTGCATTTGTCGCATTTTGGTGCCGGATCGCATGGACAAGCCGGTCCTGTTACAACAGGTAATGGTTCAGCACATGGTGCCGGAGTTGCCGGTTGTGCACACGGGCAAGCTGCCATTGCTGAATTCAAGGAACACGTTGCTATTCCAACGGCAATTGCAGCTGCCACAGTAAGTTTTTTAATTGTCATTTTTACCTCCTTGTGTTTATAGGTTTTTGCTGTGAAAAACCTGAAAAAAAGTTTAAAAAACAAACTTATATTTGATTATGTACTTCAATTAATTTGATAAACATTACCGTAAGCGGTTATCCTGTCAGGCTATTTGGTTTTTGAAGCAGTCTTTCTTTTTTGCGGGAATTGACTTTGCCGGGGCATTTAAGTATCATGTCTTTATTAAGCGAGGAATAAGGAGCTGCATGTTTAAGAAACTAATTTGTACACTTTTACTTGTGACATTATTTACATGTGCCTGCACAAAAGACAATTCTCAGGATGATTTAGATGTAATCACCGGCCGGGGAAAACTGATTGTCGGAGTCAGGAGTGATGCTAAGCCTTTCGGGTATAAAGATATAACAGGTAAACTTCAGGGATATGATGTTGATTTAGGCAAAAAGATTGCAAAAGAGATTTTTTCAACTGAGGAAGCGGTTGAATTTGTGCCTGTAACTGCTTCTAACAGAATTTCAATGCTTAATACAAAAAAAGTAGATATGTTAATTGCCACAATGTCTGTGACTGATCAAAGACAGTTAGTTGCGGATTTTTCTGTTCCATATTATGTAGCGGGTCAAGCAATTGTTGTTCCTGCAAAAAGTGATATAACTTCATTAAGACAATTAAATGGAAGGCAGGTTATAATAATCTATGGCTCAACCGGGGAAATGAGTGTGCGTATGAATGTTCCGGATGCAACTATAATAGGGTATAAGACATATATTGACGGATTTAATGCTTTAAAAGCCGGCAAAGCTGATGCAATGATTGCTGATGATACAGTTTTGTATGGTCTTACTATGGATGATGATTCAGTCAAAATTCTGCCGAAAAGGTACTCAAAAGAACCGTATGCTGTGGCATTCCGTAGAGGGGAAGAATCTGACAGGCTAAAAGCAAAAACAAATTATGTAATCAATTTCCTTACAAGAACCGGAAAGCTTTCACAAATGCAGAGAAAATGGGAAATTAAATAACACTTCTCTTGAAAATTTCAAAAAATAGCTTATAATAAAAAAGCAGAGGAAAAACATGTTAGAAAAGCTATATAT
>CABLZX010000008.1:0-116274 GCA_902383995.1 uncultured Brachyspira sp.
GCCACAACTTTTCGCAAATTTTCTTTATCGTTATACGCTTACCAGGCGATGGGAGCGTATACATTTGAGAATAGTTTTACTGATACCGAAAGGGGAATTATATCTCCTTTTTTATTATAAACTACTATCCGGGATTTTTCAATCAATAATCAATATTACTGTTTTGTCGATTATAATCTATTGTTTGCTGACGCATTCTCTGTATTTCCTCAACGGTCTTATCAACCTGCTGCTCAACACTTTCCTGCTTAATAGAAGATCCGTTTATACCAGCTCCGCCGGAAACATTACGAAGTGCAGGCATCATCATTATAAAAATTACTGATATTATAAGCAAACCTAACAATAAGCCTATAGCACCCTCTGCTTTCAATTTTTTCATAAAAAACTCCTAATTTAATTTATTCTTTTTAATAAAAAATGCAACGGCATCTTCTATCGTCTTAGGTGTTCTTAATATATCATCATCAGGAGAAACATTCCTTGTTGTAGTTTTAACAAAAAATTTGTTGTAGATAGAAAGTCCCGCCCAGATTAAAACACTTGACAATAAAACTCCGGCCATTGTAATAGTAAACTTTATAATTGCACTGTGTAAGACATCATTTTTTACAGGAGTACCGGCAGGTAATGCAGGGGTATGCTGCGCAACTGAGTCAGCACAAAATCCTGCATTAGCCGATAAAATTATAATTCCAACTAAAATTAATAATCCTATTAAAATCAGTCTTTTATTCTTCAACTTTTTCCTCACTTACAGCCTTCTTAGCCCTTGTACGTTTTGAAGTGCCTCTGTTTGGTCTGCGGGTGCGTTTTGGTTTTTCTTCCTTGACTGCTTCCTCTCCGGCTTCGGTTGAAGCTTCTTTTTCTGAAGCCTGCTCTACAGAAGTTTCCGCCTGCTGCGAAGCTGGAGCTTTCTCCTCTTCTTCAGGCTGAACAACATCCTGCTCCCGAGACTCAGCCTTTTCAGTATTTTCAGCCTCTGCCTGTATTGACTTCGCATCTATAAGTTCCTCAGAGATGACCGGTTTAATCTCTTCATTAGGTTTTAAAACAGTTTCGGCAGTATGAACTTCTTCTGTAACTGCCAGAGGAGTTTCTACAGCCTCAGCACCTTTTTTCTTATCAAATTTAGAACGTCTGGTGCGTTTTTTGTTTTCTCTTTTCTCTTCTTCCTGAGCTGCCACCTGTGAAGGATTTTCAACCTCAATTTCAACTATTGGCTGTTGAATTTGTTCTACAGGAGTTTCTTCAACCTGCGGTTTGTTGTTCTGCTGATTATTTTTATTGTTTTTCTTGAAATTAGCAACAGGAAGTTTTAATTTAGCAGCTTTTGCTCTGTATTCACCCTCTGCAGTAGGAGTTGCAAAGTTCAACTCATTCATAAAGTAGCCGCTGCCCTGACAGTGAGGACATTTTTTTGTAAATATTTCAGATAAAGACTGCCCCTGACGGTGACGAGTAAGCTCGACAAGTCCCAAATCCGAAAGCTGCCCTACCTGAGGTTTAGCTTTATCCGGTTCAAGCGCCATTTCCAGTTCTTCCATAATTGCAAGCTTGTCGGCACGCGAAAGCATATCGATAAAGTCTATAATAATCATACCGCCGATATTTCTCAATCTTAACTGGCGTGCAATCTCATGAACAGCTTCTATATTTGTTTTCAGAATTGTTTCATCCTGAGTGGAGGAACTTGTAAATTTACCGCTGTTGACATCTATTACTGTAAGCGCTTCTGTTGTCTGAATGAACAAATAACCGCCGGATGGCATATTAACTTTAACATTCAACGCAGCTTTAATTTCTTTATGAATATCATAAGCTACAAGAAGCGGTTCAGTGCCTTTGTACAGAGTTACATTAATATTTTTATTAATGTGCCAGTTTTGCAAAATATTCTGAACTCTGCTCATAGCAAACGCAGTATCAACAACAATTTCTTTAACATCCTCTGTACAGGCTTCTCTAATAACTCTATAGAGCAAATCCTGATCCCTGTAAATTAAATTTGGAGGAGTCAATGTTTCGGCAGATGTAATAATATTGTTCCATTTTTCAAGAAGGATTTCCAAATCTTCCTGAATATCAGCTTCAGATTGCCCTTCGGCTTCTGTTCTGATAATTACGCCGACACCGACAGGCTTAATGAGGTTCATAATAGCTTTTAATCTTGCTCTTTCCTTTGAGCTTTCAATTTTTTTACTAATACTTACCCCCGGTTCATTCGGCATAAGAACGAGAAATCTTCCAGGAAGGCTTATTTCAGTAGTAACACGCGGACCTTTATGGCCGGTAGGTTCTTTTACAACCTGAACAACAAGTTTCTGTTTAGGAGATAACTTTTCCTTCAAAGAACCTTTACCCATAACATCCTGAGCATGGAGAAATCCCATTTTATCTGTACCTACGTTAACAAATGCTGCATCAATACTAGGCAAAATATTGTCAACGGTTGCAAGATATACATCTCCAAGTAAAACTTCTCCGCGGTGAATAAAGAAATCTGTAACTTTGTTTCCTTCCAGAACTGCTGCTATATTGTCACGTTCAGCAATAATAATTCTTTTTGCATTGTTCTGCTGTTCTTTAAAATTTTTGTTTTTCTCGTTCGCCATCTAAAAATCCTCTTATAATTCTTGTAAATTTTCGTCAAAGAACCTTACTCTTTTAATATTGAATGCCGTATCCGGTGCTATAATATTCATTAACACATCTGCTCTTAAGGCTGCCGGAACATTTTGTGCTTCAATTTCGCCTTGCTGATTAGGCGCGGTCTGGTTCTGACCGGTTTTTAACACTATGAATAAACTGTTATCCTCATATCTGTACGATTGAATAGAAGATTTAATGTTTATTTTTTTAAGTAAACCTTTTTTATTTTTCTTCTCGATAAAAATTTCTTCGGAAGATAAAACTCTGTCTGTATTATACTTCAATGTTTCAAAATCGTAAATATCTTCATTAAATACAGAAATCTTATATTCCGCCCATTGTGCAGTCACATCAATTGCAGGGGCTGATTTATTAATTTTAACAATACTTATTATTTTAGCTTCCGGCGGCAGAACTTTCTCTAACTTTAGTTTGAGATTTTCTGCCGGAATATCTTCAAAAAGTTCAATATCAACAAGTTCGCATTCACTTTCCACAAAAAGAGGCAGAGCTATGCCCATTGAAATTTTCATTGTGGGGTTAAACCCCTGTGAAAACACGACATCTAAACCTGTTCTGGAAACAGCTTTAAAAAATGTATTCTGCCAGTCAAGATGTGAAAAATATCTTAAAATCCCGGATTTTGTAATTTTAATTCTGTATTTATAAATCTCCCTGTCATAATGTTTGCAGTTTTTTGGATCAACCGGTTCTTCTTTAATAATCTGCTGGGCTTCAGAGCTTGCTGTAAAAGGTTTTGCCATAACTTTATGCGTTGAAAGCCCCGGGCATACCCCGCAGTTTACACATCCCTGCTGACAGGTCGGTACAATGTGCGGACTTTCGGAATTAACAGCCATAGCTGCATTATATTCTTTTTTGAACCAATCTTTATTTACACCTATATCTATAAAATCCCAGGCAAGCTCTTCTTCAAGGCGGTATTCATGTTCGGCAAGCCATGCAAGAGAAATTCCGAGTTCTTCTGCTGTTTCATACCATACATTTTTATCAAAATATTCACCCCAGGCATCAAGATAACAGCCTTTTTTATATAAGGCTTCAATATAACTGCAAAGACTATCATCCCCGCGGGTAAGAGCCGCTTCTATTTGAGATACAAATTTTTCATGGTAGTTAATCTTTACACCTTTAGTATTTTTAAGTGCATCTTTCAAATAGTGAATATGTTCCGTAACTTTATCAAGATTCATCTGACCGCACCACTGGAAAGGAGTGAAAGGTTTTGGAACAAAAATAGAAAGTGTACAGGTAATATCCATTCCATGTTTCAGTCCTTTTTCTTTCTTAATCAGCTTGCAGCGGTATCTGATGCTTTTCAACAGATTAGCCATTTCATCCATATCCTGCAAAGTTTCTGTAGGAAGCCCGCAGATAAAGTAAAATTTTATTCTTGACCAGCCGTTTTCATAAAGCGTAGTAACAGCATCAATAATCATTTCCTCTGTAATATTCTTTTTTATTACATCGCGCAGCCTCTGGCTTCCTGCCTCCGGTGCAAGGGTCATTGTGGATTTTCTTACACTCTGGACAAGATTCGCAAGCTCAAGGTTAAACCCGTCAATACGCTGGCTTGGAAGTGATACTGATACTTTTTTCTTATTAAAGTCAACGGCAAGCTCTTTTATTACTTCATTGATATTTGCATAATCATTAGAAGAAAGCGAAAGCAGTGAATATTCATCATAACCGGTATTTTGTACAAGCTCTTTAGCTATTTTAATAATATCTTCCGCGGAACGCTCACGTATTGGAAGCGTAACATGTCCGGGCTGGCAAAAACGGCACATTCTTCCGCAGCCGCGTCTTATTTCAATAATTGCCCTGTCATGTACTGAAGATGAAAATGGTATTGGATATGATTTCAAGGCATGCTCATAATCAAGCTGAGCAATACGTTTTTTAACATTACCTCCTGTAAGCTTTGACCAGCGTCCTGAATTTTCACCGGCACAAAGTGCTTTTATTCTTTCACTGCGAGGCAAACCTTTTGTTTTTTCCAGAATTTCACAAACCTCTAAAATACTATCTTCACCGTCACCAATCATAAATACATCAATGAAATCAGATACAGGCAAAGGATTAAATGCACATGGTCCCCCTGCAATAATAATAGGATCATTATCGGTTCTGTTATCGTTCCGGTAAGGAATATCTGACATTTCAAGCATTTTAAGAACAGTAGGATACGCCATTTCATATTGCAGAGAAAAACCTACTGCATCAAATTCATTTATAGCTCTTTTACTTTCCAGAGCATAAAGAGTTTCGGGTCTGAAATCAGGTTCCGGCGCATAAACTCTGTCCGCCATATAATCATCATGCCTGTTTACCAGATCATATAGAACACGCACGCCAAGATTACTGATACCAATCTCGTATTTATCCGGAAATGCGAATGCAAATCGTACTTTTGCACTGTTAAAATCTTTATTAAATGATAAAAATTCACCACCGACGTATTGATATGGTTTTGTACATTTAAATAAGGCGTCGTGGTATTTTTCAAAAAAACAATTCATATTCCAACTTTCTTTATGCAGGTTCGTCAGGAAAATATTTTTCTATTTCAATAATTTTTCCATCCAGTGTATTCTCTTCAAAAGATTTTATAAATCTAAACAAATCATTGTTAGGAACATCATAGTTATAAAGAACAGTGTCCCCTTTATATTCTCTCATAACTCTGACTATATAATGACAGCCTTGAGCATATTTAAGCAGATGTTCAGCGTTAAATTTATTACCGTTTGCATCCTTATCTATTCTAACATAATTAAATCCGGCATAAAACTTTACCTTTTCTTTTGTTGCCGGAGGTAAGTCCTTATTATGTCTTGAGAATATATTTGTAACTTTACGGTTTATTTCATCTGCCATACACATTATCCTTGAGTTTACAATATACTTAAATTAAACTATATTTTATAGATTTTGTCTAAATGTTAAGAAAAACTAAAAATATGTACAAATCTTATCAGTGTTGTTGCAATATAAAAAACATTGACAGATAATAAAATATATGAAACTTAGATTTATTCAGAAAACAATAGATTTTATCAGGGGTAAAAAACAAATAGATGTCAGCAATCCAAAACTGGCATTCGGGGAAAAATTTATTTATACCCAAGAAGACGCAGAAGATATAATTTCAAAGTGTCTTTTGAGTAACAAACCGGTACTTATAAGCCGTTTCGGTACAGTTGAGCTTGAAACTGTGCGCCAGTTTTTAAGGCATGGACATGAAAAACAGATTTTTGACCCTTATCAGAAAGACTATATGGAAACAACTCCGGGCTTCTTTCCGGCAGACGATTATAATATGGTAAAATTTGCCTGCGAGCAGATTGAAGTTACAAAACAGGTGGATATTCTCGGCGTGAGAGTTGAACGCTTTGAAGAAGAGATGTGCAGAAGATATTTAAAAGAAGACGCTAAACTTGTTCACATAGATCATCTTGCTTGGCCTATGGTATGGGAAAACACCTGGACAAAACATTTAAAGGGTAAAAAGGTTCTTGTTATACATCCTTTTGAAAATTCTATCCGGCAGCAATATTCAAAACGTGAGCATCTTCATAGTAATAAAGATGCACTGCCAGAGTTTGAGCTTATTACATTTAAACCCGTTCAAGGCATAGGCGACAGCAAATATGACCTTAAATATAAAACCTGGTTTGAAGCCTTGGAAGATATGAAGTCGCAAATTTCAAGGATTGATTTTGATATAGCATTAATAGGTGCTGGAGCATACGGAATGTTTCTTGGTGCTCACTGTAAAGCTTTGGGAAAACAAGCCGTACACATGGGCGGAGCATTGCAGTTAATATTCGGAATAAAAGGTAAACGATGGGATCCTTGCGGTTTTTATAATGAGCATTGGATTAGACCTGCTGCCGAGGAAACGCCTAAAGGTGTTGAAAAGTTTGAGCATGGAACTTTTGCTTACTGGTAGCCATTTAAATACTGGATTGATAATTATGGCAAGAAATATTTTTCAAAAAACTATTGATATTATTAGAGGCAAAAACCCGGATGTAAATGCTAAACTTAACCTGAAAAGCATTGGCAGCCGTATTATTCATAAAGGGGGGGGGGGCTCAGATCTAATATATACACACCTGACATCTAATACGCCCCAGCTTATATGCAGATTTGGAACTGTAGAACTTGAAACAGTTAGACAATTTTTAAAAAATGGTTTTATTGATGAAAAACAAAAAAGATGGATGTGTGACACAGCAGGCTTTTTCCCATCTGACGATTATTTAATGATTAAATTTGCCTGTGAGCAGATTTTAACTGCAATGAAAATTGATATTTTGGCTTGCAGAATTGAAAAATTTGAGGTTGAATTTGTAAATAAATATTTGAAACAAAACCTTGACCTTATGGATACTTTGGCTATAACTCATCCTATGCTTTGTGAAAAACCATGGACAAGATATTTGGAAGGCAAAAAAGTTCTAGTAATCAGTCCTTTTGTTAAAACAATTACGCAGCAATTTGAAAAACGCAAACTGTTATTCAAAAATCATATGGTGCTGCCAGACTTTGAGCTTTTAACACTAAAGGCCGTTCAGGGTATAGGTGACAGCAAAAAACTACTGCCTTACAAAGATTGGTTTGAGGCTTTAGATGATATGAAATCTCAAGTTTCTGCGATAGATTTTGACGTTGCATTAATAGGAGCCGGTGCATACGGAATGTTTCTAGGTGCGCATTGTAAAGAAATCGGCAGACAGGCTGTGCATATGGGAGGAGCAACCCAGCTTTTATTCGGCATTAAGGGGAGAAGATGGGATAAATATTTTGAAAATACCTTATATAATGAACACTGGACCAGAGTATCAAAAGAAGAAACTCCAGAAGGTCTTGAAAAATTTGAAGAAGGAACTTTTGCTTACTGGTAATTAATAAAATTTATTTTTCCGTATTTTTTTCAATATGTTCAATTATATCAAGTGCAAGCTCGGTTCTAAGTTCGTCAGGAGCATGCTTCAAATATTCCATAGCATGAGAAACTTTGATATTTTTATCATACCATCTTCGCAATATATAATTGTATTGCTCATCTAAAGACATTTCAAAATCTATGTCTTTTAATTTATCAATTACATACTCTGCACATACGACCTGCAAATCTTCATCCGCCTCCTCCAGCATTGCAATTGCTCTGCTTAAAACAGGTTCAACATCATACCAGCGTTTCTGCATTCTAAAACTCCTTCTTTTGTAACATTTTATTTTATAATACTACAAAATCATTAGATTATAATATAATAATATAATAAATAAGAAGGAGTTAAATATGAAATTACCTAAAATACTAGATATAGCAAGACTTTCAAAGAGGGGGGGGGGGCTTCTTTAAGTTACGGTGACAAATATATTTACACCGGAATTGATGGTGAAGAAATTCTTGAAGAAGAATTGGAAAAAGATACCCCAAGCCTTATTGCCCGTTTTAGCACCGTTGAATACACAACCGTACGGGAATTTAAGAGAAATAAAAGAAACAGTAAAATTGATGTGTTCAGCGAACACCAGCGCTATTCCATGTCTAACAACGCAGGATTTTTCCCTGTTACTAATAAAGCATTAACAAGATTTGCCTGTGAACTAATAGATTTAACATACAGAATTGATGTACTTGCCTGCTGGCATAGAAAATTTGAAGAAACTATCTGCCTGGATTATCTTCCGCAGCATTCAAAACTTGTGCATCTTTGTAATATTAACCCTTTGACTTCAGCAAAACCATGGACAAGGAATTTAAAAGGAAAAAAAGTTTTAGTCATATATCCTTATGCAGATACAATAAAAAAACAATATGAAAAACGGGAATTACTCCACAAAAATACAGATATTCTGCCTGAATTTGAACTCATTACAATGAAACCTGTCCAATCTATAGGCGACAATAAAATCGCATATAATTACGAAAGCTGGTTTGACGCCTTAAAAGACATGAAAAAACAAATAAAAACGATAGATTTTGATATTGCACTTATCGGAGCCGGTGCCTATGGTCTTTTCCTTGCCGATTACTGTAAGTCGCTTGGCAAAAAGGCCGTACATATGGGAGGCGACACCCAGCTTTTATTCGGAATTAAAGGAAAACGATGGGATGACTATGGTATTTATAATGAATACTGGGTAAGACCTTCAGAAGAGGAAAAACCTCTGGGAGCCGAAAAAGTCGAAGGCGGATGCTACTGGTAAAAAATTTTATTAAAAAGTAGCAATGTTATATATATGATGTATAATACAATTATGAAGAAGATTACGGCTTTATTTTTGTTAATATCTTTTTTAGGATTTAATACATCAGCATTTGCGGCACCTGTGTTTGAAGGTCATGCAGAAAAATCTGACCAGCTAAGACAGCTTGAGAGCGAACTTTTTACAGGTCAGGTTGAACACATGGAACGTCCTGATGTAATTCATATGACAGTTTCTCAGGTGTTGGATTCAAATATTAACATGGAAGGCGATGAGTTTTTTGCAGAAGTGGTTAATGATGTATCAGGCGAATCAGGTGTGCTAATCCCGCGGGGAACAATTGCGCATGGCAAAATTTCAAGCACAGAAGCAGCAAAACGCCTTGGCAGACCGGCAGAAATTTCTCTTGATTTTGATTACCTGATAACTCCTGACGGAAGAGAAATTCCTATAGAAGGAAAAATGTCTACAAAACTTAACCCTGTTGCACAAACAGGAAAAATTGTAGCCCAGGATTTAGGTTATACTGTTCTTGGAGGTGTAGCAGGCGGATTTGTTGCTTTAAACTGGCTTGGTCTTGAGGCGGCAATTGCTTCACAAGGGTATACACTTGCCGGAGGCGCTGCTGTTGGCGGGGCAATAGGTCTTGGCATGGCTCTAATGCGTAAAGGGCACGATGTTTTAATTGCACCTGGCGATGAAATAAAAGTGAAAATCAACACCAAAGTGCCGCTACCTGTTTATAAAGAAACTGCACTGCTCCAGCATGAGCTTTTTTATCCGGGTTTGGATATACATATTAGTGATATTAAACATGAAGAAGATCCTTTCGGCGAAGTTAACACAATCACCTTAACAATAATGATTTCAAACATGTCAGATAAAACCTTCTCCGGACTTGACATGGCGCTTGTTAATGATTATAATTCTGTATTCAGACCATCAATCTTTGGCGATACAAAGATTATGTTCAAACAGATAAAACCGGGTGACAAAATTGCAGGCAGAATATCATTTGCAGTTGATAATATAAACCGGCGTTTCTGGTTAACATTTTATGACAGAAGAAATAAAAAGCCGCTGTCAAAAATATCGCTGGATAACGCTTATAGAAAGGTTTCAATAAAAACAAAAAAGAAAAATGATAAAATAAGAACAAAGAAAAAGAATTTTCAGAAAACCCCTGATATTCTTGATATGGAACTTGAGTAATATTTGTAAACATTGATTACACAAGGACTTGCAATAAACCGTTTATATGTTACAATGTTAGTAATTCATTAGTAAAGAAAGTAGAGGAAAATATGGCGTGTGGTAAATTAGAAATCGACATTTTAAATTCAATTTGGAGTCTTACAGAAAACTGTGAAGACCGGGATATTTCAATTCAGGATGTTGTTGATAATTTATCAGAAAACGGCATAGATAGAGCATACACAACTATAAAAACAGTTATGGACAGACTTACAGGGAAAAGCATTCTTGTAAGATACAAGGTTGGTAAAAAATTCTTCTATAAGGCGACAATGAACAAACGGGAAATGGCAATGGAATCTGTAAAAGAAGTTGCAGGTCAGTTCTTTAATAAAGATTATGCCAAAATGATTAGGTTTATAGAATCCGAATTTGATTTAGTAAAGTAAAACAAAATGGATTTAGAAGTTGAAAACAGAATGCTTGTTTCAGAACTAATCAGAAAAGTTCTGGTAGGAGCTATAAGTGTGCGGGAAGCAGTTACAATGTTTCCGTTTGATACTGATGACAAAAGTATAGAGGCAGCTTATCACGCATTAATCCACTATGAGGCTGATGAGGATTTAAGAAAACGCGATATTCTTTATAAAGAGGAGCAGGACGAGTATCTTGAACTAATATTTCAAACCCTCGGCAACGGAGAAAGCCTGCCAGATAATATTATAAGGAATTACGAAAAATATTATCCAAAAGCCAATATCCCGCACAAACATGATACTATGGGTTCAATTAAGAGTTTTTTAAGATTTTTGAATATTAAGTAAATTTATGCTACTCTAAACTTATGATTGAATTGCTGATTTTATATATAGTTCTAAAACGCGACTTCACAATGTATGCCATACAAAAGGGTATAGAGAGTGAATTTGCACCGTTTACACGTCCGAGTTTCGGAGCCTTAAAGCCGGCTTTAAGAAGGCTTGAATTTAACGGTTTTATCTCCACAAGAAAAATGATGTCTGACGGCGGTAAATTATCAGTATATTATTCAATTACAAAAAGCGGAGAAAAAGAATTAAAGCGGTTAATACTGGAAAAACTCAGCGACAACCCGCTCCAATTTGCTGCAAACGCAAGAATAAAGCTTTCAATGGCTGAATGTCTGGATAAAGCAGAACGGAAAGAGCTTTTCTTTGGCATAAAATCACTTGCAATGAGCTTCAAAACCGCGGCAGAAAGCATTTTAAACGACGAATACACTAAAAAGAATTTTTACCAGAAAATTATTCTTGATAATACAGTTTGTGAATATAAAAATCTTATAACAATTACAGAAGGATTTGAAAAAGATAATGAGCGCAATAGTTAACAAGGTTATAGAAGGGTCTATTGCCGAAGAACTTGAAATTGAACCCGGCGATGAAATTGTTTCTATTGATGAAACACCTATGCTTGATATGATTGACTACAACTTTTTATGCAAAAGTGATTTCCTCACTGTTGAGATAAAAAAGAAAAACGGTGAAGTTGAAGTTATTGAACTTGAAAAAGATTATGATGAGGATTTGGGCATAGTGTTTGAAAGCGCAGTATTTGACAGGGTAAAGCCTTGCTTGAATAAATGTATATTCTGCTTTGTAGACCAGCAGCCGAAAGGTTTGAGAGAAACCCTCTATGTGAAAGACGATGACTACAGGCTTTCATATCTTCAGGGAACTTATATTACTCTTACAAACCTTACGGAAAAGGACAAAGAGCGCATACAGAGAATGCACCTCGGTCCGTTTTATGTTTCGGTTCATACCACAAATCCGGATTTGCGGGTAAAAATGCTAAGAAACCCTAATGCCGGTAAAGCTCTGGAGAATTTAAAATGGTTTAGAAAAAATAAAATACCGTTTCACGCACAGATTGTTCTTTGCCCTGGTTTAAACGACGGTGCAGAACTTGAGCGGACACTTTCAGATTTAGCTGAACTGAAAAATAATGTACTTTCAGTCGCAATTGTTCCTGTAGGGGTAACCCAATTCAGGAAAGAAAGTTTGAAACAGGTTGACAAAAATTGTGCGCTCCAGACAATTGAAATAGCTTCAAAATATAAAAAAGTATGCTGTTCGGACGAATTTTTCATACTGGCAGAAAAAGCTATACCGCCGGCAAAATATTACGGAAACTTCGCTCAGCTTGAGGATGGAGTAGGCGCCATACGTATGCTGCTCGAAGACTTTAAACAGCTTGAACTTCCAAAATCATTAAATAAGCCGTTAAAAATTTTATTTGCAACATCTTATGCAGCAAAAGCAGCACTTGATGAAATTTGCAGTAAACTTAACAGGATTAAAAATCTGACCGCTGAAGTTGTGCCTGTTAAATCAAATTACTGGGGACGCGATATAACCGTAGCTGGACTTATAACTACAGATGACTTAATAGAAGCACTCAATGGAAAAGAAGGAGATTTTACTGTTATACCGTCTGTAATGCTTAGACCATACAGCGAAGATTTTCTAGACGGGAAAACACTTACTTATGTAAAAGAACAAACTGGTAAAGAATTTTTTGTTATAAAAAATATTTATTCAATGAAAGAGCTGACCGAATATTTATGCAGACTTTAAAAATATATTGTAATATGTTATAATAAATTTAAGTAAAGGAGGATATATATGCAAAATACAATTATAGCTTCAAAATCTCTGAGGGGGGGGAGGGCTTAGATAGTGCCGGCGGGCTTTTTCACGCTTTGGGATTATCCCGTTCTGCATTTACGTTAGCGGAAGTATTGATTACACTTGGTATTATCGGTATTGTTGCAGCTATGACGCTGCCTGCAATTACTGCAAATTCAAGGAAAAAAGAATATTCCTCGCGTATAAAAAAATTCTACAGCACGATGCAGCAGGCTATTATGCGTTCAGAAGTTGATAACAGTGAAAGCATTTACTGGGAAAAAACTGCTGAAATAAAGGATGAAGAAGGAACATCCGATACGGTTGAAAATGCAAAAGCTAGTGAAAAATTTTTTAATTCATACATAAAACCATATATAAAGTATCTGTCAGTTAAGAAAAAAACTAATGCTGAAGAAGATAAAGATATAAATTATGAACTAAAAATTACAATGGCTGACGGAACTGTTATGTACTGGCATAATGGTTCATGTATTGATATGAGAATAGATGTAAATGGAAATAAACAACCTAACAAATCAGGCTATGATCAATTTATATTTGTACTGTGCAAAGAACCAACATCGAAGGAAGCTTGTGGCGGAAACAAACATTTTTGTACGTACTTTCCAATGAGAGTTCCAACAAGAGAAGAGGCACTTGCAAGATGCAAGGAGGAAACACATTATTGTTCTGTACTGCTTCAATATGATAACTGGGAATTTAAAGAAGATTACCCATTCAAAATATAAAGAAAGGAGGCATTAAGAGCCTCCTTTAATTTATTAATACCTTTCAAGATACCTGTCAATTTCCCACTGGGAAACATAAGTTCTGAAAGAATCCCACTCTTTTCTCTTTGCAGACATAAACTCATTAAAGGCGTGTTCACCAAGAGCAGCCCTTGCAACAAGTGATTTATCCATTTGTTCAAGAGCCTCAGCCAAGCTTCCAGGAAGCGCATCAATTCTTTGTTTTTTACGTTCTTTTGTTGTGAGTTTATATATATTACTTTCAACAGGAGCCGGCGGATCAATTTTATTTCTAACACCGTCAAGGCAAGCCTCAAGAATTGCAGCGAAGGCTAAATAAGGATTACATGCCGGATCCGGTGAGCGTAGTTCAACCCTTGTTGCATTACCACGTTTTGCAGGAACTCTTAAAAGAGCGCTTCTGTTTGCCAAAGACCAGGCAAGGTAAACAGGGGCTTCATACCCCGGAACCAGACGTTTATAGCTGTTTACAGTCGGATTAAGCACCGCAGTAATACTTCTTACATGTTTAAGCATACCGCCGATTGAATATTTTGCTATATCTGAAAGCTGAGATTCGGTGTTTTCATCATAAAAGGCATTTTTACCATCTTTAAACAGAGAGATGTTACAGTGCATACCGGAACCGTTAATACCGTAAATAGGTTTAGGCATAAAGGTTGCATGCAGCCCATGTTTTGCGGCAACAGCTTTTACCGCAACCTTAAATGTCGCCACGTTATCAGCGGCTGTTAAGGCATCTGCGTACCTAAAATCCACCTCATGCTGACCATCAGAGTTCTCGTGATGGGAAGCTTCAATATCAAAACCCATTTCCTGTAAAACAAGTACAATATCTGAACGTACATCCTCTCCAAGATCATCCGGTCCAACATCGTAATATCCTGCCCTATCCTGTGTTGTAGTTGTAACATTTCCGTCTTTATCTTTTGCAAAAAGGAAAAACTCAGCTTCAGGACCTATATTCATAGAAAAGCCCATTTTTTCTGCTTCTTTCATAACACGTTTCAAATTACAGCGCGGACACCCTTCAAACGGCGTTCCGTCTGCGTTGTAAATATCACAGATTAATCTAGCAGAGTTCGCATCAGCGTGATTTCTCCAAGGTAAAATCTGGAAAGAATTTTTATCAGGATAGAAAAACATATCAGAAGTTTCAATACTTCTAAATCCCTTTATTGAAGAGCCGTCAAGCATAATTTCATTATTCAAAACTTTTTCAATATGCTGGGATGGAATAGTCATATTCTTTACCTGCCCGTTTATATCAACGAACTGGAGTTTTATAAACTTAATGTTATATTCTTTTATAAGACTCTTTATATCATCATCAGAAAAATTTTTGTTATCTAACCTTGTATGCTTAAATTCTTTCATCTAGTCCTCTTTCCTTATTTATAATAATTCTAATTTATTTAGACACTCTACGTATCTTATTAGAATACTTTTTTTGAAAAAGGTCAAGCAAATTTATATTAAGATTGTATAAAGACGCGGGTTTCAGGGATAAAACATGCAGCAATTTATTAATTAAAAATAGAATATTTTAATAATTTTTCGAAAATGTCACAATAAAAAACCCTATCTTTCGATAGAGTTTGGAATTCTTTTTGTAATTCCTCGTGTGTGTAGAAGGTTAGTGTGTAGTAGGTAGTGTAAATAGTAAGTGTATGTTTTATATCTCGTGTTTATTTAATTCTGATTGCTTACATATTAATAAAGTATTTTTATTTTATATAATTGCTATATACATACCATATCTTTACACTTCTTAATAAAAACACGCAGCCGGCCAGAAGTTACGCATAGCCTCCTAGCTGGCAGCTTATACTAAATGTCACCAAGCATAACAAAGGCAAAAACTCAAATTTTCACAGATTACTGCTAGCCTTTTAACTTGTTCACTGTTCACGAGTTTGTTCTAGTCAAAAAAAAAAACTCTATCATTTCTGATAGAGCCTTGGAATTCTTTTTGTAATTCCTCGTGTGTGTAGAAGGTTAGTGTGTAGTAGGTAGTGTAAATAGTAAGTGTATGTTTTATATCTCGTGTTTATTTAATTCGATATTGCTTACATATTAATAAAGTATTTTTACTTTATATAATTGCTATATACATACCATATCTTTACACTTCTTAACATTTCTACAGTACAATTTTCGGGAATACAAGCGTGACAAACTTTTCATAGTCGTCTTTCTCGAAGAAGCCAACGGAAAACTCGGCAAGATTTTCACCTAACTGCTGAGCATCCGGTACTTCAAGAGGCGGACCTGCCGGGGTAGAACGCGCCGGATTTTTAGGATTAGAAATTACACCTACACTTCTTAAAAGTGTAACAGAGAGCATATTCTCAAACACTTCGTATTCGGTAAGCCCTTTTGTAATAATTCCAAACCCCTGAGCTCCTACATATCTCTGCATTGGGGCGAAATTAGTTTTTGCCTCAATACCGCGGTTTTTTGGAAGATTTTTTCTAATATCATAAAAAGGATTGAATTTTCTTTCTATTATAGTATTCATGTCCTCTGAATATGTAGTATGAACAGGGTCAGGCAAAATAAAACGAACCTGCCATAAACGATTTTTTAAGGTATTATTCCATTTTATACTAAAGTTAATAAGTTCGTGAAAACTAACACTAACATCAAAAAAGCTTGTTTTAATTAACAGCTTGCTGTCATGTTCTGATGAAGACAGAATTTCTGCTTTTTCACCTTTATCATCCTCTACAGGTCCAAAATTATAGGTATCACCCTCATCAATACAGCGGTAAAATTCAACGCCTACTTTTTTTGTCCCGCTAGTAATCTCTAAGCCGGTTGTGCCGTCAACATTTTTAATCACATCAAGCTTTAGGTCTGCCGAAGTTTTAGTTTTGCGGCGAAGAACATAAATATCAGTGAAATCTTCTGTAACCGGGATACGCTGTGTGTCGTATAAAAGACTGCTTTCAAATCCTCTAAAATGCGATATAACATCACAATCAGGCTTCAGCTCAGTACTTTCAAATTCATGCGCATCTGATGATTTATGCTTAAGCCGCAATTCTTCAATAATTGTATTTGCTATCTGGAGAATTTTTTCATACCTTGTAATGTTTTCCCTGTGGACCAAATCGGTAGAACAGCCGCAAATACCATCGTGAGCCTGATTTTTTAATAATAACTTATAAGCATACTCAATGACATTACGGTAAGCATTTCCATGTTCCTTTTGGAGCCTGTCTGCTTCTGAAAGGAGATACGTACATTTAATATTATACTGCTTTAGTTTCATACGTGCTGAATAGCTTCCGGGCAGAATAAAAGTCTTACTGTTATCACGAAGTTCATCATTCCATTCAAACCTGCCGAAATTATCTTTGACAAGTTCAAAATATTCAAAAGGCGACCCGAGTGTAATTTCATAATCCGCTAAAAGATTATTTACTTTTGCTATCTGCTCATCAATATCAGGTTCAACACCCAGATGATCAGCTCCAATAGGCAAAAGCAGAACATCAGAAGACATCTGTGCAATTTTATCGAGATTTTCCTTAAGCCGCTGCGCTTTTTCCTCTATGGACATTTTGGCTGAAAATATATCCATAAAATAACCTCGGATAAGGTTAACTGTCTTTATCCCGTTAAAAGTAAACTCTGAGGGAATATCACCGCATCCGCGCCAGACAACACATTTATCAATACCAAACTTTTTAAACAAAGGCGGAATATTTCTGCTGTGCCCGAACGTGTCGGCAAGATAGCCGATGAAATCAGTACAGCCAAAGTCTTTTGAAATCTTAAGCCCTATCTCTAAATTTTTTTCAAATACAGTTCTGTCCGTAAGAAATTCATCTACAAGCGTATAGCAGGGACCTATAAAAAGCCTTTTTTCTGCAATAAATTTTCTAACATCTTTTTCTTTTTCAGGGCGCATTTCCAGGTAATCTAGCAGAGCTGAAACCTGTCCGTCAAAATAAAATGACGGGATTTTACCGTTTGCGAGCATTTCCAGAACATTATCAAAAACCCTCAAAAGCCTCAGTCTGAATACTTCAAATTCTCTGTACCATTCCCTGTCCCAATGTGTATGCAGATATGCAATAACTTTCTTTTTCATAAAAATATTATAATATACAAAACGAACTTTGATTAGTTTGTAAAATTCTTTTACATTATTTAAAATAGCCTTATCAGGGAATAAAAAACACAAACAAATCAGCTATCCTCAAAGCAAATCAGAGGAGAAGACTATGAAAAAATTACTGTTGTTATTATTCGGGCTTATTTTTTGTATAGAAGGAGCTTTTGCAGGAACAAGGCATGTCGTAAGAACCTACCAGACGCCAAATTATAACTATTTCAGCGCAGACAATGTTCAGCCGCTGCACAGCATAAATAACAATAAACTTACGGAAATGGAGCGTTCAATTTTCGGCAAAACATATGAACGCCAGAACTCAAATGCAAGGATTAACCGTCTTGAACAAAGTGTATTCAACCGAACATATCCCAACAGACCTTTCGATGAACGCTTAAATAATATTATAGTTAATTATAATAATAACAGCAGCTATACGGACAGTTATCCGTCTATGCCTGTACCGCGCCAGAGCAGATGGCAGGGGCTTAGAAGCACCTTAGGGTCAATGGTTTTTGGAACAACAACCGGAGTAACCCCGCAGGTAAGTCCTTACTGGCACAGACCATATTACGCTCCTAACGGCAGACAGACCGATTATTACGGAAACCGCGGCTGGTATCACAGAAACAATCAAATGGGCAGCGGGTTTGGTGTAAAAATACTTGACTAATAATAAATAAACATTAAATACATATCATACATTTAGATGTTTCAACACCGGTCATTAACAATCATAATAATGACAAGAGAGTGTAGTCTAAAATGCCTTTTCGTTACAGGTTACAAAAAATTCTGGACTTCAGAATCAGAAAAAAAGAAGAGCAGCTTCAGGTAGTACAAAAAGCTCAGCAGGCAGTATTTGAAGCAGAAGAAAACATTAGAAAAAATAACGAAGAGATACGCGACACTCAAATAAATATGCGGCAGGCTAATCCTATGATGTATGAAACATATGATAAGTATTTAATACACCTATGGGAGAAAGCCGAACAATTAGAGCAAATAAGGCAGGAAGCACAACGCCGGCTTGATATAGAAAAGCAAAAGCTGATTAAGCTGGAGCAGGGTGTGAAAGTTCTGGAAAAACACAAAGAAAAGAATAGAGAAGCTTATATTGCCGAAGAAAAAGCCGCAGAGTTAAAACAATTTTCCGAACTTGGTGTCACACGATTTTTTGCACAAAGCAAAGAAAAACAAGAAGAGGAAGAAAAAGAAGTATTAAGGCAATTAGCACAACTGGAGGAAAATTTATAAATGAATATAGAAACTTCATCAAACGCAGCAACTGCAATATTCCAAAAGTCAGAGCTGGGCAATTCCGCTAAAATACAGAAAACAAACCAAAGCGGAAAATCTTTTAAAGATGAGTTAAACACAGCCTCCGGCGAAGAAACTAAAACTGAAGTAAAAGAAACAGAAAAAGAAGATGCTGATAATGATAAGGTAACAGCAAAACACGAAGACAAAAAAGTAGAAAATAAAGAAAATAAAATAGACAGCAATAACAATCAGGAGGATGCTCAAAATAACCAGTCCAGCAACGGGCAGAACGGACAAAATCAGAATCAGCAAACCTACAAAGGTGAAATAAGCACTTCTGATATGATGAAAATACAAAGCGGGAATTTTTCTTCGCTTTCAGATGAAGTTAAAGCTTATTTACAGGCAAACGGCGGGATGTTCGGATTTAATTTAATGCAGGCGACAAGCCGGGCAGAAATTGCAAATATACCGGCATCCGTAGACTACACCAATATTCAAATGTCTGATGGAGATGCGCTCTTTTTTGCAGATTTAGTAAAAAATACAGATATGTCTAATCAGAGTATTGCAAGCGAATTCCAAAAGGCACTTGATACCGGTAATATACAGCAGGTTCAATCAACAGCAAAAGCTTCAGCCGCACTTATTGCAGCATTACAGGAATCCGCTAAAACAAACCAGCCTTTCAGAATTGATTTTGACAAAGATGTTTCCGTCATTATAAAAGTAGATAAGGAAGGCAAAATTAATGCAAACTTTATCCCCGGCGATAAAGCTGTGGAGAATTACCTGAGAAACAATATTGAATTTTTGAAAAACAGATTTAATGAAGAAAACATTGCCTATGGCGATGTAAATTATTCAAAATCAAAGCAGGATAAAGAAGAACAGAAAAAACAAAATAATAAGGAGAACGGTCATGAATGATTCCTTTGTAACCGCACTTAACACACAAAAATCAACACAGAACTGGATGGACGTCATTGCTGATAACATGACAAATATTTATACACCAGGTTTCAGAGAAAAACAGGTAAATTTTAAAACCTTCCTCGGCGGTGCAATTGCGGATGATTACGACAAAAAGGTCAGCCAGGGAAAATCAACACCGGGGACTTCTAATGAAAACATCTTTTTAGAAGGTAAAGGCTTCTTCCTGACAAAAACCCCGGAAGGTAAAAGTGTTTACACAAGGTTAGGCGAATTTACATTTGACGGCGAAGGTGTTTACAAAGCTAAAAACGGTAATACCGTCCAAGGATACATCTTAAATGATAAAGGTGAAATTATGCAAGGAACAAAATCAATCAGTGCCGACCTTTATCAGGAAACCGCACTAAAAGGCGGAGCTCTTGATATTCCTACAACCAACATAAAAATGTGGATTGATCCTAACAACGGGAAATATCTCGGAAAATATGATGATTACGAAATAAAAAGCGATGGAACAATATATGGTAAGGCAGATAACGGAAAACGTACAGTTCCTCTTTACCGAATTACAACAAGAAACTTCCATAATGCAGCAGCCCTTTACGAAATAAAAGACGGCTACTTTATCGAAACAGAAGAGTCCGGAAAACCACTGCTGGGCTGCGGTGAAATTCGTTCAAGCCTGATAGAAATGTCAAATGCAGACTTTAAAGGAAATATTTCATACTTCCAGATGGCAAAATTACAGCTTGAAATTTCAAACAAACTAATTTCATCAAACAAAGAGCTTCTTGAAGAAGCATTGCGATTAGTAGGTTCATAAAAAATTACCTTATAATTTTTTAAACTCCATTTACGAAGGGACATTATATGTCCCTTTTTATTTTTTAGTTAATTCAAGAGAACAATCTATAATCTCTGCGATTATTTTCATTTCCCTATATGTAATAGTTTCATTACGCAGCTTATTTGAGAGATTAGCAAGAGTATAAGTTTTGCCAAGACGTTTACCAAGTTCTTCTGCAACAAATTTAAGCGTCAAACCCTTCTGATACAAAATTTCTTTTAATTCAGTAACTATCCTCATACTAATATCATTGCATATTAAAATGATGTATTTACAAAAATACAAAAATGACTTGACATTATTAAATATATAAGTTTAAAATAAATATATATATTTAATATTTTTAAAGAGGGATAAGACATGAATAAACATGCATTTACACTTGCAGAAGTTCTGATAACCTTGGGGATTATAGGAGTAGTAGCATCAATGACCCTTCCATCAGTCATAGCCAAATTTAAAAGACAGGAAGCTACAGCAAGGTTGAAAAAATTCAACTCCATGATGGCACAGGTACTTATACTTTCAGAAAATGACAATGGAAATGTAAACAGCTGGGATATGTCTTTGGTTCCTGAGGAATTCGTAAAAAAATATTTTGCACCATATCTAAAATATTTAAAAATAGGTTCTAATTTGTCCGGCAGCGCAACAATTTATTTTACAGACGGTAGTTTTTTCAGCATTGCTAAGGGAAGATGCATGGATATATTCTTTGATGTGAACGGAGATAACAGCCCAAATAAAGAGGGCTACGACAAATTTCGATTTCTCGCCTGCGACAAGACAATTACTGAATGGTGCTCAAATAAAGGCTGGTGTACATACCGCGGAGATAAAACCCCTACAAGAGAAAATGCCTTACGGAGCTGTAAAAGCAATCCGGCTTATTGTTCAACTCTTTTAGAAATTGACAACTGGGAATTTAAAGATGATTACCCTTATAAGCTATAAAAATTTTAAGCAAAATTAAGATATTGCTACATTTCAGGTTTTGCGATATTCTGTAATTATGATCAGGCAGTTGAAGTTAAAGGATTACATTTTAATAGACGAACTAACAGCGAATTTTCACGAAGGCTTGAATGTGATTACAGGTGAAACAGGAGCCGGTAAAAGTATTCTAATAAGTGCAATTGACCTGGCTTTTGCGCCGCGCGTTTCTAAAGATGTTATTAAAAACGGTTGTGATAAAGCGGTTATTGAACTTACTATTGAAAATAACAAACATAACCTGAAACAGCTTTTTGAAGAAAACGGAATTGATGACTTCGGGTCTGAAATCATACTTTCAAAAGAAATTACACAAAGTTCTGTGCGTACAAGATTAAACGGAACTCTGATAAATCAGGACTTTTTAAAACAGATAAAATCACTCTTTCTGGACATACATTCACAACACCAGACATATGTTTTCATGCAGCCAAAATATCATATAAATCTGCTTGATAATTATGCAAAAGATGTTTACGGCAGTAACCTTGAAGAATATAAAACACTGTATCAAAAATATCTCGATACAAAAAATTTATTAGAAAAAGCAAAAACTTCAGCAGATACAACAGAATCACAGATTGAATTTTTAAAATTTCAGGTTAACGAAATTGAAGCCGCGGAAGTCAGCTCAGAAACAGAGGATGAAGAACTTAATAACGAACTTGAAGTTCTTGAAAATGCAGAAAAACTAAAAGAATTAACCGGAGCATCATACTGGGCAATAAACGGCGATGATGGTTCAATAATGGAAGCACTCGGTAAAATTAAACAAAATATTTCAAAAGCAGCATCAATGGATAAAAATCTTGAAGAGCTTGAACAAAACCTTATAGATGCAATAGAAAGATTACGCGATGCCGGCTCTGAATTAAGGGATTACAGCCAAAATCTGGATAATGATACAGAAAGGCTTAATGAAATACAGGAACGGCTTTTTTTGCTTGATAAACTGAAAAGAAAATACGGCGGCTCACTTGCTGAAGTAATTTCAACAGGACAAAAGCTTGCAGAAGAACTTGCAGGAATAGAATTTTCAACACAAAATATTGAGGAACTGGAAAAAGAAGTTTCCAGCATACACGAGGAACTGGTTGAAAAAGCAGCGGTCATTACAGAAAAACGCCAGGATTATGCAAAAGTGCTTTCTGTTTATATTCAAGAAAAACTTGAGCATCTCGAGCTTCCTAAAGCCCGCTTTGAAATATCACTCAGCCCGAAAGACCTTTCAGCAGACGGTGCAGATAATGTTGAATTTTTAATTTCCACAAACGTATCAGAAGATTTAAAACCTCTTGCAAAAGTAGCATCAGGGGGCGAGATTTCGCGTGTAATGCTTGCGATAAAGGCTATATTTGCACAATCCGATGATATTGATACTGTCATCTTTGACGAAATTGATACCGGGATTTCCGGCAAAGCCTCGCAAAGTGTTGCGGATGAAATTAAGGCGCTTGCACAATATCATCAGATTATTTTGATTACGCATCAGCCGATAATCGCCTCAAAAGCGGACAAACACTTTTATGTACGTAAATCCCAGTCCGATGAAACAAAAGTCGAGGTTTATGTATTAACCGGCGAAAACAGAATTAAAGCGCTTGCAGAACTTGCAGGAGGTGATATTAACGAACAATCCATAGAATTTGCAAAATCTCTTGTAAACGCATAAAAAAAAGCGAAGCAGCTGCTTCGCCTTTAAATTAATCCTCAATAAAATCTCTAAAATGCAGCAATTCTTTTCTGTGGCGCATTTTTGTAAGAGCAAGGTCTTCTAACTGCCTTATTCTTTCTTTTGAATACCCCATGGCTTTTCCAAGCTGCTCAAGCGTCATCTGGGTTTCCCCGTTAATCCCGAAACGGCAGTTTATAATTTTTTGTTCGCGCTCGTTTAATGTACTTAGCAGGTGATTTATACTGCCTTTCATAGCATTATTTTTTGCCTGAACATCAGGAGCATTATAACTTTTATCTTCAATGTAGTCGCCAACGCACAAGTCATCGGTAACAGGAGTTTCAAGGCTTATTGGTTCTTTTATAATTGCTTTTTTTACAGCCTGAATATTTTTTACGGTTAATCCGAGTTTATCAGCTATTTCAGCATCAGTAGGCTCTCTTCCCAGTTCAAAGGCAAGCGCGGAATACATCTTTTTATATTTGCGGATTTTGTCAGCCATATGAACAGGAATTCTTATAGTTTTTGAATTATTAGCAATAGCCCTCATAATAGTTTGCTTAATCCACCATGTTGCATAGGTTGAAAATTTAAAATTCTTTGAATAATCAAACTTTTCAGCAGCCTTAATAAGCCCGAGCGAGCCTTCCTGCACCAAATCCATAAAAAGCACACCCTGCCCGATATATTTTTTTGCAATACTTACAACAAGGCGAAGATTTGCCTGGACAAGTTTCCGCTTTGCAATCTCGGCTTTTTTGTCCTCTCCCTCTTTTATTTGTTTCCCAAGCTGCTTTTCTTCCTTAGAATTTAAAAGCTTAATTTTACCAACATCTTTAAGATACATCTGTAAAATATCATCCTCTTTTGCTATAGAACTGAATGTTTTCACAGGAGTATCCTCATCCAACTCATCTGTGTCTATCTCTAAGATTTCATCATCTTCAGCAGCCGCAGAAGTTGTAAAGTCACTGTAAAGCGTATCAAGACACCTGGTAGTAGTTTCCAAATTCATAGATAAAAACCTCTCTCATCTTCAAAATAAGTGTAAATGCTACTATAAAATATTTGACGCAGATTAGTAAAAATTGTTGCAAAATTTTTTTCATGCAAAAATAGAGTTATGGACGAAGCCTATAAAAAAGAACTAAAATGTAATAGAATTACAGGAGCCGAAGAATTTAAAGATTATATACGACATCAGGAAAAGAAAAATTTCCTGCCTGGATGCCGTAAAAACAAATATATTCTGGACAGCCACAATTTTTGTAATTTAAAAAACGGACTTTTTACCGCAAACCTGCACGTACATACCCAAAATTCGGATGGAGCATCAGATACAGAAACTATTATGCGCCATGCAGAAGCTATTGCACGATATAATTCAAAATTTGGCAGCCCGTTTATGCTTGCAATAACAGACCACGACACAATTGATGGCGCCAAAGAAGCTTTTGAAATATTTAAAAATAATCCGGACAGGTTTCAACACCTTAAACTTATACCCGGTCTGGAAATATCAACCGTAGAAACAAAACTAAAAAACCAGACTGCTCCGGTTGCAATACATTTACTTGTATATGGAATAAATCCTTATGATGTAAGATTAAATGAATTTTTAAAAGAAAAAAGCCGTTTAAAGCTAGAACTGACTAATGAAACAATAAAAAATTTGAATAAAAACCTGTCAGAAGAATTGGGCTTTGAATTTACGCTTTCTGAAGCTGCACTGGTTCATGAAATGATAGCAAAAGGGTTTGATGAAGTAAAAAGACCTTTAATGAAATATACTTCCGGCAAAATCCTTCATAACTTCTACCTTCCTGAAGCAGACTTTACATATGAAAAACCCATAAGAGCGTTTAAACAAATTTTTAAAAGCTCAGAACCATACTACAAGCTATATAAAAAAGCCCTTGAACAGTATATAAACTGCAAGCTGCCGGAAATTCCTACGGAAATAGAAATCGTTATTAAAAGGGCAAAATCTATTTATGAAAAAGCCCATCCAACAATGGATGAAATACCGGAAGCTTTTTCGGAGTTTGAAGAAACCGTAAAATTTATATCAAGTCTGGATTACGGCTATATGTCTGTTGCCCATCCTGCAAGGACAAATGTTAGAAATATTAAGGATAATCCTGAAAATATTTTTACCAATATTTTCAAAAATTTTAAATCAGCAGGCACTGAAAGAGCCTGTTTTTATGAAGGACATTACGGTTCTTATGAGGGTGAGAGAACTTTATCACTGCTTCCCTACATTGACGCAGCAGCAGCAAAGTTTAATTTAATCCCTACCGGAGGGTTGGACTCTCATGGCAGGGATATTATTACAAGATGTCCTTATACTTAAATTTATGTAGCTAAATCTGATTTTTTAGGAACAACATTAGAGCTTGATTTAAAGAATGCAATACCAAGGGTCAGCGGACCAACACGCCCAAAGAACATCGTTGCAGTGATAATAAGCTTTCCGATCCATGTCAAACCGGAAGTTATCCCCATACTGAGCCCCACAGTTCCCAGTGCGGACGAAGCTTCAAAACAGAGTTCCATAAAAGAAAAATGCTCTGTTAAGCATAAGAAGTAAACAGAAATTCCCAAGAAAGAAAGATAAGTAAAAGCAGCTGCAACAGCAGTAAAAACTCTATTCAAAGGAATATGTCTTTTCAAAAGCGTAATATGCTCAGGATGCCCGCGCATAACACTTGCAACAACTCCGATAAGTGCGCTTACTCCGGTAGTCTTTATACCTCCGCCTGTACCGCTAGGAGATGCCCCGATAACCATAGCCAGAATTAAAACAGACAAAGCAGCAGGCGCCAAGCGTCCTATAGGTACTGTATTAAATCCGGCAGTTGTAGAAGCTGACATTACCTGAAAAAAGGCAGACAACACACTGGAATGTTCACCGATAAGGTAAAAAATAGTTCCAAAAACAGCAACAACTGCTGTAAGGAATAAAATTACCTTGGTTGTGAATGTTATTTCCGAACTTTTACCAGTAACTCTCCGATAAACATCCATAGGAACAATAAAACCGGTAGCCCCTGCATAACAAAGAAAAGTTATAACAAGGTTTACTGCAATATTATCCCTGAAGCCTTCCAGCCCGTTTGAATATATACTAAAGCCTGCTGTTGAAAAAGCTGATATTGCATGGAATATAGCAGACCACAACGGAGTTGGAGAACCCAGTTTTTCAAACTGCCACCATAAAAGAAGTATCCCGATTAATTCTATAAAAAAAGTGTATAAAACAATATTCTTAATAAAATCTTTTATATGAAAGCAATCAGGAAGCGGAAACTCCGCACTTAAAATTTTTGCCCTGTATGTTGATAACCGGTTGCTTCCTGAGATTATAAAGAAGGAGGTCAGCGTCATATAACCCACCGCCCCGAGCTGTATCAGGACAAGAAGTACAATAAGCCCGAACTTTGTATACATATCATTAATAATTCCTGTAGTAAGCCCCGTTGTTGACATTGCTGAAACAACGTTAAATAAATTATTGACAATACCGTTATTCATTTTTTGCGCAAAAGGAAGAGATATAAAAAACACTCCCAGCACAACATAAAATAAAAATCCTAATACAATAACCTGATACGGCGCCAATTGTTCGAACCTGTCTGACAATTTTTTTATAATTTTCGATGACATGCCTGAAATACCTCCGCGTGCTATTATATTATAAAAAAAGCAGCTATGGTCAGAGGTTTAGAGCATGTAAAAAAAGTTCTGCAGCGCGAGCATTGTAAGCCCTGCCGTCATCTTTTGTAAAAAGGTTTTCCCAGTGGCTTTCCGGACTTCCATCAACTGAGTAAGAAGGATTTGTCATCATTAAATGATGTGTACTAGTATCATATCTGAGCGGAAACAAATCTTCCATCTGCATAAAGCTAGGAAGCTTATCACTGGGATATTCATACCCGAACAAGCACGTATTTATGCGGTTCAAACGATCTTCATAGCGTGAGCCGCCTTCATCATTGTCATTGGAAACCTCAATACCCGGAGCATATTCCCTTGAGTACTTAAATTTTTCAGACCATTGCTTTACGTTCTCAAAATCATCCGGTGCGACAAATGCAGTTCCAGAGGTCAACCCTAAATTTTTATATCTTTCAAAATCTCCGGTGCTTTTTTCTCCTACAAAACTAAGAGTAGTCTTACCCGAACGTGCTCTTATCTGCTGTAGAATATACTGCATCTGTGTATATTCAGGAAGATCCCCTACGCCTGTGTAATTTTCACAATCATAGCCGCCGATATGTTTTGCAGAATCCACAAATATTGCTTCAAAACCCATATTAATAAGTTTTACATGCTCATTTATAAAAATTTCCTGATGCTCGGGATTACACCAGTTAAATCCTTCCTCCCTATCCGGATATGCTACTTTTATTTGATCGGCAGAAATTACTGTCCTGAAACCGGTTTTTAAGCCATGAAAATGCGCAAGGTCATTAAATGCCTTAAATTGTTCCTCCGGTGAAATTTTATCTGTAATTGAATAATCTATAATATTTCCGCTGTAACCGGCATTTAGCTTGATACCATATATAGAATTTTCTTCAAACGGACCTTTGTTATACCCGTCGCCGAAAATATTAGGAAAAATCTGCGAAAGAATTATGCAGTTTGCCCAGCTCTTTGCTGAAGGCGGGATTGCAGGTATAATTTTTATTGAACTTAATATGCCGTTGCGTGTTTCACTACCACGCATCTCAGCTATAGCCCTGTTATTAATCTCTATATAATTAGCAAGACGCCCCCAGGTATCTCCGTAATTCGGAGTTTCTATATTATCCGGGAAAGTTTTAAAAAACTCCTGACACTCGCATAAAGTAACAATAGATTCTACAGCATGTTTTACGCTGCGTCTAAGAAGTTCGCATGGAAGTATATTAGCTATCCACTTTTTATTGCCGGATACATATTCATGTTCCTGCGTCCATTTGTCAAAGTGTAAGTGTATATTATGGCCCAAGGCTTCCAGTAGTTTGTTAACAGTATTCATAATACCCTGATTATTAAAAATCAAAGAAAAATTTTCATCAGACAAAAGGACAGGTTATATATTATACATTTCTGCCTTGTAAAGTTAAGAGTTTTAAAGTATCATTCACTCAGGAGAAAAAATATGACAGCAGAACATGATTATAAATACTATACAAACTTAGGAATTGAAAAAACAAACTCAAAGGAATTTGATGAAGCACTTGATGCTCTTGATAAAGCAGTAGAGCTTAAACCTGACTACGCACTGGCATATTTTTCCAAGGGAATTGTATTTCATAACTTAAATCAGCTTCAGGCTGCATATGAAAATTATACAAAAGCCATAGAATATAAATCAGATATGACAGATGCCTATTATAACAGGGCACAGACAATTCTTGCATTTGATAACCCTGATGAGAATGAACTAAAACAGGCTTTAAAAGATTTGTCAAAAGCCGTTGAACTTGACCTGAAATTTATAGATGCACTCTATTATAAAGCTGTTGTTCAGAAAAAGTTAAAAGATTACGAAGGTGCAGTAGAAACACTTGATAAAGCCCTTGAAATTGAACCACAGGCAGTATATTCCAAAGCCTTAAGAAAACTAATACTTCAAAAGTATTTAAATAAATAGCTTAAACATTAAGCTTAAAAATAAGCGATGTATTTATACCGCCGAAAGCAAAGTTATTTGACATAACGATATTTGAATCTATTTCGCGGCCTTCGGTTTTGATATAATCGAGTTTTCCGCATTCTTCATCAACGGTAGTGAGGTTGATTGTCGGGCAGAACCAATTTTTATGAGCCATATCAAGAGTTAAGATTGCTTCTACTGCTCCGCAGGCACCGAGCGTGTGACCTGTATAGCTTTTGATTGAGCTTACTGGAACAGGGCGTTTAAAAATATCGTAAGTCGCATTTGATTCTGCTAAATCGCCCTGAATTGTTGCTGTGCCATGAGCATTAACATACCCTATGTCATCAGGAGAAATGTTGGCGTCTTTCAGGGCAAGCTCAAGTGCGGATTTCATTTTATCACGGTTAGGGCTGGTAATATGAGTGCCGTCGGTGCTTGTGCCAAAGCCGATGACTTCCGCGTAAATTTTTGCACCGCGTTTTTTAGCGTGTTCGTATTCTTCAAGAATCATAGTACCCGCACCTTCGCCGATTACCAGACCGTCTCTGTCTTTATCAAAAGGAGACGGAGTACGTTCGGGTGCGGCATTTTTCTGGCTGGTTGCGTATAGCGTATCGAAAATTGCAATTTGTGTAGGATGAAGTTCGTCTGCTCCGCCCGCAATCATTACAGTCTGATATCCGTTTTTAATCGCTTCATAGGCGTATCCTATTCCCATAGAACCTGATGTGCAGGCGGTTGATGTCGGTATAAGGCGTCCGGTTGTCTTAAAATAGAGTGATATGTTGACGCAGCAGGTCTGGGCCATCATTTTTACATAACTTCCGGAAGTTAGTCCTTTTACTTCTTTGTCAACCATCATTGAATAAAATTCTATAATACTGTCCAGTGACCCTGAGGAAGACCCGTAGCTTACACCTGTCTGACCGTTTGTAATAATATCATTGCCGAGAAGCCCTGCGTCTTTTAAGGCATCTTCCGCGCTAGCAACGCTTAGTACTCCCACACGCCCCATTGTGCGGAGAACTTTTCTGTTGTAATGCGAAGGAATTACAAATTCATCTGCCGGTGCTGCAAGTTTTGTGTTGAGCCTTGTGTACTGTTCGAGTTCAGGCAGGTATTTTACGCGGTTTTTCATTTCGAGAAGGCGTTTAAAAGCGTCCTCACGATTGACGCCGAGCGGGCTTATTTGTGACATTCCCGTAACTACAACTCTTCTCACAGATATAATCCTCCGTTTACAGAAATAACCTGCCCTGTAATATAAGAGGCGTCATCGCTCATTAGATAATTAACAAGGCTGGCAACTTCCTTCGGTTTGCCGAAGCGTTTCATAGGAATCATTTTTTTAACCTCATCTACAGGCAAATCCTGCGTCATATCAGTTTCGATAACCCCCGGAGCGATTGCGTTAACCGTAATTCCGCGTTTTGCCAGTTCAAGACTCAATGCTTTTACTGCACCGATAATCCCTGCTTTTGAAGCGCTATAATTTACCTGACCGCGGTTTCCGCAAAGTCCTGAAACCGAAGACATTGCAATAATTCTTCCCTTAACTCTTTTTTCAATCATCGGCATTACAATTGGTTTTAAAACATTATAAAACCCGCCGAGATTTGTGTTTAAAACATCCTCCCATTCACTGTCTTCCATAACAGGGAAAACATTGTCGCGTGTTATTCCCGCATTCAGAACTACACCGTAATAAACGCCGTTTTCTTTAATATCTTTTTCAAGAATTTTTTTGCATTCTTCGCGGTCTTTGACGTTGAACTGCAAAATTCTTCCATTTACGCCTGCGGCTTTGATTTCGGCTAAAACTTCTTCTGCCATCTTTGTATTTTTATTGCAGTGCAAAACTATATTAAATCCGTTTTTTGCAAGGTATAAGGCTGCTTCCCTGCCGATTCCTCGGCTGGAACCTGTTATCAAAACCTGTTTTTCTTCCATCACACTCTCCGTTTATTCCAGAAATTCAGAGGCGTTTTCGGGCTGGTAAACATTTACCATTGCACTTGCGCACTCTATATTATTATTATAAATAAAACACTCAAATGAAACAAGCTGGTTATCTCCGAAAATCTCTTTTGCCTTAATAATGTAAGTTTTACCTTTTTCAAACTTATCAATATTGCATTTGTAAGAACGTGTTCCTAGCAGAAAACCTATCCTTGGCTCACCTTCTCCCCGTTTAAAATGGGCATAACAGCCGATAGTTTGAGCCATAAACTCTATACCGGTTATATACGAAACGCCACAAAGTTCTCTGTCAAAGAAAAGGCTGTCTTCACGTATGGTTAATCTTGCACAAACATAGCCTTCATCGAGATTAACTTCATCAATATCATCAATCAAAATCATAGGATGATTGTGAGGAAGAATTTTTGCCAGCTCATAAGTTTCCGGTTGGGCTTGAGCAGCTGAGTTTACCCGGCTCCGGCAGGACAGTGCAGAAGTTTGTTTACCGAGAACCATAACGGCATTTGTGCCACCAAATCCGAAGGCGTTACACATAACATACCCGACACTTACGGAGTTGTCTCCTTTTTGCACAAGCTTAATTTCAGGCAGGGTTTGGTCATATACACCGTCATATATATGCGGCAGGAGGGTATTTTTTTCAAGAGCCGCACAGCAAATAGCCGTTTCAATACTTGCCGAAGCCCCGAGACAGTGCCCTGTCATAGGTTTTGTTGAACTTGAAGGCGTTTCTTTGCCGAAAATTTTATAAACAGCATTCGCTTCCATAATATCATTTGAAATTGTGCCTGTTCCATGAAGATTAATATAATCTATATCCTGAGGCTTGAGCCCGGCTTCATCCAGTGCAAGTTTCATTGCATTTGCGGCCTGAGTGCCTTCGGGGTCGGGGGTTGCTGCATGGTAGGCGTCCGAGGTTTCACCTATGCCAAGAATTTGTATTCCGCTAGTGTCTTTTTCAAGCAAAAATATTGCGCCGGCTTCTCCTATGTTCATACCTTTACGGTTTTTTGAAAAAGGAATGGAACGCTCGTTTGAGAGAACTTCAAGTGCGGCAAATCCTGCTGTCGGAAATTTTGAAATTTCATCTGTTCCGCCTGCGATTACGGCATCACATACGCCGCTTTCCATAAGCCTTTTAGCAGTTGAGAAAACTTTTATCCCCGAGGAACATGCAGTTGATACACCGCAGAAAAAACCTTCAAGACCGAGATAATCCTTGAGAAATTCGGCAGGGTTGCTCATTTTTAAAAATTCAGCATCACCGGTTTCTTCAAACTTGTCAATCCCGGTGTTTGTTGTTGCAATAACAACACCTATCTTTTTTTTGTCGTATTTTTTTATAAGTGTTTGGATTTCCGGCTTTATCTGATTTACACAGTGGAGAAGAATTTGATTACAGCGGAGATTGTATTTTGCGTCTGGAATTTCGGGGAGTTCTGCGGTAATTTTTAAATCCGTTAACTTTCCTGCAATAGCATTTGAGAAAATTTCGTCCAAATTTTCTCCAAGTGAACAAATCGCGCTTGTTTTTGTAATCGTAATCATCATACCTCTTAATTCAACGCATTTGCCCGCCTGCAGGGCTGCTCTCCGTTGAAAATTTAACCGTACAGAAAATCCGTACATCTGTGTTAATATAATAACATGAACGAAGTAGTTTTTGATATAAAAAAGTTTTCTTATGTAACGGGAGATGAAATTGATGTTTCATTCATCCCTATGATGCTGCGCCGAAAGCTCAATAAATTCGGACGTGCCGGACTTTATACACTTTACGGTGCATACGAAGGCGGCTCGCCAAACCTTGTTTTTTCATCCTGTTACGGAGATTTCGAACGGGTTGTGAAGCTTATAAACCAGCGTGAAGGAGACGGTGAAGTGTCGCCTGCAGGGTTCAGTTCATCTGTTCATAATGCTACTGTCGGACTTTTCTCATTGCTTGAGGGGATAAAAAACGGTTACAATTCAATTTCTGCCGGTGAAAAGTCTGTTGCGGCAGGCTTTCTGGAAAGTATTTTAGCAGGAGAATCTCTTTTCTGTTATGCGGAAAGTTTTGGCGGGATAAAAAGTGTTTCTGTATTGACTTCTGTGAATAATAAGGGTAAATTTTTGTTGTGCGAAAACTCTGAAAATTTGCCTGTGAATGATGGGTTTGAAGATTTGACCGCATTTTTGGAAGGGAAAAACGACACATTTGTAAGCGATTTGTATGTGGTAAAGAAAAATGAGGATTTATAGGGGACTTCTTGTTTTACTGGAAATGATTTTATTTGCACTCGGTGCATTGTATATCGGCTGCGTGCTTTTTCCTGTGCTGTCGTTAAAATACAAAGGCAAAGAACGCCGCGAAAAGTTTGCACAGATAATTAAAAATTCGTGGAAGTTTTTTATTTCAGTAATGGAAAATTCTAAGGAAATTAAGGTTCATATTGACGGAAACCTTTCCGATATAAAGGGGAAAGTTGTTGTGGCTTCGCACCCGAGTTTTATTGATATAATTCTTTTAATCGGAAATATGCCGTTATCGCTTTGTCTTGCAAAAAAAAGTCTTTTAAAAAATCCTGTTATGAGAAATATTGTAAAATCGCTTTATATTATTAATGACGTTGACCCTGAAATATTTAAACAGTCTGCCGTTGAAGCTTTGAAAGACGGATATAATATTATAATATTTCCGACAGGTACAAGAACGCTCCCGGGTGAAGAAGTTAAAATTCACAAAGGTGCCGCACAGATTGCCATTGCAGCGGGCGTTGATATTGTTCCGGTGAAAATAGAAACAGATTATCCTTTTTTGATAAAAAATCATTTTCCGTTAGACGCGGGCAATAAAACCGTAAATTACAAATTAACGGTTATGCCGGAAATTAAGATTTCCGACTTTGACCGCGAACTCACTGAAATAAAGCTACGCAATCATATTTGTGAGAAGATTAAAAAATATATATGATAGTACTTCACCGCTTATCTTTGTCAGCAAATTAGTAATTAAATGAAAAATTGACTTTAATAGAAAATTAAGTTATAAATTTATTATAGGAATTAAGCAAATGACTTTGGAACATGAAATAAAAGAATTAATAATAAAAGTTCTGGAGCTTGAAGACATAAAAGCTTCTGATATAAAAGACGAAGAAGCGCTTTTTGTAGACGGGCTGGGTTTGGATTCAATTGACGCGCTTGAACTTGGTATGGCTTTGAAGAAAAAGTATAATCTTACTTTATCATCAGACAAAAAAGAAAACGCAAAGCATTTCTATTCCGTAAAAACACTGGCGGATTTTATCAGGAGTAATACTGTTGGCTAAAGAATTTACACGCGAAGAAATTTTGAATAAATTAACCGAAATTCTCGTTGAAGATTTTGAAATCAGCGAAGACCTAATCAAGCCGGAGGCAAACCTTTTTGAGGATTTGGAACTCGACAGCATTGATGCGGTTGATTTAGCAGTAAAACTTCAGTATTTTACAGATAAAAAGATTGCGCCGGAAAATTTCAAAAAAATCCGCACAATTGATGATGTGGTGAATGCAATCGAAGAACTTTTGAAATGAAATTTAAGTTTTTGATTCCCCTGTTTGTAACTCTTTTTGTCATTGTAGTATTTCATTATACGAAGTTTTTTGCGGTGAAATTTTATCCTGTTGCTGCAAACCTGACTGTGTTTATGGTGTTTTTTACATCGCTTTTTGCAAAAGAAACCGTTATTCAAAAAATTGCTAAAGCTATCGAAGGCGGACTTGATGATTTTACGAGAATTTACACGCGCAGATTAACTTACGTGTGGTGCGTGTTTATGTTTTGTAACCTTTTAATCTCAATTGCAACGGTGTTTATGGTTGAGAAATGGTGGGCATTATATAACGGATTTATCTCTTATGTTGCAATCGGGGTTATGTTTGCGGTTGAATATATAGTAAGAGTAGTTTTAAGGAAAAAATATCAAAAATGATTCTGGAAAAATTCTTTACGCAAAAATACGATACACATACACTATTTGTCAATCCCGACGTAACTTTCGGAGAATTTAAAAAATTTGTACTCGGTCAGAAAAAAGAGTTTGAAAAGTCTGATATTGAAAATGTAGTTTTGATGTGTGAAAGTTATTTTGATTTTGCGGTGAATTTTTTTGCGGCAGTGTTTGCGCGTAAGAATATTTATCTTTTAACCGACAAAACGCGTCTTAATCAGGTCGGGTTTGAGTATATTCTTCCTGATGAACCCGCAGCCGGCGAGGGGGTTTTTGAGGGCGAATATGACCCGCATGGGATTATGATAAATCTTTTTACGTCAGGGTCTACAGGAACTCCTAAAAATATCGGCAAAACTCTTTATAATCTCGAAGTTGAAGCTCAGGCTACAATTGATGAATTTGCACTTTCCGACAAAACTGTAATTGCGTCTACCACTTCATCCGCGCACAGTTACGGAGTTGCATTTAATTTTATTTTGCCTTTTTACGGAAATTACAAAATAAATCAAAAGAAAATTGAATTTCCTGAGCAATTTGATATTGACGGGGATTATATTTTAATCTCTACGCCTTCTTTTATGGAGAAGCTTGCAAAGTATGATTTTACATTTGAAAATGCTCCTGAAAAGATTTTTCTTGCGGGCGCAAAACTTAAAGATGAAACCTACTCGTATTTTGCAAAATTTTCCGATGTAATTGACATTTACGGAAGCACAGAGACGGGAAATATTGCCTGTAAACGCGGCGGTGAAAAGTTTACATTGATAAACGGCGTCTGTGTTGAACCGGCTGTAGACGGACGAATTGTTGTAACGTCGGATTTCTTTCCTGCCGGTGAAATGATTTTGAATGATATTATTGAAAAAATTTCCGATAGAGAATTTGTATTGAAAAAACGTACGGACAGATTAGTAAAAATTCAGGAAAAAAGAATTTCGCTGGATGAACTGGAAAATAATCTCCGCCGGCATGACGCTGTTGTTGATTGTCACTGTTTTATGTATGACGAAAAACTATGCTGCGCTGTAGTCTGTCATGATGTTTCAAAAGAGCCGCAGAATTTTAAAAAATTTCTTGGCAGATACAGCGAAATTCTCCCTAAAAAATGGCGGATTTTAGATGAAATCCCGAAAACAGCGAGCGGTAAAATTGATTCTGCAAAACTCCGAAAAATTTTCGGGTCAAATTTATCTATGCCGTTTGTTTTCTCACGCCGTGCCGATTCCTCCGGCGCGGAAATTGAACTTTTATTCAGACGCAATTCGAATTTTTTACGCGGACATTTTGATATAACACCGGTTTTGCCCGGGGTGGTGCAGCTTTATTATGCAAGATTTTTTGCAGAAGATGTTTTCGGGATTGAATTGCCGCATGATGAGGTTAAAAAAGTTAAATTTTCAAATATAATGAAACCTGAACACAAGATTACGCTAAAGCTTACAAATAAAGAGAAATCTGTTGAATTTACCTACCTGTCGGATGACAAAATATTTTCTTCAGGTATATTTGTTAAATAGGTAAGGCGGCAGGCAGGAGAGTTGAGAAATGAATTTTGAAGCAGAAACTTTTATAACAGTACAGTTCTATGATTTAGACCCTATGAATGTGGTATGGCATGGAAATTATATTAAATATCTTGAAACCGCGCGTTGTGATTTACTCTCAAAAATAGGCTACGATTACGATAATATGCGCGAGGACGGGATTGCTTACCCTGTTGCCACTATGGATTTAAAGTTTATGAAACCTTGCACATTTAACCAAAAGTTAAGAGTAGTTTCTTCTGTAGAAGAAATCGAGCCATGTCTCATTATAAAATATATGATTTATGACGCTTTAACAGGCGAAAAGCTTTTCAAGGCTAAAACAATGCAAATTTGCGTTGATGTTCATTCAAAAGAAAGTGTCTATTCTGCGCCGGAACGTTTGAAAGAAAAGCTTGCTTGTTGTAATCTTTAATTATGAAAAAGTTTTTATTCTTAGCTGCTGGAATTTTGATTGGCGGATGTGCCATGGCGCAGGATGTAATTTTTCAACATCCGTCAACTCCGGATAAAGTATTTGTTCCGCAATACAAAAATGTTTCCTGCAAATTTACACAAACAAAAACAATTCCCAATTCACAGGCTTATGTAAAATCCGGCGGAAATTTTAAATTCAAAAGTGAAAACGGAGTAATATTTGAAACGCTTTATCCTGTAAAGACAACAACTTCTTACACTACAGGGCAGAACAAACGTATAAATGATATAATTACCGCAGTTTCCAAAAAGGATTATTCATATTTAAACAAAAATTTTGACTTATTTTACATAAAAAACAATGCCGGCTGGAAGCTTGCATTAAAACCAAAAGCATCGTCTAAAGCCGGTTCTGTAATGAATTCTATAATCATCTCCGGCGGACAATTCATTAACCAGATAAATATTAACACACTGAACAGCGGTAACACCAATATTAACTTTACAGAATGCTCTGCGTATTAGGCGCATGCAGTAAAAAGGTTAGGGAAGTATGAAAAAATTTTTGAGAATATTATATATTGTTGTTTTTGTAATTGCCGGAGTATTTGCATTCACGCATCCGGTAAAAACAGAAACCAATATTTTGAGAGCAGTATTTTCTAACAGCATGGAAGATGAAACCATAGTACAACTGAGCGGCCGGTATTCTTCTAAAATTAATGTTCTCATTGAAGCAGACGACCAGGAAACAGCATCGGAAAAAGCTGTGGAATTTTACAATGCTGTTGATAAAAATTCTTTTGAAATAACAGATTTTAATATTTCCAAAATTCTTGAAAAATATAAAACTTACAGCAAAAATCTCCTATCCTTACAAACTGCATTAAAACTTGAAAAACACAAATATAATGAAGTAACCGGCGAAGCTTTTGCAAGGCTTTATGATCCTATGGGGTTTATGCTTATGCCGCTGGATGAAGATCCTTTCATGCTTTTTACTGATTACGTAAAGTCGTTCGGAGAAGGAAATCCTGATGAATTTATATTCAATGACAAGTATTACAAAATAATATCCCTTGAGGTTAAAAATGATGCTGCCCTGTCTCCTGAATTGCTGAATGGAAAGGTTAAAAAGCTTACTGAAATCCAGAATAATTTATCAGATCACAGTGCAAAAATTTATTTGACAGGAACACCTGTTCATTCCTTTTACGCAAGTTCAAAATCAATGATGGAAATTAATATCATTTGTATTTTGTCATCGCTTTTTGTAATCCTCCTCTGTTATTTCTACTTTAAAAGTCTTAAACTGCTTCTTCCGATTGGTATAAGTCTCGGCTTGGGAATACTTTCCGGTTATATTGCCGCTTCAATAATATTTAAGTCTATTCATGTCCTGACATTTGTATTCTCAACTACGTTAATCGGAATTTGCGTCGACTATTCACTGCATTATTTTATAGAAAAAGATTTATCAAAACTATTGAAAAGCCTTACCGTAAGTATGATTACCACAGTAAGCGCATTCGGAGTATTGTTGTTTTCCGGGGTTGAACTTTTAAAACAAATTTCAGTTTTCACAATGACCGGATTATTCAGTGTATATCTTATAGTTGTACTTTTTTATCCGATTTTAAAATTTGATTATACTCCGCGCAGGATTAATTTTTCTCTTTCAGCTAATACTAAAAAGATTATTGCGTTTGCAGTAATTTTTGTATCTTTGGCGGGAATATTTTTCCTCAAGTTTAATGACGACATAAGAAACATGTATGTACCGTCAAAAACTCTGCTTTCTGCTGAAAAACTTTTCGCAGACGTTACAGGCAGCAATAAAAAAGTATCTTTTGCTGTTGTTCAGGGACGCAATATTGAAGATATGCTGGAAAAAGAAGAACAGATTGCGCGTTGTTTGTCTGGTATAAAATTTCAGGCTCTAAGCAAATTTATTCCTTCAGAAAAACAGCAAAGAAAGAACTTTGAACTTAGAAAATCCCTATATAAAAATTCCCTTAAAACTTATGCGTCATTTTTAACAACGAAGCAAATAAATAATCTTTTAAATGAAAAGGATTTGCCTCGCTTTTTAAAATTTGAGAAAAATTCCCCGTTTTCAGATTTTCTGATTGGAGAAAACACCTCTGTAATGGTTCTTTATAACTTTGACAACCCTGAAATAATTACACAAAACGGAGGAAGATATGTTGATGTACAAAAGGATATTTCCGAAAAGATAAAGGACTGCCGTATTGCATGCATTAAAATGCTTGCACCTGTTTTTATCCTGCTGTTCCTGCTTCTTTCTATCATATATACCCCACGTACGGCAGGAAAAATTTTAACACCGTCAATACTTGCTTCTGCATTCTCAATCGGGCTATTAAGCAATACAGGGCAGCCGGTTAATTTATTTCATATACTTGCAATCTTTCTTATAATCGGTTTCGGGCTTGACTATTCCGTTTTTAGAGCAGGAGGAGTAAAATATTCATCGGATGCGGTTCTTCTCTCCTGTGCAACAAGTGTATTTTCATTTCTTCTTCTTGCATTTACGAGTTTCAAGCTCATAAGCTCGCTGGGCTTCATCCTGTCTGCGGGACTTACGGTTTCGTACATTACAAGTCTTTTATTCAGCTATCCCGAAGCCGCAGCACACAACAAGGGGGATGAATAATGAAATGGTATCAGTTAAAAGAACAGGCTGCCGGAGAAAAAAGACTTTTAATCACGTGGAAAATTTATAAACTTTTTGGCAAAAAAGCTGTAAAAGTTTTGGCTTTTTTTGTAACTTTTTTTGCCTTTATAGGTGCAAAAGAAGCCAGAAGATGTTCCAAAAAATTTCTTGAGATTATAGGTTTAAAACCAACATTAATCAATCAATTCAGACATTTTTTGGAATATTCCTATTCACTTGTCGACAGAATGGAAGTCTTTTCAGGAAACTACGATTTTAAAAAAATTATTTTTGACAGTGAGGATGATAAAAAAGCGTTAATGGATGACTTTCCTAAAGGCGTATTCTTTATCTGTTCACATCTTGGAAATATCGATGTAATGCGTGCATTTTTGAATAAATACCCCGAACGTCATGTTAATGTGTTTCTTTCCGGCGAGCAGTGCAGGATTTTTAACAATTTTATAAAACAGATTGAAGCGGATATGCCCGTCAGCACATATCCTGTGGAAGAAATTAATATTGATACTTCAATTGAAATAAAAGATAAGCTTTCTCAAGGGCAAATAGTTTTTATGGCAGGTGACAGGACATCCAAAAACAGCAGCAATTCAGACATTGAACTTTTCGGGCATAAAGTAAAATTTCCTCTTGGAACCTTTAAATTTGCGCAGTTAATGGAAAGCCCTGTGTATTTCGTATGCGCCATACGGAATGGTGAAATATACAGGGTATACTTGAAAAAATTCATTACAACTTCAACAAAATCAGCATCAGCATTAAAAATGCAAAAAGAATTTGCTCAATTTCTGGAAGATTTGACCCGCCATTACCCGCTGCAATTTTTCCATTTCTACGATATGTTTGATTGAGCATTCTATTTCCGGCACTGCGCGGCTATATTCGGCATATACAGGCTAAACTTACTTATGCTAACTAAATTTTTTCATCCTGTTTAACTGGTAATTTTGTAAGTCATGAAAATCCCAGTTAATTTCACGTTTTACAATTTTTGCAGGGTTGCCGGCAACAATAACATTAGTTTCATCAAATTTTTTAGTAACAACACTTGCCCATCCGACAATACTATCATCGGAAATTTTCGTATTCTTGCCGATTTTTACATCTCTGCCTACCCATACATGATTTCCAATCTCAATACTTTTGCCAAAATTTAAAGGATTGCCGTCCATGTCAGTAATTGTATGAACATCGGTACACCAAACATCAATTCCCCAGGAAAACATACAATCATTTCCTATTTTTATTGAAGAATTATCATCTTGTAAAAATAATCTTGCACCGCATACAATCACATTATCACCTATATCTATACGGCAATTGCTTGCATATCTGTTTACGCCCGGTTCAATAGTATCCTCCGGCGGGTTTCCTATATTTATTGCCAGACCGGTAAGTCCAAGCGGTTCATTTACCGGACAAAGAAGCTTCCCAATATTAACTGTATTATTATGTCCGTACAGATACAAAGCAAAACCTTTTTTACTCAAAAATTTCTCAATATCCTCCCTATTATCAACTTTAATGCTTACTATATTATTGTTTCCATGCACTAATAAAGAGAATTTTTCAATCAGTTCCTCCTCTTTTTTTGTAAATTCTGTAATTTCATTACCGTCTTTTAATACAAAACTAAATTTATTGTTTTCTCCGATTATATTTTTCATGCTTTAAACCTCCAATAAAAATAATTATAAAACCTGATAGTAACTATCAGTCAAGAATAAATTTCATACAGAAAGCAAAATAAAAAACAGAAACTGTCAAAATACAATTTCTGTTCTTTATGTGGAGCGTACGAGACTCGAACTCGTGACCCCGACACTGCCAGTGTCGTGCGCTACCAACTGCGCTAACGCCCCATGCGCGGGTTTTCGTTGTTATTTAATTTGTTTGCAGGTCGAACGCACGACCACTTCAAATTTGATACTTAATTAAATTTGCGGGTACCTTCTAACTCCCCGCTGTATAACTTTTATTCAATTATTAAAAAAGACCGCTCTTGCGGTCTATTTAATGGTGGGCGTTAGAAGACTCGAACTTCTGACCCTCTCCTTGTAAGGGAGACGCTCTACCAACTGAGCTAAACGCCCTTAAATTATATTTAGTTTTCAACTCAGTAATTCGCTCAGCCGGTAGAGAGCAATTATGAAATACACTCCGTCTTCGACTTCGCTGGGCAACTGAGCTAAACGCCCTCACCCCTTTGGGTTTTGTCTTTCGACATTTATTATAGTAACAAAAAAATTTTTTATGTCAATAACTTTTTTGATTTTTGCAAAATCAACTAAAATTTTAAACTTTAAGGTATAATAAAAATATGAATATTAATGACGAATTAACTGTAAGTATTGAAAAACTTTCTAATCTCGGTACCGGTATTGCAAGGGTGGATGGCTGTGTTGTTTTTGTTGAAAATGCCTGCCCTGAAGATGAACTCAAAATTAAAATCACAAAAGTTACAAAAAATTATGCAAATGCCAAAATTATACAAATTATAAACCCATCACCGCACAGAGTTGAACCGTTTTGTGCTATGCAGAAAGTTTGCGGAGCATGCCAGCTTCAATTTATAGATTATGACTACCAGCTTGAGTTAAAAAGGCAGATTGTAGAAGATGCGATGCACGCTATAGGCGGGTTAAGCATAGAAATACCCCTTCCGGTGCCAAGTCCGCAAATAAAAGCTTACCGTCATAAAATACAGTATCCGGTATCGCAGACTAAAGTTTCTAAAAGAATTCTGGCAGGATATTACAAACCGCAAACGCATGAAATAGTTAATATTAAACATTGCCCGATACAACCGGAATTATGCGATGAAATTATGGAATTTATTCGTATAAAATCTTTTGATTTCGGGATTTCCGGCTATAATGAAAAAAAACATGCCGGTGATTTAAGGCATGTCGTTTTAAGAGTTTCGGCTGCAACAGGAAAGATATTGGTGACTCTGGTTGTTAATTCAAAAAAAGTTTTTCCGCGTTTAAAAGATTTTTGCAATGAAATTTTTGCGGAATTTAAGGAAGTTTCCGGAGTTTGTGTGAATTTTAATACAAAAAAGACAAATGTAATTCTTTCTGATGAAACAGAATGCGTTTGCGGGAAAAATTTTGTAAAAGAAAGAATTTTAGATAAAACTTTCAGAATAGGCGCAAATACATTTTTTCAGGTAAATCCCAAAAGTGCAGAAAATATATTTGCCTATGTAAAAAAATATATTAATGAAAATTTTGAAAATCCAATAGTACTTGATGCCTATGCCGGTGTCGCTGCCTTTGGCATAAGCGTCTGTGATGCTGCCGAAAAAGTTATTTCGGTTGAAGAAAATAAAGAGGCAGTTGAAAAAGCAAGAGAAGTTCTTCAATTAAATGAAATTCATAATGTCGAACTTCATAATATGGATACAGCTTTATACTGTAAAAAAATCAAACGCAAATTTGATGTAATTATTCTGGATCCGCCAAGAAAAGGTTGCAGCACACAGTCACTTGATGAAGCATTACGGCTTTCAAAAGGAACCATAATATATGTAAGCTGCAATCCGGCTACACTTGCACGTGATTTAAAATATTTATGCAAAAAAGGCTGCCGAGTAGAAAGCATACAGCCTTTTGATATGTTCTGCCACACTTATCACATTGAAAATGTTGCAATTATAAAAGTTTAATTTTTTATTTTTCACCGAATTTTTTAATTGTAGCTTTAAGCATTTCTTTTATAGTTGCAATAACACCTATATCTTCAGCTTCATATTGAGTTAGAAGTTTTTTAAGAACTTCTCTTTTTTCTTTTATTTCTTCCATTGATATTGTTTTATCTTCTCTGAGCTGGTATGAAGCAGAGTTTTTTATTTGTGTAATAATAAATTCATCATCCTTTAAGCGTTTTTTCAAATTACTATAATACATTGGGATTTTTTGTCTTATACCTGACACATATCCATCAAGCATATCACAGTGAATTTTGCTTATCACAACAGGGAGTTTTGGTTCTTTAATTTTATGCTCAGTGTTATAAGCATTTGTAAACAATGGCTTAGAAATATCTTCTCTTAACCTTGTTTTTATTACGTCAACGTTATTTGCAATTCTTCTGCCCGGAGTTTTCTCTTCAAACTTCTGGTCTAAATTTATATGCAGACGGTCAAATTCACGCGCAATATTGTAGACATATTTTGACTCAAGTTCTTTTGCTTTTGCGTAGTGCGGACCGTAAAGCATAATCAATTCAAGCAAAGTATCCTTCTTGCCTTTACCCTTAGGCATAAACCTCATTTGGTAATCCGCATATGTACTGCTGCGTGGTCTGGAAATTTCGGCATTGCTTAAAAAGGTCCCTAATATTCCTAAATCATCTTTAGTAACATTATACTGACGTATTTCCAAATCAGGAAAACGCTCAAATTTCTTTGTTTTTGGGTTCATAACCTTTACTTTTGCAATTGAATATCCTTCCTCTTCCATTAAGGTCAGAAACTCTTTAAAACTGCCAATATCTTGTTGATTTAACCAGTATACAGTGGCTCTCATTTTATCAGAAGCCCCTCCTTGACGCAGGCATTTATCCATAAAAGAATCCAGACTTTTAACAGGATGTTTACCGTTATATTCCTCATCAAAAGAAAATCCTCTGTCTTTTAACTTTTCAGACACTCTTTTCAAAGCACCATGGAATTTCTTAACTTCAGAAATAAATTTAGTTTCATTATCCAGGTAGCCTTGTTTTATAGCATTTGATATAAGACTGGCAGTATTCTCCGGTAAAGTTTTCCCTGAGAAGGAAACACTATCTTCAGCCAAAGTATGTGAATACTTTGGCTGAATAATAGTACTATTATTCAGTTTTTCATTTTTGTGAAAATTATTATTAAATTTTAAATTCGGGATAATTGGCAGTATATTCATCTAAAAATCCTTTCATAGCTCTAACTTTTTTAAAGCGCCTGAATAAAAAATTTTACTCTTCAATCTGTAAATAATCTATATTCTTAACATAAATTTACAAGTCCAAAATTTTGTCAAAATAATATGTTTGTATTAAAATGTAGTGGTGGTTATAATTAAGTATAGCAGATAAACAAGGAGGTTAGGTAATTATGCCAGGAAAAACTATAACAGTTGATGGTAACTACGCTGCAGCGCATATTGCTTATGCACTGAGCGAAGTATCAGCAATTTACCCTATCACTCCTTCATCTACAATGGGTGAATGGATTGATGAATGGGCTTCCCAAGGTAAAAAAAATATCTGGGGAAAAACAGTTAGAGTTGCCGAAATGCAATCAGAAGCCGGTGCTGCAGGCGCAGTTCATGGTTCTTTGGCTGCCGGTTCTTTAACTTCTACATACACAGCATCTCAAGGCTTGCTCTTGATGATTCCTGTAATGCACAAGGTCGCAGGTGAAATGCTACCTCACGTAATCCACGTTTCAGCAAGAGCATTGGCTGCACAATCATTAGCAATTTTCGGCGACCATACAGACGTTATGGGCTGCCGTAACACAGGTTATGCAATGCTAGCTGCTAACTCTGTTCAGGAAGAAATGGATATGGCTTTAGTTGCTCACCTTGCAACTTACAAATCTAAAGTTCCATTCTTGCAGTTCTTCGATGGATTCAGAACTTCTCATGAAGTACACAAAATCGAAGAAATCTCTTACGATGATATTGCAAAATTAGTTGAACCTAAATATATTGAAGAATTCAGAAACAGAGCAATGAGACCTGAAGCTCCTGTTTGTAAAGTTGGTGCACAAAACACCGATGTTTACTTCCAGGGCCGCGAAACTGTTAACAAATACTATGATGCAGTTCCTGATATTGTTCAGGAATATATGGATAAAGTTGCTGCTGTAACAGGCAGACAGTATCATCCATTTGATTATGTCGGTGCACCTGATGCTACTGATGTAATCGTTGCTATCGGTTCAGGCTGCGAAACTATCGAAGAAACTATCGAATACCTTAACGCTAAACGCGGTACTAAATACGGTTTGGTTAAGGTTAGATTATACAGACCATTCGATACAAAACGCTTTAACGAAGCTCTTCCTAAATCTGTTAAACGTATTACAGTTCTTGACAGAACTAAAGAACCTGGTTCTATCGGTGAACCATTATACATGGATGTTGTTGCAGCATTAGGAAATAAAGACGTTAGAGTAATCGGCGGACGTTACGGTCTTGCATCAAAAGAATTTACTCCTTCAATGGTTTATGCTGTTTACAAACATGCAGAAAACAACGGATTCCATGGATTTACAGTAGGTATTGAAGATGATGTAACTCATAAATCTATTGAAGTTAAAGAACACATCGTTACAGAACCTGAAGGTACTACAAACTGTATGTTCTGGGGCTTGGGTTCAGATGGTACCGTTGGTGCTAATAAAAACTCAATTAAAATTATCGGTCAATATACTAACAAAGATGCTCAGGCATACTTTGCTTATGACTCTAAAAAATCATTCGGTGTTACAGTATCTCACTTGAGATTTGGCGACAAACCGATTAAATCAACATACCTTATCACAGCTCCTGACTTTGTATCTTGCTCAGCTCACGCATACATCGGCAGATATGACCTGTTAAAAGGTATTAAAGAAGGCGGAACATTCCTCCTCAACAGCCCATACTCTAAAGATGAAGCTTTTGCTCACTTAACAAGAGATATGCAAAAAACTATTATCGATAAGAAAATCAAATTCTACAACGTAGATGCTGAAAAACTTATCGAACAACAACCTGGCTTAAGAGGTAAAGGTGCAAACACAGTTATGATGGTTGCATACTTCAAAGTTTCTGGAATTATTCCGTTTGAACAAGCTCTTGAAGGTATGAGAGAAATGACTAAGAAAACCTTCAAGAAAAAAGGCGATGACGTTGTTAACATGAACCTTGCATTAATCGATGCTGCTGTTGACGCTACTGAAGAAGTACCTGTACCTGCATCATTGGAAGGCGTTGGATGTGTTGATGATGTTAAATTAATTTCAGATGACGCATCTGACTTTGCTAAGAAAATCATTGAACCATCAATGAGGCAAAAAGGCGATGATATTCCTGTTTCAGCTATGTCTGTTGACGGTGTTATCCCTACAGGAACAGCATGTTTGGAAAAACGCGGTATCGCACCTCGTGTTCCAAAATGGAATTCTGAAAACTGTATCCAGTGCGGCATCTGTGCTTCAGCTTGTCCTCACGCAGCTATCAGAACTAAATTAATTGAAACTAAAGATTTGAAAGATGCACCGGCATCATTCAACACAATCGCAGCCAGACCGGCTCTTGCAGATGAACGTTTCAAAGTTCAGGTTTACTGCATGGATTGTACAGGCTGCGGAGTTTGCGTAGACCAGTGTCCTGCAAATAAAAACCCTGAAAAACAAGCTCTTACATGGTCAACAATTGAAAAAGAAGAAGAAGCTTGCGAACTTGTTAACGAAAAATTCTTTGATGAATTACCGGATAACGTAATGGGTAAAAATACAACAAAAACAATTAAAGGGGCTATGCTTAGAAAACCTTTATTTGAATTCTCAGGCGCTTGCGCAGGCTGCGGTGAAACACCTTACGTTAAATTAGTTTCACAGTTATTCGGAGAAAACATGATTGTTGCTAACGCAACAGGATGTTCTTCAATCTACTCCGGAACATTCCCTACTATACCTTACACAACTAATAAGGAAGGCAGAGGTCCGGCTTGGGCTAACTCATTATTTGAAGACAATGCTGAATTCGGTTTTGGTATGAGATTGGCTGTAGATCAGAACAGAAGCACTTTGAAAACTTTCGTTGAAAAAGTTGTAAATAATGAAAAAACTCCGGCTGATTTGAAGGAAGCTCTTGAAGCAGCAATTTCTCATTTTGATAATTCAAAAACAGAAGAAGCTGCTGCCGCTCAAAATAAAGCTAAAGAAGTTCTTGCTAAATACGCTGATGTTGACTGTCCGGATTTAGCAAAAGTAAGAGAACTTCAGGATTACTTCACAGATAAATCTGTATGGATTATCGGCGGTGACGGATGGGCTAACGATATTGGCTACGGCGGTATCGACCACGTACTGGCACAAAACCAGAACGTTAACATCCTTGTTCTTGATACAGAAGTTTACTCTAACACTGGCGGTCAGGCTTCTAAATCAACACCTACAGGTGCTGTTGCGAAGTTTGCTACAGGCGGTAAACCTACTTACAAGAAAAACATGGGCTTGATGAGCATGTCATATGGTTATGTATATGTTGCATCAGTTGCTCTTGGTGCGGATAGAGCACAAACTCTTAAAGCATTCCAGGAAGCTGAAGCATATGACGGACCATCTATCATCTTTGCTTATGCACCTTGTATCGCACACGGTATCGATATGAGTAAAACTCAGACCGAACAAAAACGTGCTGTTGAAGCAGGATACTTCCCGCTTTACAGATACAATCCTGCAAACCCTGAACAGCCGTTCACTTGGGATGCAAAAGACCCTAAAGGCAGCTATCAGGACTTCATCAGAAGCGAAGGCCGTTACAAATCACTGATGAAAACAAACCCTGAACATGCTGAAGCGCTTTATGAACAGGCTGAAACAGATGCGGCAAAACGTATGTCTGTTTACAAAGCAGTCGGTGAATTGATGAAGTAATTAACTTCGGATATAAACTTAAACGGAATACTCTTCTGAGTATTCCGTTTTTTATTATAAAATTCGCCCAGCCCACAGCTTTCAACCGGCTAAAACAGCAAGGCTGCTGCGTGCAGCTCTAAAATTTCATACTCCTTATCGGAGAAACTTACAACCATATCATATAAGAGTTGAAACAGATAAAAAAGATTTTATGACAATTTTTTCTGATATTTTCTAATAATATTTAAAATATCTTCACCATAGCGTTCAAAAATATTGTTTATCGTTTTGGCTTCATTATCTCTGATAGGATGCTTGTCTGCCCTATGGTAATCATAAGAGAAAATATCCCCCTTTTTAAGAACACCGCCATCCGTCATGACAATATCGAATTTTGAAGTCTTAGGCGATGAGTATTCAAAATGGCATAAACTAACGGGGTCTTTACTGCCTTCCAATCTGAATTTTTTAGGTCTGATTGTAAGAGATTTTACATCATCAAACCGGATATTTGCTTCAGGAATGGGGTCTGCAATATTTTTAACGTTCAAAGCTCCGCTTTGAGTAGCAAGAGATTTTTGCTGATTTTTGAGCATATCAGAAACTCCAGCAAAAAATTCACCCAGCTTATCAAGCAAACCAATATGCTTTACCTCTATAGGTTTAACATACTTACCTACAGGGTTAGCCTGAAAAGAAACCGGAGTTTGTATAACTGCAGGTCGGCACTGAGCTGTAATATTATTAGAAGTCATTAAAAGAGAACTAATCATAAATTATTATTCTTCTACCGGATACTGTTCAGCAAGAGCAGCAAGTACATCATCAGTTCTGCCCTGTGCAGCATATTTTACCATTTCAAGGTTAGCTTCATTTTCAGGGAATTGCTTCAAAAAGTCATTTTCCATTTGCAATTCTCTAACACGCATTTTAGCTATATTTAATTGTTTTTCTTTAAGATTTGAATAGTTTTTGCTATATTCGCTGTTTTGACGGTAGCCGCTGGATAAAGCATGAATCAATGTACCAAGAAGCATTGCATCCGGAGCCCATGAAACAGCGACTTTACCGGCTTCTTTAAGAGCGGAAGGTGTCTTTTTAGCTAAACTTCTAAACGGTTTTGCAATTGATTCCAAAAATTTAGATTTATTAATCTTATCACCCGCTTTACCAATCCGTTGGGTTATTTTAGCCATTTTTTCAGGTTTAATTTTAGAAAGCAATTTTGAGATACCCTTAGGTGCATAATATAAAGCCGCAAGAGCAACGCCTAAAGTTCCAAAGAATGAAAGAACAGGGTTTTTGCGGTCGAACTCATTAACAGCTTCTGATTTACGTGAAAGCAAGTTTTTAGCCCCGATAACTGCATCAGCCACGCCGAGAGTAACAGCCCATGCTGCACCGGATTTTAAACCGTTAGCAAGTTTAGCAGCTTTTCCGGAAAGTTCTTTAGTCAATAAAGTTGTTTTACCTTTAGTTAAAATTGCAGCAGATAAACCTGCAACAACAGGAAGAGAGTAAAACATTGCATTTGTTATTTTACGGTTTCTTTCCGGATCAACTTTTTTCAAAGTTTTACGTAAAGCAACCGATCTGATATAATTGTCATCCTGAGCAATCATATCATCTCTTTTTGAGGTAAATCCTGTATTAGACCTTATAGACTGAACCTGCATATACACACCTACACTTTCACATAATTGATTATACCATATTAAAAACCGGAAGTAAATTTTTTTGCTAATTGTATATATGATTTTAAGAAATATTTACAATAGAATTTATTTTATATATTATACAGAAATGAGAAGATTTTACATTCACACAATGGGCTGTAAATCAAACCAGTTTGAAAGCTCTGTAATAATAGAAAATTTAGAAAAAAACGGAATTGTTAAAACTGACAATATAGATGATGCAGATATTTACATACTTAATTCCTGCACTGTTACTCATAAAAGCGACAATGAAGCGCTTTACCTTTTGAGAAACGCAAAACACAAAAAGCCGGAAATTCTAACTGTTTTAACAGGATGTCTTGCTCAGATAGAAAAAGAAGAACTTTTGAAAAACGAATATATTGATTATGTTATTGGCAATAACGAAAAACTGCATATATTTGATTTTCTGGAAAGCAACGAAAGATGCCATGCCGGCAATATTATGAAACTGCAAAATTTTACAAAAGCAGAACTGATAGATACTGCAAAAACCAGAGCCAGCCTAAAGATACAGGACGGCTGCGATAACAGATGTACCTATTGTATAATTCCTTTTGCCAGAGGGAAAAGCAGAAGCGCTGATATTGATTTTATAATAAACCAGATAAATGAATTTGCAAAAAAAGGATTTAAAGAAATCGTTTTTACAGGCATTCATATTGGCTTGTGGGGGCGTGACTTAGGGCTTACGCTTTTGGATTTATTAAAGGAAGTTGAGGTAAAAACATCTATTGAACGCTACAGACTGGGGTCGCTTAACCCGCTTGAAATAACAGATGACTTATTGGACTTTTTACAGCATTCACAAAAGTTTTGCCCGCACTTTCACCTCTCGCTGCAATCAGCCTGCAATAAGACATTAAAATCAATGAACAGATTTTATAAAGTAGAAGACTATCTTGCACAGATTGAAAAAATAAATTCCATGTTTGACCTTCCGTTTCTCGGCAGCGATATTATAACAGGGTTTGCAGGAGAAAGTGACGAGGACTTTGAAATAACACGCAATAATCTTGAGGCATCCGGCTTGTCACAAATTCATACATTCCCGTATTCAAAAAGAGCCGGTACTATAGGTGCCTCAGCAGAAAACCAGGTTGACGACAAAATTAAAGAAAAACGCGCTGATATTGTAAAAGCAATTTCCAAAAAGAAATTAAGTGAATTTATAAATAAAAATATAGGTACAACACGAGAAATTTTAATAGAAAAACATCCAGATAAAAACGGATTTATCAAAGGAGTAACAAGAAATTATCTGACTGTAATAACAAATTCAAAAGATCTGACACTATGTACAACGCTGCAGAATGTTAAGATAACAAAATATGAAAACGGCAAACTCTACGGAGAGCTCATCATTTAACAAATTTAGCACTAAAAAAGCTCCCTTTTGCGGGAGCTTTTTGTATTCCTATCTGTCTCTTAATTTTGCTAGTAATCTCAAAAGTTCAATATACAGCCAAACAAGAGTAACCATCAATCCGAAAGCGCCGTACCACTCGTATTCTTTTGGCAGCATTCTCTGTGCACCCTGTTCTATAAAGTCAAAATCAATAATTAAATTTAACGCAGCAATACCAACAACAATAACACTAAACCCTATACCAATAGGACTAGAAGTGAAGATTTGAGGGATTCCGCGCCCAAATAATGATGCCACAATCTGTATTAAATAAATTATAGCAATAGATAATGTTGCGGTAAAAATTACTGCCCGGAATTTATCTGTACATACAATAACTTTTGCTTTATAAAGCAGCAGCATGGATAACATCGCACCAAATGTTGCTGCTATAGCCTGAATTACAATTCCGGCATAAGAAGCCTCAAAAAATGCTGAAATGCCTCCTACGAAAAAGCCTTCGCATATTGCATAGACAGGTGCCAAAACATTTGCGAACTTTCTGGCAAACGCAAGTATTAATGCCACAACAAAACCGGCAATTGCACCTCCAATACAAAGCATCATTGCTTTATCCATGAATCCCTGAAAAACCAGCGACCATGTGTAAGCTGCAGGAAGTAGTACAAGTGCAAATAAAATAAGTGTTTTATTTATTGCACCATTAACTGTCATCGGCTGTGATTCAAGTACAACTTCAGACTCTAAAAATTTATCATTCAAAATAGGGTTTGACATACACACTCCTTTCTTTATCAAAAAAATATGATATAATACAATTATTATATCACAATTTTAATTATTTAACCATATTGGACAAAGGAATAGATGTTTATAGAAAATTTCAGAAAATTTATTGATTATTTTGGGGAAAAGAGAAAACTTAAATTTTGCGGGTTTATTATTTTATCATTAATTGCAGGCTTTCTTGAGTTTATCGGGATTGCTCTTATCTATCCGTTTATAATATTGATTGTCCGCCCTGAAGCAATTATAAACACAACCCTTTACCAACACCTTACTTTATTGACACACAGCAGTAATACCACAATGAATGCTCTTGTTTTAGGTGCACTGGCTTTATGTTTATTTATTTTTAAAAATATTTACATGATTTATTTTTACTATCTTCAAAGTAAATTCATTAACAACTGGAAACGTGACATTTCTAACAAGTTTATGCAATACTATATTTTCTCCAGCTACAAAGACAGCATACAAAGCTCGCAATCCGATAAATCATATGTATTAACTACACTCTGTCCTCAGGCACTCAATTCATTCATCTTCAGAATAATTGCATTAATTACAAATACAATTATCGTTTCCATGATAATTACACTAATTCTAATAAAATTTCCTGCAGCTGCATTGGTAACGATTACCTTTATAATATTAAGCATGCTGATTCAAAATAAATTCTTTAAGAAAAAAATGTTTAAAATTAACAGGCTGATGAACAAAGAAAACCGTATCTTTAATGATATAAAATACACAAATATAGAAAATCTTAAAGAAATTAAAATTCTTTCAGCAGAGCAGGAATTTTACAAAACTTACTGCGACCAGTCTGAAAAAATTAACTATTATCAATGTATGGCTGAATATTACGGCTCAATACCGCCTTATATAATAGAAATTCTTATTGTAGCAGCAATGATTATCCTTGGTGCCTTCCTTTCTCTGGGTAATATTAATAATCAGCCTGTAATGATAGCCTCATTCTCTCTTGTTGCAGCCGCTATTTTCAGAATAGCTCCGGCATTGAACAGAATACAAACAGCTATCATAAACATTTCAAACGGAAGAACTTTTGTAAAAGCATTGCTTCTTGAATACGAAAAATGCAATATTAAAGACTTTAAACCTGTTTATACACAAGACAAAAACAAATTTGGCTTTACTAAAAAAATTGAATTTAGGAATATAAATTTTGAATACAAAGAAGGAAAGCCTGTACTTAAAAATATTTCATTTGAAATAAATAAAGGAGATTTTGTAGGCATAATAGGACTATCAGGCGCCGGAAAATCTACTATTGCAGATATTTTAATGGGATTGCTGCCGCCTTCTTCCGGAGAAATATTTATCGACGGGAATAAATTAAATCCGGAAGAATTTGTGAAATTTCGTCAGATTATAGGATATGTACCTCAGGAGATAAAAGTTTTAAATAAATCATTCAAAGAAAATGTAGCATGGGGAGTTAAACCGGAAGAAATTGATATAGACAGAGTAACAAGGGCTCTTTACGATGCAAAATTATATGACTTTGTAAAACAATTTGAAAACAACATAGATGCAGTTCCTTTTATAGGCACTACAGGAGCGTCACTTGGACAAAAACAACGGCTGGCAATAGCAAGAGCATTATATAAAGAACCGGAAATATTAATATTTGATGAAGCGACTTCAGCATTAGATGTTAAAACAGAGCATGAAATAACAGACATGCTTACAGAGCTCGGGCATGGCAAAACAATAGTGGCAATCGCCCACAGATTATCTACTTTAAAATCATGCAATAAGTTAATTTATATCAAAGAAGGGGAGATTGTTGATATTGGTACATTTGAGGAGTTATCTTCCAGCCATGCGGATTTTGAAAATTTAATAAAATTATCAACAATAAAATAAGAAAAAAGACTTTACAATAAAAATTTTTTATTTTATAATAAACACATAAGCCCCAGATGATTTAATTTGCGGGTAAGAATAATTAAAGTAATAATCCTCAGTAGCTCAATGGCGGAGCAACCGGCTGTTAACCGGTAGGTTGTTGGTTCGAGTCCAACCTGGGGAGTTTTTATATTAGAAGGACGGGTTTATCCCGTCTTTTAATATACGTAAATTTTCGTGGTTAATGCAAAAATTCATTACTTCTTAATTAACTTGTCTGCCATTACTTTAAACTCATCATATGCGGTTAATGTATTTGTAATTCTTCCTAAAGGATAAAGCACATAATATGTTATTCTAGTTTTTAATTTAGGTTTGCAAACCCTATCCTGGCAATTCAAATAACCAATCTTTTCACCATCTTCAAAACGTCTTTTTACATATGGTCTAAAGTATTCATCATTAAATATTTCAACCGGGATTTCTCCGCGCTCAACGGAATAAAAATAGATAAATGATGATAAGCTTCTATCCATAGTTACCGGTCCAAAGTAAATAAAAAGTATATTAAATAATATATATGTAAAGACTACAAGAAAATTTTCAAAGAGATTTTTGTTCTTGATGTACCACAACCCCCAGCCTGCAACAGAACTCACGATGGCTATAAAAAATGCACTAAAAAATAATACACCATGATCTTTATTCAATGTATAGATATATGTTACAAGCAGCATAAAAACTGTTGACACTATAAGACATAAACAATATTGTAACAATTTTTTATAAAATAGCATAACCCAGCTCCTCTTAGTATAATTAAACATATCCTTACTTTAAAATAACATAGAATTATGAAAATTAAAACAACTTTAATTGATAAACTTACATATATTTATTTAAGTATTCCGCTATTAATATTTTTATCAACCTGGTTGAATCCATTTTTTGCAGTAATAAGCGTAATTTCACTTTTGGCAATTCTGGGTTTAATTTTCTATAAGATGCCTTCAGGTAAACTCGAAATCCCGGGCAAAGTTCTGATAATAACAATAGTTGTCTGTTCATTATGGTGTATTTTATCCGGTATTGGCGGCTATTTTTATCAAAATTCCGATTTTCATCTGCGTAATGCACTGCTCAGAGATTTAATTAATTTTTCATTTCCGGTAAGATACGATAACGGCTCGGCAATGGTTTATTATATGGGATTTTTAATGCCAGCTGCAGTTTTCGGGAAGCTTATGCTCTGGCTGGGAGCACCAAATGAAATCGCATTTAAGCTCGGGGATACATTTAATTTGTTATTCTGTACATGCGGAGTAATACTTACTGCACTCCAGCTTTTTATTTATACAAAACCTAAAAAATATCAGTTTTATATTTTACTTTTTATTTTCATATTCTTTTCCGGACTGGATATACTTTATCCTAATGTAGATAAAGAATATTTGGAATGGCATGGGCTGCTTCAATATAGCAGTAATACAACACTGCTTTTCTGGGTTTATAATCAAACTATTGCACCATGGTTAATTACTACTTTATTTATAAAAAAACCTTTAAATTTTAAAAATCATATATTTCTTTCAGCTTTAACATTATTCTTCGCACCTATGTCATTTCTTGGGCTGGGGATTTATATTTTCTTTTTGCTGTGTTATGAATTTATAAAATTTATAAAGCATAATAAAACTGCTATATTTTTACAGAAACTTTTCAGCCCGCAAAATATATTGTCACTATTGATTTTATTACCTATACTTGTTTTATATTATAAAAGCAATAACACCGTATCCGAAGAAGGCTTAAGAGTATTTTTATTTAATGTTAATATACTCATATTCTTCATACTTGAAGCCGGACTATTCCTATTCATAATATTTTATAAAAATAAAAAAAATCCGTTATATTACATTACATTTTTATCCTTGATGCTCTTCCCGTTTTTAAGAATTGGGACTACGCCAGACCTGTGCATGCGAGCATCCATACCTGCACTATTTATATTAATGGTATTAGTAATCAAATTTCTTTTTGATAATTCGGCAAATAAAACCTCAAAAATTATATTGGCAATTTTATTATTAATAGGCATTTGTACGCCTTATTCAACCTTCTATAAGGGATTTTATGTAATGCTGCACCAAAATATAGAAACACCTGTTAAAAATGATATAGTTACCCTAAATAATAAAATTAAACGTCCTTGTATATACCAACTAACAAACCCAAATGACATAACAAAAATTTATACTAATTTTTGCAACTACGGAGCGTTAGATGCTGACAATACCATATTTTTTAAATATTTTGCATCTAAACGAAAAAAATAACGGAGGATAGTTAATGTATATATCTAGAAATAAATTAGAGGAAGCATGTTTAAAAGGCATAATTTCGGAAGAACAGGCAGAGAACCTGCTGAAATTTTTTACAGAGAATAACCTGCATACTGAAGAAAGACAAAAATTCAATATCGAAACAGTGTTATATTATGGAGGAACTCTTATTGCATTAGGCGCAATGGCTTATTATATGCATGAGCTGGTAACATCCAGCACATACGTATTTATTCTTCTGTTAAGCATTATTTATTCAATTGTTTTTTATTTTGCGGCAAACTATATGTGGAAAAAAGAAAATAAAACACCTGCGGGTCTTTTATATGTATTATTTATACTTTCCGTTTCATATATAATACTTGTTATTACAAAAATGACGGGATTGTATCCGAAATTTTCCGAAGCGCATAATTATACAGACTTTTTCGCAGCCTCAAAACCTGCACTTTACACGATATTTTCACTTACATTAATTGCTAGTCTTGTGTTAATAAGAAAAAGACCGCTGTCAATAATTATGCTGCCAGTGATAGCTTCATTATACAGCCTTTGTTATTTGTTTTTTCCTGATATATTCGACAAACTTATATTAAAACATCCGAATGGAGAACTCTATTATAGTACTCTTTTTTCAGTTATACTTATCGCTTCAGCATTTAAAAATGATAAGTTATATAGTATAGATTATTCAAAATGGATGTATATAACAGGGAGTTTAATGCTCTACTTTTGCATAACTGATTTGTCATACATGTTTTTAAACATAGACGGGCATGATTATATAAATAGAATAATACTATTAATCTTCAATGTAATATTTATACTCTTATCAATTTTACTGCGCCGGAAAATATTTTTGCTTTTAGGAGGGATAGGCTTTTTCGGCTACATGGTATCACTGGAAATATCTTTACTAACATCTGTTAAAGCAGACAGCCTTATTCAAATAAGTTTTATAATTATAAGCGGGTTGTTAGCAGTATTTGCCGGAAATTTTTACAATAGGAACATTGAAAAGATAGAAGCAGCTGCTGAAAAACTTATACCTGCGAAATTCCGTAAAAATTTACCTAAATACAGATAAAATAAAAATTAAGAGTTGCATTTTAAGGACTTTTGTATATAATAAATATTGTTACTCCCGGATCGTCTAGTGGCAGGACTGAAGATTCTGGCTCTTCCAACGGTGGTTCGAATCCATCTCCGGGAATTTTTTATTGCTTAAAATTTTGCTGGAAACAACGGATTTTATAAATAATATGCGAAAATCATTATGCCTTTTACCTCTTGCACTCGGCACATTCGGGCTGGGAATGACTGAATTTGTTATGATGGGTATTTTGCCGGACACTGCAAAGTCAATGTCTGTATCAATTCCTACAGCAGGACATTTTATATCATTTTATGCTCTGGGAGTTGTTTTTGGTTCAATATTGCTGGTTTTGCTTGGCAGAACAAAACCATTAAAAAATATCTTAATAGCTCTGGTTACAATTTTTACATTAGCAAATCTGGCTTCCGCATTTGCTGCAAATTATAATATATTTTGCCTGCTGAGATTTATTGCAGGACTGCCGCATGGGGCATTTTTCGGCGTGGGTGCAATTACTGCGGGAAAACTATGTGAAGCAGGAAAGAAAAATCAGGCTGTTGCAACAATGGTTTCAGGCATGACTATTGCAAACCTTTTCGGTATTCCGATGGGTACATTCATAAGCCATAGTTTTTCATGGCGGATAACTTTCCTATTAATAGGTTTATTCGGACTTTTAGTTTTATACTCTGTAGTAAAACTTATTCCATATATAAAACCTCTGCCGGATACAGGATTTAGAGGTCAGTTCAAAATTTTTAAATCACCTATCCCCTGGCTTCTTATATTTGCAGTAATAATGGGTAATGGCGGAATATTCTGCATGTACAGCTATATTAATCCTCTACTTGTTAACACGTCAGGAGTTGCTCCAAAATATGTATCGTTTCTGATGGTGCTGGCTGGAGGCGGCATGTGCCTTGGAAACACTTTTGGAGGAAAGCTTTCTGATAAATTTTCGCCGGCTTTAATTGCAGGAAATACTCAGCTTATTGCAGGAATAGCACTTTTAATGATATTTTTCTTTGCAGGAAATCCGTTTTTGGCAGTATCTTTAATGTGTGTTTGTACAGCCTGCCTTTTTGCCGTATCTGCACCGCAGCAGGTATTGCTGATAGAAAATGCAAAAGGCGGAGAGATGCTCGGCGCCTCATGCTCCCAAATTTCGTTTAATCTTGGCAATGCCTTTGGAGCGTTCATAGGCGGACTTCCGGTTGCAAATGGATTTGGATATGAATACACAGCTCTCCCAGGTGCATTTTTTGCATTTATAGGGTTTTCTCTTTTATTTTACTTTTACAAAAAATATGAAAAAATTAAATATCAGCAGATTGACTAAAGACATGTGCAAAAATTTCCCTGTCCGGATTTATTGTATATATGATTAAACTTCTAAGCAGAGTAGGTTCTGAAGCTAAAATACCTTACAGTGTATGTAAAGGGTCTGTAAATTTCAGAAATAAAATGGCAGATAGATTGTACAAAAAATTTTGCATTGAGCTTGATAAAAATGCAATCGAATCGGTATGTGCAACAGAGGATTTTACAACAGCACTAAAAAATACTCTCCATCCTTACAAAATAGCATTCAACGTCAATGCCGAAACCGGCTCAAAGAATAAGGGGACATTAACGCCTCAGTTTTCAGTAAAAAATTCCGGGGAAAACTCTGCCATTATAAGCTGTGAAAGCTTCACTCTCAGTCTGCCGATGAATGAAGATAAAAAAATTATCATAGATAAATACTGTGCTGCACATGAGGTACGGCATTTGTTTGACCATATTCTTAACCCCAAAATGTCGCTGGCGAGATGGACGAACCAGTTCAATAATCAGCATTACGACACAAATATTAATATAGTTAGAGATAAACTTTTCAATGAATTTGATACTCCCTTAAATATACAAGAACTTGAAAAAGATATAACAGGACATCTAAGCTCTGTTCCTGACGAAATTTCAGTAGAAGTTTTACAAAAAGCACGCTATCAATTAAAAACAGAAATTAATGCCTATAAAAACGAATTAAATTATATGAAAAGAGGCTTCGGGTGGTTTAAAAATTTCAAAAGAATTCTTTATTTGGAAATTTCTCTTAAACAAAATGCTAAGTTTCCGCAAAAACTAAAATTTATCAATAGACTTTTGAGGAAAAAATTGGCAAACCTTAGAAGTACTAACAATGAGCTTTTAAAATAATGTAAAGTTTTATAAAATTAATCACTAAACAAGTTAATTTTATATTATCAGGAACATTATGAGAAATATGAATATAAATATACCGCAATTTAGCCCATACTATTCCCGATACACACCAAATTTTAACGGGAAATATGAAGTGGATACTTCTACTGCAATAAGCAGAAATCAAGTGTTTACACTCGGTATGCTGATGAATAATTTTTGGATTTTTGATGCGCGCAGCACTTTTAACCGTATCAGATATAATAGTGTTTACGGAAAAGCAACAGTAAATGTTAATGTTGATAAAGAAGCACTTTTCGAGAGAATTTTAAAAATGAATAATATTAAATATACTAAACTTGACAAGACAGTTTAATTTTCAGTTCTTGCAAAAGTATGCCGGTCCAGCAGAACCATTAGCACTGAAATATCAGCAGGCTTAACCCCTCCGATACGGGAAGCCTGTGCCAGAGTTTTAGGTCTGATTTTATTTAATTTTTCTTTTGTTTCAGTTGAAATATGCTCCATTGACATATAATCGATATTATCAGGTATCTTATATTTTTCAAGCTTTCCTGCCTGATCCACCTGAAATTCCTGCCGTTTTAAATAGCCGTCGTACTTCGTAAGCACTTCAACCTGTTCATAGACATCTCTTGGAAGATTAAGATCTCCGGTTGTTTCATCAACTTCCTGAATAATATTATAATTAATATTCGGGCGTTTCAAAAGGTCTGCAAGCTTAATCCCGCGGTCTATATGCTCGCCGTATTTAGCAAGAATTGAGTTAACCTCTTCTGAAGGTGATAATTTAGCCTCTTTCATTCTTGAAATTTCACGTTCAATATTTGCCTGTTTTTCTTTAAACAAATTGAACTGAGCATCATCAATCAAGCCAATTTTATGTCCGGTCGGCGTAAGCCTTGCATCAGCGTTATCCTGACGCAGAAGCAGTCTGTATTCGGAGCGGGAAGTAAGCATTCTGTATGGATCATCAATATCTTTTGTTACCAGGTCATCAATAAGAGTTCCTATATAAGATGAACTTCGCGTTAACTCAAGCATTTCTGTGTTATTGAGATAATTCATTGCATTAATACCGGCAATTAAGCCTTGGGCAGCAGCCTCTTCATAACCGCTGGTTCCATTAATCTGACCTGCGAAGAACAGACCTTTAATAGTCTTTGACATTAAAGAATGCGTTGTCTGAACAGCAGGAACATAATCATACTCAACCGCATAAGCCGGTTTTATAACATGAGCTTTCTCTAAACCCGGCAGCGTCCTGAGCATTTTAAGCTGGACATCAGCAGGAAGAGAACTTGAAAATCCCTGAATATACACTTCATAAGTATTCAACCCCTCTGGTTCGATAAAGATATGATGTGATGGATTTTCGCTAAATCTTACGACTTTATCTTCAATAGAAGGACAATAACGCGGACCAACACCATGGATTAACCCTTTATACATAGGTGATTTATCAAGGTTAGCTTTGATAATAGCATGAGTTTCTTCATTTGTTCTTGTAAGATAACAAGGATACTGAGGTCTTACAGGTCTATTAGGTTTAAATGAATAAAAATTCAAAACCTCATCACCCGGCTGAATTGTCATTTTTGAATAATCAATTGTTCTCTTATCAACTCTTGGCGGGGTGCCTGTTTTTAACTTTTTAATGTTAATACCGAGTTTCATAAGTGAATCCGAAAGCCCGATTGCGGCTTTTTCACCCAATCTGCCTGCGCTGTATGATTGAAGCCCGACAAAAATACGTCCTGAAAGCGACGTTCCTGTTGTTAATATAATTGAACGGGCTTTGTACTCTATACCGAATTCATCAACCGCACCGCAGACAACGCCATCATTTGTAATTAAATCAGTAATACAAGCCTGACGCAGAAATATATTTTCATTATTTTCTATAATATTGCGCATGAAGTCAATATATTGTTTTTTATCAGATTGTGCCCTGAGAGCCCTTACTGCCGGACCCTTTGAAGAATTGAGCATTTTCATCTGTATATAAGTTTCATCAGCAGCCTCGCCCATCACACCGCCAAGAGCATCAATCTCGCGCACGAGTGTAGACTTTGCTGGACCGCCGATTGCAGGATTGCAAGGCATCATAGCAATATTATCAACATTTAATGTTGCAAGAAGCACCTTAGCTCCAAGTCTTGCACATGAAATTGCCGCTTCACATCCGGCATGTCCGGCTCCAACTACTATTACATCGTATTCATTATTCAAATATCCCATAACTCCATTATAATACAAAGGAAAATAAATGCAGAGTATCTTTAAAACACGCTTATCAAATATTATATCACCCGATTATCTAATACATTTAGAGGATATTTTGTAGAAATAATAAAGATTGAAAAAAGATGATTCGATAAAAGTTATACACATATTTTATTTGGAGCTCACAAATGTCAGAACAGATTTTAGTACCGCCGGTAACGGCAGCAGACAGCGAAAAAAGCAAAAAGGCGCAGGAAGCACTTGAAAAAGCACGTATTGCGCATGAAAAATATTTAATAAGACAGGATAATAATGATTTGCAGGAAGCAATAACAAATTATATTGACGCGGTAAAGTTTGATCCGTCAATTCCTGAATCTTATTACCGCCTTGCTGCATTAATGTGGGAACAGGGACAGATAAGCGTGAACACTGCCATAGATCAGTGCAAAACAGCTGTTTCTCTGGCTCCAAAAAACATGAATGCGCATCTATATACAGGTTTCTTTATGAAAATGGCAGAGAATTATCCGGAAGCCATGGAAGAGTTTAAATCTGCAATAAAGATGAGCAGATTTAAATCTGCAAGACCAAGACTTGTCTTATCACAGACTATCTTGCAGAAAATTAATGCAGAAAACGGGTCTGTGGCGGATTATATGCAATTTTTGTACTACTTCCTCTCCGGAAGCCTTATGCTTGCATGGGACAGACCGTCTTTAAAAATGTTTTACAAAAACATTTCAGATGACTTTTCGGTATTCACATTTAACACAGTTGGAAAGTTTCTCGAAAAATTTAAGCTCTATCCTGTAGCAGAAAATATTTACAGAAAAGCAATAATTGAAACAAGCCACAGCCAGATTTTTTATAATAAAATGGGCGATTTGGCGCTTAAAAATAATGAAATTGATTTGACAGTAGATTGTTACAAAAAAGTACTGGAATCTAATCCGCTTAACAGGGAAGTACTTATAAAATTAGCAACCGTATTACAGACATATTTCCCTGAAAACACAGATGAAACAATTGACTGTTACGAAAAGCTTCTTGAATTTGATATAGATACAGCTCAAATTTATTATGAATTAGGACATTTATATCTAAAAAAAGAAGATAAAATCAACTCAATCAGTGCATTCAAACTTGCACTTGAAAGGGATACTGAAAATCCGTTTTATAATAATTCGCTGGCATATGCTTTTTCAAAAGCTGAATTGTATGATGATGCCATAGAGTTTTACCAGAAGGCAATCGCTATAAATCCGGATAATGAATGGACTGCAATCGTATGTCAGGCACTCGGCGCAATTTACGGAGAAATAAAAGGAAATATAGAAGCAGCAGTTGCAACATATCAGGCTGGTATAATTTTAGATCCAAACAATTATGAATTACATATTTCCCTGGGGGATATTCACATGGCAGAGTATGATCTTGATAAAGCAATACGGGCATATTGTGATGCAATTTTGCTTAACCCTGAAGATTATAGAGGATATTTTAAGGCCGGTACTGCTCTATGGGAAAAGGATTACCTTGAAGAAGCCCTTGTTGCTTATCATAAAGCAATTGAGTTAAATCCGGAAAATGCTTATGCTCAGAATAACCTCGGAATTTTATACCTTGACGGGCTTGGCGATGCAGAAGAAGCCCTGGAATACTTTGAAGAAGCTATTGCACTAAATGCAAATTATACACTTGCCTATTTTAATGCAGGCAGAGCAAGCCAGATGCTTGATTTTACAAATGATGCTGCTAATTATTATCAAATGGCAATAGATTTAAACAAAGTTACAAACGAACTGGATGAAGAAGATATAAGAAGACGGCTTCATAAACTTTTTGAAGCGTAGAAAGGAATAGTATATGCGAAACACAAGTTATAGCGCAAATTTCCCTGAGGGGGGGGGGGCTTAAACAATTATCCTCCTTCGTTTTTGGACATAAAAATGCATTCACTCTGGCTGAAGTTTTGATAACACTCGGCATTATAGGTGTGGTCGCAGCAATGACGTTACCTTCAGTCATTAATAAATATAGAAGAAATGTTGTAGAAACAAGGCTTGCAAAATTTTATTCAGTAATGAATCAGGCATTAGCCAGGGCCAAGTCAGAAAAAGGAGAATTAGTATTTGAGCAGACAGATTTAACAGATTCTAAATATTTGGAAAGCTGGTACAGGGATAACATAACAAAATATATAAAAACTATCTACGAAGAAGGGTCTGAAAAAATAATACCTATTATAAAGCAATATTTATAGACGGCAGCGGATTTAACAGTTACTTTTCCGGCACTCTCCCGGATGAAACTCCAAGTTTAAATAATTTATATATATTTTACTGTATAGACTACAAAAACTGCAAAAACGGGCATTTTGATGGTATAAACACATTTTTATTTATTGGTGATATTGAAAATTCGAGAATAACAACGTATGGAACTAAACAATCACATGAACAGCTCACAAAAGATTGTGCAAACAAATCCAGAAACTGGGGGTGTTCAACTCTTATAATGCAAAACGGGTGGAAAATCCCCAAAGATTATCCATACTTAAAATAAATTCAACTGTTTTTGCTTTTCAAAATGTTTTCTTAAGAACGACGGGCGGTGAAATTCGGTAAGTCCATACTTATCAATTGCCGCCATATGTTCTTTAGTTAAATATCCGGCATTCTTTGCCCAGCCATACTGCGGGTATTGTGCGTCTAACTCTTCCATATACCTGTCACGCGTAACCTTTGCCAGAATACTTGCTGCGGCAATAGAAGCTGACGTTCCGTCACCTTTCACAACATAATGCTGGGGAGCAGCTGTAAAGTCTTTAATAAGCTTATTACCATCTACCAGCACAAGAAGATTTTCATATCCAACCTTTTCAATAACAGCTTCACATGCAAGTTTCATAGCCTTTAACGAGGCATTAAGGATATTTATCTCCTCAATTTCTCCAACCTCAACACAAATAATAGAATTTATTGTTTCGTTTTTGATTATATCGTAAATACTCTCTCGCTTTTTCTTTGATAGCTGTTTACTGTCATTTAAAACAGCAAGTCTTTCTATCAAACTGCCTGAATTTTCAGGGAAAGTTACAGCCGCTGCAAAAACTCCGCCAGCAGCAGGACCTCTTCCCGCCTCATCTGTTCCTATTATTTTTTTCTTAAAACCGGTATCGAACTCAAATAAATTTTTATTGCTCTTCAAAGTCATCTAAAATAAATTTTCCAATCTTTCCTTCTCTAAAATCTCTTAATATATAAACAGAAGTTCTTTCTATATCAGCCTGCCCGCCGGCAATAATCCAGTTTCGCTTAAGCGCAATATTCTCAACTGACAAATCCTCAGAACCAATTCCATAATATTCTCTTAGCTGCGCTGAATATTTCCTATCCAAAATCTCAAGCAGTTCATGAGCAATAATTTCATTAGTATAAGCATTTTCGGATATTGAATTTACGAAAGCTAATTTTTTAGCCGCCTCCTGATCATCCTGTCTCATCGGGATAATTCCCGGAGTATCAAGCAGCTCAAGCTGCGGATTAATGCGAACCCACTGCTGCTGGCGGGTTACACCGGCTTTTGCACCGATTTTAGTTTTTGAGGATTTTGTAAGTTTATTAATAATACTGGATTTTCCAACATTTGGCATACCAACAACCATAACTCTTGCCGGACGCCTTAATAAGCCTTTTTTCATCAAAGCCTGAATTCTTGGCTCGGATAATTCAACCGCTTTTTTAACAATTATGCTTAAATCCCTTGAATTTTTGGCATCAGATAAGATAACAGGAGCATTAAACTTATCCTCAATAATCTTCGCCCACTTTTTCAATTCAGCGGTATCTGCCAAATCAGCCTTATTCAGCAAAATTAATCGGGGCTTCTCACCAAGAAGCCCCGTAATATTTTTATAAATGCTTGATAACGGTAATCTCGCATCAATAACTTCAATCACTGCATCAACAAGAGAAAGCTGTTCTTTTAATTTTCTTTCAGCTTTAGCAATATGTCCCGGATACCAGTGAATATGAGTCTTATCTTTTTTCAATTTTTTCCTTGATACGAGTTGCCTTACCTGAACGTTCTCTTAAGTAATATAATTTAGAACGTTTAACATCACCGCGTCTTACAACGTTAATTTTTTCAATTCTTGGAGAGTGGAGAAGGAACACACGTTCTACACCAACACCCTGGAATACTTTTCTTACGGTGATAGTTTTGTTAATACCTGAACCATGCTTTTTAATGATAGTACCTTCAAAAGCCTGAATTCTTTCTTTGTTTCCTTCAACAATTCTTACAAATACTTTAACAGTATCACCCGGGTTTACGTCCGGCACTTCTTTTTCCATATAAGGTTTTTCTAATTCGTCAATAATAGGGTTCATTTCCAATTTCCTTTATAATTTTTACTTAATACTATTTGTTTAAATTCCTTAATCGGCTGTTAAATATTTTCCACAAAAATATACCGACGCACGTAAGTATTATAATAGTAGGACAAAGTAGAAAATTTTGCAAGCAGCAATTAATAAATATTTACTTTGTGCTATCATTTAATTATGAAAAGTTTTATCGACAATATTTTAAAAAACAAAAAGAAGAAATTTACTGTCAGTACAGAAACAATGGGGGTAAATATTGATAAAAACGAATTTTACGAAATAAAACTTTCCAATTCTGCACACCCCGAAAATTTTGACAGAAAATAGATTATGGAGAGCTGGATATGAAAAAAAATTTTTATTGTACTTGTAAGTATGGTGCTGCTTTTATCGCCATGTATTGCTGCTGAAACCAACAAACGTCAGACAAAGGATGAAAATGTCATTCGCGGCATTATTAATTCTCCTTCCGGAAGGTTATCAAAACATTATGTATCGTTTAGGGAAGATTATTTTCTTTATAACAAAGGTGATAAGTCATCAGTTTATTATTCTATTGTAAAACTTGAAGAGAAATACAATAAAAAGAACGCAAAAAATGCAGAAGTAAATCTTGAATATATTAACAAGGTAAAAGATTTATATGAATTTCTTGTAAAGTATCCTTCAGATAAGTCAATGACCACATGTTTTGTTGAAGAATTTGATGCCAGAAAAATAATCATACCGGATAACGTATACGACAAACTTGATGAAGATTTGGTGACATTTATTACTCTTGTTAACGTATATAAATAAAATATTAATAAGGAAAACATATGTTTCGTTAGATGAAACGAGCAACATAAATTACATTAGGAAAATTTCTTTTAAAGCCCTTTATAAGTTTGTATTATAATCTAGATATGCAATATCTAAAAAATGGAAAAGATAGTCCAATAAAAAATCATTATGATTATATTCAATTAATTGCATTAATGAATTGTTGTGATTTTTTTATTGAATTAGGATTAATTGGTAAAAACAAAACACCAATATTGAAAAATCCACGAGAAGCATTCCGCAAGTATATAAATGCAATAATTTCATTAGATCATATTTTTGATTATTTGTATTATCATTCAAAATACAAGAACAGAATTTCTTTTAAAAATTATAAAAACAACATATTAAGTAGATTTCCTGTTTTAAAAAAGATTTCTAATTATGCGAACGCATTCAAACATTGTGATCGAACTGGCACAATACTTGAAACGGAAGAAAATGAAGATACAGAATTAAACTTTGGTTTACCGTTTAATTTGCATTTAATTAAAGAAGCCTCAAAAATATGGCATAAGTATATAAACGGGAATATACAAATAGATTTTCAAGAATAATTTACCTTTTTAAATTTCTCCTTATAAAACAAAGCCTGCCAAGAAAACCTAAAGATATAAAAGTAATAATCAAATATGATGATAAAGAATTGTTGTTTTTCCTTCTAAATATTATTATATAATAAAAATTTTTATGCACTAAGGGTTTCTACTAAAAAAAAGAGCCGCAAAGGCTCTTTTTTAATGGTGGGCCCGGAGAGACTCGAACTCTCACACATCGCTGCGCTAGATCCTAAGTCTAGTGCGTCTACCAATTTCGCCACAGGCCCACACAATATTTAATTTTCATTACCTGCGACTCATTGCTAGACGTTGTCTACCTCCCTCCATAATTTGATACTTAATCAAATTACGGAGCCTTGCCACAGACCCTATAACTATTTAATTTTTACTACCTGCGGCTCATTGCTAGATGCTGTCTATCTCCTTTCATAATTTGATACTCAGGCAAATTATGAAGCCTAGCCGCAGCCCCTTCCGCTTTATGCGAAAAAAGTTACATTAATTACTCTATCTGAATTGAATAATAAAGTCAAGTGTAAGATTATAATTTTTGTAAAATTAGTATTTGTTTTCTTGATTAGACAGAGTATTCCTGTTAAGTTAAAAAAACAAAAAGGATTTTTATGCGTATCACTCAAGTTAGCAATGTTTTAAACAGAAAGTTTGCAGTCTGTCCAAATATTGCAGAAAACAAAAATAAAACTTATATTAATAAAAATATTAACCCGGCAGATACAGTTGTTTTTGAGGGTAAACTACACTTAAAGCAGTATAATCCGGCATACAGATTTTGCATGAAACTCTTTGAACGGTCGCAAATTGCATCAAGAAGACGCTTTTCTCCGCCTATAGCTGAACTAAAAGGAAAAATAAACGAAATACAAATTCCTCTTACCGGGCGCAGAAAAATTACAGCCTATGATATTAACCCTGAGAATACAGACAAATATATCATTTTTTTTCATGGAACATCACAGAATATCTCAAACTGCCAGCAGATTTACAATGAATTTTTAAAATCGAAATATGCAGTCCTTGCACCTGAATACAGCGGCTTTGGCAAAAACAAAACCAGAATGGCTGATGAATATACTTTGGAAGAAGATATTGCCGGCTCAATTAGATATTTAAAGAAAAAGAAAATCAAACCTGCAAATATAGGAATAGTCGGACACAGTCTTGGAGGGTTTGCAGCCACAAGGGTTGCTGAAGAAATTCCGCAAGCATCTTTTCTAATCCTAATTTCTCCGGTAAATACACTAAGCTATGAAGTAGACAATATTGTCAATAATAAAAAATTCAAAATTCCAAAACTTTTCCAATACATATACAAACATTATCCAAGAATTTTAAACCCGCTTGAAAAAATTTTCAAAACAGAAGAAAGAATCTCCAAAACAAGGGTACCATTATACATAATCCACTCAGCAAACGATAACCTTATACCGGTTAAGTCATCAAAAGCTCTTGCCTTAAAATCAAAATCTCTCAGAGAACTAGTTATTCTTGATTCAGGCGGTCACAGGCTTGATGAGAGCAAACTGAATACTATTCACGAAATTTTAAACAAAATATAAAGCTTATTTGCCTATACAGTAATATTCAAATCCTCTGCGTTCCATTCTTTCAGGTTCATACTGATTGCGGCCGTCAAAAATGACAGGATTTTTCATCAAACTTTTGATTTTGTCAAAATCAGGTCTTCTGAATTCATTCCATTCAGTAAGAAGCAGCATGCAATCCGCACCGTCTAAAGCATCATAAGCATTATCTGCATAAGTTATCTCATCACCCCAAAGACTACGCGCAAAATCAAATGCCTTAGGATCATAAGCCTTTACTTTCGCACCGAGAGTAAGCAGTGCATTTATAATTGTAATGGAAGGCGCCATACGCATATCATTGGTCTTTGGTTTGAATGCAAGCCCCCATACACCAAATGTCATGCCCGCAATATTTGATTTAAATCTTTTCAAAATTTTATTTATAAAAATTACTCTCTGCTCTTTATTAACCTCATCGGCAGCCTCAAGAAGCTTATATCCGCAGTTGTTGTCTTTTGCAGTCTTCAATAAAGCTTTAACATCTTTTGGAAAACAACTCCCGCCGTACCCAAGCCCCGGGAACAGGAATTGCGAACCGATACGTTTATCGGCGCACATACCAATTCGTACCATCTCTGCATTAGCACCGACTTTTTCACAAATATTTGCAATTTCATTTGCGTACGAAATTTTTACTGCTAAAAAAGAATTTGCAGCATATTTTGTCATCTCGGCAGACTTGACATCCATAATTATTACAGGATTTCCGGTACGCAAAAACGGCGAATATAACTCTTGCATAATTTCGGTTGCCCTCTGCGAGTTTGACCCTATAACAACCCTATCCGGCTTTAGAAAATCATCTACAGCAGCACCTTGTTTTAAAAACTCCGGATTTGATACCACATCAAAATCGTGCGGGGTATACCTTTTGATTATTTCGGTAACTCTGTCTGCCGTACCAACCGGAACTGTAGATTTGTCAACAATAACCTTATAACCGTTCACAGCCTTACCTATACTTTCAGCAACAGCTTCAACATACTGCAAATCAGCTGCCCCGTCTTCACTCTGAGGAGTTCCAACTGCAATAAAACAAACTAAAGCCTTTTCAACAGCAGATTTTAAATCAGATGTAAATTGAAGTCTTTTTTCTCTGACATTTACTTTGATTAATTCTTCAAGTCCGGGTTCATAAATAGGAACAATACCCTTTTCAAGCTTTGACAGCTTTTCTAAATCATTATCAACACAAGTTACATTATTACCCATTTCTGCAAGACATGTTCCAACAACCAGCCCAACATATCCTGTTCCAATAACACAAATCTGCATATAAGTTCTCCTTAGACTACTCTCATAAACAAATTGTAACACAAAGAATAAATATTTTGGCAATTTAAAATTTTTATGGAATAATGGCTATTAGTTGATTAGTTTACAGAGGGCTTAAAAATAATGTCAAATACGTACAGATTAAAAGATACAATATCTAAGGACGCATTTAAATACGGTTACCTTTTAAAAAAGATTTTTCCATATATAAAACCGGTAATGCCAAGGGCAATTATGAACCTGATTATAGCTATCCCGCTGGGCTTGCTTGATGGTGTCGTGGCCCTGTCGCTTAAACCGTATCTTGATCTTGTAATTAACGGTGACCCGGCAAAGACTTATACAATTCTCGGGCATGATATTCATATTCAGGCAGCATTTGCCGCAATCATACCATTTGGTATTGTTGGGTTTGCATTATTTCAGGGCATTTTAAAATACGTAAGTAATTACCTGACTGACTGGACAGGAAATAAAATTTCCAACTCTTTAAAAATTGATTTATTTAAAAAGTTAACTAATCTTGATCCGCAGTTTTATGATGTAAACTCATCAGGTCTTGTTTTAACAAGATTTTTATCCGATCCTGATGCTGCGTCTAAAAATATTATTGAAAGCTTAAAATCATTTATTGCAACAGCATTCGGTCTTGTTGGGCTTGTCGGAGTTTTGATTTATAACTCTTGGCAGCTTGCAATAATCGGTGTTACTGTTATGGGTATTGCAATTACTCCTGTAACCTTAATCAGAAAAAAAATTAAAAGCGTTTCCAATGCAAGCATGGTTGTCGGCGGTAATATGACAACAAACTTTAATGAAACATTTGCAGGCAATAAAATTATGACAGCCTACAACTTACAGGAAGCACAAAATGACAAGTTTGAAGACCAGATTCACCAGCAGTTTAATCTTGCAATGTCGTTGACAAAACGTGTAGGCTGGATGTCGCCTATTATGTATTTTGTCTGTTCAATAGGTATTGCGCTTGTTATGGCATACGGAAACCACCTTATACTTTCTGGTCAGATGTCAGCAGGAAGCTTTGCATCATTTGTAACATCATTACTGCTGCTCTATAAACCTACCAAAACCCTTGGTAACACATTAACAAGCCTTCAGGGCACCTTCGTTGCTATGGGACGTGTATTTGAATTATTTGATTTACAGCCTCATATTAAAAATGCACCTGATGCCGTTGAATTAAAAGACTTTAATAATGCTATTGAATTTAAAAATGTTAACTTTGAATATGAAGAAGGCGTTCCTGTGCTTAAGAACTTTAATCTTAAAGTTAATAAAAACGAAACCCTTGCGCTTGTTGGTAATTCCGGCGGAGGAAAGAGTACCGTTGTAAGCCTTATCCCGAGATTTTATGATGTCACCAGCGGCTCTGTTGAATTTGACGGTATTGACATAAGACATTTCCAGCTTCATTCTTTGAGAAACCAGATTTCATTTGTATTTCAGGATAACTTCCTTTTCTCCGGAACTATCAGGCAGAATATTATGATGGGTAATGAAGACGCTACCGAAGAAGAATTAGAAAAAGTTGTCAAAATGGCTCATCTCGATGAGTTCACAAACTCTCTTGAAAAAGGGCTGGATACATATGTAGGAGAACGCGGCACAACACTTTCCGGTGGACAAAGACAGCGTGTGGCTATTGCAAGAGCTATGCTCAAAGATGCACCTATCGTAATACTTGATGAGGCAACCTCTGCACTTGATAATAAATCAGAGGCTATTGTGCAAAAAGCTCTTGATAACCTTATTCAGAATAAAACAGTATTTGTTATTGCACACAGACTTTCTACAATTAAAAATGCAGACAGAATTGCGGTTGTAAATGAAGGCGAACTTGCAGAACTAGGAACTCATGAAGACCTTATGAAGATTGAAGACGGAATTTACAAAAAATTATACGAAATGCAATTCAAAAAACAGGAAGAAGCTAAAGAAACCGCAGGAGTATAATGTCACACATAATTATAAAAAAATGGATTGAACCTTATGTGCTTCTTGAAACAGCTAAAAGCTGCTACTCAATGAAAGACTTTACTTTTGACGGATTTTCAAAGAAAAATGTCATGGCAGAATTTTTACAAGCGTTGGAAAAGCCGAATACATTCGGTTTATATATGAAGAATGTAAATAAATTCTACCTCTTTTCCGGAGAAAAACCTGTTGACTTAAAAAGCTTGTATAACTTTACAGACAACGATTTTGAGCTAACTGAGGATATAGCCAAACCATTTTCTCTTGTTGATTTAGGTAAAGCAGAGGCTGGTATTATAAAAATTAGTTAATATTTGCGCAATTTTTTTAAAGAAAAAACGTTTATATAAATATACAGGGGATATTTATATAAAGGGAAAAGTTTTGTTTGGCAGCGCACTGGTAAAAATGAATACCTCATATATTAGCAATAATACGTATGGCAGCGGATTTAATATGTCATACGGGTATTCTATGCCGGCATTCTCCTGTAACTCTGTATTCGGTATGGGTATGAGTTTTGCACCTGTGAGCTTTGCTCCTGTAATGCCTATGCCAATGTTTGGAGGCTGCTGCGGAGGTTTTGGAAACTTTGGCTGGTTCGGTGCAATGCCGTTCTTGCAGAATTTTATGGATATGATTACTGCATTCAGCACTCTTAACACAACAAATAAAATTATTAACAATAATACTAATTCAACACCGGCACCATCTAGTAATACATTTACATCCTGGATGCCGACATTAAATACAAACTACTCATACAAATCTAAAAAGAAAACTTCAAACTATACATTCCATACATCATCATTTAATACCAAAACAAATCTTCCGGCTTTGAAAGATGTAGGGTATAATTCAGAAAAAGGCTATAATCTTGCAAAATCCGCAGCAGGCAATGCAGTTGGCTTTACTCATAAATGCGCAAAATATGTAAGAATTGCGCTTGAAAACACCGGTCTGTCAAACGGACAAAGAGGTGACGGTTATCAGTATGCAGATATATTGAGCAATAACTCAAACTTTAAAGAAATATCTGCAAACAATATAAATCTTTCATCACTTCCTGCCGGATGCGTACTGGTTTATGACAGAGGTGTTGCCGGATATGACAGCAGTGCTGGTCACGTAGAGATTACACTCGGTAACGGACAGGCAGTCAGCGACGGCGTAACAAATAACATAAGGCAGGGGGCTCGTGTATTTGTTCCGGTTTAAGAATATAGCGCTAAAAAAGACTTAACCGAAATTTCAAGCTCCTCAATCGTACCATTATTATAAATCACATAATCGCAAAGCTCTTTTTTCTCATCCTGGGACATTTGAGCAGACATACGTTTATGTGCATATTCAACACTGAAATGATTCCTCGAAATTAAGCGCTTCTCGCGTAAATTATCATCAGTATAAATAAGAAGAGATTTGTCAAATATATTCTGCATACCGCTTTCAAACAAAAGCGGTATGCCTGTGAATACTAAATCTTCATTTTTATTTTCTTCAAAAAATTCTAAAATTTTCCTTTTAACCGCAGGGTGAATAATATCCTCAAGCTTCTTTTTTAGCCCCGGACTATCAAAAACAATCTGCCCAAGCCTGCTGCGAGAAACTTTTCCATTTTCGACAATATCAAAATCTGCAAAGGCTTCTTTAATTTCTTCAAGTTCATCCAAGAGAACATGAGCCGTCTTATCAGTATCAAGAACTTTGTATCCGTACCGTTCAAGTATAGACTGTACTGTTGTTTTGCCGCTTGCAATATTACCTGTTAGTGCAACTTTAATCATTTTGAAGCAATCCTGTTAAGGAAGTTCCGCAATTCTTTAATCTGCTGAGGCTTAATCGGCTTGAATTGTCCTCTTTTCAAACCATCCAGACTAATTGTAGCATGTTGTATACGTTTTAATGACTTAACTTCAAAACCCAAATGTTCAAACATTTTTCTTATTTGTCTGTTTAAACCCTGATAAAGCGTAACCTGCATCATAGTATGTTTGTTATCAGCCTCTAAAACCATAACATCGGCATAAGCAGTCTTGCCTTTTTCTATTTCTATACCGGCAGCCATCTGATCAAGCTGGTGAGGATGAATTCTGCCGTCAATAGACACCAGATATACTTTCGGAACCTTTACTGACGGATGGGTTAAATCATTAATTAATTCACCGTCGTTTGTCAAAATTAAAAGACCGGTTGAATCTTTATCAAGACGCCCTACAGGTTTCAATCCGTACAAAGTTTCCGGAAGAAGGTCATATATTGTTTTTCTGCCTTTTTCATCATCACTGGTTGTTATATAACCGGCTGGTTTATAAAATCTGTAATATTCATGCCTTGCCGGGTGAATAAGCTTCTTATCAACAAAAACTTTATCTTTATCCTGTACAAGAAAACCCAGCTCGGTAACTTTTTTCCCGTTTACAAAAACAACACCGCTTTCTATTAATTCATCGGCTTTTCTACGCGAACATAAGCCGGAAGATGCAATATATTTATTTAAACGGATACCGGACATTTCAACGCCCTTTCAAAAACCTGAGAAAGAACTTCAGGCATCCTTCTGTACAGCTTGCCGGAATTAGATATTGCAACAACATCAACTTCGGCTTCAATGAAGATTTTTCCTGTTTCTTTTGAGGTAATCTTTTGTGCAAATGTCACAGTTAATCCGTTAAACTTTGAAACGGTTGTTTCTATAACAAGTTCATCATTCAATCTGGCTGAAGATTTATAGCGTATATTAAGATTAACAACAGGAAGAACAATATCCATACGCTCAAGTTCGATAAGATTATGCCCTGTCATTTCGCACCACTCTACACGCCCCATCTCAAGCCATCTTAAATATGCCCCATGCCATACAACTCCGTAAGCATCAGTATCAGAATAAAAAACCTTTTGTTCAATAATATTTTTCATAAGACAATTGTAGCACAAAATTAGAAAAGTATATAAAATGCAAATTTTAGAAAAATTTTATTAATAAAATAAAAAAAAGCTATTGACTGAAAAAAATGTTTGGGTTAGACTTAAGAGGTGCGCTGAATAAGGTGAATATAAATTTAACCCTTTGAAGTGTTGATAATTTAATATAACGGGATGTGGCGCAGCTTGGTAGCGCACCTCGCTTGGGACGAGGGGGTCGCACGTTCAAATCGTGTCATCCCGACCATTTAAAAAAAAGCTTCACATTTAAGTGAAGCTTTTTTAGTTATTTAATGAACAGATAATTGTTATTTTCAAACTCTTTTTTTATCTTATAACCTAATGGTTTAAGAAGTTCTGTAACAGCATTTAAGTTCCCGGTTTCCACAAAAATTTTCGGGCTGTACTTTTTCAAAGTATTCATAGCTCCATTTAATACACACAATTCATGTCCTTCCACGTCAATTTTTATAAAGTCAACTCTATCTTCTTCAATTTTAATATTATCAAGCATATCAAGCTTTAATTTACCTAATGAGGATTTTTTAACTGAAATTCCTCCGATATTTGTTTCATAATAAGCTGAAACATCTGCATAGCAAATTTCATCACTCAATCCGATATTAAACAGTTTTACTTTGTTTTCAAGATTATTAAGACTTATATTTTTTGAAAGTATATCAAAAGTAGATTTCACCGGTTCAAAAGAATAAACCGTCTTAGCATCACATAACGCAGCCCAATACAAAGTGTGATTACCGATATTTGCGCCAATATCCAAAATTACGGCATCATGCTTTGGAATATACTCCAAAAGTTCAAGAAGAATATTTTGCTCAAAAAATTTATTTCTCTCAACAATATACCTTTGTATTAAATCCTTATCATATTGAGGTACAAAAAACAGGATACTTCCTATATTAGCAATTTTATCAATCTTAAGAAGTCTTTTTTTTAACAGCTCTACCTCATCTTCCAGCATTTTTCCTCCATACCTGATTTTAAACTTCATCTTTACTCCCAAAAAGTTAAAAATCATATGATTTGAAGCTTTAACTTTTTCAAAATAAAACAGATTTCTAAATTTCATATCTATAACTCCATTTAAACTACCTATTGAATATATTCTATAGATTATATTCAATACAATAAATTCAATATATTTTAAAATTAAAATATATGCAAGACCTTGATAATGATAATCAAAAATTTTATAAGGAAAAGATTTTAAACAGTCTTGGCTATATTGTTCTTGAAAATAGAAAGAAAACCGGAAAAGGCATAAATAAATTCTCGTTTGAATATGATATAGGAAATGGTCTGCTTTCTAAACTTGAAAAAGGCTATATAGATGCAAGACTTACAACGGTCTGGAAGCTTGCTAATGCTTTCGGAATGAAGTGCTCTGACTTTATTAAGCTTATTGAAGACAGGCTGGATAACGATTTTAACTTTTATAACTAATTAAATTCAACGGGAGCATTCATTTGACTTTACTCTTCTTTTATAATAAAGTTTTGGAAGAATGTTTTTTATTTTTAATGAGGATTAGGGAAATTGGATTTTGTAACTTTAACTATTGAAATATTAAAAGTGCTGGCTTCTTTTGTTGGAAGTTACGGGCTTGCTATTGTTGTATTAACATTAATTGTAAGAGCAGCACTATGGCCGCTTAATACATCACAGCAGCGTTCTATGAGAATGATGCAGACATTACAGCCTAAATTAAAAGCAATACAGGACAGATACCAGAATAACCCGCAGGTTATGCAGCAAAAAATGATGGAATTTTACAAGGAGCATAACTTTAACCCTATGGGCGGCTGTCTGCCTTTATTAATCCAGATGCCGATATTTATTCTTCTTTACTCTGCATTAATGAGCCCGCAATTCATCCAGATGGCAGGAAACTCAAAATTCCTATTTATTAACCGCCTGGATACAACACTCAGAGCGAGTGCAGGCATTTCAAACGACGGGGTGATGGGGATTTCAAAATATGACGTGTTTGTTCCTGGCAAAACTGCACGTGTATACCTGCCGAAAGAAGTTATTGATAACGTAAAAATTAATAACCAGAAAAAAGCACTTGAAGTTCAGGGTGAAATTAAACCAGGTGAAAATCTTGATTTAAAAATGAGCTTGGACAATTTAGGTCTTAAGTTTAACCAGCTTGATCAGATACAAAAAGCTGAAATCACTGTTACAGACCAGAATACAAGAGAAAATGAAAAACTTACATTTACCAGAAAGGGCGGTTACCTGATAACTTCAATGCCTACAGTAGAAGTAAAAAAATCATTCCACTGGGATGTATTTGCTCTGATAGTATTATTTGGTTTATCAATTGTACTTTCGCAAAAATTAATGATGGCAACATCCAACAAAAACAAGGATTCAATGGATCCTACACAGGCAGCTATCCAAAAATCTATGGGAACATTCATGCCGATGATGATTATAGGAACTTTTGTGATAATTCCTATCCCTGCCGGAGTTTTGATTTATCTAATCGTAAGCAACGTTGTTCAGGTGCTTCAGACTGTTCTTATCAACAAACAAATGGATATGGAAGAAGCCAACAAAAAAGTAAAAGCAACCGACGGTTCAAAAGTTATTGAAGCAGAGGTTGTAGTAGATGGTCAACCTCAGCCTGCAAGCCTGCTTGATAAGCTGAAACAAATTTATAAAAAATAACAGAGGCAGTAATGAAATTATCAGATTATGATTACAATTTACCCGAAGAACTGATTGCCCAGCTGCCTGCTGAAAAACGTGAAAATTCAAGAATGCTTGTACTTAACAGGGACAAGCATTCTATTTTGCATAAACATTTTTATGACATTGTTGATTTAATTGAACCAGATTCTATGCTGGTTTTAAATAATACGAAAGTTCTTCCTGCACGTCTTTACGGAATGAAAGAAACAGGTGCCAAAATTGAAATTTTCCTTTTGAAACAACTTGAAAATGATGAATGGGAAGTATTGATAAAACCCTCCAAAAGAGTAAAAAACGGCACAATTGTCAGGATAAGTTCAGAACTTTCAGTTGAAGTAATAAAAAGACTTGAAGATGACGGAGAGTGGCTTGTAAAACTCATCTATCAAGGAAATATCCTTGAAGTTCTGCACAGAAACGGAAATATTCCGCTTCCGCCCTATATTGAAAGAAAAATGCAGAATGAAGATATTAAAAAACTTGACTTTGAAAGATACCAGACGGTTTATGCAAAAGATGAAGGTTCTGTTGCTGCACCGACCGCCGGACTACATTTTACAGAAGAGATTTTAAAGAAATTAAAGGACAAAGGTGTTGATATAGTATACGTAACATTAAATGTAGGACTTGGAACTTTCCGTCCTGTAAAATGTGAAAATATACTTGAACACAAAATGCACTCCGAAACTTTTGAAATTACACAAGAAGCTGCCGAGGCAATTAACACAGCAAAAGCAAACGGAAAAACAATCATAGCAGTTGGAACAACAACAGTGCGAACTCTGGAAACAGCTTACAGCAAATTTGGAGAGCTGAAAGCCTGCCATGACCACTCAGAACTATTTATTTACCCTCCTTATGACTTTAAAGTCGTTGATAAATTAATAACAAACTTTCACCTGCCGAAATCAACACTCTTAATGCTGGTAAGCGCTCTTGCCGGAAAAGATTTTATATTTGAAGCTTATAGTGAAGCAATTAAAAACAATTATCGTTTCTACAGTTATGGCGATTGTATGTTTATAAATTAAACCGCGCAGGCAAGATGAGCGAAAATATTTTGACTTCCCGAAAAAAATCATTAATTCAAATGATAACAGGGTAGTAGTTTAAATCTATAATGTTATTATTGGACAAGGGAAGAGAATTATGTTTTCACAATTTATTCAAGGTTTATTATCAAGCGGCGGGAAATCCGCAGCAATGCAAAGATATGCAGCGCTGAATAATCAGGTAAATTATATTAACAGAAATGAACGCCCTGCATCTTTAAATCCGATTGATACAATTTATCCCGCAAATAATCCTAACACCATAGAATCTTTTGAAAACATTCTCCAATCAACAACAAAAAGCAATTTTGGCTCTCTACTGCTAGGCCCGCAGGCGATGAAAGTTAATGCCAATATTGTAAAAAACAACTCAATGAATTCCCTTACAAATGCCCTCAGTGAAATAAACGGCACAACAGCAGCAAATGCTTACCCTTCAGCCGCAGGCAGTGCAAACAAAGCGCAGATTCTAGGTATGGTATCAAAAGTTTCAGAAAAATACGGAGTAGACGAAAAACTCGTAAAAGCTTTGATAAAACAGGAATCAGGCTTTAATCCTAACGCCACATCAAAAGCAGGTGCAATGGGGTTAATGCAGCTTATGCCGGCAACAGCAAAGCATCTTGGCGTCAAAGATGCCTATAATCCATGGCAAAATGTAGAAGGCGGTGTTAAATATTTAAAATCAATGCTCAATAAATATAACGGCAATATAATCCTTGCCCTTGCGGCATACAATGCCGGTCCCGGAGCAGTTGACAAATACTCTGGAGTTCCTCCGTATCAGGAAACCCAGAATTATGTTAAAAATATCTTAGCTAATTATTTATAATTTTGCATTAATATCTTTTTTCTGCTACACTTGCTTTATAATCTGTTTTAGTAAGGAAAGGTAGCTAATGAAAATATCATCATCATTTAAAGTAGGTCTTTTAACTCTTATAGCACTGGTATTGCTTGTTGGTGTTGTATTCAGGGTAAAAGGCAGAGCCTTTTCTTCTGCGGACAGAATTGAAGTCCAGTTCAAGGACGTTAACGGCATGCGCCCCGGTTCAGGTGTCCAGATGATGGGACTTCGCGTTGGTCAGGTTGAAGAAATTACTCCTGTAATTAACGGTGATAACAGCTACGTAAATGTAAAATTCGTTATAACCGAACCTGATATTGAGATACCTACAGCATCAATGTTTTCAATACAACAATCCGGTCTTATCGGAGAATTATTCCTTGAAATTACTCCTCCTAAAACAAGAACTCTTTATATTCCAATGTATAACAAGGATGTTTTGTTTAAGGATGATGCTGTACAGATGAAATTGAGTGATGAATATTATGATGTAGGTAAAATAAATAATATAGAAGTTGTTCCAAGTGATGCAATACCTTATAGTTTCAGGGATAGAATTAAAACAAAATATGCCTATAAAGTTGATTATATTGTAAACCTCCCTGGACTTATACTTCCTGATTTCATAAAAGGGGAAGCTGTTAATTGTAAAGATAATGTAAAAAAATTAAGGATTTCAACACTTGATAATACTGTCCTGCCATACCCGCAGCAAAAGTCAAAATATACAATTATAGAACCTATGAGAATTGCAGACTTTATGGATTGGCAGTATAAAGCAGCAGAATCCCTTACTGAAACAAACCAGAAAATTAACACTCTGCTTTCAGACCAGACAATCGCCGAACTTAAAGATACGGTTAATCATATAAATGATTTAACATTAAGTGCAAACTCTACAGTTGAAAAAGTCAATAAACTTCTTGATGATTCAAGAAGCGACATTGACCAGCTCATGGCTCTAATGGAACAGGCTACAACCGACTTTAACAAACTTTCTGCAAATATCAATGCTCTTATAGGAGATCCTAAATTCAAGCAGTCAATATATACTACAGCAGACTCTGTTGATAAAATGGCTAAAAATTTCAACAAAATTATGGGTAATGAAGAAGAAGCTGAACAAATTGCAAAAGACATTAGAACAATTTCCCATAACATAAATGAAATAAGTACATTTGTTAACTCAATGACAAAAGATACACACCTGAAACGCCAGCTTACAGATACAGTTGAAAATGCTAACAAAGCTATGGTTCAGATAACAACAACACTTGCAACAGTAAACCAGGTAACACCTGAAAACAAAACTCAATTGCAGACACTTCTGGAAGAAACAACTGCAACAACCTGCAACTTGAGAAAATTCTCTGAAAAATTGAACAAAAGATTCTTACTGTTCAGATTGATGTTCTAAGTTGTTCTTTTTAATTTTAAAATACAGGCAGAGTATTGTTTCAAAATCCTGCGGGAGCAGTTTGAAAACCTTAACTTAACCTTAACTTAAGAATAAAATAAATTTATGAAAAATTTAAAAACCGAAATAACTAAAATACATTATAACAAAGAATCAAAAGGGACTTTTGTAAAAATTCTGGAAATTGCTTCAATTTTTTACGGCATCGGAAGCGGTTTAAAAAATATATTATACGATAAACATATATTAAAGCCAAAACATGTAAAGGCTTTTGTTATTTCTGTAGGAAATCTTACAACCGGCGGCGTTGGAAAAACTCCTGTAGTTGCAGAAATTGCAAAATATTTAATTTCCAGAGGAGATAAACCGGCTGTAATATCAAGAGGCTACGGCGGAAAACTCTCTAATAAACAGATAAACCTTATTTCAGACGGAGAAAAAATATACTATAATGCAAATCTTGCAGGAGACGAGCCGTTCTGGCTTGCTGAAAACGCAAAAGGAGCGGTTGTGGTAACGTCAAAAAACCGGTTCAAAGCTGCGATGTATGCTATAGATAACTTAAAAGCAAATTATATTATTCTTGATGACGGCTTCCAGCATAGAAAATTGTACCGGGATTTGGATATAGTTCTTTCAGACAGCGAGAAAGGCTTTGGTAATGAAAAACTGCTTCCCGCAGGACCGCTCAGGGAAGGTAAGAAAGCTTTTTCAAGAGTAGATAAACTTGTTATTGTAAGTAAAAATACAGACCATACACGAGCAGAAAAACTGGCAAAAATTATGGGGAAAAAATTAAAACTTCCTGTATTTATATGTAAAACAGAACCGGATTATGTTTATAACATAAAAAGCGGAGAATATCTTGCCCCGGGCAGTATAATAACAGCACTCTGTGCAATCGGGCAGCCGGAACAATTTTATGCTTTTTTAAAAGATTATGAAATAAAAAATAAAATAACTTTTGATGACCATCATCAATATCAACCAGCAGATATAAAAGACATTTCCGGTGCTATTGTTACAACAGAAAAAGATGCTGTAAAACTGCAAAGCTTCGGGTATGATAATATTTATGCACTAAAACTCAAAACAAAAATAAATGTTGGAGAATTATTGAATGGCTGAACTCGATATAGATAAAGTTGTAAGACTTTTAAAAGACGCAAAACAGCAGCAAAGTGATTTTGTACATTTAATGGATACATTTAATGACCCGTATCTGGTACTTATTTCGTGTATACTAAGCCTGAGAACAAATGATAAGACAACATATCCGGCAACACTAAGAATGCTAAAAATCGGCAGAACACCGGAAGACTTTGCAAAATGCGACGTAAAAACGTTGGAAAAAGCAATCTATCCGGTAGGATTTTATGCAAATAAGGCAAAACAGATAGTGGAACTGTCTAAAGAAATCGTTGAAAAGCTGGATGGAAAAGTTCCTGAAACAATTGATGAACTTATTAAATTTAACGGAGTTGGCAGAAAAACGGCAAATCTGGTAGTAGCAAGAGGCTTTAATAAGCCTGCAATCTGCGTAGATGTCCATGTGCACCGGATTTTTAACAGAATGGGCTATGTAAAAACAAAAACGCCGGAAGAAACAGAATTTGCTCTTCGCAAAAAACTACCTAAAAAATACTGGATTGATATTAATACACTTATAGTTACCCATGGCCAGAATGTGTGTAAACCCCAAAAACCAAACTGTGAAGTATGTCCGGTAAAAGATTACTGTCCAAAATTAATATAAATATACAAACTAGCAAAAAAATTTATGATAGCTTTTTATCCTAAATAAAAAGCTAAAGGAGAAATATGAAAATAGTAAAAATTATCAACAAAGTACAAAATAAAATTGCGGCTAATAAAATAGCAACTCATCAAAAAGCCATTAACCGTTTTGTGAATACAGAAGGAATGGATGCAGCATCTGACGCATTTAACCAGGTAGAAATAGCAAAGGAAACTATTGCAAATTTTGCAAAAAAACATTGCGTAAGTGTAGATATTTTTGATACTTCTAAGTCAATTTATTCTAATGATGAAGTTCAACAGAACCTGAAACAATCATTAAAAGGGAATTTAAGTGTACGCGTTGCCAATATCCTTAACGGCCGCTCAAAAGAAGCCATTATCTCTTCTGATGTAAATAAATCTTATATACACTCAAAAGCAAATCCAATGCTTATAACAGATCCTGAATCCGGAACTGACCATATCTTTACAAGCCATTTGTGTTCAGAAGACAACTTTTTAAGATATTTGTACAGGCATATTGCTAAACTAACATCTGAAGTAACTTCTAAAAAATAAATCTTAAAAACTTGATTTTCTATTACCAATATGCGATAATCTCACTAAGATTGTATAAGTTTGTTTTTGGGTTAATAAAGATACAATCGTTGTATAAATAATATGTAATAGGAGTTCGAGATGAGTGTAGACAATCCTCAGAGAATCGACACATCCAAATTAGACGAAATTATCAATTCTTATGATTGTAAAAAGTCTAATTTAATTGCGATTCTTCAAAAAGTTCAGGAAGTATACAAATACCTCCCTGAAGATGCTATGATTTACATCGGAACCAAAATTGAAGGTCTTTCACCTGCAACGGTTTACGGTGTTGCAACATTTTATGCACAGTTTTCACTGGAGCCTAAAGGTAAATATGAAATTAAAGTATGCGATGGTACAGCCTGCCACGTTAGAGGGTCTATGCCTGTATTAAACGCAATCAAAGCAAGATTAAGCCTTACAGACGGACAAATGACAACAAATGACGGAATGTTCTCTTTGGAAACCGTAAGCTGTTTAGGTGCTTGCGGTCTTGCACCTGTTGTTGTTATTAACGGTAAAGTTTATCCGCAGATGACTTCTGATGCTATCAGAATAGTTCTCGATACACTTTTGAAAGAGGGCAGATAATATGGAAAAAACAGCTTTGAATATTGATATAAAACAAGAGCAGCTAAAAGCTCAGGAAGAATTAAAAAAACAGGGGCTTAGAGTTCTTGTTTGTGCAGGAACAGGATGCGTTGCCAATGGTTCATTAAAAGTTATCGAAAAATTTAAAGAACTAGGAGCAGATGTTTCTACACTAACAGAATACGACAAAATGACAACCGTACCAACCGGCTGCCATGGTTTCTGTGAACAGGGGGTTCTGGTAATTATACCGGACAAACACGTCACCTATGTAAAGGTTAAAGTTGAGGATGTTGAAGAAATTTACGAAAGCCATATAAAAAATAATAAACCGGTGGAAAGACTTCTCTACACTGATCCTAAAACACATGAACATGTACATAAAAATGAAGATATAAACTTTTATGCAAAACAAACTAGAACAGCCCTTGCAAACTGCGGACACATTAATGCTGAATGTATTGACGAAGCAATTGCAGTAAGAGGCTATGAGGCGCTGGCAAACGTTCTTGAAGCCAATAATCCCGATGCGGTTATTGAAGAAATTGAAAAATCCGGTCTTCGCGGAAGAGGGGGCGGCGGCTTCCCTACCGGCAGAAAATGGAGATTTACAGCAGCAAACAAAGGCGGAAAATCTTACGTTGTATGTAACGGCGATGAAGGCGACCCTGGAGCTTTCATGGATAGAAGTATTATGGAAGGCGACCCGCATAAGCTTCTTGAGGGTATGGCAATAGCAGCCTTTGCAATCGGCGCTGATGAAGGGTATATATACGTACGTGCAGAATATCCGCTTGCTATTAAACGTCTGAGAAAAGCAATTGCAGATGCAGAAGAACGACACTTCTTAGGTAAAAATATTATGGGAAGCGATTTCTCATTTACTTTACATATTAAAGAAGGGGCAGGAGCGTTCGTATGCGGCGAAGAAACAGCACTTATTGCTTCAATAGAGGGCGAACGAGGTATGCCGCGTCCAAAACCGCCGTTTCCGGCTAATAAAGGTTTGTTTGGAAGACCTACATTAATTAACAACGTTGAAACCCTGGCTAACGTACCTGTAATTATGCTAAAAGGTGCAGACTGGTTTGCATCTTTCGGTACAGAAACTTCAAAAGGTACAAAAACTTTTGCATTAACAGGTGAAGTTAATAACACAGGGTTAATTGAAGTTCCAATGGGTACAACTTTACGCGAAATCGTATTTGACATAGGCGGTGGAATTAGAGGCGGCAAAAAATTCAAAGCCGTTCAAATAGGCGGTCCATCCGGCGGATGTTTAACAGAAGAACATCTTGATCTTCCTATGGATTATGACAGCCTGATAAAAGCAGGTGCAATGGTCGGTTCAGGCGGACTTGTTGTAATGGCTGAAAATACTTGTATTGTCGAAGTTGCAAGATTTTTTATGAACTTTACCCAGCACGAAAGCTGCGGTAAATGCGTTCCTTGCCGCGAAGGCACTAAAAATATGTTAAAAATACTTGAAAAAATTGTTGCAGGTAAAGGGGAAATGAAAGACTTAGATACCCTTGAAGAACTAGCTTTATCAGTCAAAGAAGGTTCTCTGTGCGGTCTTGGAAAAACTGCACCAAACCCTGTACTTTCAACTTTAAAATACTTTAGAGATGAATATATTGCACATATTAAAGATAAAAAATGTCCTGCTGGAGTTTGTACAGCAATGAAGAAAGTCGTCATTCAGGAAGAACTCTGCAAAGGATGTACAAAATGTGCAAGAACTTGTCCTGTCGGAGCTATTGAAGGTACAGTTAAGCAGCCTCATCATATTAATCAGGAAAAATGTATTAAATGTGAAGCTTGCTTAACCAACTGCCCGTTCAGAGCTATAGTATTAGAGTAGCGGATTTTGGAATGTGCGCAGTGTAAGCGTAAGCGAACCCGGCACGCCCATGAGAAAAACTTAATGGAGTGAAATAATTTGATAAAAATTATGTAACAGAATGAAAAGTTTTGACAAAGCGAACCAACGAACTGAAGAGTTGTGTGAGCCTGTTCCCAATGGGAAACCGCCAATAATCCAAGACAAAAATTATAAGGAAAAATAATTATGACAGATAAAAAATCATTATTCATAGACGGTAAAGAAGTTGAATTTACAGACGAACAAAACCTGCTGGAAGTGATAAGAAAAGCAGGTATGAATGTTCCTACATTCTGCTACCGTCCTGACTTAACCCCATTCGGCGCATGCAGAATGTGTGTTGTGGAAGTCGAAGGCAGAGGGATTCAATCCTCCTGCACAATGCCGCCTGAAAACGGTTTGAAAATACACCTAAACACAGAAAAAACAAGAAGAATCAGAAAAACAGTTCTTGAACTTCTTCTGGCTAACCACGATAAGGAATGCCTGACTTGTGAAAAGTCTGGAAACTGTGAGCTTCAGCAATATGCTGAAGAATACGGCATCAGGAAAATACGTTATGCGGAAAAACCGCTTGATGAATATCTTCCTGTTGATGACAGCAGTCCTTCACTCGTAAGAGATCCAAATAAATGCATACTTTGCGGAGCCTGCTTAAGAGCGTGTTCGGAATTTCAAGGACATGCTGTTCTCGGTTTTGCTAACAGGGGCTCAAAAACGGTTGTTCAGCCAATGAATGGCAGACTTCTCGGTCAGGTTGACTGCGTAAACTGCGGTCAGTGTGCAGCAGTATGCCCGACAGGAGCTTTAACTATAAAATCCGATATTGAAAATGTTTGGAGCGAAATTACTAACCCTAATAAAAAAGTGGTTGTTCAAATGGCACCGGCAACACGCGTTGCACTGGGCGAAATGTTCGGATTAAAACCAGGTGCAAACAGCATAGGCTTAATGAATGCAGCATTAAGAAAAATTGGGTTTGATAAAGTCTTTGATACGAATTTCTCTGCGGACTTAACAATAATGGAAGAAGCAACCGAATTTTTGGAAAGGTTAAAATCAGGCCAAAATCTTCCGCTGTTTACTTCATGCTGTCCTGCCTGGGTAAAATATCTTGAAGATCAGCATCCTGATATGTTACACCATTTATCAAGCTGCAAATCTCCAATGTCTATGCTTTCGCCTGTGCTTGTTGATTTAGTTCCTAACCAGCTTGGTATTGAAAGAGAAAATCTTGTGGTTGTTGCGATTATGCCTTGTACAGCTAAAAAATACGAATGTAAACGTCCGGAACTCGCACGAAACGGCAGACCTGATACAGATTATGTAATAACAACACAGGAACTCGGCAGAATGATAAAAGAAGCCGGAATCAATTTTAATGCGCTTGAACCGGAGGATCATGATTCTCCGTTCGGGGAATACACAGGTGCCGGAACAATTTTTGGGGCTTCCGGCGGTGTTGCTGAAGCCGCTGTGAGAACAGCATATGAGTTTGCAACAGGCGAACCTTTAAATGATGTCGATTTTAAAGCATTAAGAGGAACCTCCAACCGCTCAAGAGATGTTGAACTTGATTTGAAAGGTACAAAATTGGTTGTACGTGTAGTATCAACACTAAAAGAGGCAGAAAAAGCATTAAAAGAAATCAAAGAAGGCAGAGCACCTTTCCAGATGCTTGAAGTAATGGCGTGCCCTGGCGGATGTATCAACGGCGGAGGACAGCCAAGAAGCTGCGATGACAGCAAAATCAAAGGAGAACGCGCAGAAGGTCTGTATAAAGAAGATATTGAGCTTCCTTTACGCAAATCACACATGAATCCTTCTATTCAGAAGCTTTATCAGGAATATCTGGAACATCCGAATTCACATAAAGCGCATGAAATCCTGCATACCGTTTATAAAGACAAATTTGCAGGGTCATACAAAGACATATAGAGCTTAATCTAATATCGTATTCTCAGTTTCGCCATCGGCGGGGCGTGCGAGCAATAGAAAAAGCCTCCTTAAATAAGGAGGCTTTTTAATTAATAATTAAATTTAAAATTAATTATTTTACAGCTTTAATAACATTAGATGTAATATCTGTACCGCCGTAAAGAACAACGCCTTTTGCAAGAACTACGTCATATCCGCCGTTTTTAGCTTCTACTGCAATTTTATCAGAAATACTTTTGTCAATTGCTGATAATTTAGAAGCATAATCTTTTTCTAATTTATCTCTTTTGGAAACAAGTTCTTTATTATACTTATCTTCAAGAGCTTTCTTTTTCTTTTCATCAGTAACAGAAGCTACATCTTTTCTAGCTTTTTCAACATATTTAATAATTTCAGAAGCTTTAGCCTGCTGTTCTTTCTTTAAAGTTTTAACCTGAGAAGATGAAGCAACGACCTGCTGCACATCAACTACGGCAATTTTTGAAGGAACATCAGACATCGCAAAATGCTGAACTGACATACCAATAACAAATGCTGCAACACCCAAAACTGCGAATTTAATCTTGTTCATATTTTCTCCTTTTTAATATATATGATTGTACATTCAACCTACAAAGAAATTCTACACTAAACATATTAAATTTTACAATTACGTACTTCATTAATGTGAACTTTTTATAAAAATCTTTACAAGGTCATGAATATACAATATAATAATAACAGCGGAATAGTGAATTTTAGTATGCTTTATAAATTTTTGTAAAAATTTTAGCAACAAAAAATTTTTCTAGGTTTTTATTATCAACAGAAGGTGAATAATGAAAAAGAACAAAAAAGGTATAAATATTTTCAAAGCAATATTAGGAATTTCAGCCCTTTGTGTTATTGCTTTGCCTGCATCCAGCGCCCCGGACTTAGGAAATATTAATCCGTCTAGCATCATACAAGACGTAAATTCTAATTATACACACGATATTAATTCTATCAGAGATAGGCAGTATCAGCAGGAATTAAAAGAAGATTACCAAAGGTATGAACAAAAACGCGAGTACCAGAATAATCCGTCTAAAGAAAACCAGATTATAAAAAATTACAATCCTAATAGCTCTTTTATGCAGGCTCAGGTAGAAGATATTGACACAAAAGGTGTTTATATTGATTCCGTTGAAGTTGCACCTTCCCAGATATTATCAAAAGAAGAAATTAACAAAATCGTTCAACCGATTGTCGGTAAAAATGTATTTATGAATGATATTGTTAATGTCATAAATGAAATTAATAACCTGTATGCAAGTAAAGGTTTTGTAACAGCGAAAGCATTCCTTCCGGAACAAACTGTTACAAACGGAAAAATTTATATTGAACTTGTAGAAAGTAAAGTAGGTAATATAACTGTTAATCAAAACAGATGGACCAAATCAAAATATATTACCGACAGAATGCCTCAAAAACAAAATGATTTGTTTGATATTGTTGAATTAGAAAAAGATATTCTAGATTTCAACAGATACAATGAAGGTGTTAACTTAACAGCAAACCTTAAAGCTGGAGAGCAAGAGGGTACAACAGATATTGAACTTACCGCACACGAAAACTTCCCGTTCCACCTTGTAGGTATATTTGATAACGCAGGCCGTTACTCAACAGGAAGCCTTAGAGGCGGTGCAATGTTATATGCAGACAGCTTATTCGGACGAAGAGACCGAATGAGCATCGGTTCATACTTCAGTGGCGGCGCCATAAGCCCGTTCTTTGATTACAATATTCCAGTAAACAAACGCGATGGACGTATTGGATTTTTGTATTCTTCCAGCTTTGCAAAAATCAGATACGGTGATTTGGCTGATTTAGATTTGAAAAGTAAATCATACATGTATTCATTGTATTACTCACAGCCTCTTATCAGAAAACAAGGCTTTGAGTTAAAAGGTTATACAGCTTTAAACTACAAAAGAGCCAGAACAAGTGTATTTGATGATGTAATTCAGTTAGGTACAGATGAAGTTACCAGTATTGATGTAGCATTAAATATGCGTAAAGATACTAAATATGGTATTTGGTACTTAAATCAGGGTGTAGGCTATGCAGTACCGATTCTGGGAAAAGAATCAAATTATATAAAAATTTCCGGCGGAGCAGTAAGATTACACGACTTCTCCCATGGCGTTATAGGTCAATTGAGAAGCAGTTATCAGGTAATACCAAACAACAAACATATTCCTTATCTTGACCAGTTCCAGGCCGGCGGTCTTGCTACAGTTAGAGGTTACTCTGAAGGTTTGATGATTGGTAAAAACGGTTACTACTTAAGCGGTGAATTAATGTTCCCATTGCTTCCTAGAACAATAACAAGCCCTAGAAGCGGTGAAAAAGTTCCGTTTATAGGTAAATATGTAAAAGGTGCGGTTTTTGTTGACCACGGAGGTATATTCCCGTCAACCGGTGAAGACTACTATGATGATAATTACTTTATGACATCAATAGGTATGGGTTTAAGAGTACAATTGCCGGGTGATTTAAGCGCCAGATTATATTGGGGCTATCCGTTAATCAACCACTCTTGGGAAACTGACCATAAAATAGGTCGCTTCCACTTTGAATTAACAATGGAACCAAACTTCGATGCCTTGCTGCGCAACAGAAGTACAGTTGCCAGAGTTGAAGAAAAACACGTAGAGGCTGAACCTGTTAATAACTATGATGACATTAGACACTACGATTACTTTAACGATGGTGGCGGTGGATCGCTGTAATAAATTTAATTAACAATACTTGAAAAATAACACCTTTAGTTCTACACTGGAGGTGTTATTTGTTGGAGATGAAAATGACTAAAGGGATATTTGTTACAGCAACCGGCACAGATGTAGGAAAGACATTTATTTCTGCATTACTGGTAAAAAAAGTCCGGGAGAGCGGTATTAACTGCGGATATTACAAGCCTGCTCTCAGCGGGGCAGAGGTTATCAACGGGGAATTAATCCCGGGCGACTGCGCTTATGTTGTTCAAAAAGCCGGATTACGGGGAAAGCCAGAGGATTATGCCTCTTACATATTTAAAACTGCCGTATCCCCTCATCTTGCAGCAGAAATTGAAGGAGTAAGTATTTCAAAAGAAAAAATCAAAACAGATTTTGAAAAAAAGAAAGAAGAATTTGATTATATTGTTGTTGAAGGAGCAGGAGGAATTATCTGCCCTTTTAATCTAAAAGAAGAAAGAATTATTCTGCCGGATATTATAAAAATGCTAAAAATGGATGTAATTGTAGTTGCATCGGCTGAACTTGGCTCTATAAACAGTACGGTATTAACAACAGAGTATTTAAAACAATCAGGCATTAATATCAGAGGCATTATTGTAAACCGCTGCAAAGAAGATGATTTTATGCAAGAAGATAATCTGAAACAAATAGAAAATTTAACAGGTATAAAAGTTATTTCAGTAGTCAAAGAAGACGAAGAAGATTTAAACATTGAAAACAGTAAGCTTTTATCCATATTTAAGGAGATATAATATGACAGTATGTGAGAAAAAAGACTGGGCTAAAACAGATTTAAAATATATATGGCATCCTTGTTCTCAAATGAAAGATTACGAGGAATTTCCTCCGATAGTAATTGACCATGGTGAAGGAATTTACCTTTACGATACAGAGGGCAGCAAATATATGGATGTAATAAGCTCCTGGTGGTGCAACCTTTTGGGACATTGTAACCCTGTAATTAATGCCGCGGTAAAAAAACAAATAGATAATCTTGAGCACGTAATCTTTGCAAATTTTTCCCATAAACCGGCAATAGAACTCTGTGAACGCTTAGCTCAGGTACTGCCGGAAGGTCTTTGTAAATTCAATTTTACAGATAACGGGTCCTCTGCTATTGAAGCAGCAATGAAAGTTAGTTTTCAGTACCATGAACAAACCGGCAACCCTCAGAAAACAAGATTTATGGCGCTATCAGAAGCTTATCATGGCGAAACTATAGGAGCGTTATCAGTCGGGGATTGCGATCTTTATACAAAGCTTTATAAACCAATTTTGATGGATGTGATAAGGATTCAAGGTCCGGATTGTTACAGATGTCCATACGGGAAAGACCGCGACCACTGCAATTGCGAATGTGCAGAAAAAGCTGCCGATACATTCAGGAAATACGGAAAAGAAACTTCAGGGCTTCTGGTTGAACCGCTGCTTCAAGGGTCTGCCGGTATGAAAGTTTATCCTCCTCTGTATCTAAAAAAATTACGTGAATTATGCGATGAGTATAATGTACACTTAATAGCAGATGAAATAGCCACCGGATACGGCAGAACCGGAAAAATGTTTGCATTTGACCATGCCGGAGTGTCACCTGATATAATGTGCCTTTCAAAAGGTTTAACCGGCGGCTATATGCCTATGGCTCTATTTGTAACTACACAGAAAATTTATGATGCCTTCTATGCTGATTACAATACCGGTAAAGCATTCATGCACTCGCACACATACAGCGGAAACCCTCTTGCCTGCTCAGCAGCAATCGCTGTTTTAGATATATTAAAAGATGGCACTGTACTCAAAAAAGCAAACGAGAATGCTGAATATTTTACCCGCATAATTAAAGAAAAATTCGCCTCTCATAAGAATGTAGGCGACATAAGAACAATAGGATTGATAAATGCAATTGAACTGGTGAAAGATAAGAAGACAAAAGAGCCTTTTGATTCTAAACTAAGAACCGGATACCAAATTTATAGAAAAGCTTTGAAAAAAGGAGTTCTGCTCAGACCGTTAGGTGATGTAATATATTTCAACCCGCCGCTAATTATAGAAAAAAAAGATATGGATATTGCAACAGATGTTGCTCTTGAGTGCCTAAAAGAAGTACTTCCTTCTTAAAAATGAGCGTATTACACCGGAGCGCTTATGAATAAGCGTACAACTAACACTTTTAAGAAACCATACCCTCCTACCTGGCGGTGAAAAAAGTTGAAACAATTTCACACTTCACTACGTCTAAAATTTTAGTTAATTAAGATTCTGTGGTTAATTCTTCCCAGATACTTGGCACTACGATTAAAGCAGTGTACACAATGAACCCGAAAAGAATCAAATTAATAGCTTCCATATAAACTCTCCTATATAGTTTACATGTATATTATGCCCATAATTATAAAAAATGTAACGCAGTATGCTAATCTATTTAATGTAATTTTAACCTAATCTAATGTATAATAAGAAGAAAGAGGAAAGAATGGAAAAGAAATTAAAAGCACTATTTTCAAATCTATGCTGCTCTCATTGTAAAGCAGACTTTGATGAGAATTCTTTCATAATAAAACGCGAAGAACCTGGATTGACAGTTACCCATCTTGTATGCCGGCATTGCGGCAAAAATTTCGGCGTAGCATTTCTTGGCTTTTCAGGAATTGAAGTAAAAAATGGTGCGGATCTTGCGCTTGAAGTACAGGAAGGTCCAGAACCAATTTCGTATGATGATGTAATTGACGCGCACAGGTTCATCAAAAATCTCGATGAACACTGGGCGGATCACCTTCCGAAATAGAATTTTATTTCCACTCTTCGGAAATATCACGCCTTAGGTAATCCATATTACCTTTATTTAATACCCATGCGGTACATCCTGTTCCGTTACCGCCGGAAGTTCCTTTATATTCACAAGTATACCCGTTAGCCCCGCCATCCCAGCCGGCAAGTCCCATAGGCGTTATTCCTTTAGTTGTTATAAAAAAGCCAAAATAATCGACTCCTGCCTGATTTGGCTTCTGATACCCATTTAAATCCACATACAAAACCCCGCAAATATTCTTATAAGTATTGTATTCATCTTCTAGATATTTACATCCTGTTCCGTGAGAAGGCATAGCAAAAGCAACACCGTTAACAAGAATGCCTCTTGTGTACATTGTATGATTTTTAGGAGCATATTGATAAACTCCGCCGCTTAAGGTTTTATAGTCATCGACAAAGCAGCCGTTTTCTCCGCGGCAAGGTTTTCCCTGCATAATATAAGGTGCAAATATATCATATAATTTTTCAGCCCCCTCCATTGTAACGGGTTCGCCTATATCCCATGAATCCGCAGGACCGTTCTCCTGTACGGCTCTCAAATATGCTTGCGAAAATATAGAATAAGTCTGCTTTAAACGTTCAACCAAAACTTTTTCCTGATATTTTGAAACAATAGTCGGTAGTGTCATTGCTGCTACTATTCCTATTATTCCAAGAGTTATTAAAACTTCAGCTAAAGTAAATCCGTAATTTTTCATTTATACCTCCTTATATCTATTTACATTATACAACAAAGTGGATTTAAAATCCATTTTGTAATAAATTATATAGGATTATTGTTAAATGAATGAAGAAATTCTAAAAAGATTTCGCAGGAATTTAGAACGCTTAAGGAAACGCTACGGATGTTCTTGTAAACAGCTATCAGAACTTATCGGATGCGATTCGTCCTATATAAGCAAAGTAGAAAACGGTAGAATTATTCCACCGTTAGACAAAATTATTTCTATTGCTGATTTTTTTGAAACTGAGTTTATAGAAATGTTTAAATAATAATTAATTGAACAGCACCCCTACAATTGCAGCAGACATATAACAGGTTAAAGTTCCGCAGATAAGCGCCCTTACTCCCAATCTCGCCAGATTTTTACGCTGGTTTGGTGCAAGTTCGCCAATACCACCGAGCTGTATTGCAATTGAACCAAAGTTTCCAAAACTGCAAAGCGCAAAACTTGCAATTAGGAAGCTTTTTGGAGATAGCATCTGAGGCAGGTGCATAAGGTCTACATATGCAACCATCTCGTTTAATACAAGCTTTGTTCCCATAAGGCTGCCTACTGTAGTTGCCTCATGAAGAGGAACCCCCATTAAAAAGGCAAATACCGCAAATAGCTTTCCTAAAATTAATCTTAATGAAAGCTGGTTCAGGTCAAAGCCTGCTGATGCAAAGTTTATATGCAGATATTTAACAACAGCCGCACCTAAACCGCCTAAAAACCAATCAATCATAGCAACAAGTGCAACAAGTGCCAAAATCATTGCAATAACATTTATCGCAACTTTCATGCCTTCAGATGCGCCTGATGAAATAGCATCAAAAACATTTATATAAGGTCTTTTTCTTTTACTGTAAGTTATAGAAAAGTTCTCGCTTGTTTCAGGAACATGTGTTTCAGGATAAACTATTTTAGTAATAACAAGCGCCCCGGGAGCCGCCATAATAGAAGCAGCAAGAAGATACTGTGCAGGAATACCCATCCCTATATAAATAGGCATCGTAGCACCGGAAATACATGCCATACTTCCCGCCATAGAAGCAAGAAGCTCGGAACGTGTCAGCTTTGCAAGATAAGGTCTGATCATAATCTGCGCAGCAATCTGCCCGACAAAAGCACTTGCAACATTAGAAAGTGCCTCAGCTCCGCTTACAGACATCAATTTGTTCATAGCCCGCCCAAAGATAGGCACGACTCTCTGCATAATTCCGTAATAGTAAAGAATATTCACCAGAATCATCATGAATATCAAAGATGCAATAAGCTGCAACGCAAATATATTTGCCCCGCTGCCCCAAACAAGACTAAGCCTGATATTATCCATAAGCGGTCCAAAAACAAAAGCCCCGCCTTCTTTGGCAAAATCAAGAATTTTCTGGATAAACATCCCTATATTCAGAAACAATGCTCTTCCAAACGGCACTTTAAAAACAAATACTGCGAGAAGAACCTGCAATGCAAAGCCTGTTCCTACTGTTTTATAATTTATAGCTTTTCTGTTATTAGACATTAAAAATGCAATTAAAAATATAAATACTATCCCGAAAATTCCAAAAAATCTGTCCATTTGTTCCCTTTACTTAACTACAAAATAATTTTACTTTAAAGTAAAAAAAAAAACTTTAATTATTGAAAAAAATTTACTTAACAAAACTTCACAAACAACCTCTTAACTGTTGAAAAATATTTTGTCAGCATTTTACTATATAGGCAGAAAACAAAGAGTTTCTGCAGCATGGTAAAAATAAAGTATAAAGTTTAATAACAGTCAGAAAAAGTAAAGGGGTTCACTATGCGTATTATGCCTGTCACACAGCAAATCCAGCTTAGAGGGGGGGGGCTTCACAGTTTAGCCGCAACAAATTCAATTAAACAAAACAACCAAAATACAGTTCAACAAAAACCGACATTAGTACATGTTTCATTTACAGGAGTTCCGGGGAAAAATGTCAAACAGGGTATTTCTGTTTCAGTGGAAGACGGTTATATAGGACTAGACATGTATAAATCAGGAGGGGCAGGCGGAGTTGCAGACCAGATGCCTACTGCGCTGAACAAAGACGGATTGGATTTTAGACATGTTGTTCCGCTGTATAGTTATAATAACCCTAAAGGACAAATAAAAGTTCTTGTTGTTCCGAAGGATGTTGAATATAACCCGCGTAAACCTATGCCGGAAAACTGGTTCCTTTCCTATCCGGAAACAATGACAAAAGAACAGATTTCTAAACAGCTGGGCACTACAGAAGACCGAATAAAATTTGTAGTTCAGGATACGCCGGTTTCGCCTAATGATGAACTAAGAGAGTTATATAACCTTACAGGTAAGAGTGAAACAATAAAAGTTTCTGAATTTAGAGAGCTTATTCCAACAGAAACAAAAGGGGTAATCCAGAGAATTGATGAAAGTGATTTAAGTAAGATAAAATCAATTCCATACAAGGTATACAGAATGGTAGTTCCTCTTAGAGACGGAACACTGGATGATAAGTCAGTATATTGTATTCATACACCTGACCTTGCTAAGTTTCAGAAAGCTTATACTTATTCACCGGACTTAAAAGACCATCCGCATGTAAATTTATTTACCCGCGACTTTGGTGATGCAGCAGCAGACATGCTCCCGAAAATGAATACTGCCGAACATGGCAACTTCAATCCTGCAAATGTTGTTGCACACTGTAGAACAGGATTTCCGATTACAGAGTCTATAATTAACCGCTCAGTCGACAATGAATATTACAGAGGCTTTAAAATAATTGATATATTCCACAATCCTATGCCTGATTATCAAGGTACAGTAGGAAACCCTATGGACTTTTTAAGATACAAAGCTACACTAGGGGATTATATGAAATTATCACAGATGCCGGAATTTCCTGAATTGATGGCGCTTGATAAACACAGATATAACCTTTCTTCAGAAGAAGCAGCCCTTGTGGATAGAATTATAAAGCCGTTCCTTCAGCACTATGTCGATGATAACGGTAATTATAACCAGTCAATAACACCTTTACTTGCCCGTAAAGCAAATCCGGCTGTCGTTTCCGCAAACCATGTGTCACATACATTTGCAAATGAAGTTATTAAATATAACGACATGGCAAGAGGTTTAACTTCATTATTCAGAGAAGCTGAAGCTGAAGGAGATAAAATTCCGGGCAGACCTAACGGCTGTAATATCCAGGGTATGCAGATAAATAATCCTAATGGGAAAATGGGTAAAAATAACGGTTTGTCTGCCGACATGAGCTGGTATACAGCATACGATCCAGCAGCGGATCCTGCGGAAAAAATAGTTGCTGCCAAGAGAAAAAATACGGAAGCATTCCTTAATATGGTAGGAGAAGCAACTGAAAAAAGACTGGATAAACTTGGAGATTATACAAATGCCAGTGTTGATGATGCACTTAACCAGTTACTTTATTCAAAAGATTTAATTGAAAAGAAAAGGTATGTTCTGGGCGGACTTTCAAAATTTGACCCGAAAGATATATTATTAATGGGCTGGGGACGTTCTGATGCACAAAAAGGTTACCCGATAACATTAAAAGGCTTTTTGAAATTTTTGGAAAGACCAAATGTTCCTGCTGAGTGGAAAAAACATTTTAAAGTTGCTTTGGGCAGCGGCCCTGATCCTTGGAAAATGGATGATGGCGGTTCAGGAGATTTCCACTTAATAAAAGATATAATGTATAAAATACAGCAGCTTGATAATGGTGCTTATAAGACAAACTGTATGTACGGTAACGGCTTCTTCCCTAACCGTCTTGTAACCTGTGCAACTTATGGTATCTTTACATCAAGAGGCGAACCGCAAGGGTTATCTGTACCGGAATCTCTTCAGTCAGGCACTCCAAGTGCTTCACTGAACACAGGCGGAGCAGGTGAAATGATTATAACTGTCGGTGAAAATGCAGAAAAAGCCAACGGGTTTAAAACAGTAGATGCGTTTATGCGTGACGTAGAGGATTTGCAATGGCCGGAGGGTACTGACATTTCTAAGCTTACCGGTGAGCAGATTGATAACAGACGTATTGAATTAGCCGCAGAACAGGTTGCTGATATGTATGAAGATATGGCTCGTGTTTATTACGAAAAGCCTGATTTATATGCAAAAATGGCAGAAAACGGCGGACGTTCAAAATTTGATTGGCATAATAACCATGCCCTTAACGGAGGTCGTTCAACACTGCAATTATACACAGAAAACGACCTGGAAATACCAAAAGGCTGGGCCGGCAGAGATAAAAATCCAATGAGAAGACTTGTAGGTGAATTTGGCGGCAAATTTGAAAAACTTAAACGCGTCACCAGAACAGCTGTGGAAAATGCAGCGGAAACGGCTCAGGAAACTCTCACAAAACCATCCGGTTCAAAATGGCAAAAAGTGGGTGCTTATGTAATACTTGGTGCTATAGCTGTTGTTGGTGGCGGAGGGCTCTATATCCACAGACGAAACCAGATAAAAAAAGCTTACAACGGCACTGAAAACAACCAGCTCAGAAAAGTTGGTTAAGAAAAATAAGAAAAAACTATTGACAATAAAATTTGTTCTTGCTAAATTAATCTTACGGGGAATAAAAACCCCGTAAGAGAATAGCAAAAAACACTTTTTGCCGAAATAAAGAATTAAATAAAATATGCGCTTGTAGCTCAGCAGGTAGAGCACTCCCCTTTTAAGGGATAGGTCGCGCGTTCGAATCGCGCCAAGCGCAAAATAAAAGAGGTCAATGTGTCCTCTTTTATTTTGCTTTAGGTAGCGATGAAACGCGTTTGTTCGCGTTCGGCGGATTTGCGGACGGATGAAACGAAGTGAAATCCGGATAGCGAGTAAATTGAGCTAACTGTGGCGAAGCCACAATTGCGAAACTTTACGAGCATGGAGCAAATCCAAGACCAGTCGCGCCAAGCGCATATTTTTATATAAAAATTTTAAGCATGCCTAACTTCATATGAAAAAATTCTATTTTTCTGAACCAAAACTCTGTAATGTTTGCAAAAAATTTGCAAAAAAATTTATTGAAACAAACAATGAATTTATTTGCGAAGCTTGTTTTATCAAACAGGCTGGCAGCAAATCACGCCAATCTTGTTCAAGCAGAAAATCACAAACTGAGAAAAAGCCAAGAAAATTGTTTGCCAAACTAAAAAACAAACAAAATCTTAATGGTCGTAATATTTATGTAATTCATGGAATAACATCTGTTATTAACGGAGGATGTAGCAATTAAAAATAAAAAAAAGAGCCTTATAAAAAGGCTCATTGGAATTAAGAATAGCTGGAAGTATGAAAAAGATTTAATTATATTAAACTAATTACGTGTAAAAAATACAATCACCCATTTGGATATATTTTTTATTGAAGATTAATATATTTTTTTGCACAGTCAAACATCGCATTAATCAATGCAGCATTAGAATAAATATTCATGCCGTTAGTTTCTAATACCTGTTTCATCCGGCGTTCCCACATGTTATAAATTTCGTCTTTATTAAGCTCTAAGACCTGCGCTATCATTGTTAACTCTTTATAATCTATCGGCAGCGGCAGATTACCGCGTAAAATATCAACTATTTCAAGCCGTTTTTTGCGTGGAAAGGCCTTCAAAAAATTGACAACCGACATATCTTTAGACTTCATCTCGTCTTTTAAGTATTCAACAAAATCATCAATAATCCTTGGTTCTTGTGGAATTTTGTATTCTTCAAATTCTTCAGGCTCAATTTCCATAACTGTAGCTATACGCTCTAATGTTGTACCGCGGGTGGAAAAAGGGATTGTATCATCTATAAGGTTATACACGTATGAAAGGGTCACACCAATCATTTCGGCAAAATCCTTTTTATGAAGTCCGTTTTTATCTAAAAACTTTGCTACTTTTTCGGAACTTTTTTCCTGAATAATGGGTTTGTCTTTTGCACACATATTTTTATCCTCACAATGTTTAAGTTCATTATCAAAATAAAGCTATTTTATCATTTTGTTAAGCCGATACCTGGCAAACTAGGGCGGTAATATTTATTTAGGTTAAAATAATAAATATAAAAGGTGGAAAATATGAAATTAATAGCAGGATTAGGAAACATCGGGGATAAATATTGCTTTACAAGGCATAATGCAGGCTTTATGGTGCTTGATAAATGGATGTTTAAAGAAAATGTATCATTCAGATTGGAAAACAAATTAAAATGTCTTGCAGCCCGTTACAGATACGGCAGCGAAGATTTAATTCTTATTAAGCCGGCAACTTTTATGAATTTATCAGGAGAAGCTGTAAGAGCGGTCATGGACTATTATAAAATTGACATAAAAGATGTCTTAATAACCTATGATGACATTGCACTTAATCTGGGTCGAATAAGATTTAGAGCGAACGGCTCTGACGGAGGACATAACGGAATTAAATCCATAATAAAACACCTTGGCACAAAAGACTTTGACAGGTTAAAAATAGGTATAGGGCCACAGATTGGACCTTCTGAAAATTATGTTCTGCAAAATTTTCCAAAAGAACAGACCGAAGAACTAAAAGAAGTTCTTACAAGAGCTGTAGAAGCGGTAAAATTCTATCTTGAAAACGGCATGGAAAAATCCCAGAATACATATAATTAGCCTGATTGGATAAGACATAAGCTGTTTTTTATATATAATAGTAAAAAAGGAGTATTAATAAATGAGTATACAGACTGCTGAACAATATGAAGAAAATGAACAATACGAACAAGCTTACGAAGAATACAAAAACTTATATGAGAAAAAACCTAATGATTTAAATCTTTTAGAGCGTCTTGGACACCTTTCAATGATGCTTGACAAAAAAAAGGAAGCAGCCGGATATTACACAAAAATGCTTGAATTTGATGCGACTAATACTCTTTGCTATGAACAGCTTATGGACATATATGTAACCACTGATAAGTATAAATATTATATTTACAGGGGCAATATGCACACTGTAAGTCATCAGCTTGAACATGCTATTAATGATTATAAAAAAGCTCTAAACCATGCTGAAGATGACCACCAGAAGGTTTGTACAACACGTTTTGTTCTTGGAACCCTCTATGAACAGACCGGCAATCCGACAAAAGCTATTGATGAATATTTAAAAGTTCTTGACTATGACCATAAACAGCAGGAAGTTTATATACGGCTTGCAAATATCTATGCTATGGAAGATGCAATCCCGAGTGCAGTAGAAACACTTGAAAGAGCAATAAAAGAAGGTTTTGATACAGATAATATCAGAGAAAACCTTGCTAATCTTTATCTTAAAAATAATCAGCCTAAAAAAGCAGGGGAAACAACAAGAGATGAACTTACAAAAATAAAATGTCTCTTAACAGAAGGCAACACATCTGAAGCGTTTGAAGCACTAACAAAAACTGAAGAGAAATATAAAGATAATCCAAAATTATATTCCCTGAAAGCGGAATATTACTATCTTGAAAAGGATTTCGACAAAGCTTTGGAAGCGGTTGCACAGTATGATAAATTTCAGCCTAATACCGCACTGGCATTCCAGATGAAAGCCCTGATTTATGATGAAAAACATGATGAGTTTAACTCTTATCTTAACTGGGGGAAATATAATCTTGCGCGTGGCAACAAAGATATTGCGGTAAATGAATTTTTAAATGCTTATCAGCTTAAAGAAGATGACGTTAACCTGGTAAATACGTTAGCAGTTCTTCTTGAGCAGGTCGGAGATAAAAACCATTCAATTGAGTTTTATGAAAAACTATACAGGCTGGAACCTGTAAACAAAACAGCCCTTGAAAAACTGGCTGATTTCAGAGAAAGTATAGGCGATGACAGAATGCAGGCAGAATATCTGGAAAAACTTGTAGAACTGGATAAAAGAAATTCAGGGTTAATAAAACGCCTGGCAAAACTGTATGAAAAATTAAAAGACAAAGAAAATGCCGTTAAATATTACCAGAAATATCTATCAATCGCTCCACAGTCCGAAGAAGCAGATAAAATCCGCCAGAAATTAAATAAACTTGAAAATACTGAAATGGTTCAGGAAGAAGGTTTGATTGATAAAATAATGAGAATGTTTAATAAAGGATAAAAGACCTCAGAAAGAACTTTTCCTGTCGAAGAATCTTGTATTTATTGAACCTTGAATTTTTATAATTTTTCATAGCGATAGCAGAAACCTCACTGGGGCGTATCAGAAAAAAGAAATTTCATAGATTATTTTTTTCATCTTAGATTAAAGACTGAAACATACTTCCGTACAATTGAAGCATAGCAATTGCAATATATGCAACAACAAGTCCGATTACAACAGTTAATACAGGTTCAAAAGCCTTCGCAAGAGCATCTGTTACAATGTCAAGCTTTTTATCTATCGCAACCGCAATATCCCTGAACATAATACCCAGCCTGCCGCTCTTTTCACCGGTGGCAATCATAACATTAAATGCCGGAGGAATAAACTCTGTGACACTAAAAGAATGTGACAAAAACTGACCATTTGCAGTCATTAATTCAATATTTTTAGCCTGTCTGCGGATTACGGTATTTGAAATTGAAGAGGCAGACAATTCAATTGCAGACGTTATTGGAATACCAGCCTCGTATGCAACATTCATTACAGCAAAAAATGATGACAAATTTACGTATCTTACAAAATCAGATACAAGCGGAATATCCAAAAAGAATTTATCAAAAAAACGTTTAACAGCACTCTGTTCCCACATCTTGATAAGCGAACTTATCCCTGCGCCAAGCATAAAAATTACAAGGAGCCAGTTGTGAAGTAAAAAATTGCAACTATCAATTACCCAGGTAACAGTAAAAGGCACATCCTCTGCCGCAACATTTGCTGTTTCAATTATTGCCGGAAAAATATAAAAACCGCACAATAAAAATACTGCAATAATAATCAAAACAAGACACGCCGGATAAATTGACATACTGATTATTTTGCCTTTTAAGTCGCTTTGTTTTTTTAAAAGCTCCACCATACGTCCAAGTGTTCTATCAAGTTCGCCTGAGGCTTCACCTGTTATACAAAGCCCGGTAAAGACTTCACCAAACACTTTTTCATAAGGTTTTATTGCATCAGAAAAAGCTGCACCTTTAGAAATTTTACATCTCAAATCCTCAGCAAGAAGTTTTATCTTCGGTTTATGTGCATGCTCGGAGATAACATTGAGTGCCTCAAGCATTGCAATTCCCGCAGAAAGCATTACCTGAAGCTCTGATGTGAAGAAGATTTTCTCATCAAGGCTTAACCGGGTCACTGCAATATTTGAAACTGCATTATTTTCTTTCTGTACGGACAACGGATTTTCTTCATATATATTAGTAGGCAAGAACCCTAGTTGGCGGACTTTTTCCCGTGCCTCACGCGGCGTTTCGGCATCAATATATCCGCTAACCTGATTCATTTTTTCTTTAGTAAGAGCTTTGTAATAAAACTTTTTCATAACCAATCCTGATATTAATTACTTTAATCTATTTTGTAATAAATATCAAGAACTAAAAAGACCGCCTAAGCGGTCTTTTTTACTATTTTTAAGATTGTGTAACTTCTGCTTCCTCTTTTGCTTTTGAACGCTTTTTAGGAGCTTTTTCAAAGGTAATTTTATCATCAACAAGAGTTATTCTTATCGTATCACCTGAAGCATATTTACCTGAAAGAATTTCTTCCGCGAGATTATCTTCAATCTTACGCTGGATTAATCTTCTTAAAGGTCTTGCGCCGTAAGCCTCTGAATATCCGTTCTTAGCGAGATGATCTTTAACTTCATCTGTAACTTCAACTGACAACTCTCTTTCAGCAAGGCGTTTTAACAAATCTTTCAACATCAAGTCAACGATTTGTCTGATTTCTTCCTGAGTCAAATGAGCAAATACGATTGTTTCATCAATACGGTTTAAAAATTCAGGTCTGAAGGCTTTCTTCATTTCTTCAGTAACTGTTTCTTTAAGTTTTTCGTATTTGTCTTTTGATTCATCATCAGAAGTTGAAAAGCCCAGCTTAGATGTAGTTGTAATCATGCTTGCACCAACATTAGATGTCATAATAATGATTGTATTCTTAAAGTTGATGTGACGACCTTTAGAATCGGTTAAACGTCCGTCATCAAGGATTTGAAGCATTATGTTAAATACATCAGGGTGTGCTTTTTCGATTTCATCAAAAAGAACAACTGAATAAGGTTTCTTTCTGATAAGTTCAGTCAAATGACCTCCGTCATCGTAACCTACATACCCCGGAGGCGACCCGATAAGTTTTGCAGTTGAATGTTTTTCCATAAATTCAGACATATCAACTCTTATCATATTATCTTCAGAGCCGAACACAGCTTCAGCAAGGGCTTTTGCAAGTTCGGTTTTACCAACACCGGTAGGACCGCAGAAGATAAAGCTTCCGATTGGTCTGTTAGGGCTCTTCAAGCCTACTCTTGCACGTCTTATCGCTTTAGCAATTGCAACAACGGCATCGTTCTGACCAATTACTCTTGCATGAAGAGTTTCTTCTAATTTAAGAAGTCTTTCACTCTCGCCTTCAGTAAGTTTTGTCACAGGAATACCTGTCATAGTTGCAATAACTTCAGCAACATTTTCAGCAGTAACAGTAGGTTTGTTAGCCTCATGCTCTTCTTTGTATTTCTGTGACATTTCGCGGATTTTATCTTTCAAATCAGCTTCATCGTCGCGTAACTGGGAAGCTTTTTCAAACTCCTGGTTTCTTATAGCTTCTTCTTTTTCTTTAATCAAATCACGAAGTTCTTTTTCCAGTTCCTTTCCTTCCGGAGAAAGAGTTGAAACTTTCAGGCGGACTTTTGAACTTGCTTCATCAATTACGTCAATAGCTTTATCCGGTAAAAATCTGTCCGTAATATATTTACTTGACAATTTAACTGCTGCAACGATAGCTTCATCAGATATAATTAATTTATGGTGATCTTCATATTTAGGTTTTAAGCCCTTGATAATTTCAATTGATTCATCTTCAGTAGGTTCTTCAATGATAACAGATTGGAAACGTCTTTCAAGAGCAGAGTCTTTTTCAACATATTTTCTGTATTCATCAAGAGTAGTTGCACCGATAACCTGAATTTCACCTCTTGAAAGAGCAGGCTTCAGAATATTTGCAGCATCTATAGCACCTTCTGCGGCGCCTGCACCGATAAGAGTGTGCATTTCATCGATAACAAGAATAATATTTCCTGCCTGACGAATTTCATCCATAATTTTCTTTAAGCGTTCTTCAAACTCTCCGCGGTATTTAGTACCAGCAACGAGCAAGCCCATATCAAGCTGAATAACCTTTTTGCCGTCAAGAATATCAGGGACTTCCGCATTGACAATTCTGATAGCAAGCCCTTCGGCAACAGCAGTCTTACCAACACCAGGTTCACCAATAAGAACAGGGTTATTTTTAGTACGTCTTGCTAGAATTTGAATAACACGTTCAATCTCTTTTTCTCTGCCGACAACAGGGTCTAATCTTAATTCCTGAGCAGCAAGAGTTAAGTCGCGTCCAAATTCATCAAGGCTTGGAGTTTTAGTTTTACCTCCTGAAGAACTTGAAGAAGATGAAGAGCCTGATGCTCCTGAAGCAGCGGTTTGCGGCTTAGTTTCGCCAAGCATTTTAACAACATTGCTTCTGATTTTATTTAAATCAACACCAAGATTTTCAAGAACTCTGGCAGCAACGCCTTCGCCTTCGCGGATTAAGCCCAAAAGCAAGTGTTCTGTGCCGATATAGTTATGACCAAGCTGTCTTGCTTCATCCCAAGACAACTCAAGAACTCTTTTAGCTCTTGGAGTAAAAGGGATTTCAACAGCAACAAAGCCGGATCCTCTGCCAATAATTTTTTCTACTTCGGCTCTTGCATCTTTTAGAGTAACCCCCATAGACTTAAGGGTTTTTGCAGCAACACCGGTGCCTTCGCCGATAAGCCCGAGCAGCACCTGCTCTGTTCCGACAAAGTTATGCCCCAGTCTGCGAGCTTCCTCCTGAGCCAGCATTATAACTTTTATAGCTTTCTCCGTAAAACGTTCAAACATTAATTAGCTCCTATTCTCTCTTATATGATATATATTTTACATAAAAACTAAAAATCTTTCAAGGGGGTAAATGTATATTAGAAACTATTGAAAAATCCGACTAAATATTGTAAAATTAAATATAAATAAATTAGACCAGTAAATTAAATTATAGAGCTTGGTTAACAAAAGAAAGGATTAAAAAATGGCAAAAACCACTAATTTTATAGGCTTCCATGCAGGGGGGGGGGGGCTTAGTTAATGCCGGCGGGCTTTTTCACGCTTCGGGATTATCCCGTTCCGCATTTACATTAGCGGAAGTTTTGATTACATTAGGTATGATTGGAATAGTTGCTGCAATGACATTACCGTCATTTATAACTAATTACCAACATAAGGTGCTAGAGGCACAATTTAAAAAAGCTTATTCAGAATTATCACAGGTAATACTTCAAATCCATACTGATAATGGTATAGAGTTAATCCCCAATAATTTTTCTAACAAATACAAACTTAGTGATTGTTTAAAAGAATATTATCACATAATTAAGGATTGTGGAAACGTTAATATAAACACAAAAGGGTGTATAAAATTATCTCCTACAGAAGATGATATATGGAATATAGAGATTTACAAATCATATAGCGGAAAGTCCATTAACTTTGGATACCTTGATGATGGGGTATTAATAACAAACAAGGGAACTACCCTCTTATTTGAACAGGGATCACAAGCAGCTACCATTGGACGGTTTTTAATTGGGGTAGACATTAATGGTTTTACTCAAAAACCAAATAGGTTTGGTCATGATGTTTTTGTTTTTGAGATTGGACCTTCTGGAAAACTAATACCACTAGGAGACCCGACAGCAAAATGGTGGGGAAAAGGAATTTGTGATGCAACATCAACCAGCGGAATAAATGGATATAGCTGTACTTATAAAGCAATAAATGAACCAGATTATTTCAAAAATCTTCCAAAATAAAAAAAAACAGTTGACAAGAAATTTTGTTTTGGTACTATAGAATACGTGAGAGGGGCAACCCCAAGAGAGGAAGTAAGAATAAACTTAACTTCTCAAAAATACAGGCTCCCATCGTCTAGAGGCCTAGGACAACACCCTTTCACGGTGTAGACGGGGATTCGAATTCCCCTGGGAGTACCATTTTAGAATAAGACGCCGTTGAGGCGTCTTTTTTAATGAATAGACTTGAGATTTCATGGTTTTGAAACATTGGAAAAATCTGCTTTTGGAAGTTCTTTTTACATCACACTGCAGTTTTACAAGGTCTTATCAATGCTTAAAAAATTTTTAGTATTTCTTTAAATTAATTTTAATAAACTATTGCATTAATATTACAAAAGTAGTATAATAATTTTTGCAGCAGGTAGAAGGAGTATAAAATGATTGGCAATGTAAGATTTGGCGCTCTTTATTCTTCATTTTTAAGCCAGCAAAGCCGGCAGAAAAATCAACAAAAACACGATTTAATCAATAAAAATTATAATGAAATTTATGCGCATGAAGCTGCACATAAAGCAGCAGGCGGTGCTCTTGCCGGAGCTATTGTTATTGAAAAAAATGCTGATGGCATACCCGTAGGCGGACATGTTGCGATTAAAATGCCGTCTTTAAACCCTGCAAACCCTAAAAAAACTATTGATGATGCTAATACCGTTATACGCTCAGCAATGGCGCCTTCTGATCCATCAGATCAAGACTATAGAGTTGCTTCACAGGCTCGTTCTATCAAAGCACAGGCTCAGGGCATGCTAAACAAAAATCAGGGGAAAAAGCTTGATTACAGAGCTTAATTTTTGATTACAGGATTTTTTGTATTTTCGTAAAACGTAAATTTTACATTTACAATTCTGCCATCTTCTTTTTCTTCATAGAAAAATGAACTATAAGGTCTATAGCCTTTAAATTTAAAAAATAACGGTTCCAGCGAGCAAACTACCTTATAAGGGCTTTTCCCGGCGGTTTGGATAAGCTTATCATCTGCATCAAAATATCCGCATATTGCCCCGTTCACAATATATTTAAAATCAGAGCCAGCTTTATCAAAGTTTATAACATTTGTTGAGCCTTGCATATCTCCTATTGCAAAAATAAGGTTATATTTATCAAAATCAATATTATCAGAATTTTCAACAATATCAAAATCTATATTATAACCTTCAAACTGAAGCAGCTTGATTGCAAGAATAGACTCAGACACATTTGACAGGAATAGAATTTTATTCTTTTTATCAAACTTTTTAATATTATCACGTATAAGACAAGCCTCATTTAATACAGGATAGTTATTAATCAGGTTTGGATTTTTCTCAACAGCATTATAAAACCCTGAACAATGCGCAATCTCCCGAACTCTGGATATTGAAGCTCCGCGTTTTAAGTATTTAGAAATTTTATAAGCAGAACGCCCCCAGAGATTTGTTGAAACAAAAATAAGATAGAACAACGCAAAAAATACGATTATAAATTTACCCGGATTATTTTTTTTGCAATATGAATACGCCAGAACGGGTGAGGCAACAATACAGAATGAAGTTAAAAATCTTATGGAAAATATCATATATGCAATTTGAACTGACATAACCGCAATAGCTGCAAATAAAACAGCAGCAAAAGAAAAAATTAACCATGACTGTTTTTTGTGAGAAAAAAGAGGTTTTATAAACGAGAACATCCAGCAAGGAAGAAAAACAAGAAACCCGAGAATTCCCATACCCATCATAGGCTCAAGCAGAGTTTGATTAAGATATTCAAGCTTTATAGAATATAATCCCTCGCTTACACCGGCAAGCCCGAGTGCTGATAAAATACTTTCCCTGAATTCATAGATATAATTCCCAACATACTCATTCCAGCGAAAACCTGTAAAATCAAAGAACATAAATACATATTTAATAAAGTTTGCCGGAAGCGCAATAAGTCCTTCCTTATTTGCATGAACTGTCATAAAAGGTTTTGAGCCGGCAATATTCCCGTAATCAAGAAAATTCAAAACATAGTTATATGAAGAGAAAACTATAAAATTCAACAGCGAGAAACCCAGAAAATATAATAAAGGTTTATAAAATTTCTTTTTATAATAGTAAAACGCCAGACCTGCCATCCATAAACCGACACCGGGAATAAGCATTATTGCAGGGGTTTTTGTTCCAACAGCCAGAGCATATGCCAAAGATGACATAAATACAAGAAAGCCTTTCCCCTTCTTAAGGTACTCCCAGAATAAATACATACTTGCACAGACAAGACCTGCTATGATAATATCGGTTTCAGTACCTGAAATTTGGACAATAACCGAAGAAAAGGATGAAAGTATTAACAAAATCCAGAGCCTGCGCCTAACGGATAACCCTATATTTGAAAGTATTCCCCATAAGGAAAAAAAGGTAAGCAAAAAGCCTGAAAATGACACAGCCCCAAACCACATCTGCTTTTTCAAAAAAATTAAGAGCCAGGCATATAAAATTTCAGAATTAATAGGCATTACAATTGCCCTAATATCTGCATAGTTGAAGTGATTAAGATTATGCTGCGAAATCCAGAATAGGCTTCGCACAACATGGTATGCCTCAGCATCCGGATTAACGACCGGCATAAAAGAAATCAGCCATAAAGAAACCCCGCACATAAATAAAAAAGCACAGCTCAATACAAGCAAATATTTATCCAGCAAAAGTGAATGCCATATGGTTTTAATAAACGGCTTTACATGAAACTCCGGCATAGGTTTATCTCTTTTCAGCCACAAGCCGGCACCTCCCGCAGCCAATAACAGATTTAAAATAAAAATTCCGGGGATAGAAATAGCCGAAAACAGCGAAAGTATCTCGAAGGTTAACACAACATCAGCAAAAGCCGTTAGTAACAAATAAATAAAAAATTTAAGAAAACTTTTCTGTTCAAAACTTATTGCTATAAAATATGAAGCTCCGAAAACGAGCAAAAAAGATATTATAAATAAAGCCATTTCTCTCTCCCTGAACAAAATATTAGCAGAGTAGAGAATATTTTGCAATAAAGGCTTTACAAGAGAAATTTTTTTATTTATAATAATAGAACGATGAAAATTTGCATTCAATACCGACGTATAGTGAGTAATATAAAAGGGCTTGTTTAAAAAATAAGACACTTACTTTTGTCGAGAATAAAAAATAAATTCATAAACAAGGCCTTTTGAAAAAAAGGTCTTCTTTTTGTTAAAAAACGTAAAAAATACAATAAAAAAGAGCAATAAAAATTTTCATCAGTGTTAATAAAAAAGTGAAAGGTTAGAGAACATGACAAAAAATTTCCGACGAAACTCAATCATAAAGGCGAATGCCCCAATCGTCAGACTTATGAATTTAATCTGGGGCTTGTAATACACAGATTGAGGAAATTTTGTGCAATCTTGCACAGGATTTCAAAAGGAAAAGGACACAGATAAAAATGATAAGCGGAATTACAAGCAAAATATACTCACAATTAGGAAGCAACACATCATTATTACCCCTTGCAATTAAAGACGTTGCAAACAGTGTAGGCTTAACAGCAGGTTCATATGTTACAGGCCAGGATGTAGAGGGAAAAGACAGATTTATAGATGAATTCGGAACACAGGCAATATGGCTTGGCGCAATTCCTTTTTTCAAAAAAGTCACTGACTTAACTTTATACAAAGTGTTGGGGATTGATCCGAAATTTGATGTAAGAAACCTTAAAAACAAGGATATTCTTGCAAAAGCTATAGAAAAAGCCCCTACTGAAAAGATTAAACAAAGTATAATTAAAGCATCTAAAAACCCTAATTATACAAAAAATCTTGCATTAGGAAAATTTGCATTTTCAACTATAGCCGCAATAGGTGCTTATACATGGCTTACAAAATTTAGACAGAAATACAGACTTAACGAGGCAAAAGAAAAATTAAAACAAAACTCTAACCAGAACAAGCAGCACGTGAATATTGAGCAGAAAACTCCTCAAGCATTCAGAGGCGTTCATAAAGATAACAAAGGAAAACAAATTCCTTTTGGCGGTTCGTTGCAGGAATTTATGTTTAATCCGGCAAAAAATATGATGCTTCTTGACGGCGCTATCACAGAAGAAAGATTAAGAAATTCCGAAAGCAAACAGGAGTTTATTAACTATACAATTAAAGAAGGCGGCACCTGGGCATTTATGTACTTTGCCGGAGATATTATCAAAAAGCATCTTGAAAAGAAATCTAAAGTTCCAATTGAACTTGATTCAAGAATTATTGAAAGCAAAGATTTGAAAAATGCGTTTAAGTTAGGAACATTTAAAACAAGTCTTGATGAATTCAATAACCTTGCTGAAAAATTACACAGAACGCCGACAGATCTGGATATTTATAACTTTATCCATGAAAACCCTGAAAACTTTATTGTTAAGATGGCGAAAAAGGCTGATGTTATTAAGACATTAAAACAAAACTCCAAGAAAACCGAAATAATTGATACAAGAGCATATCTTGACATAAACGAATTTAAAGCATTGAAAGATAATCTTGAAAAACTTTATAACAAGGCTCCTGTAGATAAGATGGATGAATATTTGAAAAAAGTAATCAACAGCAAAAGAAGTGCCGTATTAAAGAATATGGGTATCTGCGTTGGTGCACTCGGGGTTGCAGTACCGCTTATGATGATAGCGATGAGATATATTCTGCCGAATAATAAAGAATATAAGGTAATGGAACAGGCTAAAAAAGAAACATCCTCAGCTAAGGCTGCATAACTCCTTATACTTGAAAAATATGACTTCATATTTTATAATAATATATGAAATATGAAAGGAGATTTCTATGCAAAAAGAAGTTATAGCTTCATTCCTGAGAAGGGGGGGGGGGCTTAGGTAACGCCGGCGGGCATTCTCACGCTTCTGGATTATCCTGTAAATCCGCGTTTACATTAGCAGAAGTTTTAATTACTTTAGGGATTATTGGTGTTGTTGCTGCTATGACAATGCCGCAGCTTATTACAAATTATGAGAGGAAGGCGGCAGAAGTACAGATTAAAAAGGATTACAGCACTCTTGCAAACGCCTTGCAAATGGCAGAAAACGAATATGGAAGACTAGAAGACTGGACTATAGATAATCCGGATAAAGCTGATGATGAATATTTTAAAAGATTAGCAAAATATCTTCAGCTGGCATATGAACCTTGTTATGACAGAAATAAATGCTATTATGAAAAAGTTAGCTCTTATACTAACGGTGTTTATTTTAGACTAAAAGACGGAACTTACGGAATTTTTCAGGACAACGGGCGTTCAAATGGGGGACACAAAGCCGAATCTCCAAAACAATTCTTTAAATTATACACCCATGGTTATTATATCAGATATTCTATCCTGAATTTAAGAAGTTTGAAGATTAATTCTAGTGTCAGCTGCTCAACACCTATATGCTATTTCAGTACAGTTCCTGACTGCCCGAAAAATTCAGCAGCCTGGACAGATTATAAATGCAGTATCAAATTTGCATCAGACGGCTTTAGCTTCAAAGATGAAAATGTTATAAATCAATTAAAAGTTAATATGCGAAATATGAATTTTAAGGCAAGAGGCTGGCAATAGAAATACTTGCGATATATGCAGTTGACCAGCAGTTTTGGAGGTTAAAGCCTCCGCAAAATCCGTCAACATCAATAACTTCACCGCAGAAATAAATACCCGGAACAATCCTTGACTCCATTGTTTTCGGGTTTATTTCTTTTAAATCAACTCCGCCAGAGGTCACAACTTCGCCATCAGGAACTGTACCTACTGCGGTAATTTCAAAATTCTGAAATGCTGAAAGAATTTTATCACGTGTTTTGCCGTTAATCCTGTGTGACTTTTCATCCGGATTTATTTGAAGCCGGATAAGGACAAATTCTGCAAATGATTTGGGCACAAATTCAGAAAGTAAATTTTTAATACTTTTATGCGGATTTCGATTAAGTTCTGCTTGCAAATCAATATCACCGGTAAAGTTAAATTTAATCTTATACGGGAATTTTTCACGCGCTTTTAATGACGATATTTTATAAACAGCAGGACCAGAGATACCTTTGTGAGTAAAAAGAACATCATTTATTGAAACTCCGCTTATTGAAGAAAAATCTTCTTTTGTCCGCAGTCCGACAAGAGCCGGGCGCGGCTCAATAATATTGTGCCCGAGAAGTCTGGCAATATCATAACCTCTGTGACCGCCTGCTGCTATAATAACTTTATCAAAATGATAGCATCCGGCATCAGTTACAACTTTAAAATCACATTCTGTTCTATCAACTCTCAAAACATATTCTTTTATAAATTTCGTTTGCTTTAGTGAGGCAAGAAACTTTTGCCGTACATCTTTTGCACTGTTTGATACGGGGAAAATCCGCATATCGTCCTGAATATATGTATCAACCCCGATTTTTTCAAAAAACTCAATGGTTTCAGCAGTAGAAAAACGAGAGAAAACTGAATATAAAAATTTTTCTCCGCGCGGATAATTTTTAGCAAGCTCTCTGAAATCATATTCGGCATGAGCGAGATTACACCGTCCTCCGCCTGTAGGCAAAAGTGTAATTAACGGGGATTTTGCTTCAAACACAGTCACAGCGAATTTATCCTGCAATTGTGCTGCGCAAAAGCAGCCCGCAGGACCGCCTCCGACAACCGCAATCCTACATTTCAACTCTTGTACCATATAAAAATACCATCTCCGGATTTTCTAAATCACTGTGTAAATCCATAATAGATTTATGCAAAACAGGATGTTCAAAATCAGGAATAAGTTCCAGCAGCGGCACTAGCGTAAATGCTCTTAAATGTAGATATTTATGGGGTATTACCAGATCCGGCTCATTAATAATCTCTTTTCCATAGAACAAAATATCAATATCTATAGTTCTGTCTAAATACCCCTCTTTACTTTCATCTCTTTCCCGTCCCAGCTGCGTTTCAATTCTTCTGCAAGCTTCAAGCAGTTCTCTTGGAGATAGAGAAGTTTTTATTTCAACAACCGCATCAACAAACCAGGTTTCCGAAGCCATCCCCCATGGTTCTGATTCATAGAAAGCCGAAGTCCTTATAATATTAACATTATCAAGCGCACCGATAAGACTTGTTGCCTGCTGAACATATCCTATACGGTCGCCTTTGTTTGAACCTAAACTTAAATAAACGATTGCCATACCTTAATATTACAGAGTTTTCAAGTCAATGTCAATAATAGTTATTCTGCTGGAAAAATATTGCAGTAATTGTTATTTGTTTAAATTTTTTGTTATATAATTAATGCGAGATGATGTTTTTATATGGAATTTTATCAGGTATAGCTTTTTATATTTCTCTGCCGTTTTATTATGCGGAAAGGCTTATGAGCCGCAAATCAGCAGGCTGGAAAGAAAAATTTGCAAACCAGAACATGCCGATTTCTCCTGAAGATAAAGTGATAATGCTGCATGGTGTATCAGTTGGCGAAGTTATTGCACTTGAAAACCTTGCAAAACAAATAAAAACCTCTTTTTCTGATTACAAGCTTGTACTAACTACAGGAACAAAGACAGGTCAGGAAATTGCACATAAAAAATTTGCAGGAATCGCCGATTATATAACATATTTTCCTTTTGATATACCGCATTGTACAGATAAATTCTTAAAAAAACTTCATCCTCAAGCAGTTCTGATTGCAGAAACAGAACTATGGCCTAATTTTGCATATTCCTGTAAAAAGAAAAATATTCCTTTAATTGTAATAAACGGAAGAATTTCCGATTCAACATTCAAAACATACAAACTTGCAAAAATATTTTTTAAACAGGTATTTAAAAACTTTACGGCATTTTTGATGCAAAGCAGAGAAGATGCAGATAAAATACTTGAACTTGGCGCTGGCAGTGAAAAAGTTGAAGTAATGGGTAATCTAAAATTTGATATTCAAAAACGAGATGCTGATATAAAACTTGGACAGGAAGGTTATCGGGTAATTATTGCAGGAAGCACACATAAAGGTGAAGATGAAATTATTCTGACTGCTTTTAGTAACCTGAAAAAGGAATTCCCTGATATAAAGTTATTAATAGCCCCGCGGCATCTGCAAAGAACGTCAAATGTTGAAACCCTTGTAAAAGACACAGGCTTGTCTTACGGACTACGTTCATCAAATGATAATTTTAAGGAAAAAGATATTATTATTCTGGATACTCTTGGAGAATTAGGTAAAATGTATTCCATATGCAGCTTCGCTTTCATAGGAGGCAGCTTTAACAAAACCGGCGGTCATAATCCCCTTGAAGCCGCTGTATATAATAAACCTGCACTTTCAGGACCTTCCATCCATAACTTTAAAGATATTTATGAAATATTAAGCAGGACAAATGCTGGCAAAGTAGTGAATACAGGGAAAGAGCTGGAACTTTCCATGAAACAACTCCTTTCTGACAAAGATTTTTATACAAAAGCCTGCCAGGACTGTGAATCTGTATTTGACGCCCAAAAAGGTGCTCTTGGCTATGTTATACAAAAACTCAACTCTGTTTTAAAATAATATCCTCTAAAAAAATGATTGATTTCAGCAGGTTTCCGCCTAAAATGTTAAGATATGTTACAAACATAGGATAAAAAATTAAAGTTTTACTTTCTCTTATCCGTAAATAAAAACATAAGGGAACGCAAAACGAAGGGAAACATGCTATGGGAATGGCAGCATCACAGGCTAGATTTTTAGG
>CABLZX010000009.1:0-105825 GCA_902383995.1 uncultured Brachyspira sp.
AATTAAGGAGCTTAGATTACTGCCCCCCCCCCCGAAACGGTTACTACTATTGAATTCTAGCATATCTAGTCCTCCATTAAATATCTATATTGTAATTATACAATATTTTTTAAAGGATTACAAGACTAGTCATCTTTTTTTTGGTAGTTATTAAGCTTTTGATCAACAAAAGCATTACGCTGGTTCGCCTGTAATTTACCTTTTACGATATGGTAGGCAAGAACACCAGCTCCGACTACGGCAGAAGCAATTTTCCCGCCTTTGCTTATACTCTTAATAGGATGCTTAAATGTTTCTTTCAATGAACCTTTTTTAGTAAAACCTTTAGGAAGTGATACAAACAGCCAGTTTAAAGCCATCATACCAATACCTGACATTGTACCGTAAACCGCACCTTTAGCTGTGCCTTTTGTTATCTCTTCTGTTGCAGTGAAAAACTTTGCAACGGACGCAATCCGTTCTTTTAATGTCTTTTTCTTTTTAGCAGGAGTGTCTTTTTTATCAGAGTTATCAAATTCAGGAAGCTTTTCAAGTGAAGAATTAAATGTATCAAGTAATTGCTCGCTGACATTAGAATCCTGCATCTGCTTTCTAATTTTATCTACATTTTCATTTGAGATTTTGAAAGCTGATTTGAAACTAATTCTTGGACTTATTCCTATAACCATAGAGCACTCCTACATTTTCACTTACATACATTAAAACGCATAAAAATTATTTTTGACATATTTTTAACAAAAATTTACATAAATCAATTAAATAAATTAAGCTGCGGAACTGTAAGTTCAGAACTATCAGCTGACCTTTTACGTGTTGCAAGATTATTTGAAAAGTCTTTCTGCATTTTATTCATTAAATCCTGTGATCGTTTGATTACAGAAATAGGCAAGCCTGCCATTTTTGCAACCTGTATACCATAACTTTTGCTTGCACCGCCTTGCACAATTTTACGCAAAAATTCAATTTCACCATTTTCTTCCGAAATTGTTATCCTGTAATTTTTAATCTGAGGATATGTTTTTGTCATAACATTCAATTCGTGATAATGGGTTGCAAATATACACCGCGCCTTAATCTTTGTAGCAATATATTCAGCAACAGACCATGCAATAGCAACTCCATCATAAGTACTTGTACCGCGTCCGATCTCGTCAAGGAGAATAAGGCTTCTGTCAGTTGCTGAATTAAGGATATAAGATGTTTCTATCATTTCAACCATAAAAGTTGACTGACCAAGAGTTAAATCATCTGAAGCTCCTACTCTTGTAAAGATTTTATCAACCGCTCCTATTTTTACATAATCTGCCGGAACCCATGAGCCGATTTGTGCAAGTAAGGCAATAAGCGCATTTTGACGCATATATGTAGATTTACCTGCCATGTTTGGACCTGTCAGAATCATAAATTGGGTACTGTCAGTGGAATTTGATTTTAATTCCAAATCATTAGCAACATATTCACCTAAAGGCAAAATTTTCTCCAGCACCGGGTGACGGCCATTCTTAACTATAAAATCATCAGAATCATCAACTACAGGGCAGCAGTAATTATTTTCAACTGCAGTTTCAGCAAGCGCAGACAATACATCTGCATTTGCTACACTTTCTGCAATCTCTCTTACTTTAGTAACAAATTCTTTTGAGTATTCTCTAAAATCTGTGAATAGTTTGTACTCAAGTTCTGTTGATTTAAATCTGGCTGAAAGTACATCGTCTTCATGCTTTTTCAACTCTTCAGTAATATAACGTTCACCTGTTGTAAGTGTCTGTTTTCTGATATATTCAGGCGGAACCTGATTAAGGTAGGATTTTGAAATCTCAATATAATATCCGAAAACTTTATTATAATTAACTCTTAAGCTTTTTATGCCTGTTCGTTCTTTTTCCTGTTCTTCAAAAGTTTTAAGCCAGTTTTCTCCACCGGTTAAGAGTTCTCTAAAGTAATCCAGTTCGCCGCTTACGCCTTCTTTTATAATGCCGCCGTCTTTGATTACAATTGGTGCATTTTCATCAATAGTTCGCTCTATAAGATTTGTATAATCCATTATTTCAGATAAATATTCTTCCACTCCTGCAAACGGATTAAAGTCCAAATCTCTGGCAAGCTTAACCAGCTCAGGAAGCCTGTATAAAGATTCCTTTAGGCTCAGAAAGTCCTTCGGATTAGCAGAACCGTTGCTCATTCTTGTAGAAAGCCTCTGAATATCATAGATTTTCTCAAACTGTTCTATCATATTTTTTCTGATCTCAGTTTTTTCTACAAATTCAGAAATTGAATTTTGTCTTTTTAAAATAGCCTGAACATCCTTCAACGGCTGACAAATCCAGCTTCTCAAAAGACGTGCGCCCATGTTTGTTTTTGTTTTATCAACCGCCCATAGCAATGAACCATATTTTGCTTTCTCACGCAAAGTTTCTACAAGTTCAAGGTTTTTTCTGGTACTGCCGTCCATCATTAAATATTCGGAAAGCTCATAAGGTACAATTTTCTCAAATTTAGGAATATTATCTTTTAGAGTTTCCCAGACATATGCCAACAATGCGCCCGCAGCTCTAAAGCCTAATTTATACTTTGAAAATCCGAAAGCTTCCAGAGAAGAAGTTTCAAATACGGCTTTCAAATTATTCTCTGCAAAGTTTAGATCAAACACATTTTGCGGTATCTTTGAGCAGTTGTAAAGCTTCTGTATATTTTCAGGCAAATCAATTTTTTCTTCCGGAACAATCTGGAAAGGCTGAACCTTTTGTGCAACAGAAGGGGCAATAATCTCGGAAGGATTAAGCCTTGTGAGTTCTGCCATAATCAAGTTCAAAGGCGCCTGGGTAGTCTTAAATTCACCTGTCGAAATATCTGCATATGCAAAACCGTAATCTCCGCTTTTTTCATCTTTAAACAACGCACAAATATAATTATTTGTATTTTGTTTAAGAAAATCACTCTCAGTAAGAGTTCCGGCTGTAACAACCCTTGTTACGCCTCTTCTCACAAGCCCTTTTGCTTGTTTTGGATCTTCAAGCTGATCACAAATTGCAACCTTAATATTTTTCTGAACAAGTTTTTCAAGATAAACATTAACTGCCTTGGCTGGAATTCCGGCAAGCGGAATTCTGCCGTATTTAGCCCCTGCCTCACGACCTGTTAAAGTAAGCTCAAGAACTTTTGATAAAAGTACTGCATCTTCAAAAAATGTTTCATAGAAATCTCCAAGCCTGTATAACAGCACCGCATCAGGATTTTGTCTTTTAATTTCCAGATATTGCTGCATGACCGGAGTTAAATCTTCTATATTAATATCACTGGTATTTATAATATTGATTTCAGATTTTGTCATAGTTATAATTTAATTATAGCATGAAAAGAGGAAATCAATGAGTTGTTTAAAAAATATAGTGAGAGCAATAATCCTCACCTTAGCCGTAGTAGGGTTTTTATCACTCGGCGGACAGGAGTTTGTAACAAAATATATTACACAACTCATAAATCCTTCTCCTCAGACCATGCTTGAGAGGGCAAAGAAAGTCGGTGATTTTTCCGCACTTAATGAAGAGTTTGAACTTGAAAAAGCTTCAGGGATGTTTGGCTACAATGGAGTTGTAGCTGAGCACAAAGCTTCAGGACAAAAATTCATTGTAGTTGATGCAGCATCAAAACCATTGTTTACGCAGGAAGATATACGTTCTGATAAACTTGAGGAAAAAATTAAAAATACACTTTCAAAATTTAAATATCAGGCAATTTCTGTTGATGAAATAAAGGTAACAAAGCATGGTGAAATGACCTCTTACGGAAAAAGCGTTCCATATGCACGATTTAACGCTAAAATAAACAGGCTTCCAATTGGAGATGTTTCTGGTATAATATCTGTAGCGGAAACAAAAGATGGTGATGCCAGAATTTTGATTTCAGCAAACGAGAAAAGTAAATATTCACAACTAATCTCGGAAGAATTCTTCAAAAATATAAAATAGTATTTGTTAAAAATTAAACTTAAAGGGTATAATATTATCAGAATGAAAAAAGAATTTGAGCATATTGTAACCATTTTAAGCAAAAAAGAAATTTCGAAAGAAGATTTCAATATATTGATGAACAGTCAATACGTGAAACATATCAAAGAAATGTCTTTGAATAAATATCAGATTGAACTTGATAGCGGTGAAATATTTTTTGTAAATACACCTCTAAACATTGAAAATTAAATAGTTTTTCTTGTCGAAGCGGCACTATGCCGAGAAAAACGATTAATTATCGTTTTTTGAGAGGGTATGAGCACTGGCGAATACTTCCGCCGCGGAGATTGATACAAAACATTGAAAATTAAATAAATTTTTTCTTGTCGAAGTGGCGGAATTGGTAGACGCGCATGATTCAGGTTCATGTGGTTAACGCCTTGTGGGTTCGAGTCCCATCTTCGACACCATAAAAAAAGAGGTCTTAAGACCTCTTTTTTTCTTAGTTGGAAATTATTTCCTATAGTTCAGCAGAGCAGTACTACCATATTCAACTAATGGTATTTTTCATTGAGCATGCAAAGTTCAATTGGAGTTGAAGATTGAAAACAGGTTTTCAATCACTCACCAAACAATGAAACCAGCTTTAATGAACTTACTCAACTTTTGATTTTCTCTAACCTTGATACTCTTTTATTTAAATTTCATATATAAGAGCGGTAAAGGATTTCCCTGTTCGTCATTATCAGTTCTTTTGTATACCTTAAAACCAATATGCTCATAAAAACCTTTTGCCTGCACATTTTGCTCATTAACAGTTAACTCATTGATTGAATAATTTTTTATTCCATAGTTAATCAGCTTTTTACCTAAGCCCTTCCCCATCTCTCCTGGTATAATAAACAGCATTTCAAGTTTCTTTTCCTCCACCCCCATAAATGCAATTGGTAAATTTTTTTCATTAACTGCTATAATTAGATGAGATACGCTTTGTAATAAATTCGGTACATATTTTTTTATATTTTTTATATCTTTTTCCTGTAAAAACGTATGGGTTGCAATTACCGAACTTTCCCATACATTTAACAACTGCTCTATCAATAAGGTATTTCTATATTTAGCTTCAATTATTTCCATATTATCTCCTGCTTCATTGCTAATTATAAAATAAAATTTATCCAATAAAAAACCTGAGCATTTTACCTGCCCAGGTATCATTGTTTAGTTTTTTTCATTTTTTCCCTTTTTGGAGTTCCCTTATTTCCCATATTATTTATTACGGCATATTTAGGAAAAAACTTTAATAGCTTGTTACAATTTGTTACATTTGACATCTGTTGCAAAAGCAACAAGAAGAAAATTATACATTTCCGGTAGAGCTGTTTCTGTCATCTTCAAGCTGTCTAATATCTATATTAGCATCATCTTCAGGATATGCGTTATTTATGACAGGAACATCAATTTCTACATTTACATCAGCATCAACCATTTCAATATCAGTTTTATTAAATTCTTTTGTCTTACCATCTTCCATCTTAACAGCAACTGTACCATTGAGGAACTGGAGGAAACATACTTTGCCCAATCCATCCGGAGTCATAACTGCTGAACCTATAGGAGGCATGCCTTTTGCAGCATCAATATAATTTGAATATTCATAAGTAAGACAGCATAACAACCGTCCGCATGTTCCGGAGATTTTCCCGGGTGCAATCGGCATTCCCTGATCTTTTGCCAGCTTAACATTGATTGTTGCAAATTTACGCAAAAATGAAGAACAGCAGAATGGTCTGCCGCATATGCCGACACCTTCAAGAATAGAAGTTTCATCCCTTACGCCTATATGTCTTAAATCAATTCTCACACGTGTGAAAACCTGCGTTAAGTCTTTCAAAAGAGCCCTGAAATCTACACGTTCCGGTGCGGTATAGTAGAAAGTTATCTTTCGTCTGTCAAAAGTTATACGGCATTGAACTAAATTCATATTAAGTTTATGCTGTTTAACCAGCGCCTGACATTTAAAAAACGATTCAACTTCTTCCTTTTTTATCTCATCCAGAGTTTGTAAATCTCTTTGCGAGCATACTCTTATTACAGGCAAAGGTTCTGGTTTGATGTCTGAAATTTTCCAGGCTTTTGACACTTGCGGGCTTACAAGCTCAACTTTTAATGCCTCTTCTCCCTTATCAGTTCTTACAATAACAAGCTGTCCTTCCTCAACGTGCATTGTATCAGGAACTTTGATGGGATAAAATGTGTTTTTCAAATATCTGACTGCATATTTCATTATTATACGTATCTTTCTTCTTCTTTCAGTTTTCTATTCATTAATTTAGCCAAAAGTTCTTTCGGCGTAATATCTGTGTAAACAGCTTCATAAATAGCATTGGAAATCGGAACATCAATATCCAGCTTTTTAGCAAGTTCGCATATAGCTTTTGAGGTTTTTACACCTTCAGCCACAGATCCAAGTTCTTTTAGAATATCATCAACTTTTTTACCTTTAGCTAACATAGAGCCTACTGTATAATTTCTGGACATCGGGCTTGAGCAGGTTGCTATCAAATCCCCCATACCGGAAAGCCCGTACAGAGTTGACGGATTTGCACCGAGGTTAATACTTACACGAACAATTTCTGCCATTCCGCGGGTTAAAAGTGTTCCTGCACAGTTATCACCCAACCCCATTTCATGAGCAAAACCTGAGGCAATTGCAATAACGTTTTTTAAGCTTCCTCCAAGCTCAACCCCGATTACATCACTGTTTGTATAAAGCCTGAATTTACCAGGCACACTGCAAGCTTTTTGAACAAACTCTGCGGTTTCAATATCTTCAGAAGCAACTGAGGCAGCTGTAGGCAGCCCTTGCAAAACTTCTTTTGCCAGTGTAGGACCGGATAGGATTACAAGTTTCTGCTGAGGCAAAACATCTTTAATAACCTCGGACATTCTCATCAGTGACGGAAGCTCAATCCCTTTTGAAGCATTAACAAGAATTTGTTCAGATTTAATTCCGGATTTTTTCAAATTTTCACAAACGCTTCTTGTGCCGGATGTTGCAACAACATTCAAAATTATATCCGCACCGCTTATGGCAGCTTCCATATCAGAAGTGATTTCAACTTTATCGGCAAGCTGAACTTCCAGCGGTTTTGAACAGTGTTTGCTGTTTATCAAATCATCGGACAAATCCTGTTCTCTGCCCCAGATTGTTACTTCTTCAAAGTTATCTGTCAAAAGCCATGCTAATGTGAGCCCCCAACATCCTGCACCAAGTACTGTTAATTTCATATCTATAAGCCCCCTATACCGAAAGTTCTGATGATTTTAGAATTTTTCTCAAAACTCCGCCGTGTCTTCTTAACTCTTCCCTTGCCTCATCAGCATCTATACCCATCTTTATAGAAATAATAGAGGTTTTAATTTCCCAATTAGTCTTCAATAAAGAGGCTAAAGCTTCACTGTGAGAAACTCCGGCAATCTGTGCGACAATTCTGATTGCCCTGTCTTTTAACTTTTCATTAACTGCCTGAAGATCAATCATAAAATTCTCATACGTTTTACCAATTTTAATCATTGACCCGGTAGTTAACATATTCAAAATCATTTTCTGGGCAGTGCCTGCTTTAAGCCTGCTTGAACCTGCTATAACCTCCGGACCTACCTCTGCACAAATGACAAGTCCTGCTTCTTCTGCAATTCTGCCCTGAGAGTTGCAGGTAATTCCGATTGTTTTAGCGCCAATCTGCTCTGCATAATCGAGAACGCCCAAAAGATACTTAGGGTTTCCGCTTGCCGATATTACAACCGCAACATCTTTATCTGTTAAGATTTTTGCATCTTCCCTGCCCTGTTCAAAATTATCCTCAGCACCTTCAACAGATGTTCGTATAGCCTTATCACCGCCGGCAATAATTCCCTGAACCATATCAGGTGAAACGCTGAATGTCGGAGGGCACTCGGAAGCATCCAGAATACCAAGTCTTCCTGATGTACCTGCACCAAAGTAAAATAATCTGCCGCCTTTTAAAAATTGTTTGGCAATTAAATCTATAGCTTTAGCAATTTCCGGTGTAGCATCTTCTACTGCAAGAGCAACAAGTTTGTCTTCTTCATTCATTTTTCTCACCATATCTATGGTAGATAAAATGTCAATGTCTTTTGTGTTTTCATTACGGTATTCTGTAATTACTTCACTCATAGGAACCCCCTTTTTATAAAATTAATAAACACTAAATAGTCTTAATTAAGTTTGCCATTTCGATAGCAGCTTTTGCAGCTTCAGAGCCTTTATTCCCGGCTTTTGTTCCGGCTCTTTCGATAGCCTGTTCGATATTTTCTGTAGTTAACACTCCGAAAATAACAGGGGTTTCTGTTTGCAGGCTAACCTGAGCTATTCCTTTTGAAAGTTCAGCGCTAACATAATCAAAGTGAGCGGTTGCACCTTTAATAATCGCGCCAAGAGTAATAATTGCATCATACTTTTTAGTCTTAGCACATTTTAAAGCCAGCAGAGGAATTTCAAAAGCCCCGGGAACTTTCACAATATCAATATTTTCAGGATTTACTCCATGTCTTCTTAATTCATCAACCGCGCCTGAAAGCAGTTTTGAACCTATAAAATCATTAAATCTTGAAATTATTATACAAAATTTTTCATCTCCTGCTACAAGCTGGCCTTCATATGTTTTCATTATTTTTCTCCTTAGTCCTCTATATGCACATATTGTACACCATAGACGCCTATTTTACAATAAGAGGAGCGAAAATCTTATAAAAAATATATAATGAAGTAAGTATTAATAAAACACCGCTTATTTTGAGAAGAATATCTGAAAGCTTATAAAAATTTTTCCATGTTTTTAATTTGGAAGTTAAAACTCCCGCAAGTACAAGGATTAAGCCCTGCCCCAGCGAGAATAAAAACAGCATTATAACAGCCTGAATAAGACTTGCAGAAAGAGAAGCAAAAGCCATAATAGCCGCAAGAATTGGCGTAGAACAAGGTGTTCCCGCTAACGCAAACACTCCGCCAAGTATAAGCGGATAGAAAAATATACTATGGCTATCGCCTTTAGGCATTTCTTTAATCAATACAGGAATATCAAAATCAAGAAAACCAACAAGCTTTAATCCCATTACCATAACGATACTTGCTATTATTATACTGAAATAAGACCCGCCGGCTGATACAAAGACCTTACCGGTAACAGCACAGATTATACCGATTACGGAAAATACTATTGCGGTACCCATTATAAAAAATACTAACTGTAAAAAAGTTTTAAACGGTTTGTTGTCTGAGTAGCCGCCAACATAACCTATAATAATAGGAAGCATTGCCAGAGAGCAAGGGGATATAGATGCTATCAGCCCTCCCAGAAACGAGAGAGCGAATAATAGCATTATACTTGTATTTCCTGTAAATAAATCAACATAATTTGTCATTATTTAAGACCTTCTAAATAACTTTCCATTTCTTCTTTTGGTATAGCACCTTCAATTCTTTTTACCTGTTTGCCGTTAGAATCAAGCAGAATAATTGTAGGTACAAGAGTTACATTATATTTTTTAATCTGTTCCTGAGTAAAGGCTTTACCGTCTTGTACAGGAATTTCGATTAACAGAATTCTGTCCTGATATTTAGGAAAAATTTCTTTCATAATCTTGTTCATTTCCTGACAATCCAGGCACATTGCTGATGTAAATTTTATAACCTGAGGTTTGTTTGTTGTTGCATCTGCAACGTTTACAGGATTATCTACGGATTTATTCAAAACAAAGTAAGCCACCAATGGAATAATAAATACCAATAAAACAGTGATTAGATTTTTTTTCATAAGAAACTCTCCTTTTCAATTTAATCATATCATAAACGAAAAAGAGAGTTGTACTATTAGCAGACCGGACTAATTCTTTTTACAAATCTTCCGGGACAAAAAAATCTGCCTTTTCCAAAAGCTCCCGCGTATGCTCATAACAGCAGGATTTGTGAGTAATAACCTGGTATTCGCGGACAATATTCAAAACATCATCAACTGACATCTTGATAATTCTCCGTTCACCTTCAATAATTCTAGCCATACATCCTCGCTTTCAATGGAAGTATCGGAAGAAATTGCTGTAAACTTTTACAAAATCACCCGTAATATTTAGAAATTTAGCTTAAGACTTGAATATAAATGAAAATATGTTAATATAAAAATAGAAGGAGGATATATATGCAAAATACAATTATAGCTGCAAATTCAAAGAGGGGGGGGGGGCTTAGATAGTGCCGGCGGGCTTTTTCACGCTTCGGGATTATCCCGTTCCGCATTTACCTTAGCGGAAGTTTTAATTACTCTTGGAATTATTGGTGTTGTCGCTGCTATGACATTACCTACATTGGTACAAAAACACACAAATCTGGTTGTAGAAACAAGACTGAAAAAATTCTACTCCGGTATAAATCAGGCAGTTATGCTTGCTGAAAAAGATTACGGGGATAGAAAATACTGGTATCAGGATAATAATAATATTGAAACTGACGAAGAGGGAAAGCCTATTCTTGGCAGCTCTATTGATGAAAAATGGTGGAAAAAATATATTGCACCTTACATGAAAACAGTTGGAGTTAAGTATGATAGCAGTGGGCTACCAATCTTTATGTTTGCAGATGGAAGTGCATTAAAAGGAATACAAGCAGAAAATATGAGAGATTGGGAATTTTACACAACAGATCCGGACAAATGTATAAAAAAATATGGCTCTGTAGAAAAAAGCCGAGGAAAGTGTTCTTTCCTTTTTATCTTTATGCCGGGAGGTGACGGTGCAAACGGTGCTGATAATCAGGTTGAATGGCGTCATCATGTAAATAAAGGTTTTGAACCATATAAATATAGTTGGGATGGAACAGAAAATGGGTTATATAATGGAAGTTACAACGGTTGTAATAAAAACAAAGCTGCCTATTGCACTGCACTTATTCAATATAACGGATGGAAAATACCTGATGATTATCCGTTTAAAGTTAGTTATTAATAAAAAAGACCTCAGAATTTCTGAGGTCTTTTTCTCTCTATAACATCCAGTATTTATTCTTCGTCTGTTATATTCAAATCAGGTGCGCCAAACATACCTTCAATTTCTTCCAAAATTGCAGACGGTTTTCTTGCCTGATTTCTTTGTGCTACTGCACGTTTTCTTGCTTCGCGTTCTTTTTCTTCGTTAGCATTTGAAAGGTGGTGGAAACCTGTACCTGCAGGTATCAATCTACCGATGATAACGTTTTCTTTCAATCCGCGTAGCATATCTTTCTTACCGTCAACAGCAGCTTCTGTAAGGATTCTTGTAGTTTCCTGGAATGATGCCGCTGATATAAAGCTTTCGGTATTCAAAGATGCTTTTGTAATACCTAAAAGCATATATTCACAAGTTGCCGGAGTTCCGCCTTTTTCTTCAACTTCGGCATTTTCTTTTTCAAAATGCTGAACTTCAACTAACTCGCCAGGCAGTAATGTTGTATCACCTGCGTCAACAACTTTAACTTTCTTAGTCATCTGACGAACAATGATTTCAACGTGTTTATCTGCAATTTCTACACCTTGTGAACGGTATACACGCTGTACTTCGTCTACCAGATACTGCTGGGCAGCTTCCGGTCCGCAAAGTCTTATTACATCGTGCGGGTTCAAAGGACCGCTTGTTAAAGGCTGACCTTTAGTGATTTTTTGTTTGTCCTGTACAATAATGTTTGCATCAATTGCATATTTGATTTCAGTTCTGCCGTTTTCATTTACAAGATAAAGTCTAGGAAGATCCTCATCTGTAACTATTTCTGCCACACCGTCTTCTTCTGCAAGGATAGCACAATCTTTCGGCTTTCTGCCTTCAAGAAGTTCTTCTACTCTCGGCAAACCTTGAACGATGTCGCCGGTTTTTTGTCTTTCAAATACCAGTGTTGCAATCATATCACCGCGAAGTACTAATGCACCGGCTTCAACCAGAAGCATTGTACCAGGGCTGATTAAGTAAGGGCGGCCTGTTCTTATTGTAACTTCACCCTTATTAACAGAGATAATCTGACCGGATACAGTAGATTTTTCTCCGCTTTCAGAAAGAACTCCGTCTGTTTTTATAAAGTCGCCTTTTTTAACAACAGGTTTTGCTGTAATAGAGATTTTTTCTTCAAATGACTCGCTGGTTAAAAGCAATCTTCTTGCTTCAGCATCTTCATTCTTAATTGAAGCTGTACCTTCATTTATTGCAAGAACCTGGGTTTTAGCAACCGGGGTTTTAGGATCAATAGTCTGACCGTCTTTAACCAGAAGTTCAGTCTGTAATGAAGACATAGTTTTAGCATTGCCTTCAAATTCACGACGGACAATAAGGTTTTCAAGAACTACAATTCTCAAATTTCCTTTATCATCAAGTTCTACCATACCTTTGAGGTGTGATAAGTATCCCTGCATTTGAAGAACAAGACTTGTTCTTGTGATTGTTGACCCGTCAAGGTTTCTAACTCTTGCGCCATCCTTGTATTGCAACTGAGTTACAGGAACAATATCAATTAAACCGTCTGTAGTGTTGAATTTAATTGAAACATCTTTTTGCTGTACGCTTAAAACCTGAACCGGTCTTACAAGAATTTGGATTGGCTGGTTAGAAATACTGTCTTCATCAAGTGAAAGGCTTGAATCAAGCTCTTCATCCAAATCGTCAATATCAAGCTCATCAATGTTTGAATCCATAATAGTAACGATTGAAGTTTCTTTTGCCTTAATACCTTCAGCGATTACTGTACCTTTTTTAACAACTTCGCCTTCATCAACTTTTAATTCGCCAACGTTAGGAAGTGTGTGAATTTCTCCGGGTCTGATTGTAATCTCATGGATAATATCATTGTATTCTTTGAATTCAACAATACCGTCAATGTGGCAGTATACATCTTTTACTACCTCTGTGCCGGCAGTAACATAAGTTCCGTTTTCAACCATTTTCAAAGAACTGTCTTTTGAAATCTGATGAATTTCTTCAGGAATAAATACTACAGAACCAGGTTTTGTGATGATTTGATTTTCATCAACTTCAACATCAACATATCTGATTTCACCTGAAGATGAAACAGCGCATTCATCGTCAATAAGTTCGGCAATAATCATACCGTTTTCAACCGGAGTATCTACCGGAGCTTTAACGATATATTTTTCACCTGTTTTATCAACAGTCCAGATTTGTTCCTTCTTGGTCTGTTCAAAAGAAGCATTGTCAGGAATTAATGAAGCAATTACGATTGTAATTTCTTTACCCTGAACAATTTTCTTAATTGTTTTACCTTCAAATTTAACATCTTCGATAACTAAATCTTCACCAAAGCGAACTTCACCGCCATGTTCAGAGATAGTTAAAGTTTCAGCTAATTTTTCACCGGCTTTAACTTTTTGGTCATTTTTAACAAGAACTTTAGACCCGCCAGGAAGGTTATAAACGTCACCGCCAAGAACCCAGATTATACCTTGTTTATTTGTAGTTCTTGAAATATTACCCTGTCTGTCTTTCTTTTCATCAACAGTAAAGTCTTCGTATAATACTTCACCTGAAAGATCAGATGTAATATCTTTTGTAGCTTTTTCGGTCAAACGGGAACCGTCACCTTGAGATACAGGTTCATAAGTTGCAAGTTTAAAGCCTTTTTCAACTTTCATACCGTTTTCAAAGAATACAGTAGATCCTGCAGGAATATGGTATTTTTCGGTTTTCTTTTCGCCTTTAACTTCAATATCAGCTTCATAGTTAGCTACTCTAACAACATCCCCGTGACGTGTTCTTAATTCACGAGTTCTAACGTTAGATACAACTTCACCGGCAATACCTGCTTCAATTGATTTCATTGCACCGGAACCTTTAAATACACCGCCGGTGTGGAATGTTCTCATTGTAAGCTGTGTACCAGGCTCACCGATTGATTGTGCAGCGATAATACCGATAGCTTCACCAATATCAACTAATTTCTGGGTTGTCATTGCCCAGCCGTAACATTTCTGGCATATACCGTATTCAAGACCGCAGGTTAACCCTGAACGAACTTTCAATTCAGTAAGGTTTAATTTTGATGCTTTTCTAACATCATTACGATCCATTGTTGTTCCAGCTTTAACAACTACGTTGCCATTTGCATCTTTAATATCTTCTGCAATTGTACGGCCTAATAATCTGTCAATTAAAGGAACGATTACAGTATCACCATCAGTAATAGGCTTCATATTGATAGATTTTGTAGTATGGCAGTCATCAGCACGAATGATAACGTCTTGCGCAACGTCAACCAAACGTCTTGTCAAATAACCTGAGTCAGCTGTTTTCAACGCTGTATCTACCAGACCTTTACGTGCACCGTATGATGAAATGATGTATTCTGTAACGGATAAGCCTTCTTTAAAGTTTGATTTAATAGGCAAGTCGATGATTTGCCCCTGTGCGTCTGCCATCAAACCTCGCATACCAACAAGCTGTGACACCTGTGATAAGTTACCTCTCGCTCCGGAGAATGCCATCATATATACCGGATTTAATCTGTCAAAGTTATCAACTACGCTTGATGTCAATTTAGCAGTTGTCTCAGACCAGGTGTCGATAACCTTTGTATATCTTTCTACTTCTGTGATTTCCCCTTTTAAGTATCTGTTTGTAGATTTTTCGATTTCTTTTTCAGCTTCTTCCAGAAGTTGTTTTTTTACAGCAGGAACCTGCAAATCTGCAATTGAAATGGTTACACCTGATTTCGTTGCATATTTGTATCCGAGGTTTTTCAAGCTGTTAGCAACTTCTGCTGTTGTAGCACCGCCGAATTCAAGATACATCTGTGATAAAAACGACTTTAACGCGCCTTTATCCATTTTCTTGTTAATAAATTCAAGTGTTTTGTGTTTTGAATTTGTATAAGTTGTTTCCATTCTATATTTCCTCAATTTTAATTCTGCTATGCAATAGCTTTTCTAACAGTTTCGTTAAAGATAATTCTACCTACTGTAGTTTCAAATCTTTCGCCATGTTCATCTCTAACTACAATTTTATCGTGTAATTCAATTACACCAACTTCTAATGCAGAGATTGCATCCTGGAAGCTGTAGAAGTATCCTTTCGGCTCAGAATCTTCATTTTTCAGAATTGTAAGGTAATACATACCCAATACCATATCCTGAGAAGGAGTAATGATTGGTTTACCTGTAGCCGGAGCCAGAATGTTGTTAGTAGCTAACATTAACATACGGGCTTCAGTCTGAGCTTCTATTGATAACGGAACGTGAACAGCCATTTGGTCACCGTCGAAGTCCGCGTTGAACGCTGTACATACCAACGGGTGAAGCTGAATTGCACGACCTTCTACAAGTTTTGGTTCAAATGCCTGAATACCTAATCTGTGAAGGGTTGGTGCACGGTTAAGTAATACCGGATGTCCGTCAATTACTTCTTCTAATATATCCCATACGATTGGTTCAGAACGTTCTATTTTCTTTTTAGCTGATTTAATATTTTGAACGTATCCTCTTTCAATCAGTTTATTTACAACGAATGGTTTGAATAATTCAATTGCCATTTCTTTCGGCAAACCGCACTGATTTAAGCTCAACTGCGGACCTACTACGATAACTGAACGGCCTGAGTAGTCAACACGTTTACCGAGTAAGTTCTGGCGGAAACGACCCTGTTTACCTTCAATGATATTTGATAATGATTTTAATGCTCTGTTGTTAGGGCCGACAACTGTTCTTCCGCGTCTGCCGTTATCAATAAGAGCATCAACTGCTTCCTGTAGCATACGTTTTTCGTTTCTTACGATAATTTCAGGAGCACCCATTTCCAATAATCTCTGTAAACGGTTGTTTCTGTTGATTACACGTCTGTATAAGTCGTTCAAATCTGATGTTGCGAAACGTCCGCCGTCTAATTGTACCATTGGTCTCAAATCAGGAGGAGTTACAGGCAATACATCCATAATCATCCATGTAGGATCTGTTTCTGATGAAATTAAGCTGTCTAATAGTCTTAATCTCTTAATTAATTTTGATTTTCTTTGAACTGAAGTAACGTTGCCGGCAAGTTCAGCTCTCATTTCTTCTGCTAATTGTTTAATATCCAATTCCGCAAGAAGTTCTTTGATAGCTTCTGCACCGATACCTACTTTAAGTTCTGAATCTTCATTTTCAGCCATATAGTCTTCATATTCTTCTTCGCCTAAAAGCTGAAGTTTTCTGAACTGGCTTTCTCCCGGATCAAGAACTACATAATTGTTAAAGTAAATTACCTGTTCCAAATCTTTTAAAGTCATATCAAGAAGCAAACCAAGGTATGAAGGAATACCTTTTAAGAACCAGATATGAGAAACAGGAGCAGCAAGTTTAATATGTCCCATTCTCTGGCGTCTTACTTTTGAATCGGTAACTTCAACACCGCAGCGTTCGCAGATAATACCTTTGTGTCTTACTCTTTTATATTTACCGCAATAACATTCCCAGTCTTTTGACGGTCCGAAAATTCTTTCGCAGAACAAGCCGTCGCGTTCAGGTTTTAATGTACGGTAGTTAATTGTTTCCGGTTTAGTAACTTCACCGTAGGACCATTTTAAAATCCTTTCAGGTGACGCTATACTAATTCGTATATAGTCAAAATAATCAATACTTGTTGACATTTAAGTTTTCTCCTTTTATATCACAGCTTGCAAGTTTTTGCAGGCCGTCTTTTAGTAATTTTGTTACCTTTGCCGATATTGATACACCGGCTTTATATTGTCAACGCACTCAGGAAATTCTTTCAGTATATATTTAACCGGCAGATAAATCCTTAGCACCTGTTTTGCTCAGCGGGGATAAGTCCCCGCTTCACTTACTATAGGTCTCCGAATGTAGTCGGTGTTTCAAAGAAGTTGATGTTCAGAAGTTCTGAATCAATATCAGAAAGTGTTCTTTTCGGAGCAGATTTTCTCAAATCGTCCATATCTGTCATCAAGTCAACTTCGGCACCGTCTTTTTTCGCTACCGTAATATCAAGACCGATAGATTGTAATTCTCTTACAAGTACCTTGAATGATTCAGGGATACCCGGTCTTGGAATATTGTCACCTTTAACGATTGCTTCGTAAGCTCTGTTACGTCCGTTTACATCATCGGATTTGATTGTTAACATTTCCTGTAGTGTGTAAGCAGCACCGTAAGCTTCCAGAGCCCAAACTTCCATTTCACCGAATCTTTGTCCGCCGAACTGGGCTTTACCGCCTAAAGGTTGTTGTGTAACTAATGAATAAGGACCTGTAGATCTTGCGTGAATTTTATCATCAACAAGGTGAACAAGTTTCAGGATATATGAAAGACCTACTGCTACAGGTTCGTCAAACGGTTCACCTGTTCTTCCATCAATAAGTCTTACCTTACCGTCTTCTGTAACCCAATCGCAGCCGCTTTCTTTAATACCTTTAATTAATTCTGCTTTTGTTGCGATTTCGGATTTGTTATCACCATATCTTTCATCGAAAGAAGGTGCTTCGTAGTAATTACCTGTTAAGTATGCAGCCAAACCTAGCAATAATTCGTAAGTTTGACCTACGTTCATACGGGAAGGTACACCCAGAGGGTTCAATACAATATCAACAGGAGTTCCGTCAGGAAGGAAAGGCATATCTTCTTTAGGCAAGATACGTGATACGATACCTTTGTTACCGTGACGTCCTGAAAGTTTATCACCTACAGAAACTTTACGTTTTTGGGCAATATAAACTCTGATAACTGTATTTGCACCCGGCGGCAATTCATCACCTTTTTCTCGGTCAAATACTTTAACGTCAAGAACTCTGCCGCCTTCGCCGTGAGGAACTCTCAATGAATTATCTTTAACGTCTCTTGCTTTTTCAGCAAAGATTGCACGAAGAAGTTTTTCTTCAGGCGGATGTTCGCTTTCACCTTTTGGTGTAACTTTACCAACTAATATATCATCTGCATAAACCCTTGCACCGATACGGACAATACCGCGTTCATCCAAATGTCTCAAAGCTTCTTCTGAAACGTTAGGGATTTCTCTGGTAATTTCTTCCGGTCCGAGTTTAGTTTGACGTGCATCAATTTCTAATTTTTCAATGTGAACTGAGGTGAATATATCATCGTGAACGCATCTTTCAGAAAGAAGGATAGCATCTTCGAAGTTATATCCTTCCCAAGGCATATACGCTACCAGAACGTTTTTACCTAATGAAAGTTCACCGCAATTTGTAGAAGCACCGTCGGCAATTACATCACCTGCAGCAACCTTGTCGCCTTCGTGAACAATTGGACGCTGGTTAATACAAGTATCCTGGTTGCTTCTCAAGTATTTAATTAACTGATGTAAGTGTGGTTTTCCCTGAATATCAGTAATGATAATTTCTTCACCTGTAACTCTTGTAACAGTACCGTCAACACTCGCAACAAGAACCATACCGGAGTCTTTTGCTGCTCTTGCTTCCAAGCCTGTACCTACAACCGGTCTTTGAGTAATCAACAGCGGTACGGCCTGACGCTGCATGTTTGAACCCATCAATGCTCGGTTAGCGTCATCGTGTTCAATGAACGGAATTAATGAAGTCGCAACGGAAATCACCTGAATAGGAGAAACCCCGATGTAGTCAACTTTTTTAGATTCGCCCATTGTAAATTCAGAACGGTAACGGATTGGAACATATTCATCTTTGAATGTGTTATCCGGATTTAACTGAACGTCTGCCGGAGCAACACGGAAGTTTTCATCTTCATCCGCTGTCAGGTAGTGAACTTCATCAGTTACTACACCGTCTTTAACAACGAAGAACGGAGTTTCAACAAAACCGTAATCGTTAACTTTCGCGTGAGTTGCAAGTGAACCAATCAAACCTGCGTTCGGACCTTCCGGAGTTTCAATAGGACAAATACGTCCGTAGTGAGAAGGGTGGATGTCACGAACAGCAAAACCTGCACGTTCTCTCATCAAACCGCCAGGTCCTAATGCTGAAATACGTCTTTTGTGAGTTAATTCAGCAAGAGGGTTTGTCTGATCCATAAACTGTGATAACTGTGAACTTCCGAAGAATTCTTTTAAAGAAGCAACCAGAGGTTTTGTGTTCAATAAGTTCAGCGGAGTAAGAGTTTCAGAATCCTGCAAAGTCATTCTTTCTTTAACAATTCTTTCAATTCTTGAGAGACCAACTCTGAACTGGTTCTGTAACAATTCGCCAACTGAACGGATTCTTCTGTTGCCGAGGTGGTCAATATCATCAACTGTACCTTCATCGTATGTCAGATTGATTAAGTATTCAATTGAAGCCACGATGTCCTGAACTGTTAATGTTCTCTGATTTTTCGGAATATTCAGGTTTAATTTTTTATTCAATTTATAACGACCTACGCGGCCAATATCGTATTTCTTTTCATCAAAGAAACGGGCTTCAAGGATTTGACGTCCACCCTGAGGGGATGCAGGATCGCCCGGTCTTAATTTTTTATAAACTTCGATTAAAGCATCATCTGTTGTTTCAGCAGTATCTTTATCGAGGGTTTTCTTTAAAAATTCAAAGTGGGTGAATAATGTTTCCATTTCAGAAACAGTGATACCCATAGCTTTTAATAATGTTGTAGCTAAAATTTTTCTGTTTTTATCGATTTTTACATAAATTAAATCATTGCTGTCAGTTTCAATCTTCAGCCAGGCACCGCGGTTAGGAATCATAGTTGCGTTATACAAACGTTTTCCTGCCGGTGAAACTTCACGTTTAAAGTAAACGCCCGGAGAACGAACGATTTGTGAAACGATAACACGTTCTGCACCGTTTACGATAAATGTACCTTTGTCAGTCATAGTCGGAATATCACCGATATAAACTTCCTGTTCTTTAATTTCACCGCTGTCACGGTTTACTAATCTAATCATAACGCGAAGTTGTTTTGCATAAGTTGCGTCATGGATTCTTGCTTCTTCAACTGTATATTTTGCGTTGTCGAAAGTATAGTTTGGTAAGAAGTGTAATTCTAATCTTCCTGTATAGTCTTTAATAGGGCTGAAAGATAGCAATTCCTCTTTCAAACCTTCTTTTAAAAACCATTCAAATGATTTTTTTTGCACTTCAATAAGGTCCGGTAAATCATCCAAGCGGGTGTGCGGGATACCCATTGGAGTTACTCTTTTTGCATATTTTGTCTTAGACATCAATTCACCTCGTTAATAATGGTGTACGTACTACAAAAATTTATATATTCTAACTTAAGGCTGTTAACCCTTTACCGGCACTGGTTTAAGCCGGTAAAAATTTATATGTAATTCGGGCTTTTCTGCATTTGGACATAGTACACCCGACTTTAATTTAACATGTTATATAATCGTAATACATCAAGAAACTTAGTCAAGAAATTTTCTCATATCAACAGATGAATTGTTACAGTTTCTTTACAAAAGCTTTGCATATACTGAAAAGTATTGAAAACAGGACGTTTGACTGTCAAGCGTCCTGTTTTATATTAATTATATATAAACATAAGTAAAATCCGCTTGTGATAAAACTTTCCACTTATTTTACAAATTCCATGGATAATCCTCTTTAAATTCCCAGTTATCAAGCTCCAAAATTCTGGAGGCACAAGTTTTAGCTCTTATTAAAGCATTGCGGTCATTACGGGATTTATCACAAAGAGTTCCCCATTTTCTGTTTACATTTCCAAAATAAAAAGAAGGATTCCAAGGACATAAAGCAAAATTAAATATATCAAACCCGGCTTTATTAGGATTTTTTAAACCATTTACATCAAAACGGAAATCTATACAACTACCGTTTTTTGCGTATGCAATACTGCCATCACTAAAATAAATTGCTACCATTTTTTCACCAGGAGCATTCGGCTGTATTACACTTTTTTCTATTCTGTAATACTTTATATATGGAGCAATATACTTCGTTATAAAATTATATGTAGCATCCGGACCTGCAGTGTTATCATAAACAGCATTACCTTCCTCATCTTCAAAAATTGTATTAACTTTCTCCCAATACTTTGCATCTCCGTTTTGTGCTTCTGAAAGCAAAACTGCTTGCGACATCATACTGTCAAATTTTTTAATTCTGGTGATAATTTCCTTCTTTCGATAATCTGCAATAACAGAAGGAAGCGTCATAGCTGCAACAACTCCGATTATACCAAGTGTTATTAATACCTCTGCTAAGGTAAAACCGACTTTGCGGTTATTATTTCCAGCGGCGCTGCATGGTTTCTTACCTGCGCCAATGCCTGATAAGGAGCTTAAATTACTCTGCCCCCCCCCCGATTTTTCTTACTATTACTGAATTTGACATACTTTATGCTCCTTTCTATCTCTTTTAGTTATTTCTTTTTCTTTATTTAAGGGAATATATTTGTTTTCTCAATCACGCTTCCACTCCGTTCCCGCTATCGTTTCGAAAAGATATAATGTTACTGAAATAAAAACAGTCCGCTGTCCTGTTTTTATTATAAATTATAATGTTGTTTTCTGCAAGATATTTATGCTAATATATTAAAAAAGGAGCAATATGAAAAAGATTTTATTAATTGTGGCTGTTCTAATTTTTGGAAATTTTGCTTTTGCCGAAGAAGTTGTTCTTTCCGGAGGAGTCACATTTGACTGGGTTAATATGGAACAGGTTCAACGCGATGAAGCTATAGAAAATTATAAAAACATTATCTTTGCAAACTCCGAAAAAATTGGTTATGAAAAAAAAGAATTTAAAGATAAATACAAAGATTATCTAAAAGATACTGAATATAAAACACATTACAGGCTTTCTGATGCCGGGGTGACTGAAACAGAAGATGCAAAACTTTGCGCCTTTTTTGCAGAAAGACCTCATGTACTTTATATGTACGCACTTCAATACAAAAGCAGACCGGACAGAGTGTTCTATTACACACCTTTTGGAAAATTAATGTATGTTGATGAAATGTCTGAAAATTATCCGGATTTTCCTTATCATTCAAAGCAATACAGAATGAACGGAAGTCTTGTTGGAGCAATTTACTTCACAGATAAAGACACCCAGTATACCTACGAGCCTGACGGAAAATTTAAAGGTGTCTGGTATAAAGATAAAATGTTTGACCATAGAGCAAAATTAATACTTACCCGAACTAACTGGTAATAAACGTTATTTATTAAACAGTTTATAAAACTGGTCATTCAGCCATGCAAACGAGCTGAATGGTTTTGGGGTTGAAGTTAGACCGTCCAGCGTCTTTATCTTTGTAATATATTTATCTTTATCACCTTTTCTATAAAGATAAATATATCCGTCCTGGTTAATTCCTTTTTCTGTTACTTTATCATAAACCCTGCTCAGCTCGCTCTCACCGGAAACTACATCAACCTTGCTAAGATGTATACCCTTATTTTTAGTGAAATCCCAGCTGTCAGTAATGGTTGAATAGCCATTTAGAAAAGTTTTGTTAACACGCTTTGTTATCTGCCCGTTCTCAGAAACCTGGATTGCATATGATCCGTTCGGAGCTATTGTCCTTTGAATTACTCTTTGCGGATTATGCTTTGAATAATGCCACGAATAAACACATCCGTTGTCAAGCATTTGCCCGCCTGCTTGTATTGCCTTTTGAAAAATTTTCACTCCGTTCATATATTCATCCTTATAAAAAGTAAAAAACTCCAGAATAAATATTTTTGCTACATCTTTTCAGCGACAATTATAACCGGAGAATAAGTCAGTGTTAAATCAGGATACAAACTTTTATATTTGTCACAAAAGTCTTTTACCTCAAGAATACCCCAATGTTTTACACCAAGCGAGTTTACGCCTGTATGTTTCATATGGGCAAGAAGTTCAAGCGGAGTTGTGAAATTCAGCTTGTAATCAAACTTTTCAAGGTAAAGTACTTTATAGTTTTTTTCTAAAATTGAACGGATTTCTTCCGGCGCTTTATAGTCCAGCGCAAGTCCTGTAAGAGATTTTATTTCTTTGAAATTATCCGGGGAAAATGTGGAAAAGGCGATAGTTCCGGCTGGATTTAAAATTGTTCTGTAGTGCCCAAGAACTTTATCCAGATTTGAAAACCACTGAAACATTGCATTTGAAATTATCAAATCCATTTTTGATGAAGTTTTAATTTTCTGAGCATTTCCGCAGATAAATTTACAGTCTGAAACTATTGATTTAAGATAGCTGCCAGACTTTTCAACCAAATCATTTGCGTAATATTTTTTATAATTAACACACCCGGTCAATTGTTTTGTTAAAAGTCCTGTGCCGGCTCCAAGCTCAAGAATATTATCAAAACTATTGCCGCCAGAGTTGATAAGAGCGCTAACCAGCTTTTCTGCCATAAGCTGCTGCACAATGGCATTTTCATCATATTTTGCCATACTCTTTTCAAAGTGAGTTTTAATTAATTTAGGATTTAACTGCATTTTTCCAGAATATCTTTCCAGCCTGTAAATTCAAAAAACGGAAAGTGTCCGCTATTAAGAATACACACATCTGCTCTATCCTTCCAGCAGTTAAGCTGGTTTTTAAAAGGAATAATTTTATCGTTCTCACTGATTATAGCACAGTCATAAAATTTCTCATAAGAAACTTCTGATTGTGATATAAAATTTTTCAGGGCAGAAAGCTCTTCAGCCTGGTTTGGAATTTCACGCGACACAGGATTTTTCATATATTTTTCAAAACCATCATCATTGTCAAAAAGATTACGCTGAAATTTTCCCTGCAAACCTGTGTCAACAAACTTTAGAGTTAAATCAAATGTCCTGCGGGGAATTCCCAGTTCATTGTCTATAGGATAAGGGGTTCCGTTTATGGCAATCTTTTTTACAAAAGACGGCAGAAAATTTCTTAAAATATATGCAATATAAACACCCATTGACCAGGTTATCAAATAGTATTCCTCATATTCTGGAATTTCTAAAGGGATATTGTGCTCCGTATAATCATAAAACATCAGCACATCAAAGTCTCCGCACTCAAGAGTTTCAAACGGTTTGTAATCAAAACTCCATCCTGCAAAGAATACTATAAGTTTTTTATTTCCTGTTTTTTTAAGCCAATGATACTGCATAATTTCTCCATATCCTGTTCAGTTATATCTGTTGTTAAAGACAGCCTTAATCGTGAAGTTCCGGCGGGTACAGTAGGAGGTCTTATAGGAAGAGTAAAATAACCATTCTGGAAAAGTATTTCACAAAGTTCTACAGTCTTATCATTTTCCCCTATAATTACCGGAACAATATGGCTTGCGCTTCCAAGTTTCCTGCCAAGAAGCAGCATGTTTTGACGTTTTTCATAAGTTGAGCCAAGTTTATTTTCTATTATCCACTTTGAAAAAGCTATATTAACAGGCGGCAGCGCTGTTGAAAATATAAATGATCTTGCACCGTTAATCAGATAGTCTATTAAAATTCTGCGTCCGGTAACAAAAGCCCCCATAGAGCCAATAGCTTTGCCGAAAGTTCCGACAATAAGGTCAACATCATTGATTACACCAACAGCTTCTGCAACACCAAGCCCATTTCGTCCGAATACCCCGAAAGCATGCGCCTCATCAAGAACTAGCATACAATTATATTTTTTCTTTAATTCCACTAATTTTTTCAAATCAGCAATATCGCCATCCATCGAAAAAACGCTCTCTGAAACGATTACTGCATTATTAAAATTACTACGTTCACGTTGAAGAAGTTTTTCAAGGGCTTCCATATTATTGTGCGGATACCTGAAAAACTTCGCCTCCGACAATCTCATACCGTCAATAATGCTTGCGTGATTTAGCTTATCGGAAAAAATAACATCCCCTCTGACGGCAAGCGAACTGTTAACACCGACATTAGCATGATAGCCGCTATTAAACAGAAGTGCAGCATCTTTCCCGTACATATCACAAAGAAGTGTTTCAAGCTCTTTATAAACAGGCAGGGTTCCTGTCAGAAGCCTTGCTGAGGCACTGCCCGGCGAATATTTCTCCCCGCCTTGTGCATAAAACTCCCCGGCAAGTTCCTCGTTATCAGCAAAATTTAAATAATTATTAGAAGACAAATTAAGAAGTTTTTTACCGTTTATATAAATAAACTTACCTTCCTTTTTCTCAATATCCCTGATAAAACGTAAATGGGAATTTGCATCCAGCTCTTTTATTCTTTTTTCATAATATTCATACATAATTTTAATTTATGACAAAAGGAAGTTGTTGTCTATTTCTCATAAAAAGAAATGTAATAAATCTTGAGATATACTGCACTGATATGATGTCAAAATAAAAAAAACATTTATAATAAAAAAATTACTTGGAAAATTTAAAAGATAGATTATGGTAAAAAGAGCATTCACGTTGGCAGAAGTTTTAATTACTCTTGGTATTATTGGAGTGGTTGCAGCAATGACGCTTCCTACAATTAAACAAAAAATTGACGCTCGTGCAAATATGACAGCTCTAAAAAAGACATATTCGCTTTTGCAGCAAGCAACAACCAGAGCGATTTCTGAATATGAAAATCCGGTTTACTGGGGAATGAAAGATAACGACACTGCATCAGTAACACAGGTTTACAATTATTATAAACCTTACTTCAACATGATGAGGGAATGTCCTAATACTCCGGGCTGCTGGGGATACCCGATGAAATATTTAAGCGGAACAACCTACTGGGCTGCCCATGACACAAGCTGGTATCAATATGCTTTCACATTACCTGACGGGGTTAGTGTACTTATAGATATTTATCCTGCCAGCCAAATCCAGACAAACTTCGGAATTACTTTTGTTGAGTATGATGCAGCGGTTTTCTTTGTAGATATAAATTCCGAGAAAAATCCAAATCAGCTTGGTAAAGATGTGTTTTGTTTCGTTGTAACTGAAAGAGGTTTAATTCCGGCCGGAAAAGACAATACAAGCGACTGTAAAGAGCATGGTAATGGTTTTCAGTGTGTATCACGAATAATACAAGACGGGTGGACAATTAAATATAAAATATAAAACAAAAAGAAACCGGCTAAAAGCCGGTTTTTTTTTATGTGATTAATTTTTCTTTTTCAAAGTAGGGAATGCAATAACATCCCTGATTGAAGGAGAATTTGTCAAAAGCATTACCAGACGGTCTATACCAACACCAAGACCGCCCATTGGAGGTGCACCATGTTCTAGGGCACAGATGTAATCTTCATCAATAGGCATAGCTTCATCATCACCATTAGCTTTAGCCTGCATCTGGGCTTCAAATCGCATTCTCTGGTCAATAGGGTCAGTCAGTTCAGAAAACGCGTTAGCAATTTCCCAGCCGTTTACCCTGGTTTCAAAACGTTCAGTAAGTCTTTCGTTATCTCTGTGAACTTTTGCGAGCGGAGATATATCCCGCGGATAATCAATAATATGAACAGGCTGGATAAGATGAGGTTCAACCTTTTCTTCAAAAATAAGATCTATAACCTGTCCCCAGTTATCGCAATCTTCCGGATTGATATTTAATGATTTAGCCTTTGCTTTAGCATCATCAAGAGTATAGCAGCTATTGAAATCAACACCTGTATATTCTTTAATTGCACCAAGCATAGTTTTTCTATCCCAAGGCGGAGTTAAATCAATTTCGTTTTCGCCGTACTGAATTTTCATAGTTCCGAGAACTTCCTGGGCGACATGAGCAACAAGGTTTTCAGTTAAAACCATCATTTCATTGTAGTCAACATAAGCTTGATATAATTCCATCATTGTAAATTCAGGATTGTGGCGAACATCAATACCTTCATTTCTGAAGCTTCTGTTAATTTCAAAAATCTTTTCGCTTAATCCGCCTACCATTAACCTTTTTAGATAAAGTTCCGGCGCAATTCTGAGGAACATATCCATATCAAGAGTATTATGGTGTGTTATAAACGGTCTGGCATTAGCGCCGCCTGCCTGCGGATGAAGCATAGGAGTTTCAACTTCCAAAAAGCCTTGTTTTGTCAGATATTCTCTAATTTTCTGGATAATCAAACTTCTTGTTCTGAAAGTTTTTCTAACATCTTCGTTTACAATCATATCAACATAACGCTGACGGTAACGGGTTTCAACATCAGTCAGACCATGAAACTTTTCAGGAAGCGGAAGCAATGATTTTGATAACAGCTTCAAAGAAGTTGATTTTATAGAAAGCTCACCGCGCGGAGTTCTTCTGATAGTGCCGGTAAAACCGACAATATCACCTATATCAATAAGTTTAAGCACTTTCATCTGTTCTTCTGATAGATTTTCTTTGTGAGAAAAGATCTGAATTTTACCAGAAGCATCCATCAAGTCGATAAACATGCCGGTATTTCTTATAGCCATAACACGTCCGGCAACGGAATAAACATCTTCTGTTTCCTCACCGGCTGGTAAATCTTTGTATTTTTCCTGCAAATCAGCAGCGTCCGCATTTTTATCAAAAACATACGGATAAGGATTTACGCCTTTGTCCGCAAGATCTGCAAGTTTTTGAATCCTTGTTTGTCTTATCTGGTCTATAGCCGAATTTGGCTCATGTGTTACTTGTTGTGTCATAAATTATACTTCCTCTTATTATAGTGTAACTCTTAACTAAATATTAACACAAACAAAATATATGTAAAAAAAGAGCCTTATAAAAGGCTCTTTTTTATTTTAAGAATTTATCATACGTTTTAACTCTTCTGGACGCGATGTTTTAGTAAGTGCATCCTCCAACGTAATCAACCCTTGCTTATAAAGGTTAGAAAGCGCCATTTCAAGCGTTTGCATACCTAAGCCTTGGTTCATCTGGATTGTAGAATATATTTGAGCGGCTTTTGATTCTCTGACAAGGTTAGCGATTGCCGGAGTAACAAGCATAATTTCCTGAGCCATAACACGCCCTTTTTTAGTTCCGTCAGGCTGAACTTTAGGAAGAAGCGTCTGCGAGAATACAGCTACAAGAGAGTTTGCAAGCTGAACACGAATCTGCTGCTGCTGTCCTTCAGGGAATACGTCTATGATACGGTCAATAGTTTGCGATGCAGAAGATGTGTGAAGTGTTCCGAATACCAAGTGGCCTGTTTCTGCTGCTGTCAAAGCTAATGCAATAGTTTCATGGTCACGCATCTCACCTACCAGAATAATATCAGGGTCTTCACGAAGTGCAGATTTAAGAGCATTGGCAAAAGATCTTGTATCCATACCAAGCTCACGCTGGTGAATAATACTTGATTTTGAGGTGTGCACAAATTCTATCGGGTCCTCAATTGTCAAAATGTGTTCTGCTTTTGTAGAATTGATATAGTCAATCATTGCAGCAAGAGTTGTAGATTTACCTGAACCAGTAGGACCTGTAACAAGAATAAGACCTCTCGGCTTTTCAGCAGTAGTTCTTACAATATCCGGAAGCCCTAATTTATCAAAAGAAGGCACCTGTGATGTAATAGTACGGAATGCTGCGGCATAGTTACCTTTATCTTTGTAAAAGTTAACCCTGAAACGGCTTAAGCCTTCAATCCCATAAGAAAAGTCAAGTTCCCACTCCTGTTCAAGGCGTCTTCTCTGTTCGTTTGAAAGCATAGGGAATAGAAGATTTTCAACATCATCAGGCGAAAGAGGCGGATAATCCATACGTTTAAGCTTACCATCCACACGTATTGCCGGCGGGAGGTTGCTGGAAATATGCAAGTCACTGCCTCCTTCATGTACAAGTTTTTCTAAAAGTTCAGAAATTTCAACTACCATCTATTTACCACCTTATCTGCGCTACTCTGAAAAATTCATCATAGCATCTGCTTCTTTCATTGCTAATTCTAATAACCGGTAAGTCATATAAGCTCCGAGAGCAACGGCTTTCGGATCCAAATCAGACTTGTTAGCTGCTTCAATAATTGCTGTGTTAATTTCAGGATTTTCTTCTTTTAAATAGTGAATCATTTTTTTACGCCACGCAGGCATATCCAGAAAAACCTCTGAAAATATTGATGCCGCAATCTCTTCTGATATAATTGGTAACATGACTTTCCTCATATTTATACAAATTACCCGTTATAGAGGGTATAATACTATTTTCTACAATTCTGCAAAAAAATAATCATTTGTTTGAAGTATAATTTAAGAATGAAGCTGATTAATTTGAAACTTACAGACTACCGGAACTGCCGGAATATCGAAATAGACTTTAGCCGCGGCAAAATTTTAATTATCGGCAAAAATGCGCAGGGAAAGACAAATATCCTTGAAAGCATCTATTTTCTGTCAACTCTGAAAAGCCCGCGTACCTCTAATAATATCGAATTAATAAACTTTGATGCAGAAAAGCTTTGTATAGAGGCTGATATAATTAAGGCTGATACAGAAATCGGACTTGGGTATATTTACACAAAAGAAAAGACAAGAGAGCTAAAGATAAACGGAGTTAAAAGCAGACCGAAGGATTTTAAATCGGTGTTGAAAACGGTTCTTTTCTCAACCTCAGACCTGCTGCTGCTCAGAGGGAATCCATCGGACAGGAGGGACTGGCTGGACAGGGCAATTTCACAGGTTTATCCGGCATATGATGACCGGCTTTCAAAATATGACAAAATCCGCATCCAGAAGAATAATTTTTTAAAGGAACTTGTAAAAGGAGTACAGCTTGATGAAACGCTTCTCGAAGTTTACAATGAACAGCTTGTAATTACAGGGAGTAACATTATATTTCTCCGAAAGAAATTTTTAAAAGAAATTGAAAAGATTGCAAAAGAAAAGCATCGTATAATAAGCGAAACAGAGGATTTAAAAATCCGCTATGACTGCTCATTTTTAGAAGAAGAAACAGAACTTGACCAGATAGTTGAAAAGTTTAAAGCATCGCTGGAAGAAAGGCGTATTGAGGAAATAAGGCGTGCTCAGGCCTGCGTTGGACCTCACAGGGATGATATACAGTTTTTTATTAACGAAAATGAAGCAACAAAATTTGCATCCCAGGGACAACAGCGGACAATTGTGCTTGCACTCAAGCTGTCCGAACTTGATATAATTACGGACAAAACCGGAGATGAACCGGTGCTTCTTCTGGATGACGTGCTGGCAGAACTTGATGACATCCGCCAGAACTACCTTTTAAAATCAATTAATAACCAGACGCAGACTATAATAACATCAGTTGACACAGTGTTATTTGAGGAAGAATTTTTAAAGGATGTGAAAATATACAAAATAGAACAAGGAGCTGTTAAATAAGCGTTTTCTCGCAAAGCTCCCCTAAAAATTTATCAGCACTAATATTGAGGTTATAAAACTTTTCTTCAAGAATATCAGCAACAGGCAGAACATCTGTAGGATTTTTACTGCCATCGTTATAGCGCAAAACGCTCATCAGAATACAATAAATCCCGTAAATACTCTGAATATCTTCATACAGTCGAACATATTTTTCTTTTAAGTTATTTCGCATCATAATAATCTAACCAAAATATATGATATATTCATATTATAATATGTAGATTTCAATTTGTCAATATAATAATATATAAAAAATGAATGAAGCTTTACAGATACTCGGAAATAACTTACGGGCAGAACGCAACAGACAGCGTCTTTCTCAGGAACAATTAGCAGAGATGGCGGGGTTGCAAATGCAGCATATAAGCAAGATTGAAAACGGGCAGACAGATATACGCTTCACAACGCTGATAGCAATCCTAAAGGCACTCAATATCCCGTTTGAAAAATTGTATGAACTCTAAATTTTGCAATCATATGTTTTTATTTTTATGATTTTGCGACAAATAACCCGCAGTCTAATATAATTCATCTAACCCAATACGCCATTTCGCGCGATAGTCGAGAAGGACTGATAAAGGGGGGTGGCTAAGTTTTGTGCTTAATGAATTAACAAAATTCAGCGTGAGATGCTCACAGTTGATTTGTGAATAGAATTCGTTGATTTATTTGAATATTACATAACACTTTTATAAAAATGAACAATCCTGAAAAATTTTCGTTATATACATGTACGATTTATTTTTTAGGAGTATTTTTATGGCTGATGAAGAAATTAAAACTACCTCTTTAAAACAGAGAAAATGTTTCGGGTTGAAAGAAAGGCACGTATTAAGATTTATAATTCCTTGCGCTGCTTCATTTATCGGATGTATTCTGGCTCTTGCGGTATACTCATCTCTTGCCGGCAAGCCCCCGGTCCCGCCAAGGCCTTGTCCTCCTCCGCCTCCGCCTTTCCACAGCATGGAAATGCCGCCGGCTCCGGACAGACCCCATCATATCAGGCCACCGCGCGGAGAATTTCGCAAACATCATCCTGATTTAAGAAAAGACAGACCGCACAGACCTCCAGAAAAAATTAACACTCCAAAATCTCCACACCCTGAAAAGGGCAGCACCCCAAAGAATAAATAGCAGACTATCTTCTCATCTTGTATCGCTGGTTTTAAACTAAATCAGCGATACATTTTTTATATGCTGAATTTTTAATTCCGGCTTTAAAGTTATCCCCAATACATCTATTCTGTAAATTTTTATATTATGCTCTGCCGCATAAAACCTTGCACCTTTCACAATATTTTGAAGCTTGGTTTTAGTAACAGCCTCCATGGGAGTTCCGTAATCATTTGTTCTGCGCGTTTTAACCTCTACAAAAACAGTCGTATTCTTTTCCTGCGCCACTATATCAAGTTCACAAAATCTTGAGTAGTGTTTATTGCGTTCAAGTATTTTATAACCGTTCTTTTCAAGATACCTGCAAGCAAGGTCCTCTCCTGCATCCCCGAATTTTCTGTTATTCATTGCTTAATCCCGCATCGTGCAAACTTTGTTATATCAAAAAGCGCCTCTGCCGGATTAATTGTGCAGTTCCGGCTAAGCCGCACCGGACAAATATCTATCCCGCCCCTGCGGGTATAAAGCGCACCTACAAAAAGCTCATCATCAGAGTTTAAAACATCTGAAAGTCGTTTAAATATCATTTCACAGCACTCTTCATGGAAATGAAATTCTGATCGGAAGGAGGTTAAATATTTAACCAAACTGCTTTCTAGAATATGCTTTTTAGATTTATAATAAATAAATGCATCCCCGAAATCCGGCTGGTGTGTAACCCTGCAATTGGATCGAAGAGAATCAAACATCAGCCTGTGCTCTCTCAAAACTCCGGTATCTTCAGCACTAAGAAGCTCCGGCGCTTCTTTAAAATCTTCAACTTTTAAAACTTTTTCGTCAACATAATTCATTATATTTTCAAAATTCTGAAATATACTGACACGCTCTGCATTATTTCCAAGAAAATTAACACAAACCTCAGTTTTCAGTTTTTCGCTTAAATCCTTAGTGATAAGTTTTTTACAAATATCAAGACATTCTTTCACAGAGCTGCCGAATTTTGACATATTAAACGAATTAAGATAAAGCTTTAAAGATTTTGACTCTGCAATATAGTCGTTATCACAGTTGTAACGAAGCTTAAGAACTCTTGTGACCGGAACCCCGTTTTCCGTCATTGCAGAAAATTCATACGCGTGCCAGACATCCCATCCAGCAAAAGGAAGATTATCTTTTTCAAGTCCGTAATGTGAGCGATTTTCTGCTCTAGGCACAGGAACAATCAAATCCGGATTATAAACCTCTGAACCAGCGGCTTTTTTACCCAAAAATTTTGAAGCTATATCGTCTGTAATATTATTTTTCATATTATCCGGGAATTATGCTATATCTTCATACGCCTGAGGATTATTCAACAGGTCATAATTAATCTCGTTCTCGTTATCAGCAATAGCAGCGACAACAACAGCATCTGAGGTTACGTTCACAAGTGTTCTCATCATATCTGTAACCCTTTCTATAGTAAACAGGAATGCAAAACCAGCAACAAGCTGTTCAGGGCTTAATCCCATACCGTTAAGAATAAGAGCTATTGTAATTAATCCTGCTCCAGGAATACCGGCACAGGTTGAAGATGCTATAATTGCAAGAAGTGCAATCTGAATTATTAAAAACGGAGTTAAAGCAACACCGTATGCCTGCGCTAAAAAGATTACCGCAACAGTCTGCAAAAGTGCTGTGCCGTCCATGTTTAAAGTAGCGCCCAGAGGAAGCACAAAGCTTGAAATCTTATGTGAAATACCTCTTTTTTCGCAGCACGCAATTGTTAAAGGCAAGGTTGCAGAAGAACTAGCTGTTCCGAATGCCACCATCATTGCCTCTGCAACAGCAGAATAAAGCATCCAGATATTTACCTTTGAGAAAAATTTCAAAAACAGCGGGTAAACAACAAACAACTGAAGCAAAAATCCTATTGCCAAAACTCCAAAGTACTTTGAAATACTCATAAATATATCAACGCCAAAGCTTGAAACAGCTGATGCGGTAAGAGCAAAAACACCAGGTGCCGCAAGGAACATAATCCAGTCAGTTATTTTCATTGTAGCTGCAAAAACAGATTCAAAAAATGAAACAATTGGTCTGTTTACATCGCCCACTTTTGCAAGTGCAATTGCAAAAATTACAACAAATACAATAATCGCAACCATATTACCATGAGCAAGAGCGTTTAGCGGGTTGCTTGGAATAAAATCAAGGAATATATTCAAAATATTTCCCTGCTGCTGTGCCATAGCAGTTTCTACAGAAGCCTGAACTTCACTGGCAGCATTTGCAGCTATATAATGAGCGGCACCAAGACCTGGTTTAAATATTAATGCCAGAGCTGCACCAATTGCAACTGCAGCAGTTGTTATAATTCCATAATATAAAACCATCTTGGAACCAAATTTTCCAAGCTGTTTATTATCACCTACACTTGTTATACCAATTACAATTGCAGAAACAACAAGAGGTATAACTACCATTTGTATTAATCTAATAAATACCTGTCCGATAAATGTTAATAATGTATGAATAAGAGGGAATGTGTGCCCATGCAAAAATATTCCGACCAGAATACCGGCTATAATACCAAAAAAGATATGCCAGTTGCGTTTAATACCCAGTCCCAGCGCAATAAGTATCTGCATGTGTAATTTCATATTTTAACCTCTTATTCTTCTATTTAATATAACTTAACTTGATTATTATACATCATTGCTATGCAAATTTCAAACAGGATTTGAAAAATCAACCATAAAAAGTAGATTTTATCTATAAACTTTCATAAAAGCGCTTTTATCATCAGCTGTTATCTTAACCGCTTCAAAATCTAAATCTCTGCTCATAACATTACCGGGTTTGTCCACATAATCGATGCCCAAAGCTCTTCCGACGGCCTGGAGAGTTATTGCATACAACTGTTCATCAGTATATCTTTTATAGTTTTCATCTTTTGTTCTTATTCTCAAATTAACTTTATAAAAATAATCCGAAACAAAAGAAGCTTCTTTGTGAGTAGTAAATCCTGTACGGTAAATATCATACATTATATCATAATACTGCCCGGGAGCCAGAGCATCAATGAAATTTACGGTAATATGGGCATATCTGCTGTAAGATCTTCTTGTTCCTACTTTAAATCTCAAAATACCTCCGCCTGCATTCTCCCATGCACTAAAAGCATTTTGAACAATTGCAGCTTCAGAAGAAGGAGGCATATAAACTGTTAAAGAAGAGAACCTCCACCTCGGACTTCCTGCGGCAAACCCAGCGCCGGCAGTAATAAGCATAATACCGATGAGCAATAGTAACTTCTTCACGTAACCTCCTCTTATTTAAACCTTTTTATTTTAGTTATGGTTTCTTACATAGCTGTATACATTTTTCAACGCATTTAAATCCTGAAGTGTAACTGAATTTATATCATAAGTTGTATTGCAGCTCATAGCAGCATTTGGAGCGCCTATACAGTTAACGCCTAACGAACGTCCTACTGCCTGAAGTGCAATAGAATGGATTTTACTGCGGGAAAGCGGTTTACCGGAACTGTCAGCTTTAGATATAGTTATTGATACATGGTAAAAGAACCCGGTTGTATTCCTAATCAAAGAAAACCCGTCAGTTAAAGAATTTGATGAGATTGTATAATACTGCCCGTTCGGCTGGGCTCCAGATACAAACCTTACATCAATTTGTGATTTTCTTAAACCTCTCGGACCATCCTTAATATCAAATCTGATAAAAGGATTGACTTTCTTGGCACCGGTTTGCCAATCTAAAAAAGCCTGCTGCACAGGTGCAGAATTTTCATCATCCTCTATATAGACATTTAGAGGGAAAACTGTCCAGCGGGGAGTACTCCAGGCAAACGCACTGCCTGCAAAAAACAACATTAAACCTAATACTACCAGTAACTTCTTCATCATACTTATATTAAAACATAAATTACGAAAAAGTTGCCTAATATGAAAAAATTTTATTAAATTTTATTAACAGGTTATAATTGTCTATACTGCATTACTCTTGTAAGGTATTGAGTTTTTATAATTTTTACAGTAATCTTATATTAAAAGAGGGAGAAATATATGCTTGTAATGGAAAATTTAAAAGAAATCAATGATGTTATAAAAAATATTGCAGGATTTATTCAAACTAATGAATATGTCCACTCTGATTTTGAAGAATATATGAGAACGATAGGCGCATCATCAGGTTCTGCAAATTTTCAGTCTGCCTGTTTTACCTATATATTTGAAAGAAAATTAGGCGAAACACGCAAAAGCATACTTGATTTATATCTGGAAAATACAAAAGGGCTTTCTGCTTCTTCTAAAAAAATCGTTAAAGCATTAAAAAAATCTATTTCTTCCGTATTTGAAATCCATAAAATCGGCAAAAGCGGATTTAAACTTTATAACATCATCAACGAAAAAGATTACGAGGTAACTTCTCTTGTAAAAATGACAACCTTCCGAGGTATGGGACCCGGACAGTATATAGTAGCAAGAATTTTTTCTTATGAAAAAGAATACTACCTGCTTGAAGTCTCAGGCGTATTATCTACTACCAGAAGAGATGATGTGTACCGTTTTGCCGTTGCAAAAATAATCCAAAACCCGGAACTTGTATATCTTGATAATCCTAAAAAAATGAAAGAATTAGATAAGGATGTTAAAGATTTGTATAAAAAATTCATTGATTATTTCGGAACAGATGAAGTTGTTACAACGAATAAATATGCAGATGATGTTATAGGATTATTTAATGATTTTGCAGAAGGTGAAGGAAAAGAAGAATTTCAGGATAAAATTCAGCTGCCTGAAGTTTTCCAGTTCTTTACAGTTTCTGAATTTAACAATTCATATGATAACTTCCTGGAAAATTCCCTTGGAGGATTTTCTTCACATAAAGAAATATATGATGTCGGTATTGTATATGATGAAGAATTGGGTATGTATGCGGTACCATTCTGGGGAACTTTTAATAAAATCTTTGAAGTAAATAATCCTTCTGAAATCCCTAATTATGATAAATGTATCCAATATTTCTTAGGAAATGACAAATTTTCAGCAAATCTGATAAAAAAAGTTGCGCTAAAACATGAAGATAACTTTATGCCTATAGTTAACGGGATTTATAAAACCAACTATACACTTGATGAATTATTGCAAAAATATAAATCACACTATCTTGAACAAAAAATTTACTCATCAACAACTGTTTTATATAAATCACAGGCATTTTCAAGCACACTGGGTATAATCGAAGAACAGGAAGAACGTCCACAGCTTGATAATATAGACCTTTCAAAAATCGGACGTAATGATCCTTGCCCTTGCGGAAGCGGCAAAAAATTCAAAAAATGCTGCGGTGCTAATTTATAAAATAAAAAAAGAGGTCTGTTAAGAGCCTCTTTTTTTTATTATTATATTTCTATACTGCAAATCTGAAATGAACAAGATCTCCGTCCTGAACAACATAATCTTTTCCTTCAAGACGTGTAACACCTTTATCTTTACAAGCTGCATATGAGCCGCAGGCTACAAAATCATCATAAGGAGTAATTTCAGCACGAATAAATCCTTTTTCAAAATCTGTATGAATTACACCGGCTGCCTGAGGAGCTTTTGTTCCTGCAACAATAGTCCAGGCGCGCACTTCTTTTTCCCCGGCTGTAATGAATGTCCTCAAATTCAACAAATGATAAACGGTTTTTATCATTCTGTCAATACCGCTGTCATCTACGCCGAGTTCTTTTAGGTATTCCAATGATTCAGGTCCAAGTTCAGATAGTTCTTCTTCAATCTTGGCTGAGATAATTACCATCTCCGCACTATGCGTTTTTGCATATTCATTGACCTGTTCTGTATAGTGGTTTCCGCTTTTTAAGTCATATTCAGAAACATTTGCGGCATAAATCACAGGTTTTGTTGACATCAGGTTTAATTGTTTTACAAACGGAATTTCATCTTCATCAAAGTGTTCTTTTACATTAATAAAAGTTCCTTTATAAAGCAATTCCAAAAGTTTTTTCAATACTTTATCTTCAAGAACGGCATCTTTATCACCGCCTTTAGCCTGTTTGGCAATACGCGCCTGGCGTCTTTCTACAGAAGCCATATCCGCAAGAGCAAGCTCGGTATTAATAGTTTCAATATCATCAAGAGGGTTAACCCTGCCTGAAACGTGGATTGTATTAGGGTCGTCAAAACATCTTACCACCTGAATGATAGCATCAACTTCTCTTATATTATGCAAAAACTGGTTACCAAGACCTTCCCCCTTGCTTGCACCTTTAACCAGTCCGGCAATATCAACAAATTCAATTGCGGTCGGAATAATTTCTTTTGTATTACAAAGTTTGGCAAGTACTTCAAGCCTCTCATCCGGCACACTTACGACACCGACATTCGGTTCTATTGTACAAAACGGATAATTTGCGCTTTGAGCATTCTTTGCACTGGTTAAAGCATTAAACAAAGTTGATTTTCCAACATTCGGCAGTCCCACTATTCCTGTTCTTAACATTTTGCTATCCTTTTAATTTAATAATACTTGAGCAAATTATATCACGAACAAACTTTTGCGTAAACTACTTACATTTTGTTTTGCCGGAATAACTCAAATCTTTACACCTTAAATAATCCTTATTACCATTTTCGAGCAGCCAATTTGTACAATAATAACCATTATTATTCAAACAACCTGTTTGGAAATTAGCTGTTCTGTCCTCGTCTGAAGCAGCCCATCCGCCTGGACGGACAGCCTTTGGCTTTTTAAAATAATAAAAATAAAAGAAATCATTTCCCAGCTGGTTTGGCTTTCTCCAGCCATTTAAATCAACATAAATTTGAAAAGCTGTATCGGGAAATCCCTGACTATTAAACATTATTAATGCACCGTCCGGAAGCAGGAAACTCGCACGTGCAGGCATTGAATGCCAAGAAGCATAATCTGTTCCTTTTGTGGTTTTATAAGTAACCTTCGGGAAGCACGCAGATTGCTCCTCCTCACAGGTTTTAATTTCTTTAAAATATTTCTTATATCTATTCATTATCATAATAGAATCATCTTGAGAGTCACTAGACAAGTTCCACTCTGAGATAGACCCGTATTCCTGCTCTATACTCATTGTTGCTTGTAAAAGCTGCGAATATATCTTTTTAAGATGGGTATAGTCAGATTTATCCTGATATTTCTGGAGCAAAGCCGGAAGTGTCATCGCTGCGACAATCCCGATTATACCGAGAGTTATCAGAACTTCTGCTAATGTAAATCCTTTTTTCATGTGCCCTCCATGATATTTTACCCAAAATTTATCATTCTTAATTATATTTTATCATGGTTAATTATATTTTTCAATACTTTTAGAATTGTACCTTTGTTATTATTTGGAAAAATTAAGCTTATTATAAAAGTGAGGTTATATGAATATAAAAAAGAGCTTAGGAAGCAGAATAAAAGAATTGAGGAAACAACGAAATCTGTCGCAGGAAAAGCTTGCAGAATTGGTTGACATATCTCAAAACGCCCTAAGTTACATTGAAACAGGCGATAATTTCTGCACATCGGAAACTCTTGAGAAAATTATTTCTGCGCTGGGGATTGAAGCAGCTGAACTTTTTGATTTTGGACACCAAAAAGATAATGATACCCTTTTAAGTGAAATAAATAAGATGCTAAAAAATACCCCGGAAAAAATTCCCGAGGCTTATAAAATTATTAAAGCTATCATTAATTAAACTTATGCCATATCTTCAGGCGAACCGTTAATTACCTGAATGCCAAACTTAGTTCTGAATAGATGTTTTACAGTATCTCCCTGAATTTCAAACATCATTTTATTAAATAAGTCATAAGCTTCACGTTTATATTCAATCAAAGGATCTTTCTGCCCGTATGCTCTTAACCCAATACCTTCACGTAACATATCAATATTATGAAGATGATCTATCCATTTGTTATCAACTACTCTTAGCAGAATATCTTTTTCAAGATTTCTTATGACATTTTGATCAGCAAACGGTTCTTGAGGAACAAAATTTTCATCATATTTTGATACAACATCGTTATAAAATTCTATAACTTCCATCTCATGTTCTCTATATGCCTGAACTGCAAAATCTTTTAATTTATTATACATTGCATCAAATCTAAGGTTTTGAACATCTGTAACCTCAAAATGCGAAAGCTGCGGTATGATAGAATGAAGTTCTTTAATCATTGTCTGCAAGTCTTCAAATACATACTCTTCCGGATTTTGTTCAGGCGCAATGTAGCTTCTAAGAAGTCTGTCTATTTCTTTTTCAATCATGTAATAAATATCTTCACTGAGATTTTTGCCAAAAAGCACCTTACGACGCTGGGCATAAAACTTTTCACGCTGGATATTCATCACATCATCATATTCAAGAACGCTTTTTCTTATATCAAAGTGATATGTTTCCACTTTTTTCTGGGCAGACTGAATCTGTCTTGTGATAAGCGGGTGTTCAATAGCAATATCCTCTTCAACATTCAGAGCATTCATAAGACTTGTAATTTTGTCACCGCCAAAAATTCTCATAAGATTATCTTCAAGAGATAAGAAAAATCTTGTAGACCCCGGATCTCCCTGTCGGGCAGCACGGCCTCTTAACTGGTTATCAATACGGCGTGACTCGTGGCGTTCAGTACCGATTACATGAAGACCTCCGGCTTTTACAACTTTTTCGTGTTCTTCTTCTGTAATCTTTTTCGCCGCAGCCATTGCAGCATCTTTTTGTGCTTCGTAGTCCGGTGCGGTTTCAGGAGTAATACCTCTTCTTTCAAGTTCTTCTTTTGCCATATATTCGGCATTACCGCCTAAAAGAATATCTGTTCCGCGGCCTGCCATATTTGTCGCAATTGTAACCGCGCCGACCCTTCCTGCCTGTGCAATAATATAGGCTTCCTTTTCATGGTGTTTGGCGTTTAATACGTTATGTTTAATACCCCTTCTTGTCAAAAGCGATGATACGTATTCAGACTTTTCAATACTGATAGTACCAACAAGCACCGGTCTGCCTATTTTATTCTGGGCGATAATATCTTCTACTACAGCATCAAACTTTGCTTTTTCTGTTTTATAAATTACATCAGCATAGTTTATTCTTATATCAGGTTTATTAGTAGGGATAGTTGTAACTTCAAGATTATAAATTTTGCCGAATTCAGCTTCTTCAGTCATTGCAGTACCTGTCATACCGGAAAGTTTTGGATAAAGCCTGAAAAGATTTTGGAATGTAATACTTGCAAGGGTTTGGGTTTCATCCTGAATTTTAACCCCTTCTTTTGCTTCGATTGCCTGATGAAGCCCGTCTGACCAGCGCCGACCTTCCATTAAACGTCCGGTAAATTCATCAACAATCATTACTTCATTATTACGTACAACGTAATCAGTATCTTTTACAAAGAGTTCTTTAGCCTTAAGTGCCTGTAAAAGGTGGTGGGCGTATTGAGTATTTATATCAAACAAATCTTTTATTTGCAAAAGTTCCTGAGCCCTGTCAATACCATCTTCGGTTAAGATAATATTTTTATTCTTTTCATCAACCTCATAATCTTTATCTTTTTGTAACTTCGGTGCAATTTGCGCCATAAGCTGGTAAGTTTCAGCAGACTTTTCAAGGCGTCCGCTTATAATGAGAGGAGTTCTGGCTTCATCAATAAGAATACTGTCAACCTCATCGATTATTGCATAATTATAAGGACGCTGAACAAGCATATCCGGACTTTGAGCCATATTATCGCGGAGGTAATCAAAACCAAATTCGTTATTTGTGCCGTAAGTAATATCACAGTCATAAGCGGCTTTTTTAGCTGCAAAGTCATCCATTGTTCTTCCGCCGGAAAGGATAACGCCCACAGACAAACCTAAGAATTTATAAATCTTACCCATCCATTCGCTGTCACGTTTTGCAAGGTAATCGTTTACGGTAATTACGTGAACGCCTTTTCCGGTAAGAGCGTTTAAGTATGCCGGCAGTGTTGCCACAAGAGTTTTACCTTCACCCGTTCTCATTTCTGCGATATGACCGTTATGAAGAAAGTATCCGCCTATTAGCTGAACATCAAAATGGCGCATATTTAACACTCTTTTACCAGCTTCTCTGACCGTTGCAAATGCTTCAGGAAGTATTTTATCGAGAGCTTCTTTTTCAAGTTTTCTGTCTGCATTAAAATCTTTTGATGTAGGGCGTTTTGCAAGAATTTCCTTAAACTCGGCTGTTTTTGCTTTCAGCTCGTCATCACTCAGTGCTGCAAACTGGGGCTCTAAAGCATTAATATGATCAATTATCCCCATTATACTTTTAACTTTTTTTTCGTTAGGATCGCCCAACAGCTTCAATAAAAAACTTATCATTATTAAATTTTCCTCTCCAAATTTGGTGTCTTATGCACTAATTGTAGCATGGACATAAAATTTTTGTCAGGAATTAAGGAAAAAATAATATTTTACCAAGGATAGTCATCTTTTATTTTCCACCGGCCCCAGTCCGGTTCTTTCCAGCCACAAGTTATTTTGTTCTTTTTAATGTTACCGTATTAGATAACGACCGGAAAATATTATAACACGCCCTTTATTATTTCCATGGGTAATCGTCTAATATTTCCCATCCGTCAGTCATAATTAACGCTGCGCACCAGATACCTTTATTAGCATTGTTACAGGAGTAGTCATGACCTGTTTTTATTTTATTTCTGTCGTAATCATTAAAACAGGCTCCGCCACGACCTGCATCAGAAAATCCATACGGTACAAGAGATTTTTCTGTCTTTGATATACTGAAAACAAACACATCTTTCCCAAGCTGATTTGGATTTTTTTGTCCGTTTACATCGATAGTCACCGCCTTATATAACGACTGACCATCATGAGACATAACACCTATAACAGTACCGTTTGAAAGAAATGAATAATATGAATCACCCAGAGTACACCAAACTTCACTGGTACATGTACTTCCGTTAAGGTTCTTATAAACCATGTATTTTTTAAACTCAGAGTTAGGAATTGCCCTTACATTCTTGATATACGGCTTTATGTACAGATTATAAAAATCCTGACCAGACATTGTGTAATCCCAGTATTCCATAGACCCGTTATCGAGTTCCGACATCTTCAAAAGCTGAGAAATCTCTGTATACGCTTTCTTCAATTGTGTCACCGTCTGCTTTTTCTGATATTTTCCTATTAATGTCGGCAGTGTCATTGCTGCAACTATTCCGATAATTCCGAGCGTTATTAAAACTTCCGCCAGCGTAAATGCTTTTTTCATAGGTTCCTCCATAGTATTACATACGTGTAATGGATAATTATATTATGTCACTATAATTACATGTATGCAACAGCAAAATGAAGAATTGTTACATTTATTCGGGGAACACATCAGGAAACTGCGTATTCAAAAAAAGATGTCGCTTAATGAATTTGCTTTCAAAAGCCTGCTGTTAACTTCTGCAACTCAAAGCCGCATTGAAAACGGACTGGTTGATTTAAAATTCTCAACGCTTATTAAAATAGCAAATGCATTAAACCTTTCGCCAAGCGAATTATTAGATAACTTTGATTTTAAGTTTAAGATTTAACTCCTGGTAAAAAATTTATTCAGCAATATCGGAACATATTTTGCATTTAAGGCAGAAAAGTCAAATATAAACTCATTGATACCTGCCTTATGCAATACATCTACGAGTTCAAAATCTTCCAAAATCCGGTCTTCAAACATATGCATCCTGCAAAAACCATCGCAGGTAAACGGATAAATTTTATTCAAAGAAGGATCTTTTAGCGCAAAACCGCCTCTATGACATGGAGCTTTGCAAGAAAGCCGCGAAATTATGGCACTGTCATTATTCAATGGACACAGCCCCAAACTCGGCACTCTTATATTCCCTGCGATGGTATATTTCCTATTAGGTATAATGCTCTTTATTTTTTTAACTGTCTTTATTGCATTATCAATATCTGTAAACGGAGTAAAATCTATCGCATTTATCGGAGCAAGATTATTAAGACATTTTATTGACATACTGTTTAAAAGGTTAATTCCCCCGCCAATTTCAATCGGTATATCGTCCAAATCACTGTCATTTACCACCATCCAGAAATAACCAATATTGTTAATTATTAAAGAGGAAGGTACAGGTTCTGTTAGCAGAAGCTGTTTTACATATTCATATACCCTGTCAAAGTCACGTTCAATTAAAATTCTCGGTGTTGATAGCTGAAAATCTATACCATATTTTGCACAGAACGCTTTGACCTTTGTTATTATCTCATTAAAACTGCTGGTTGAAAGGTCGCAGGTTGAAAGAATCTCGCCGTATTCAATAGAATTTACCGGATTGAAACCAATCTTTTTAATATATTTTTCAAGCTCCTTGAGCTGCTCAAGTTCAGAAAGCCTTAGATTAATCTTAAAATCACCACGCCTTTCAAAATGAATATCTTTTGAAATACGCGGACGCTTAATATCCCATTCAAAATTCTGTATATTTCTGCTGAATTTGAAGTCTTTCCCTTCCGCAGAAACCATTTCTCCGGAAAAGTGATTTGTCTGGTAGATACTTTTTCTTACATGTTTAAATGGAAGTTTTTGTGTTTTAAACAGCTTAGGTTTTTCTAAAATCTTTTCAACAAGTTCAATACCTTCAAGAATTTCCTCTGAGTTTGCAAACTTGCCTTTAATTACAACCTTGTCAATCGCCCCAAGTTTTTTTATATCTTCCGCGCACCATGGAAGGTTGTCGGTATCTATTGCCAGAGGAAGTTTTGTGTATTTTTTAATTTTGGCGATATTTTTCATATAAATTTCTTCAGTAATAATGATTTCGTCAACTTTGTGGAAGTTATTTATAAAATCTATACCTGCAATATTATGAATATCAAAATAGGAATCCACTACAACCTTAAACGGCAGATTAAAAACTTTTATCGCCTCCAAAATTGCAAAACTGTTTATAAAGATACCGTCTATTCCTGCTGTTTTTAGATATTTAAGCATTTTTTTTATTTCAGCAAGATTTTCTTCGGTTATATCATGTTTAAAATTTATATAAATAGAGCAATTATTACGTTTCGCAGCCGTAACGAATTCATCTACGTAGTCAAAATTATTATTCAGAAATTTTTTGTAATAAACGTAATATTCCCTGCAGGATGTTTCTCCGGCAAACAAATCTATATCTTCCGGTTTTTTCACCGGCGCCACTATCTTAATTTCCTTCATGCAACTATTATAGTTCCGGAAGCTGGTTTTTATTTCTTTTAATAAATTTATTTTAACATTTCGTAACAAAACTCGAAAAAATAAGCAATTTTTGTGGAATAAAATACTTAGTATATACATAAGGAATATTTAGGATAGATTTATACACTTTCTCATAGGAAAAAGAACACACACTATTTAGGGAGGTCACCGCATGGCAATAGGTGCAGAAGACTACATTGACCAGCTCTTGGTTAAGAAATATGCAGAAGAAAAAGTTGATAACCATGATAATATGGAATCGATGGTTGATCCAAATAAAATGATGGGTGCAATGAACGATTACGCTACAATGTATCGTAATATGATGGTTTTAAAACAGCGCCTGAACATCGCATGTTACGCGGTTAACGCTAAAAACGCCAGATATATGAAAAGCCGCGGCTACTAATACAAAAGTTTAGCGTTCCTTGTTTTTGTTATAATAACAGAAAAAAGGAACGAACCTATGGGAAAAATTATCTTGGCGTCTTCTTCTCCCAGAAGACAGGATATTCTAAGACAAAACAACTATGAATTTGAAATCGTTCCGTCACCGTATATTGAAGACCATACGAAGACGGATTTTTCTTATGAATTTATTGAGAGCCTTGCAGAAAATAAAGCGAAAGCTGTAGTACCGCTTATTAAAGAGCCGGCAAAGGTTATTGGTGCTGATACGGTTGTAGTGATTGACGGGAAAATACTCGGAAAACCTTCCGGTAAAAAAGGGGCTGTAGAAATGCTTAAAAAACTATCCGGAAAAACTCATTCCGTTGTCACTGCCATTGTTGTCATCAACTCTGAAACCGGAGAAATTAAAAAGACTGCCGTAACAAGTTATGTAACATTTGAAAAACTTACTGATAAACAGATAGAATACTATGTAGAACATTTTAAACCGTTTGATAAAGCCGGTTCATACGGCATTCAGGAAATGCCGGAAGGTTACATAAAGTGTTATGATGGCAGTCTCGAAAATATTATCGGATTGTGTCCGAAAGCATTGGCTGAACTATTAAGGTAAATTTTTCCAGTAACTCTTATCTGTCAATGCTTTATAGGTACAGGATATTCCATTTAACCTGTGAGAAGATGACCTAGAGCAATAAGTTGAGTTATCTGTAAATACAGTACCTTCAGCGCCCATAGGCAAAAACTTACCGGTTTTGGTAATTTCAAATGTAAATAGGTCATGCCCCCAAGCATTCGGTTTTTTATTATAGCCGTTAACATCTACTGTTATAAAAAGGTAATTTGTACTATTATTAGGATTTTCAATCATATAGAAAGAACCATCTGTCAGGACAATCTGCCCATCATCAAAATAATCAGTCGCAACATTCCGGCTTTTACTATAAGTTTTGTAGTTATCAATGTACCATTTTATTACTTCACCATCTATTTCTTTATTTTCTGCCCCCACACAACTGGCAATTCCGCAGGCTTTTATGATATTAAAATATTTTGAAAAAGGTTTATAAAAAGTGACAGGTGCATAATTACCAGCTTTAACAGTGCCGCCTTCATCATAACTCATTTTGTTAATTGCCTGTTGTATAATCGAATAGTTTTTCTTCAAAGAAGTTTCAAGTTCTTTAGTCTGCTTTTTTGCAGTCAAAGCCGGCAATGTCATAGCTGCTACAACGCCTATTATACCAAGTGTTATTAATACCTCTGCTAAGGTAAAACCAACTTTCCTATTATTATTTCCTGCGGCGCCAAATGGTTCGCGACCTGCGCCAAAGCCGGTTAAGGAGCTTAAATTACCTTGCCCCCCCCCCGGAAATCATTGCCTGCACTGTGTTTTCCATAATTCAATCTCCTTTTTTCATTTTCTTTACTGTTATCTTTTAAGTAAAAATATTTATTTTCTCGAACACGCTCTCACTCCGTTCCCGCTATCGTCTCCAAAACAAATATTTTTACTTATTTAGTTTTTCTTTCTTTAATTACCTAAAAAACTTTTTTCGGACACGCTCCCGCTCATTAACCCGATAGGATTTTAGTTAACCCAAGTAGTGTAGGGTCTCAGGCTCAGCTTTCGTTTCGAAAACATATATAGCTTTTCTTCAGGTTTTCCTTTGCTCTTTTATTATAAATTATTCCACATAAATTTGCAACTTCACTATCTTGAAAGTAATGCCAGACGAGAGCCTGTTTCTGCCTTTTTACTCTGTGTATATGGATTTGCAACAATATTATATTGTGGATTATAAAGTTTTACTCCGCCTGTAAACGTTGTTGGATGATTTTTTGTACGATTTTCTTCATATTTTTTCTTTAACATATCGTACACATTTGTATCTTTATTAACAACTTTAACAGACTGCTTAAGTTCATTGATTTCTTTTGCTTTTTTAATTACATCTTCCGGAGCATAGTATAAAATCATTGTATAATCATCAACGTGAATACGCCCGCCGTTCTTTGGTACAAGATAGTAATGATCACCTTCACATTTAACAACAAAACGTTCATTTTCGTTCTTAGCATTTACAAACTCTGTACCCGGAGTTATACCAGACCGCATTGAGTTATAATCCTGAGCAGGAGTAAGTTCAACAGCGTCAAGGTAAACATCTTTCGGACCATTATTATCTTTATAATTATGTGTAATTCCTCTTGTATTAAACAAAGAAATTGTCATTGCGCCATCGGTACTTTGTCTTAAAATTGCACTGAGTTTTTCACTATAGTTTTTATTATTTGAGTCCGGCGATGTAGTAGCGTGCTGCTCAGGAAGCAGGAACGGAGCACCATCATTCAATGGATGAAGTTCATATCTTGAACGTACAGCCATTACCTCATCAATTTGTTTTTTGAAATTTTTAAGGTCATCAAGACCTTCAGACCCGTCTTCAAGCCATTCATGACGAAGGGCATTGCGGTTTTGGAGATAAATATTCTTTGTCTTCTGCTCATAACCGGTCATACCAAAATCATCACCTGCATATACTGTCGGGTTGCCTGGTGCTGCAACCAGGAATTGCATCATACCTTTCATCTTAGGTAATGCAGGACGAAGCATTTCACACAGAATGCTCTTTCTCAGTATATCTCTTTGCGGTAAAGAAAGCCTCAAGCCATGGTTTTCTGCCTGTTCGATTACCTTACTAATAGCCATATCATATGGCATTACACCAAAAGCATCTGCATTAAATTCTTTACGCTCACCACTTTTTGAATATGAAATTCCGTTTGCAAGTTCGCTTATTGATTTAACAATCCCCTCATAAATGCTGTTTCGGTTTCCGTTGTTAAATATATCATTGTAACTTTTGCAGACATTATCTAAGACTTTACTGAAAGCATGCTGCATAGCATCACCCATTGCCGCCGCTTTCGGACTTTTTCTGTCAAATTTATAATTATCTAAATGTGTATAGTTAATAGGGTCATTAAAGTTGCAGGTAAATACTCTATATGCAGCTTCTCTATAGCCTTTCTTACTCTTATCATTAAGGTCGGCATAGAATAATCCCATATCCATACCCAATGCGTGAAGAATACGTGGTTTGTCATGGTTATCCACAAATGTGTATGAATACAACTGAGCTCCGAGAGGACCAAAATGCAGGAACCCGGTAACAGGCTCATTTCTCTGACCATCCCAGCCATCCTTCATAATTTTAATCATTCTTGTGCCTAAATCATTATAATCATCATCGCCCTTTTCAGCAGTCTTTCCAAATATGCTTGCGACATCAGTAAAGAAGTATCTGTAATTTGCAGTTGATGTAATCCCAGTTTCACGCAGAAACTTCATTACAATATCTTTTCTATCGTTAAATCTTGCAGAACCTTTACCATTACCCTTATCAAACAACTCATCTTCATCAGTAACTTCGGCTACAAGATATGAATTAGGGTTCTCTCCATAAACTGCATTGGCAAATTTACTCCAGAATTTAATTACATCATTCCAGGTTGTTTGGAAGTCGCCATGTCCATTTCTAAGAGCATCAATATCACCAATATCTTTTGTAGCATCAATTCTCCAATCCATACCCGCCTGACTTCTGTCTACAATCATTTCAGCTAGCCTGAAGCTTGTAAGGTTTGTATTTTCAATCATCTTATAAAGAGCTTTTGCAAGCATATCTTTATCTTCTTTAGATATTGACGCTATACCTTTTTTCATTGCGGCAATCAGTTCTGTAGCTTCTTGTTTCGGGTCTGTGGCATGTATTCCAAGTGCCTGAAGGGAAGTTTCTTTTAGTTCCTTGTAGTCATATTTAATTCCGCCGTCTTCTTCATTAATTTTTGTTTCAGCATCAGGGAACAGCCCTTTAACCATTGCGTATTTCATTATTTCAGGAGCCAGAAGCGGTACTACATATTTCCCGTAATCACTTGTATTGTAACCCGTATTCAGTTTGGATTGAGGAGGAAGCATCTCATTGACACGTTTGAGGACATTCATCGCAAATGTATAGAACTCACCGTTTTTATAGCCTTCAATGTCATCTTTTTCATAGAACATCGCATTTACAGATCTGTAAAGCTCTTCATTCTGCTCGTTAAGATGCGGGTTATTTAATTTATCCAGTTTATATCTGGACTTACCAATTTCATCTGGGTGATGTGCACGCTTTGACATATAAGAAGTACCCAGAACGGACACTATATTATCTCCCAGCTCGATTGAATCCAGAGGAACATCCATTAAAGAAGATTTTACAAGAGTTTTGAAATCTTCCCCGTCTTCAATCTTTCTAAACTGATATTGTCCTCTCAGTACACATTCTATATTATCAAGGTTAATTTTTGAATTTAACGAAACAGGGAAGGTTTTCTTCTCCTTAATATTACGCTGGATTAGTTCGTTAACTTTTTGAGCATCATAGCTGTCTACATTTTGAAGATTTTTAGCAACATATAGATTTAAAATTTGATTAGATTTTCTAGTCCAGTACTGTGCAGAGGTAATTGCATAATCCTGGACTTCCATATTATTTTCACAAATTTTGGTTCTATATTCTTCTTTTTTCTTGTCAAGAAGATTGTTTTCCCGGATTGTATCACTATGAGAGTATACATAGCGCAGCTTAGCAATATCTACGTTTGCATCCCAAGTTGTAAATCCGCTTTCAAACTTGGATTCAAGCTGGAAGTTTGGAAATTTTGTAAGAATTCTTGTTGCTTCAAAACTTTCGAATGGAACATACTGACCTAAAGGCTTGGCCTTATTATACTCATTAAATTTTTTGATATTGTCCATATATATATCAGGATCAATCTCAAATACATATGGAACAACAGTATCATCATGTGTAACAATATCAAAGAGATTTTCTGTATTACATTTTGAATAATTTTCAATTACAGGGGTATTATTTCTTGCCTCTGAAGCAGATACTAAACGTCTGTCAAAAATCTGCAGATATGTAGGTTTAGTTTTATCGTAGTGCTTATTCTTAATTGGTTTGGTAATACCATCAGCTGACTGCTCAAAATCCCAAGGGCTATTTATAAGCTTATGTGCAACAAAGTTTGTTTTCTTTCCGTAAACCCCGAGAGATAACGGACCATTCTGAAGATTTTCTGCATTAAACCAGTAGAAATAAGGAGATTTTTCACCCCATTTTAATACATGTTTAAAGTGAACACCTTCCAAACCTTCATTAACATATGCACCGTCAGATACCCAGTTAATACCATGGGCAAATAGTTTCCTTTGAAGTCTAGCATAATCATCAACACTGCCCAGTGCCTGAGCTATCTGCATACAGTTTTTATTCCAGTAAGCATGAGGAGTTTTACTGTCATCTGTAAATAACGGTGTTGAAACAATTTTTGCAAGTCCGTCAAATTTGCCTGCATCAAGATCATGTTCCACACCGGCAAGAGAACCGCCCATTTTATTTGAGAAATGTTTCATGCTTAATGAAGCCCGTATATAGTCAAGGTTTGGCTGATACTTACCATCCTTATCGAAGGTATACATTGCATTATACGAATCCGGAACAAGCAAAATCTGCGAACCGCCTGTAGAACCCTTTGATCCGTTAGGAACTACAAGGTTGTATATTTTTTCATAACCTCTATCCAGATCCGGTCTTGAAAAATTTATAATATCACCCGAATCAATCTGGTACATAGGTATACCGTTACCATTTGAACCTTTAGGTGTTAATTTATAGTGGTATGCAAAAGGACTATTTTCGTTTAGTGAATAATCATTAAGATTTACTTTATTTACACCTGGCTGAAGCTGTAATAAAGTATTTCCTATACTTTTATTTCTAAGCAGTTTTCCCAGCCCATAGTTACCGGTATTTTCGTTAGGGACAACCTGACACAATTCAAGATAGCAATCAAACTTATTGCTGTCGAACGGATAGTTAAATTCATATATATTTGTACCCGCATCAGTCTTGGAGGGTTTATAGCCTTCAAATGAAGGAACTTCTTTAACCGTATTTAATTTATCAATATTAACTTTCACACACACTCCTTATTTCTAATTTTTTAAAAATGCTAAACATTTATTTTTGCCAAAACGAAATATTATATTAAGAAATTTTTACATAAATATATTTCTGTTTACACAAATATTACAAAATATTGCTATACACTTTTTTATAAATATAATTCTATTATAAACAAAAGGAGAAATTTAATGGTAATGACAGAAATTAAATGCGACATTAAGGATATTAACCTTGCAGAACAGGGGAAAAACCAGATAGAATGGGCTTTAAAAGATATGCCTGTGCTCAGGGAAATCGAAAAAAGATTTATAAAAGAACAGCCTTTTAAAGGTTTAAAATTGTCAGCCTGTGTACACGTTACAAAAGAAACTGCAGCGTTATGCACAGTTATGAAAGCCGGCGGCGCTGATGCAGTTCTTGTGGCATCTAATCCGCTCTCAACACAGGATGATGTTGCCGCAGCTCTTGTAAAATACTGGGAAATTCCTGTTTACGGCTATGCCGGAGAAAGCGTTGAAACTTACAGAGAACACGTAAAAGTTGCACTTGACCATAATCCGAATATTATTATTGATGACGGTTGTGATATTGTTTCAACAATTTATGCCGAAAGACCGGAACTAGCTGAAAAAATTATCGGCTCTACAGAAGAAACGACTACCGGTATTATAAGATTACAGGCTTTGGAAGCACAGGGGATTATGAAAGCTCCTGCTGTTGGTGTTAATACAAGCTTGACAAAACACCTTTACGATAACCGTTACGGGACAGGTCAAAGTTCACTTGACGGTGTAATGAGAGCTGCAAACATTCTTTTCTCAGGAAAAACCGTTGTTGTATCAGGTTACGGATGGTGCGGTAAAGGTATTGCAATGAGAGCTCAGGGTATGGGGGCTAACGTTATTGTTTGTGAAGTAGATCCTTTAAAAGCTCTCGAAGCAGCTATGGAAGGTTACAGAGTAATGCCGATTGCAAAAGCCGCAAAAGAAGGCGACATTTTCCTAACTGTTACAGGAGATAAACATGTTATTGATGTTGAGCATCTTTTAGAAATGAAAGACGGTGCATTCGTTGGAAACGTAGGACACTTTGACCACGAAGTTAATGTAAACGGCTTAAAGAAATACACAACTGAAATCAAACAAATCAGACCAACTCTTGAAGAATATAAACTCACTAACGGGAAATCTGTTTATGTTCTGGCTGAAGGCAGACTTGTAAACCTTGTCTGCGCAGAAGGGCATCCTGCAAGTGTAATGGATATGAGTTTTGCCAATCAAGCTTTGGGTATTGAATTTCTTGTTAAGAATTACGGTAAACTTGAAAACAAACTTTATACACTTCCTCGCGAAGTTGATGTAAAAATTGCAGAATTAAAACTTAAATCAATGGGAATTGAAATTGATACACTTACACCAGAACAGGAAGAATACCTGAATAGCTGGAAAATTGATTAAATAAATGATTTCTATAACTAAAAAAGCCGTTTTCAAGGCTTTTTTAGTCTTCCATTGATTCACCTTCTTTATATTCATTGTAAATCAACTTATCTTTACCGGATAAAATACTTTTAAAGCTTTCACTGCCTGTTGAGCTCTGATATGAAGGAGTTACCCTGTCTTTATATATCATAATACTGTATACATCCTGACCGTACCTGTTAGGACGCTTAGTGCCGTTAACGTCCATAATAATACTCCCGCAAAGAGTAACATAGCCGGTACGCGTTTGTTCATTCCCATTTTCATCCAAAATAGGTCTTCCATATTCATCCTTTAGCGTATAAGATTCTTCTGCATAACAGTTTTCATTATTTCTCTGATTTATATATAAAATCGCACCATTATTGAGGATAATTGCCGGCAGCCAATTTTTAGCACTCCAAGTGGTGCCTTTTCCATCATTACCAGCATAAAAATGTGCATACTTTACATCATAATAATATTGTGAACAGCCTTTGCTTGAAGACCTTTCACAAAATTTTGCACCGTTAAAGTACTTTAAAAAGTTTTGAGCTGTCTGTTTGTGAGTGTTTGAAGGGTCAAACAATACCGAAATATCACCGACAACACCAAAATCAGTCTGTGCCCTCATAATCGCATTATTTACATCTGAATAAACTTTTTTAACACCTGTAATAAGCTCTCTTTCCTTATATTTTTGAACAAGAGAAGGTAATGTCATTGATGCAACAACACCTATTATACCTAAAGTTATCAATACCTCGGCTAATGTAAAGCCTTTTTTCTGTTTCTTTTGGGTGGCGGCGCTAAATGGCTCTTTGCCTGCGCCAATGCCAGTTAAGGAGCTTAAATTACCCTGCCCCCCCCCCGGAAATCATTACTATCACTGCGTTTCTCATAATTTCATCTCCTTTTCTAGTTTTGTGTGTACTTCTTTCTTTATTTTTTTAAGAAAATATATTTGTTTTTGAGGCGTTAACGGTGCCTCTGGCACTACTCTATTCGGGCTTCATTTTCCTTAATACCGTTTCCAATGGAGTTGGAGTGTGTCCGAGAAAACAAAATATCTGCTTTTTTATTAATTATTATAATATATATTTAAGCATTTTTCAATATGAATTTTACCGGACTGAAGGTAAATTACGTTACAAAAATCAATATTAAATTTGCATTGAGGCATGTTTATATTATTATATAAATGGTTACACCAGCCTGATAGGTTTTGCCCTAGTCCGAGGTTGTGGCGAAATAATAAAATCGCACTGAAAAATTAGCCGGCGATTTTATTAAAACATAAAAAGCCCCGTTGGATGAGGCGGTTTAGCCCGTAGTACAATACATAATTATAAGGAGAAAAACGATGCCGGTAGCATCTATGATTGAACTTTTGGAAGCAGGCGTTCATTTCGGACACCAGACCCAAAGATGGAACCCTAAAATGAAACCGTTTATTTACGGTGCTAGAAATGGTATTTACGTTCTTGACTTACGTAAAACCTCTGATTTATTGGATGAAGCTTATGCTGTTGTTAGAGAATTTGCAGCACGCAATAAAAACATCCTTTTTGTAGGTACTAAAAAACAGGCTGCTGAAGTTGTTGCAGAAGAAGCTCAACGCTCAGGCGCTTATTACATCAATAGAAGATGGTTAGGCGGTATGCTAACAAACTTTGAAACTATCAGAGGACGTGTTAATAAATTAAAAGAATTGGAAGAATTCATTGCTTCCGGTCATGCTGATAAATTACCTAAAAAAGAAATTGCCCAGCTGAACAGACAGTTAGGAAAATTAAGCAAAACTTTAGGCGGTATTAAAGATATGAGAGGATTGCCTGATCTTATCTTCATTATTGACCAGGGCAAAGAATTAATTGCTATTCAGGAAGCTAACAAATTAGGTATCCCTGTTATTTGTTTAGCTGATACAAATGCTAATCCGGACGGAATTGACTACGTTATCCCAGGTAACGATGATGCTATCCGTTCTATTAAATTAATTACTTCTAAACTTGCTGATGCAGTTCTTGAAGGCAAACAGCTTAAAGAAAACAACGCTAACCAGAAAGCTAAAATTGAAGAAATTAAAGCTGAAGATGCCGGCGTTGAAGTTGAAGCTAAAGAAGAAGTTAAAGCAGAATAATAGTTTATTTATAAGAGGCGGGGCGAATTACGCCTCACCTCTTTAATTTACTGCAGCCGCCTGTATATATCAGACGGACAACAGAAAAGGAGAGAATTATAATGAACATTACAGCTCAAATGGTTAAAGAACTTCGTGATAAAACCGGTGCAGGTATGATGGACGCTAAAAAAGCATTAGTTGAAACTGACGGCGATATGGAAAAAGCAATGGAAGTTCTCCGCCAAAAAGGTATGGCTTCTGCTGACAAAAAAATGGGCAGAATTGCTGCTGAAGGGTTAATCGCATCATCTGTTCAGGCTGATTGCGGTGCTATGGTTGAAGTTAACTGCGAAACTGACTTTGTTGCTAAAAATGAAGAGTTCAAAGAATTAACTGCAAACCTTGCAGAATTTGTTGCAAAAGAAAATCCGGCAGATGTTGATGCTTTGCTTGCTTCAACCTGTCCTCAATGCGGCAAAGTTATTGCTGATATTATTAAAGAAAAAATCGCTTCTATAGGCGAAAAAATTACTTTTAGAAGATTTGTACGTTATGAAGGCTGCACTGCTTCTTACATTCATAACGGTAAAATCGGTGTTCTTTTAAAAACTGATAAAAAAGACGAAGAATTAATGAATGATATTTGTTTACACATTGCTTCTTCAGCTCCTGAATTTATCTCAAGAGCAGAAATCCCTCAGTCTGTTATCGACCACGAAACAGAAATCGAAATGGGTAAAGAAGACCTTCAGAAAAAACCTGAAGCTATCAGAGCTAAAATCGTTGAAGGTCGTGTTAATAAACTTATGGCTTCAAGAGTTCTTCTTGAACAGCCGTTCATCAAAAATCCTGATGTAACCGTTGGACAATTAATCGAAGGCAAATTAACAGTTGAAAAATTCACAAGATATATGCTTGGTGAAGGTCTTGAAAAACGTCAGGAAAACTTTGCTGATGAAGTAATGAACCAGATTAAAGGTTAATCGTTTTAATTAACTTTTTATAAGATAAAAAACAGAGCCTGTAAGAATCGGCTCTGTTTTTTATTTATTTTACTATTGAAATAATCTAAAAATCTGTTATCATAAGAATAAAGGAGTGTTTTGTGTGAGTGAATTAAAGGTCAAAGAAATAACAACTTTTACAGAAGATAATCTAAAAAAGACTAAACTTGTGATTTCGGATTGTGAAAAAGACACCGAAATAATCCTTCAAGGAAACGGTGTCTTAAAAATTGCGGCGTTAGAAGTTTAATCAAATGTTGTCTTCACGCCCGAATTTAAAGGTTTCGCCTTTTACACCTTCCTGAACCCAGTGGACTTCAGGTTCATTTTGTTGTAGTGTGTTCTGTGTTTTTTGAGGCAAAGCTGCCGGTGTTTCCTTAGGAGCTTCTGCTTGCGGCTCTTTAATTCTTTCTGCCGGAATAATTTTTTCTTGTTTGCCAGGTTTTTGTTTTTTTACTTTTTTCTGTCTTTTTTCTTTAACTTTAACTTCTTTATCGGATTTAGATGGAGCTTCAAAAACTTCCTGTTCAGAAGGCGTTTCTAAAGTTTCTGCGTTTTCCGCCTCTTCGCCATCAGCTTCTTTAAATCTTAAAGAAAACAAATCGTGCTCTCTGATCTCAAGTTCGCTCCCTTTTTCGATATATGAGAAAGGGGAGTTTTCATACACAGAAACCGCAGAAGACTTAAATCTGTTGCCTTCTTCATTTTTAACAGCACCTTCTACTGCATGGTATCCCATACTTATACCTTTTACAAAATGGTTGCCTACAGTTAAAGCTGCATTTTTTGCTACATCCATCTTATCAATTTCAAATTTAGGCGAGAATTTTCCAATATATTCAACCGGGATGTCAACCTCATTTCCGTTAACATCAACATAGCTTACTGGAATAACAGAAAAACTCGCATTACGCTTTAATCTTTTCGGTCTTTTAACTTCGGTCAACCTTCCTTTTATTATAACCCCTTCTGGAATAGTAATATTTTCATCCAAAACAACAGTGCTCATACTTTTCAAAGAAATAAATTCAGGCGGTTTTGAGGTTGAAAAACTGCTTAAGGATTCAACTTTCAAAACTTCTGCGGCAAAGACCGGCTGTATAAACAATGCACAAAAAACAGTTAAAATTCCTGTTTTAAAAATATTCTTCATTTAATACTCCTACAAATTTTTCTCTCTTGTTTTTATTTTATCTTAAAAATTCATTATTTCGCAAGATATTATTCAGAGGCATAGCAGGGTTGTAACGATTGCAGGAATCAAAAGTGCTTAAATCTGTGAGCGGTAATCCGGGCAAATATTTGCTGAAAGGACGCTGAGATTCTTCTGTTGCAGGTGTATAAGAAGTATTTACAATATCAGAAGCTGTTTCCGATACATTTTCAACCTGCTGCTGTTGTTTTGGCTGAACTTCTGTGAAATTTAAGGCAAAAACCTGACCTGATTTAATTGTTAAAGGGGCTTTTGCAGCAACAATCTTATTATTCACGACCATACCGGCAAATGTCGCATATGCCTGAGGTTCAAATTTAGTTTCTTCATTATGGAAATTTATAAAGCTATAAGGGATAAAAGAAAAAGTTCCATTTTTATTAACTACAATTTTACCTTTAACAACATAGCCTTCAAAGAGAACAATATCATCAGTTACCTGAATATTACTGCCGACTTTTACAGCCATAGCCTGCGGCGGGTTTGTACCGACATAGTCGCTCATTGCTACAACCGGAACATTTTTTGCCAGAGCTGATTGACCAAATGCAAGCATTAACATCATAAATAAAGCTGATAGAACTTTTTTCATATATATCTCCTGATTATAGTCTTATTATAGCAGAATTCTATCATAAGTTCAAGTGGAGCGTCAATATGAGCAGGGTTCAGGCATTAGTTCAGAACACCTTTCAAATATTGTCCGGTAATAGATTTCTTATTTTTGACAAGTTCTTTCGGAGTTCCGGTCGCAACAACCTGACCACCGGCAGCTCCGCCTTCCGGCCCTAAATCAATTATATAATCTGCAACTTTTATCAAATCCAGATTATGTTCGATAATTAAAATTGTATTTCCCTGATCTGCAAGCTGCTGAATTATTTTTATAAGTTTATCCAAATCAGACCAGTGCAAACCAACCGAAGGTTCATCAAGAAGGTATAAAGTTTTGCCTGTAGCTCGCTTGTTCAGTTCTGATGCAAGCTTTATTCTCTGAGCCTCCCCGCCAGATAATGTTGTAGCACTCTGACCAAGCTTTATATAATCAAGCCCAACATCGTATAACGTTTTAAGCTTATGTTTAATTGCAGGAATATTTTCAAAAAACTCAAGTGCTTCTTTTACACTCATATCAAGAACATCTGCAATAGTTTTTCCTTTATATTTTACTTCAAGGGTTTCACGGTTATAACGCTTTCCTTTACAAACCGGACATTTGACATAGACATCTGATAAAAAGTTCATCTCGATTTTGTTTACGCCATCGCCCTTACAAGCCTCGCATCTGCCGCCTTTTACATTAAAACTGAAGCGACCCGGCTTATACCCCCGGACTTTTGCCTCGTTGGTTTTTGAGAAAAGTTCTCTTATATGTGTAAACAAATCCGTATATGTTGCAGGGTTTGAACGCGGGGTTCTGCCTATCGGGGATTGGTCAATATCTATAATTTTATCAATATTTTCAAATCCTTCAATCAAATCTACTCCCTGCGGTTTAGGTTTATTTCCTCGAAGAGAATGCAGGGCATATTCATAGATTAAGTCCTGCATAAGTGTTGACTTTCCTGAGCCGGATACCCCTGTAAGAACAACTATTTTACCAAGAGGAATATCTACATTTATATTTTTAAGATTATTCAAATGAGCATTTTTAACTTTCAGGAACTTTCCGTTTCCTTCACGGACTTTTTCCGGTACCGGAATAAACTTTGCACCGCTCAAATACTGACCGGTAAGTGAAGTTTTGCATTTTATAATATCATCAAGAGAGCCCTGAGCTACAATTTTACCGCCGTTAATACCGGCTTTCGGACCAATATCAACAATATAATCTGCATTTCTCATGGTATCTTCATCATGTTCGACAACAATAAGAGTATTACCGAGGTTGCGAAGTTTAATAAGTGTTTTGATAAGCCTGTCATTATCTCTCTGGTGAAGTCCGATAGAAGGTTCATCAAGAACATAAAGCACACCGGAAAGCCCGCTTCCTATTTGTGTAGCAAGTCTTATTCTCTGTGCCTCGCCGCCGGAGAGAGTTCCTGCCATTCGAGCAAGATTCAAATAACCAAGCCCAACATCGCATAAAAATCTAAGACGGGCCCTGATTTCATCTAAAATCTGTTTTGCAATCTGTAATTTATATTCATCAAGCTCAAGATATAAGTCATTTACAAAATCCAACGCATCTGTAATTGAAAGTAATGTAAACTGGTAAATATTTTTACCTTTAATTTTCACAGCAAGCGGAAACGGTTTCAGCCTTGCACCGCCGCAGGCAGGACAAGGAGTTGTAACCATATATTTCTCAATTTCTTCCCGCCAGTACTCGCCGTTTGATTCATTATAGCGTTTTTCCAGAAAAGGAATAACACCTGTAAATCTGTGATACTTGGTTTCATAGCGGTGAGTCCCGAATTTCATCACGCGGAATTTCATTAAATCATCTCCGCCGTATAAAATAATCTGCTGCTGCTCTTCAGGCAGCTCTTCAAACGGAGTATCCATATCTATTCCGTAGTGCTCGCTTACGGATTTTAATACATCTTCATAATAAGAAGTAGTTGTTTTTGACCATGGATAAATTGCGCCGTCTTTTAAAGATTTTGTCCTGTCCGGAACTACAAGGTTAGGGTCAATTACAAAATCAGCACCTAAACCGGAACATCTTTCACAAGCACCATAAGGTGCATTAAAGGAAAAAATCCTTGGCGCCAGTTCTTCAAAACTTAGATTACATTTCGGGCAGGAAAGTTTTTCACTATATATAATTTCTTTATCGCCTACAGCATCAACAATAACTATTCCATCGGCTTTTTTTAAAGCAATCTGCACACTATCTGCAATTCTTGATTGTGCACTTTCTTTTACAACAATTCTATCAACTACAACGTGGATTGTGTGTTTTTTTGTTTTGCTAAGTTCAATTTCATCTTCATCAAGGTTATAAATCTCATCATCAACCTTAACTCTGACAAAACCTTCCTGACGAAGCTCTTCAAAGGTTGATTGAAATTCACCTTTTTTACCGCGTACAATAGGCGCTAAAATCTGAATTTTTGTACCTTCCCCGAGTTTCATAATGCTGTTCACGATTTCGTCAATAGACTGCGGTTTAATTTCATCTCCGCAATTCGGACAATAAGGAGTGCCGGCTCGTGCATAAAGAAGCCTTAAGTAATCGTATATTTCAGTAACAGTACCAACTGTGGAACGCGGGTTATTGCTTGTTGATTTCTGGTCAATTGATATAGCAGGAGAAAGCCCGTCAATATATTCTACATCCGGCTTATCCATCTGCCCCAAAAATTGTCTTGCATAAGTAGAAAGGCTTTCAATATACCGTCTTTGCCCTTCTGCAAAAATAGTATCAAAAGCCAGAGAGCTTTTGCCTGAGCCGGAAACTCCAGTAAAAACTATCAGTTCGTTTTTTGGAATTTCAAGTGATACATCTTTTAAATTATGTTCTTTCGCACCCTTAATCGTAATTTTGTCTAGCATAATTTTATTATATACATGTAAAAAAATTATTTCCACAAGGCTATGGCACAAAACTATTTTGTATCTTTTTTCACAGGAAAAGAAACCAGATAGTTGCCTATTGCAGGTCCTGCTATGTTACCGGCAAACACTGAGGCTGCAAGAACTGCCAGGATACTTACACCGCTTTTATAATTCTGAAAAATATCCGATGACTTTTTTGCAGCTTCTTTTATTTGTTTTTTCAAAACATCATTTGAATTTTTATAAAAATCAGTTTCTTCTATATGTTCCAGGTTATAGGAAATACCTTTTTTCATTTCTTTTTTAGTAAATATATTTTTCCAATCTTCGGCTTTAATGTTTTTATTTTCTTTATTCAAGCCTGCAATGGACTTTGCAACCGATTCTGTCAAAACCTTGCCGCCTTCCAGTGCTTTATTAACCCCGATACGCACAGATTCACATATGGAATAATACATTGCAATACAGGCGCCAGATGTTATTGCTTCCTGATTAACAAGGAATTTTTTTGTATGCTTTTCCATTTTCCTGTCACTCAAAAGCATGCCTATCTGTGCGGATGCACCGATAACAGTAACTCCTGTTCCTACATGCACAAGGAGCTTGCCTGAATCTTTTGCATAGTTATTAAATATTTTATTTGTTACTCTGTTCAGTATTGTTCGATGTATCATTTTTCCTGCGGTTTCGTGATTTTTCCAGTTTGTAAAAAATATCTGTGAGTTTTTTGGTCAAAGGAAGCTCAACGGTTGTCTTTATAAATACCGCAACTCCTGTCGCTAACAGCGCTCCCATTGCAAGTCTGTATGATTTAAAATCCTTCATGAATTCCCTTTTTGAACGGGGGGCAAACTTATTGCCGAGGTTTGGTGTAAAAATATCTTTCTTTTGATTTTTTGGAACCAGCTCTTTAACTATATCTTCGTCATTTTTCACATCATTAGTCTTATAATTTGAAAGCTTTACTACTGCAAAAAATGCACCGACTCTGGTTACAAAATCAAAAAAGTTCCCTGCTATATTTTTTCCAATAGAGCGGGCAACTGCCATATCTTTCGTATCTTGGTCAAGACGGTTATTCTTTCTGTTTATGTAAGGCTGAAATACTAAAGCTGTTGCACCCATAATAATTGATTGCTGGGGTGCGTTAAGATTTTTACCTGCGTAATTTATAAACTTTTCTATTTTCTTATTGATTATTATCATGGGGACTCTGGTGTTACTTGTAATTATAAACACAAAAATATATTTTTTTGCTGGTATTTTGTTTAATTTACTAATATTTATATCATGACAAAAAAACAGGAACATAACTGTTCCTGTTTTTTATTTTATGACTAACTTATCAATTAAGAATTTGCTTTTTCTGCAGGAGCTTCACCTTCAGCCGGTTTAGCTTTCGGAGTAGCAGCATAACCAACAAGACCAGCCACTACTGCAGCTGCGGCACCGTAGATAGCTGCCGGTTTAATTTTCATGTTACGAGCTGTCTTTTTAGCAGCTTCAAAGAATTTTTTAGTTTCTTCTGCTGCATCCTGCGGTAATTCTTTGAATTTTTTACCTGCTTTATCATAAACAGTTTCCAGAGTATCGCTTACAGTTTTCTTTCCTGCATCGTATATAGTTTCTGCAGCTGTTTTTACTGTATTAAAAACAGTCTTAACTTCGTCATCTGAACCTTCGGCTATAGCTTTTTTAGTTGTTTCTATCTGATCTTCAGCTATAAAACCTTTAGCTTTATCCACAACCTCACTAATAACTTTTTTCATTTTACCTACAGAAGCATCATCGCCCATTTCTGTAATTTTCTTTGATAATTTTAAACTATCTTTTGCTGCGTCATCAGCTGCTGTTGCCAACATTGTTTTGTGAATAAACTCATCCGAAAAATTTCCGTCTTTTAAAATTGATTTTGTGAAATAACCTGCTGCACCACCGCCTACAAGACCAACTCCAGCACCGATTGCGGCATTTCTGCCTCTGTTATCTGTACCGTTTACTGCATTTACTGACATATTCTACACCTCACTTTTTCTATTATCTTTGTTTGATATTTAGTTAAAAACAAAACAATTTTATTTTTGACATAATTTGCGGAAATTTTTTATTTTATTTACAAATGTTTACATGTGTAAACAATATATAAACTCCACACTTATCTATTCATTAAAACGCAAAAAATCATTTTTGCCAACCCCCTTAATAAAAATTCATTACTAATTTTCACATAATATATCCAAAAGACATCTATGAAGTTTTACATTATGAACCCTCAATATGTCCGCGCCATGCTCGAGGGCAAGAGTATTCAAAGCCAAGGTAAAAATATCTTTTATATTATTTTCTGTATCCGGCATATTCAACAGGCTTTTACGCGAAATCCCAAGCAAAAGCCTGCATCCCAGACCTTTAAATTCTTCAAGCCTTCTTATTATTTCAAAATTCTGGGCTCTGGATTTTCCAAAGCCGATTCCCGGATCAATTATTATACGCTCTGAAGAAATACCTTCGGCAAAAGCATGATTTACTTTTTCTCTTAACCAAAGATAAATTTCATCAATAAGATTGCAATAACTGGTATTGTTCTGCATAACATCAGGATTTCCTTTTGAATGTTGTATTACAATCTTTACCTGCGGATTTGCAGCAATAACACCGCACATATTTTTATCATAATCAAAGCCTGAAACGTCATTAATTATAGAAGCCCCAAGTTTAATACATTCTTGTGCAACTTCTGCACTTCTTGTATCTATACTTACAGGCACTGAAATTCCTTCTTTTTGTACCAGTTCAAGTACCGGTATAATTTTTTTAAGCTGTATATCCGGAGGAACTGCATTTGAATACGGTTTTGTAGATTCAGCACCTATATCAATTATATCTGCACCGTCTTTAACCATATCAAGAAGGTGTTTAAAAGCTTTTTCAGCAGTATTATATAACCCGCCATCGGAAAACGAATTGTCCGTAACATTCAATATACCCATAATTTCAGGTTTTGTTCTCTGCTTTTGTTTCAAAAAGTCATCAATTTTTCCGGCTAATTCTTTTAAACTGAAAGGCTGCATTTTAAGCTTCGCGGAAATTTTTTCAAGCTGTGATATGCTCCCGCCGAGGATGCAGTCGCTGGTTTCTACTTTTGCCGTAATTGTTTCCCGATGTGTTGCGCAATCTGCACCTACCGAAAGTGCTGTTTGTTTTAGAATATTTGCCTGTGGAATTGAAAGTGAATAGATCTTTATATTTTTATAAGCATATTTCTGTGCAGCTTTACCAGTATAAGTTCTGTCAAAACCAACCGAGCTGAGTTCTGATGCTAAATCCGTATTACATATCTCTTTTAAAACAAAATCGTGCATAAGTTAAACTTAGCACGATTTTTATATTTAAACAATATTTTTAAACCAGTTCGTTTTTAAAATTATGGTATCCGTCTGCCAGAGAGTTCATTCCATCTGCAACTTTAGGTGCATAATGATCGGCAATTTTGGTTGTATTATTATACAAAGTACCTATACCGGAGATTAATACACAGCCGGCAAGAGCACCGCCGACAATTCCACAGCCGAATTTTACAACTCTGTTATTCAGAACGGGTTTTATATATTTTGAAGTTTTTAACGCTGTAATTTTATCAAATAATTTCGTTTTATATAGTTTGCAGTTAGCTTTAAAACTTGTCCATAAACCTTTTGCTTCTTTTACAGGTTTAGCTGCTGCTGTAGCTGCGTCCCGAACCAGCTGCTGACCTTCTTTAATCTTTTGTGTTGTTTCAGCAGTCAGCTTGGAGGCATTCTTAGCATTTTTGAACATTTTTAACCCGCCTCCGGCAGCACCACCTGCAACGGCACCATCGCGAATATTTTCTTTCTGCTCTTCGTCAAGCTTGCCGGCAGTAAAAGCTGTATTTTGTCTATATAAACTTGTTGGCTGAACTGTTAACATTTTAACGTCCTATATTGATTCTTTTACTTTTTCCGGCTCAAGGTTTGCTGCAACACCTGTTGAAACTCCGGTTGCCAGACCGAGTACGTCGCCGGTTGCCTCTTTAACCTGTGCGGGTTTTACATCTCTGACTTTATTAATAAAATCTTTTGTTTCCTGCACCGGACCGCTTTTAACAAATTTTTCATACAATTTCACAAGTTTCTTGCCAAAACCTGTCTTTTTAAAGTTTTCAAAAGACTTTTTCATATTTTTAAAAAGGTCTGTTGTTTTAAAGTTTTTGTATTCATCTTTAAAGAATGTTTTTACACCCTTCCATAAAGCTTTAAATGGTTTTACAAAATTTTCGCCGAATTTTTTCATTGAAGGTTTCTTAAACAGTTTACCAAGGATTTTATTAGTTTCATTAAAACCATATTTAACACTGATACCGCTCACCGCAGCTGCACCTACCGTAAAAAAACCGTTCATAATTTTCTGTGCACCGGCAGGGAGTTCCTTCTGAACATCCTTAAGATTGTCCATTGTTGCATTTATATTATTTTTTATATCATTTAAATCTGTATCATGATGCGTATCTTTTTGGTCTTCTTTCGGGATTACTGCAAGAGCTGTTGTTTCGGCAGGATTTTCTTCATCAAAAACCTCTTCATAATCAACATCAACAATATCTCTTTCAAATTCATCTTCATAACGGCGGGATGATTTTGCCATCAGTTTTTTGTCTTCAACAGACGGCATATTATTCTCTTTTGGAACGAGTATTATTGCAGATTGGCTTCCAAAAGCCTGACCCGAATGAATGCGTTGAGAAAAATTTGGTTGAATTGTTAACATATTTATCACTCCGAGATTAATCTTTTTCAAAAGCTTTAAGGGCTCTCAAAAATTTTTTTTGCGAAATTTATATATTACTTTAATAATTCTTTACAATACACTTCTGCACGAATTCAGTATGACATATTTTACTGTTTTTGTAAACTGTTTATTAACTTTTTATACCCTGGTATGAATTTCTGCGAAGGAGTTCCCTGTCTATTTTATTCAGGCAGTCAAGCTTTGCACCGAGCCAGCGAGGAGCTATTAAGTTTTTCTTTAAGCCGTTGCCTGCAAGTCTGTGAATTGTTGTTGTTTTAGGAAGATATTCCAGAAAATCGCAAACAGTATTTACATAATCATTTTCAGACATAAAATCAATTTCACCGCGGTCGTATATTGATGCAAGTTTTGTATCTTTTAAGGCGCATAGCATATGAATTTTTACACCGTCAACTTCAAGTTCAGCAAGCTTTTGTGCTGTCTGCATTATCTCCTCATGAGTTTCCCACAGCCCCAAAATTACATGTACGCAGACATTAATCCCTTTTTCCTTTGTCTTTTCATATGCACGTATAAAACAGTCAAAATCATGCCCGCGGTTAATTCGTTTAAGAGTTTTGTCATGTATAGATTGCAGCCCGTATTCAATCCAGGTATAGTAATCATCTTTGTAGCCCGCAATAAGATTAAGCTTGTCATCATCAATGCAGTCCGGTCTTGTTCCTATTGAAAGCCCTACTATTTTATCATTACAAAGCGCTGAATTATAAATCTTTTCTAGCTCGTTTACCGGCTTGTATGTATTTGAATACGCTTGAAAATACGACATAAATTTTTCAGCTTTAAAGCGGGTACTCAAGTTTTTTATACCTTCTTCAATCTGTTCTTCTATAGACAAAAGATTTGAGTGTGCCTGAGAAAAGCTTCCGCCGTCATCACAGAATATACAGCCGCCTTTTGAAATTGTTCCATCGCGGTTCGGACACGAAAAACCGGCATCAAGAGTTATTTTATAAACCTTGACGCCGAATTTATTTTTCAAATATGCACTATACTGATTATAGCGTTTATCAGTACCATTGAACATTTTTATTTATTTTCATCATTTTCTGTTATCGGATAAACATAGTGTTCACCGCAATTAGGACATACAACTTCCTGCTGTTTGCCGTCTTCAAGTTTTGCTACTTCAAACAAGGTTTTGCAGCCTGATTGAACGCATCTGATTGCCCATGTTGGTCTTATTAATCTTGCCATAATTCCCTCTCTTTACAGTTTATCTACAATTTTATATTAGCATTTTTAATGCTTTCTTGCAAGTTATTTTTCTCTTATTACCTCTAAAGATAATTATTTCGTCCGATTATTTTATAAAAAATACAGCCTAACATGAACTAGAACAAAGGAGAATTTCAATGAAAAAATACCTCATAGCAATGGCAGTAACTGCTGTTTGTGTAGTAGCCATTGCTGATACAAAAGCCCGTATTGAAGAACTTGATGAAATTTCAGCAAACACTCCGGCTCAGGTTGAAATGAAAAAGAATGCACCAAAATCAACAGGGGAAGGGGTTCAGGAAAAGATTGACAATATTCAAACACAAAAACAGCTAGATAATCAAAAGTTTGATAATATGATAAATAAACCGGCTGCACAAACTCCGTCACAAACCGGCAGCAGCAGTACAACAAGACCTAGTATACCTACTTATCCTCAGATGCCGTAAATCATTTCGCCGTAATTATCTTCTCTATTTTGTTTTTCTTCTTCTTTTTCCTGTAACTTATTTAACGTCGGGGTTGTACTTTCATAACGGAAGTATGATCCCGATGGTTTTACGTCCTTTTTATCAATTACAGGATTCACCGTTTTAGGGAAAAATCGCAAAACTACATTTTGAGCTATAGTTTTTGCAAGAATATCTTCTGAATACGCTCTAAGATATGAAAGCTTGGCATAACTCCGCGCAGAGTTTTCTGCTGTAAAATTATCATTATTATCACTTATTTTCTTTGTATAACTTCCGCTCCACATAACAAGGTCATTAACCGTATCAATCAAAACTGCATTTGTTTCCATAACATAAGGGTAAGAAATATTTAAAGCACTGGAAAGTTCAAGTATTTCCCACACATTTCTTTTTACGCCGGCATTTTCAATAATAACGCTGTTTGACACAAGCAGTACTGAATTTGCAGAGAATTGGCGGGCAATTGCTTTCATTGCAGGAAAGTCGATTACTTCAGTTCGTCCGAATTTTTTTAGAGCATTTTCCGTTGAATTTTTCAGTGTAACATTCTGAGTAAGAGCCTTGCGGACTTCAAAGAGTGCCGGTGAATGAACTTTGCCTCCTGAATTAAAATATGTTATTAAATCCTGTGCAACAATCTCTGAAACTTCAGGATAACAGTAATAGTTTTCGCAAATATTGTTCAGCTCTACCGGCAGTACTACCACGTTAAAAGTAAGAGCAGACGCAGGCAAAAATGTCATAAAGCTCAAAATTAACCAAAATACTATCCCGAATATTTTTTTCATATATTTATTGTAACACATATTTTTTCATACGACTAACGGATTATTTTTTTAGTTATATAGAATAAACTTATATAACAAACGGGTTATATACACCTGAGCAAAAAGGAGAACCGCATGGATTACAAGGAATTAATGGAAAAAGCAAAAGAAGCTGCACAAGCAGCTTACGCACCGTATTCAAAGTTCAAAGTCGGAGCATGTCTTGCAACTCCGGACGGAAAAACTTTTTGCGGATGTAATTTTGAAAACTCCAGCTTCGGGCTAACTATTTGCGCGGAAAGAAATGCCGTTGGAACAGCAATTGCAAATGGAGAAAAAAAAATTTCTGCTATTGCAATTTATTCTCCTAACCTTGAAAACTGTCTTCCCTGCGGAGCTTGCAGACAGGTTCTGCATGAATTTAGAAGCGAAGCCGGTATTGATGTTATTACAGAAGCAGGAGGAGAGCTAAAGATTTACAAACTTGATGAACTTCTGCCCGGAGGTTTTGATTTATAAATGTATTTCATAGAACTTCTTGTGAAATATTTGAAAAAAGACCGGTTGATGGAAATTCTCGACCAGCACGACGAAAAAAATGCACTCAACCCGCTTGAACAAATTCCTGAAGAAGAAAACTATGAAGCGTGCGAACATATTTTTATGCCGGTTGACAGCACCGGAGAAACCCTTGCTTGTTCTAAATGCGGGCTTGTCGTACAGAAAAAAGATTTAAGGTATAAAAACTTCTTTATGAATAAAAGTCTTTAATTATTATTCTGGCTTAACATTTTGGAAAGAAGAGTTTTTGCAGTCTTAAGCTGAACATCTTCATGGTTTCGCAAATCATTTTCTGTAAATTTAACTTCTATATCAGGATTTATACCTTTCTTATTAATATCAGCCCCTGATGGTGTGAGATATTTTGCAACAGTGAGATTTAAACCTGTTTCATTAGGAAGTGGAATAATTTTTTGCACCATACCCTTTCCAAAGGTTTTAGTTCCGAGTAATTTTGCTTTTTTATAATCTTTCAGTGCTCCTGAAAGGATTTCGCTTGCTGAAGCTGAAGCTCCGTCAACAAGGACTATAACAGGTTTTTCTATGCCAAAATCAGTTTCCTGTGCTTCAATATTATATCTATAGCCGTTTCTTCCTACAATACTTACAAGGTTGCCTTTAGGAATAAACAGGTTAGCAATAAAGATTGCATTAGGAAGAAGTCCTCCTGTATTTCCTCTTAAATCAAGGATAAGCCCGTCTGTATTTTTTGTTTTTTCAAGAGCTTCTAAAAACTCATTTGGTGTAGTTGAGCCGATAAAACTTGAGATCTGAATATAACCTATATTTTTATCAACAGAACTCTTTACAGTTTTAATTTTAATTTCTTTACGTACAACTTTTTTAACAAATTTATCTTTGTTACGTAAAACAGTAATTTGAACAGCAGTATTTTCAGGACCTCTTACAAGAGCTGCAACTTCTGCTAGCGAAAGACCATTTATATCTTTACCGTCAATATCAAGGATTATATCACCTGCCTGTAAATTTGAAAACTGTGCAGGAGTTCCGTCCATTACGTTAATAATCTGTGTTTTACCGGAAATTGTTGAAATATTCACACCAATACCGGTAATCTTTGAATTTATTGAAGTATTCTGGTCAGAATACTCTGCTTTATTCATATATCTTGAATACGGGTCATCAAGACTTGCCAGCATAGTATCAACTGCAACTTTTACATCATCATCATTTCTAATTTTACCATGGTAATGTTCTTTCCAGCGGCTCCATGATTGATGGTTCATTGATGAATCATAATAATTTGATTTAACCTCAGACCAGACCTCATCAAATAACTTTTGAGAAGAAATATATTCTTTATTGACCATCTCATCATTTTCTGAGTAAAGCGGGTTGCTTGAGTGCATTACAAGCAGATTCAAACCAACCAAAACAACGACTGCGGCAATAAAAATATATAGTTCTTTTCTCTTCATACGAATATTTAACATCAAGTCTTTTGTATAATCAATATACTTTATGATTAACCTATGTAATTATTCATAAAAGTTTAGAATTACAAATCTTCAAATCCCGGAGAGGTTGCAGGAAGGTTTTTATAGCCTTCATTTGCATGTACGGTCTTTTTAATATATTTGTTTGAATAGTTGCCTTTTTCAAATAATTTCTTCAGCGTATTCTCACGTGTTACCAGAGGGTGAAGATTTTCATCGCTTTCAGGATAAACATTCAAAATCTCGCACCACACAGAAGCTTCCATTGTCCAGGCATAGGTTTCTTCTGCCAGAGAATTGTATTCATCCTGGTGTAAGGCTTCATGAGATAAAAGCGCAGCTATTGCTCCCGGAGGGGCGTCTTTATGTCTCGGATTAATATAGATATAAAGCTGTTTGCCGCGTTTCCAGCCCAGTGCATCAAAAGATGAGTAAGCCTGGTTTATTGTACCTAAATCTCTAAACTCAATTTTTACAGGCCGCTGGGATAAATTATTTCCAAGAATGGCTTTTCTTGAGAACTCTCCATTTGTTCCTTTGAGCATATCGAGTGCTACATAAAAAATAAAATCATCTCCTACAGATTTATATTCCGGAGTAATCCGTTTAATATATTCTGCATTATATTTTTCGGGGAAATTCTTTGGTACAACTATCGGCTTTTCTTTCCCGAATGCGAAAGCCGGTGCAATTAACATCGATTGCGCAAGCGCAACTGTACATAAAATCTTTTTCAAATCCATAAGCATAACTCCTCTTATTCCGTCCGGCTCCCTAATCAGCCCGATAACTAACATTATAATTATATTATTTTCGAGGGCAAATTTTTTTTATAATTTTCTGTTAAGTGCTGCAAGTTCCCTGTACATAATCTTATATTCAGTTGAGTTATCTATGCTTTCAGCCTCTTTAATATATTCAAAAGCTGTTTTTATATCTTCTTTTAACTTATAAATATTACTCATCTCAGCATAATATTTTGCATTATTAATATCATACGTAATTGCACGCTTCATACATTCAACAGCTTCTTCGTAATCTTTTTGCGATACTCTGACCAGAGCCAGATAATAATAGCCTTCCGAGCAGTTAATATCAAGAGCTATTGCATCCTGCGCATACTCTTTTGCAAGCTCCATGTCCGCTTTAAGATATGCAGCTTTTGCACCCAGTATACAGCCGCTGATATATCTATCATTCGCGGCAAGAAGCTCCTTTACAATCTCAAGCGCCTGGTCAAACTTCTTTTCTTTAATATAAATATCAGCAAGAGAACTCTTATAATTCAGGTTATCCGGGTTACACGCAATGACTTCGCTTGTGACACGCTCTGCCTTTTCAAACATATCAAGTTCGCTATAGACTTTGCCGAGAGAAATCAGGGTGAAATCATCTTGCGAGCCGTCTTTTATATTTTCTTCAAGAATTTTTTGTGCGCCGAGGAAGTCTTTATTTTCAAACTTTAATAAAGCTGCAAGAACTCTTGCCTGATAGTGCTTAGGATTATTTTCAAGAACAATATCAACCTCTTTTTGGGCTTTATCAAACTCTTTATCTTCAAATAACAAATATGCAAGTGAATACCTGTAATCCGCATTATCCGGCTTCAAACAGATTGCTTTCTGGTACGCATTAACAGCCTCTTCATGCCAGCCGTTAAAAAAGTATGCATTACCAAGATTATAAAAATAAACAGGATTATTTTTATCAATATTTGAAGCTCTTGAAAAGAATTTTATTGCTTCAACAAAATTGGTATCTTCAAGAGCAAACAGACCCAAATAATTTAACACATCCGCATCCTGTGAGTTTTTGCCAAAACTTTCAAATATCTCTCTTGATTTATCAAATTCACTTTCGTCAAAATAGATTTTTCCTAGAAGAATTTTACAATCAGCATTGTTATTATCTAAAGAGCAGGCTTTTTCTATAAGCTCTTTGGCTTCTTTAACCTTTCCTGACTTATAAGAAGCTTCTGCCCACACGTAAAGGCAGCTGCTATCCATACATTCATCATCTTTATATTTTTCTATTTCATCAAAATCTTTTAGCTCACCCAAAATTTTAACTAAACTCTTTAAATTCGCAGGCGACTTCTCAATCTCATATGCAGATAATGCGAGCTTTTTGGCATTTTGAAGCTCATCCTGCCTTAGATAAACCTTTAGAAGAAGTTTCAAAGAAGGAAGGTGTTTGGCGTCAATCACAAGAACTTTTTCAAGATATTGTACTGCTCTGTTATAGTTATGCAAAAGAACATAAAGTTCTCCTATCTGAAAAAGGATTTCTATATTATCACTCTCAGTTTCCAGAACTTTATAAAGCATTTCTATTGCCTGTTTATAACACTCGTGTTCTTTATATTCAAATGCTTTTTTTATATAATTTACAACTTCATTTTCCTGCATAAGTCACCGTTTACTTTTTATGTTTCTTTTTATTATGGTGTTTTTTGTTTTTATCAGCGGGTTCCTGATTGTTATTAATAATAACCAGAACTTCATCCTCGCCCGCCATTTTAAGATTATTTCGAGCAATTTCTTCAAGGCTTGCTGTTTTAGAGAATTGCTTTATGTCGCTCTTTAATTCTTTATTTCGGATTTCAGCATCATCACGAACCTTTTCCATTGTATTTATTTTAGCTTTATAAGCAATAATTTTAGAGATATTTAAGATTACGCCAAAACCTACCTGAACAAGACAAAACAACAGTACTATCGTTAGGAAAGAATAATAAAACCCTACTTTCCTTTTATGCCTGCGGCTTTTAGCTTTTGTTCGTGCTGCAAGATTTTTCTGCGGCTGAACTGCTGGTTCCTGATTTAGATTTTGACCTTTGTTATCTTCCAAAATTGAAACTCCTTGAGAATTTCTGCCTGATTAAATTATAGTAAAAATATAGCTTATATACAATTATGTTTTTATAAGTTTACAATTTTAATTTTGTTGAAAAATTCAGCTGGGTGCCGTAAAGTGCATTATTCTGGTCAATAGTCTGCTTTGCACCGACTTCAAACCTGAAACGGTCTGTTCCGTTCAAGCCGTAAGGAGAAACTGAAAAAATTAACTCGCTGCTTTTGCGGTTTCTTGTAATATCTGCACTTAGCACTTCTCTTATTGAAAAGTAATTATTAAGCTTAAACTCAGGTGCCAGATAGAAGGTATCATAAAGCCTTCCTATTGTTGTATTCATTGTTTTTTCATAGGCAGAGCTAAGAGCAAACCTCTCACGTTCGTATCGGGTAAAAAGCTTTGTGGAATTTTCGAGCATAGAAATTTTATCAATACTGGAATCATAAGTTGTTCCTATTGAAAATCCGCCGTTTTTATAAATACTGTTAACCGATTTTCCTGAAATATTATATTCCTCTTTAGAATACTTGGACAGGTTCAAAAGCCTTTCATTGTGGATTTTATTTTCAAGCTTTAGAGAATGGTTAGATGTAATCTTCTGAGGTACACGCAGGTTTACAACATAGTTGTCACCTTCGTCTTTCAGAAAAATCGCATTTGCATCCTCTACAAATTCATCATAATCTTTATCATTTACCTGTTCAACAGACGTGAAAAGAGGAATTTCTTCATCTGCAAAAAGCTCTTCGTCTTCTACCGGTTGAGGAGAAACATACTCAAGCTCTTCCGGTGCAAAATCATCAGGAATTTCCTCTTTATTATCAGGCATAGAATAGATAAAAATATTTGGAAGTTTTACATCACTTTCTTCCGCAAACCCAGGAACTCCCAGCACAAAAAACATCAAAATAAACAAAGCTCTTTTCATAATAGTATTATAACATAGATTTATTATATGTGCCTTAATTATCCTTGAAATTAAAAATTGCGCGTGATACGATTATAGGTGCGAAATATAAAAGAAATCGAGGATTTAAAATGAATGAAGTCAGAGTTAGAATAGCACCGTCACCAAGCGGGAACTTGCATATAGGAACTGCAAGAACAGCTTTATTTAACTATTTATTTGCAAAGAAAAATAACGGAAAGTTTGTTTTAAGAATTGAAGATACTGATGCAGACCGTACAAGTCAGGCATATATCGATAATATCTTTGACAGCTTAAAAGCTTTAGGGCTTAACTGGGACGAAGGACCGGATGTAGGCGGACCTTACGGACCTTATACCCAGTCTGAAAGATTTGATATTTACCCTAAATATGTTCAGGAACTTTTGGACAAAGGATTTGCATATGAATGCTTCTGCACTCCGGAAGAACTTGAAGCTGAAAAAGCCGAAGCTACTAAAAATAAAAAACCTTATGTTTACACTAAAAAATGTGAACATCTAACAGAAGAAGAAAAAGAAAAATTACGTGCAGAAGGAAGAAAACCTGCAATTAGATTTAATATTGCTAAGGCTCAGCAAACCTTCCACGATTCTTCTATTTTAAAATTTGATGACCTTGTAAAAGGTGAATTGCATATGGATACAAGCCTTCTTGGCGATTTTGTTATTATGAAGTCCAACGGAGCTCCAACATACAACTTTGCGGTTGTTATTGACGATATGCTTATGAAAATTTCCCATGTTATCCGCGGAGAAGACCATATTTCAAATACTTTCAAACAAATTTTAATATTTGAAGCATTAGGCGCTGAAGTTCCAAGATTTGGACACTTAGGTATGATTTTGGCACCGGACAGAAGCAAGCTCTCAAAACGCCATGGTGCTACTGCGGTTTCTGAATTTGTTGAAAAAGGTTACCTGACTAATGCGCTTATCAATTTTGTTGCATTATTAGGCTGGTCGCCTTCTGACGGACAGGAAATTAAAACAGTTGATGAAATTGCTGCTGATTTTAGAATTAACGAAGTTTCATCATCAAATTCAATTTTTGAATATGATAAATTAAACTGGATGAATGGTCATTACATCAAAATGCTTTCAATTCCTGAGTTAAAGGAAAGATTGAAACCTTATTTGGCTAAATACGACCTTTCTGAACTCACTGATGAACAGTACACAAGAATGGTCGAGGTTACTTATGAGCCGTTAACTGTACTTTCTGATATTACAGATGCAGTACCTTACTTCTTTGGCGAGAACGTTGAAATTGACGAAAAAGCAAGAGAAACTCTTGATACAGAAACTTCACAGGATGTGTTGAAAACATTCATTGACCAGGCAAAAGACTGGGAATGGACTGAAGAAAATCTTCACGAAAAACTTGAAGCTTTCAGAGCGTTCTATAAAGAAAAAGGTGTTAAGCCTAAAATTACAATGTGGGCTATCAGAGCGGCAGTTACCGGCAGAATCTGCGGTGCGGATATGACCGCAATTTTAGCCATTATCGGTAAAGATAAAACATTTAACCGAGTTAACAGCGCTATCAAACAAGCTGTATAGCATAAAGTACAAAATGAAAGAGCCGGGAAAAAATTCCCGGCTCTTTTTATGTAACAATTTTGTAACAATCAATGGATTTTATTAAAGAAATCATTAATCAATGCCGTAACCACCAACGTAAAGTTAATGGTTATAACTCAAGGAGTTTTACTATGGCAGCAGCGACAAGAACATTTCAGGAAAAAGATTTTCACTTTTTAAAAAGTGTCACTGTAGAAGATTTAGAGGACGAAATCTTTGTTACTGCAATGATTGATTTTATGATGCACCTGGATTCAAAAATCGGTAACGGCAGAATACTGATTATGGATCAGCAGAAACCTGAGAATACTCAGATTTATACTTATGCAAAATTTCTTGAAATATATGACACGCATGGGCTTGACGGGTTTTTAGTACATTAGCCGGACCAGGAGAAGAATTATGGACATTAAATTTATTTCAACGACAGAAAGAGAAAATGACGCTAATGAAATTGACAAAATGATTAGCGCCGTAGAAAACAAAAACCAGAACGATGTTATTGAAATTTTCGATGAAAATGGAGATGCGCAACTGTATACTTATGATAAATTTTTAGAAATAATTGATGAATACGGATTGGAAGGTTTTGCATTTCAATAAAATAGTGTAAATTTTTTAATTTAATTTATGCTAAAATTCTTTTATGGATTTTAAGCATTATACTGTTATGAAAAATGAAGCTGTTGATGCACTTGAATGCAGAAACGGACTTATTTATGTCGACTGTACGCTTGGGGGAGGCGGACACAGCGAGTTAATTTTAAAAAGAATACAGCCGGACGGCAGGTTAATATCTTTTGATGTTGATGATGACGCCATTGCTGCTGCATCTGAAAGATTAAAAGATTACAATAACTTAACAATAGTAAAAAATTCTTATACAAATATTAAAAAAGTTTTACATGAACTTGGAATTGAAAAGATTACCGGCGGCGTGCTTTTTGACCTTGGAGCGTCTTATCATCAGTTCAATAAAGCAGAAAGAGGTTTTTCCTTTTCAAAAGCTGCCCCTTTGGACATGCGCTTTAACCAGGATGCAGATTTTTCAGCCTATGACGTTGTAAATACTTACTGTGAAGAGGATTTGATAAGAATCTTCTCAGAATACGGAGAGGAAAGATTTTCAAAAAGAATTGCAAAAGCAATCATCGAGCAAAGAAGGTTGAAAAAGCTTGAAACAACAATAGAATTGGCTGATTTAATCAAAAAATGCACACCTCATGTAAAATCATCAATTCACCCTGCTACACGCGTTTTTCAGGCAATCAGAATAGAGGTTAACCATGAGTTAACAAATGTAAAAAATACTCTGAATGATGTGTTGGATTTACTGGACGTTGGTGCTATAATAAGTGTAATAAGTTTTCACTCATTGGAGGATAGGATAGTGAAACACTTATTCAAATACCACTCACAGCGGTGCCATTGCGATAAAAACCAGATGATTTGTGCATGCCCGCCGCCAAAATTGGAGCTGGTAAACAAAAAGCCAATAACGGCGATGCAACAGGAAGTAAAAGAAAATCCGCCGTCACGCAGCGCAAAATTAAGAATTGCAAGATGTATTAGAGGGTAGTTAATTTAAACAGTAAAAGTTGGGGAAGAAATTGAATACAGCAAGAGTAAGTGAAGACACTATAAATTATTCTTATGTAAATACAGGTTATGCAGAACGCCCGATACAACAGGCACCGGTTATTGAAGGTTATTTTCATAAAGAAAGTTCGGTAAAAGAAATGGCTATAAGGAAGGTAAATTCAACATTATGTGCAATACTTGGAGTATTCATATCTGTTGCTTTTATCAGCTATTACTTTGAGATGTCTAATGAAATTACATTAAATACTCTGAGCCGTCAGGTTACAACGCTTAATGATGAAAATGCAGAACTTCAGAATAATTTAGACAGACTTAAATCATTTAATAACGTTGATAACAGAATGACGGAATATAATCTTCTTCAAAAAGCTGCAAAAGTCATTGAAGTGCCTGCTGTAACTTCCACAATTGCGGTTGAACCTAAAAAAGATTTTGCTCCGTCGGTAAACTGGGCTATTGGATATTAACAGATGTTCATAAATAAAAAAGGAAGATCAAAATCTTCCTTTTTTTTATCTGCTATAGACTTCTCCCAGGAAATCTGTCCAATAATCCTTACCTTCTTTTGTAGGGTGGGTATTTGTTAGTGCATAATAAGCACATGAGGTATTTTTAGATATATCAGATACTTTGTTAGAGCAATATTCAGAACCTATATTGTTAAAATTACCACAGCTGCCGTTACGACTATTGCATGGTTTTGGATTATTTTTATGCTCCTGACCAACAGGAAGAACTCTTCCATCAACCGTAAATATAAACATAAAATAATCTATTCCATATCTGTTTGGTTTCTTTTGCCCGTTTACATCTACACATATAACAGGACCGTTATCACCTTCTTTTGGAGCATCATTTAATATCATCAGCGCGCCTGATTGATTATTTGTAAAAGCACTATCATCGCAAAAAAAAGAAGAATTTTTTCCGGAGGAGTTTGCTCCACCAGAATAGCCGCTTCCGTTTAAATTAGCCATATTATACCATGCTAAAAAATTGCCTTCACCATCATCCGTTCCCTGTCCGCCTTTTGTTAAATTTCTAGAACCTTTATAATAGGCAAATATCTTAGATGCAATTTCAGATTTTAGCCCTGAGCTACCGGTTGTAGAACCCTGCGCTTGAGCTGCATATTCCGATATAGATATACCGTAATCTGCTTTAAAAAGTCCTGCTACTTGATTTAGTTCAGAATAGGTCTTCAAAAATGCTGTATGAAGTTCCTTATTCTTTGTTTTATTCATCAATGTTGGCATTGTCAGTGCTGCGACTACGCCGATTATTCCCAGGGTTATCAATATCTCCGCCAGAGTAAAACCTTTTTGCTGTTTCTTTCGCGTTACGGCGCTACATGGTTTATTACCTGCGCCAATGCCAGTTAAGGAGCTTAAATTACCTTGCCCCCCCCCCGGAAAGTCTTGTCATTACTGCGTTTTCCATAACTTAATCTCCTTTTTTTTAGTTGTAATGTTGATTTTTGTTTTTTAAGAAAAAATATTTATTTGCTCGGACACGCTCTTGCTCTGCTCCCGCTATCGTTTCGAAAACATAATAATAGCTTTTCTATCATGCTTTCCTCTGCTTTTTTATTATAGAATATTTTATGTAAATTTTCAAGATTAATGTCTATGATGGTGCGGAGGAGGAGGCATATGGCGATGATGGTGAGGCGGTGGACAAACCGGACGCGGTATTGTTAAAAGCTGCATTAACCCTATAAAATTCGCTACATTCCTATACTGCATATAGGATTTCATTATATTTTTATATTCGCTGTAATTTATTGTATTAGGGTTGGAACCCTCCTCATTATACATATTTGATAAAACTTTAAAATTAGCGGCTGTATTCTGCATCTGATAATTGCTGTATGGATAAAAATGGGTTTTATTCCAGTTGTCACGTTCCATACCTACTACTTCCCCCATCGAAATTGAACCGTTTTCTTTAATTTTTGAATCAATTTCCGAAAATACTTCTGACATGGATTTATCAGTATCAAAATTATCTACATCACCATATACAAAACAGTTTGGAACAGTAGTTACCGGATTTGGAACAACAGGCACGTAATAATAATGTTGTACCGGAGGCGGAACAAAAAATTGTGCATCTGCTTCAGCCGCAGGAACAGCTGAAGCAATTGCTATAGCGGCAGCTCCGGCGGTATTTTTTAAGGCTTTTTTAGTCTTCTCGCCTGTAAACTGCGAATTTACATTCATTCCTACTCTTGAAATTTTCATACACTAACCCTTATCTTAAGACCACTTATTTATATTATGGCGCTAAAGATATTTTTTGTTAGTTCATTAAGAAAAATTTACAATTATCGGCTATATACTTCCCCAAGAAAATCATTCCAATAATCCTTACCTTCTTTTGTAGGGTGGGTATTTGTTAGTGCATAATAAGCACATGAGGTATTTTTAGATATATCAGATACTTTGTTAGAGCAATATTCAGAACCTATATTGTTAAAATTACCACAGCTGCCGTTACGACTATTGCATGGTTTTGGATTATTTTTATGCTCCTGACCAACAGGAAGAACTCTTCCATCAACCGTAAATATAAACATAAAATAATCTATTCCGTATCTGTTCGGTTTCTTTTTTCCGTTTACATCGACACATATTACAGGACCATTTTGCCTGCTATTAGCATCAGGGAAATCATTTAATACATATAAGGCACCGGTTGCTGAGGAGGAGAAGCTTGAATTGTCGCAGAAAAAAGAGGAATCCCTACCCTGACTGTTAGCACCTCCGGAATAACTTTTCCCATTTAACGTATTCATTGTATAATATGGTTTGAATATTCCATCCTCATCTGCACTAACCATACTTCCGGAAAGATTTTTTCGGCCTTTGTAGTATTCAAAAACTTTGCTATATTTATCAGATGCACTATATTCAGAAACGGAAATTCCATTATCGGCAACAAATAATGCTGCTACTTGGTTTAATTCAGAATAGGTCTTCAAAAATGCCGTATGAAGTTCCTTATTCTTTGTTTTATTCATTAATGTCGGCATTGTCATTGCTGCGACTACACCGATTATTCCTAGGGTTATCAATACCTCCGCCAGAGTAAAACCTTTTTGCTGTTTCTTTCGCGTTGCGGCGCTGCATGGTTTATTACCTGCGCCAATACCAGTTAAGGAGCTTAAATTACCTTGCCCCCCCCCCGGAAAGTCTTGCTATTACTGTGTTTTCCATAATTCAATCTCCTTTTTTTAGTTGTAATGTGTATTTTTGTTTTTTAAGGAAAAATATTTATTTTCGCAAGCACGCTCTCACTCAGTATACCACCGATAGAATTTTAGTTAACCTAGGTAATGTCGTGCCTCAGGCACCGCTATCGTTTCGAAAATAAATATATTTCCTTCGTTGTTGTTTTTCTTTTTTAGTTACTTTTAATGTCCGGTGTTAGAGCAGGTATTTTGTTTTCGAGGCGATAGTGAGAGCGGAGCGGAAGCGTGTCCGAGAAAATAAAATACCTGCTCTTAAAACAAGCATTTGTCCTTTTTTATTATAAACTATTTTGTATAAAAATCAATATATTAAACAGTCCACAACAGACTTTTATAAGTCTGTTGTGGAATTTACCTGATTTTAAATCTTTCATTAATAGCTCTAACAATATTTATTCTTTCCATATTGGCATCATATGCCTTTAGCCAGCTTTGGAATTTTTCTTTAAACGTTTTTGCGGGAGGTCCTGACTTTTTTACAAGTATGTCATAAAAATCTGATGGTTCTTTTATTTTACCTTTAGCATATTGGTTTATATATTTTCTATCTTTTGTTGCTCCAATTGCTGCAGTAATCTTGGGGCCTATTTTAAACATTTCTCTCCTCTGATTGTTCTATCTTATATATGACTTTTGGGGGTAAAAAAAAGCCGGTCGTATAAAGACCGGCTTTTTCATTTAAATTATTTGCCGCAAGAGCAGGCTACTGAACCGCATCCGCAAGAACATCCGAGAGCTTCTTTAGCTTCTTCCATTCTTACCTTGATACGTCCGTCAACCGCAATACCTTCACCGGTTGCTTCGGAGATTAACAGCGGGTTAATATCAAGTTCATCAATGAATTTGAAGTCATTAACCAACTGAGATAATCTCAACAAAGTTTCCTGAATTTGATCAATTTGAGCAGGTTTTGTACCTCTTGCACCTTCAAGAAGTTTGTATGCTTTAACTGATTTAATCATTTCTTCAGCATCAACATCTGTTAAAGGAGCAATTCTGAAAGTTACGTCTTTCATAACTTCAACAAATACACCACCTAAACCGAACATCATCATCGGACCATATTGAGGGTCTGTTGCGATACCGCAAACCATTTCGCGGTTGCCCTTAACCATTTCCTGAATGATTACACCTTCAAGACCTTCGAGCAAGCCTTTTGCTTCAAGTCTTTCAAGTAAGCCTTTATATTCTTTTCTCAATTGTTCTTCAGATTTGATGTTAACTACAACACCGCCAACATCTGTTTTGTGAGAAGTTGTTTTTGAAGTCATTTTCATAACAACAGGGTAGCCGATTGAGTTACCAAGCTCAACAACCTCTTCTTCATTTGTAGCCAGACCATATTTACAAGCTCTGATACCATACGCCTGAAGAACATCAATTGATTCTAAAGTTGTAAGCTGAGCGCGGCCTTCTGCCAATGAACCTTTAATGATTTTTTCAACTTTAGCTCTGTCTACATCATAGCAAGGAATTTTGCCTTCCGGTCTTTCCATCCAGAGTCTTTGCTGATTTAATCTGTTCAAACCGTCAGCAGCTTCTTCTGCGTACATAAAGAACGGCATATTAACATTCATATCTGAAAGTTTTGAGAAGAATTCGTTCTTAGTCATAAATACACCGATAACCGGCTTTTGAGGATTAGCTGCTTTAATTTCCATCAAAGCTTTGGCAACATCAATATCTTTTAAGCCAAGGAAAGGAAGATAGATTACAATAATCATATCAACATTTTCATCAGCAATAACGGTTTCAAGTGTTTGTTTGTAGTGTTCGATAGGTGCTGAGGCAATCATATCGATAGGGTTTTTAACAGATGCTGCTGATGGTAAGAAGCTTCTTAATTTATCTTTTGTAGCATCTGAAATTTTAGCCATTTGCATACCGTATTCGCAAACAGCGTCTGTTGCCATAATACCAGGACCGCCTGAGTTTGTGATGATTGCTACTCTGTCGCCTTTTGGTACAGGGCAGTTAGCAAAAACTTTTGCTGTTGAGAATAAGTTTTTCAAAGAAAATTCTCTTATAACACCTGATTGTTTCAATAAAGCTGCTGCTGCTTTATCTGCACCTGCTAAAGAACCGGTATGGGAAGATGCAGCAGAAGCACCTGCGGCAGAACGTCCTGCTTTTAAAGCAAGAATTGGTTTTTTCTTAGTTATTCTTGATGCTAATCTTCTGAAGTTAGAAGGATTTTGGATTGATTCCATATAAAGAAGAATCTGTTCAACGTCGGCATCATTTTCCCAGTATTCAAGAGCTGTTTCAGCATTTACATCTGCCTGGTTTCCAATTGAGATGAACTGTGCAAAACCAAGATTAAGGTCTTTTAAAATGTTCAAAATACCGCCGCCTAAAGCGCCTGATTGAGATACAAAACCAATATTTCCACGTTCAGGAAGACTTTCTGCAAAACAGCCGTCCATTCTGATGTCAGGGTGAGTGTTTACTACACCTAAGCAGTTAGGACCTACACATCTCATACCATATTCTTTAAGTTTTTCAACTAATTGTTTTTCGAGTTCTGCACCTTCCTTACCTGTTTCTTTAAAACCGGCTGTAATTATACAGATACCTTTAATACCCTTTTCGTGGCACTGGTCAATTGTAGAAAGTACAAATTTAGCATTAACAACAATAATTGCCAAATCTACTTCGCCAGGAACTTCAAGAATTGAAGTATAAGCCTGAAGACCTTCGATAATCCCGCCTTTAGGGTTTACAGGGTAAATATTACCGTTGAATTTGTATTCCTGCAATCGTTTCATAATATCAGAACCGATTGTATGTTCTTTTGTTGATGCACCGATAACCGCAATTGATTTCGGTTTCATGATTTTGTCTAAAAGATTCATTTCTTGTCCTTTCTTTTTCTTCTTATTTTTTATTATTCATCTTGCATAATTTTCATAAATTTTCTGCCTAAATTATTAAAAAATTTTTTAGCTTTTTCACCGAATGACATCTCAGGAAATTTCTTTTCATATTCTGATATAGCTTCTTTTGCTACAGAAATATACAAACCTGAAGCAGAATTTTTAGTATCCGCAGCATTGTCTTCCAGCTTGGCAGCTCCTGATATAACAGCTTCTGCAACAGGTTTATTTTTTCTGCCATAGTGTTGCGGCTTTTGAGCTATTAATTTCACTGTATCGGTTTTTGCATCTTGTCTTATAAACAAGTCAAAAGGTTTGTCTTTAATCATATTTTCCAGGGAATTATAAGCCTTTCTCACGCATTTAGACGGATTATAGCTTAAATTACCAGGGATAATATCAATTTTTCCTTTAAAAGACTGACGGGTAACTTGTGAACCAGAGTTGTTTTGTACTTGCATAATTTTTTCCTTTCAAAATTAGTAACCGTTTACAATCCACTCTCTCACTCTAAATTTTGCACCAAGGTTCTGAGCAATTTTTTCACAGGCTGCAAGGTCAAGGTGCCGGCCCTTATAACCTTCTACAACACTTGCTACAACGGAAATATTTTCATCTGCACAAGCTTTAATAAACTTTTTAACCTCATCATAAGCATTCTCAAACTTTGGCTGAGAAAGTTCATTATATTCTTCTGCAGACACGCCGTTAAGACTTACGGAAAATTCATCAACAAGCCCCTTCAGCTCAGGCACAAGATTTCTTTTGTATACAAAATTAGCGTGCCCGTTTGTATTTACACGAATTTTTATTTCAGGGTAAGTATTTTTTATATATGCTGCAACTTCTTTCAGCACTTCAAACTTAAGCATAGGTTCCCCATAGCCGCAAAATATAACTTCTTTTGACGGGGTTTCTTTATAGATTTTTTCAAATTGTTCTATTACATCAGATGCTTTGGAATTTTCGTCATCTAACCAAAGAGCCTGACCGCACACATCATCCTTGTCATTTCTCAGGCAAAAGATACACTCATTTGTACAGCGGTTGGTCAAATTTACATAAATTTTCCCGTCTAATGTATAAACTAAAACGTTTGACATGGCTTGCCTTTCCAACAAAATTATCTCACAGGCAAAAATTTTTTACAAGCAGTTATGTTCAACAGATTTAATCAATAAAAAGAAGGTTATTTATATCAACATTAAGAACTTTTGACAGTGCTAAAATCTTACCCAGCGACATATTTATTTTTCCTGTTTCAATTTTAGCAATATATGTAAGATGTATATTCATAAGCTCAGCCAGCTGTTCCTGCGTTAACCCTTTCTTCATACGCGCAATCTTTACATTCAAGCCGAATTTCTTTAACAGCTCATCTTTTGTCATATCTATATTCATATACTTATATGTATAATAATTGACAAATTTAATATATAGATATATTATTATAACAAATTAGATAAATATATCTATAAAACAGAAAGGAAATCGTATGCACACAAAAGGATTTACACTTGCTGAAACATTGATTACACTTGGTATTATCGGAGTAGTCGCAGCATTAACACTGCCAACCTTAATACAGCAGCATAACAAAAAAGTTGTTGAAACACGTTTGATGAAATTTTATTCCTCTATAAATCAGGCAGTAAAAATGGCGGAAGTGGATTACGGCGACAAAAAAATATGGTATGAGGATTTAGAAGGAGCTCAAATGGATGAGGACGGAAATCCTATAGAGGGTACGTCGGATTCAGAGAAATGGTTTAGAAAATATCTGGCTCCTTACATGAAAATTTTAAAAATTGAAACGCAAAAAGATGGCTCTTTTCTAGTATATTTCCCTGATGGCAGTGCTTTACGCCCAGTAGCATCTACCACAAGAGATTGGGTATTTTATCCGGGAAAACCTGATAAATGTATTAAAACTTATGGATTACACTATGCTAATACTAACGGCAGATGCTCATTTGCATTTAATTTTATGCCTACCGTAAATAATGAAATGTGGAAATACCATTACAACAAAGGTATTGAACCATGGAAATGGGAATGGGACGGAACAAGAACAAGTTTGTTGGAAGGCTGCAAAGGCAAATTTTCCGGTTCAATGAGCAAACAATACTGTACTGCATTAATTCAGTATGAAAACTGGAAAATACCTGATGACTACCCTTATAAAGTCAGCTATTAAATTTTAGTGTTTCTTCTCATTTGAGTAGTCTTCAGTACCAGGGAAGGTGTTTTTACCTGTAACTCTTGTTGTTATCCAGTATTGAATTTTTGGAATGAAGGTTGACAGGAATGCGGCAGATATTGCAAATCCGACACCCCAGTTGCATGAGTTTTTGATAAAGTTTTCACGGCAAACTTTTTTAATAAGATCTTTTGTCACATCGCCATCTTTTGCTTTTTTGAGAATTATATTAACATAATCTGCAATTTCTGCCTGTTTACGGGTAAATGTATCTCTTGAGATAAATTTAAGTTCATTATCAAAGGCAGGGGCATGGACTTTTCCGGTAAAGAGGTTTTCATCCTGAGTTGAACATCTGTATACATTCTTCAAAAATTCAGGCATATTTACGGCTCCGCCTTTGAATATGTCTTCAACCTGGGATTTTGAGAGCACGCTCTTTCCGGTTACTTTAGGCTGCAATTCCGACATTTTCCTTGCGGCTTTTTCATAGTCGGCAAACTGATTTTCAGGAACTATCTTTTTAAGGTGGGTTATAAAGTTTTCCACCTCTATTACATTATTATTTTTAGCCAAATCCTTAGCCAGATCCGGTGTTATCATATACTTATTCTCAGGGTTTCCAAGAACAAATTCTTTAAATGCGCTTGCTTTCATGCTGCCTTTGTGTGCATCAAGAACGGCTTCCAAATGGTCTGAAACCTGTTTTGCAGCAACAGGATCAAGACGGGTTGATTTTCCATCCTGAATTTTATTGAGCAATGCGGCAACAATAGGCATATTAAACATATAGAAAAAGCTTGACGCTATATCTCTGAACAAAACCTCAGTTCTTTCATGATTATTTCTTGCACAAATAGCACGTCCGCCGGCAATACCAACGTCTGTAGATAACAATTGGTATTTAGGAGTATTTTCAAAACTATTTGCCAAACTTAACAGCAGTTGAGGTGACATACCAAAAGAAACATTTTTATCTTTATGGTTTCCGTCAAGAAAATTATTCATTTTAACGGCTGCGGTCTGAACTTGCTTAGTCTGATTTTTTTGCGGTTCTTCTTTTCTGTTTTTTCTAAGCTGTTTTGTTATTGCCTGGTTTAGTTTTGGAACAGCAAAACCGACAAGACAGTTTGCAAGAATAATACTTGAGATTGCTTTACCGAATTTAAATTTAGCAATCATCTTTTCTGCTTTTTTAGCATCCTTAAACTTGTCTGCGTATTTTTTCAGGTAGTTTTGAATAGGGTCGCGCAGAGTATCGCCTGCTCCGTCAAAATCTGTTTCCGGAAGTTTGTAAAGTTTTTTACCGATAAATTTATCTATGAGTTTGTTAAATCCTGCTACACCGCTGAACCAGAATGCAGCACCTATCATTTCTTCTGTTATACGCTCACGTGCCTCATCAAACCCTCCTCTTTGATAAGCCTGATATGTTCTACCGCCTTCTACAAATGCCTCAAGCAGGATTAAGGGCGCAATAGAACGGCTGGCAATACCTCTCACAAAACGTCTGCCATAACTAAAGTCTTTTAATGTCTGATTTGGTTTTACTGTTATATTATTTATCGGCATATTTAAATTATCAGTTTAACATGTTGAACACATAATTTAATAACAGTGAAAAATTTTTTTTGCCTGACCCGCATTAGTTTTTAATATTTTGTTACACTCAAAATTAAGATTTGTTAAAATTTTTACTCTGTATGTCAATGTTTTTTATTTAGTGTTTTTGTTATGATGTGTGTGAAAGGTCAAAACAATGACAATCAATTCTATTTCAGGTATAAATAATAATCAGAACATAAACTTTGGTCATGGACATAGAAGAAAATCTAAAGAACCGGTTAGCCTTTTAGAACGAAATGGAGTATTAGCAACGACAATTGTCGGGGTTGGAACATCTCTTGCATTAATAGCAAAAAAACAGGGGTTCTCATTAAGTCCTTCAAAAATTGCACAGACTCCTATTAAAGATTGGGCAATTTTTAAAACATTTAACAAACAGCATCCTGATAGAAAATTACTTGAACTTGAAGAAAAAGAAATATTAACATTGGCTGGCGGTTCTGTTGCAGGAGGACTTGCCGGCGGATTAATGTTTGATAAAAAACATAACAGAAAAGCTAAATTCAAAGAAGCATTAAACCAGCTGCTTGGAAATGTCCTAGTTCCGGTTGCATGTGTTGGCGGTGCCTCAAGACTTTATGACAAATATAAAAAACAAATTTTAAGTCATGTTCCGCAAATAAATATCAAAAATCTAACAGATAATAAATTAAAAACTGCAAAATTTATAAATAAATTCTTAAAAATTCTTCCTTCTGCCGGGATTACTCTTGCTGCGTTAGGAACAGGTATAGTTGCAGGGAATAAAGTTTCCAATTTTATTAATGAAAAAGTTTACCATAAGAAAGTTGAAAGAAAAATTAAAGGAACAGATTTTGCGCCGCATGTTGATGACCTTGGTATGGCTATAACTCTTATGGCAGATAAATCATTTGTTTCTACGTTAATAACAAAAACAGTTCCGGCATTTTTATGTGTTCCAGGATTTGAAACAGGAACGGCAAAAGAAAACTAGATTATTCTTCTTTTTCTTTTAAAATTTGAGTAAATTTATCTAATCTGTCAAGCAAAGGCTGCATTTTTTGTTTTAAGTCCTGCTTAAATGCCTCGGCATCTTTCTGTCCGCTGTTTTTGCATTGTATGTATTCTCTATCCATTTGCGCCTTTACTGCAATACTTAAAATTTCAGGAAGATTCAATGCCGTAGGATTATCGCTTGAAAGATTTTTGTAGTACTCATCTTCCCAATCTTTTGACATTCTGAGTTTCCAGTTTGACTTAGCAGTTTTACCGCCGTAGTTGTAAACAGCGTTTATACCAAAGAAATCAGGAAACGCAATTTGAATTTTTTCAGAATTCATAAACAATTCCGCAAATCTGGCTTTCACTCTGTCAATCGGATTTGATGCAACTTTTTTACAAAAAGCATCTCTTTCTTCTGCCCTTGCCGGATCCCAGTGTAGAAATCCTGCAAGATAAAGCGGGTTCCAAGGTGATTTGTCATCATTAAAACCATTAAGGTTTTCATTGACAAGCTTTATAGCAGGAACGCTGTCATGAGAGCCGATAAGCGCCCAGTTTTTACGAGGACTGCCTTCAGCTTTATCCCACTCGAGCTGTGTAATCCCAGGCAGGTGAAGTTTATTATAATGAATATCATTAAATATATCAGTTCTCCAGCCTAAGTCTTCCCATACCGCGTCTTCCGGCTTAAGTCCTTTCTTTTCCATTGCAGGTATTACAATTTTCTCAACAATTTTTTTGTAATTACCTTCAGAATCTATGCCAAGCTCAGATATACGGCCGGCTCTCAATAAATCGCGCCTTAAATTTCCATCTTCAAAAACGATTGAGGATTTATCATAAAGGTATGGGTCATAAAGTCCTATCGCATGGTCAACTCTCACATTCTCACACGAAGCAAGCATAGAATTTATTTTTCTTTTAAGAAACTTTCCGGAAGGTCCAAGCGAGCCGTCAGGATTGAACAATTTTTCAGGCTCTGCAACAGGAGCATCCCACATTTGCACCCCGTAAGTTCCTCCGCTCGGACATCCTAGCCGCCAGTTTTTAGAAAATACTCCCGGATTAATATATTCATCCATTTTAGAACCGCCTACCAGAAAATCGTTTATATAAACAAAGCCATCTTTCAACATTTCTTTCGGCGCATAATTTAAAGTTTTACCTAAATTCTTTCTAAAATTTTTGTTTTCTTTTATTTGTTTTTCAACAAGAAACTGCGCAAAACAGTACTCATCAATCTGCTTGCCGGATTGTTTTATAATTTCTTTATAACGCGCGATTGCTTCAGGATTTTTTTGTTCAATTAATCCAAACAGGTCTTTATCAACACCATCCCAGGTATTAAAATCACCTGTGTGATAATATTTTTTCAATACCTGATAAACGCCTTCCTTAACAATATAAGGGCTGTTCTCGGTTTTATACTTTTTAAACTCTTTATTAAGTTCAATGGCTTTCGGTTCTTCATTGCGGACTTTAGTTCTGAAATTATTATAAGCAATATCAATTATTTTATCGTAGTTGTCAAATGCTTTTGAAAATTGTGTATTGGTATAATTCTCACCTAACTTTTTGTCCGGTAGCTCATATTGTTCAAGAACCTTTTTATCAAGAATATTCGCATATTTATCACGTGTAAGCTGCCCGGCATCTATAAACATATAATTTTTAGCAAATATTGAACTTGAGTATGGAGAATAATTCCCGCGTGAAATCATCCCCAAAGGTCCCTGCTGATTTGCAGTAAAACCATGCAGCACTTCAAACTCCGCCATTTCTGCTGCACTATTGCCGACAGGCGAGCCTATCCCCATATCAAATTTATCAGCAGGATAGCAGGAACCATGCATAATCATTGCAACCTGCTTAATTCCAAGATAATTATAAGCCTGTTGAATTGTATCTACACGATATTCCTTCTTTTCATCGTTTCGCAGACGTCTGTTAAATGACGGCGCATAGTTAATGTTGTTAACTTTCATTATTTGCATGTTCTTTTTAAAACCCCTAAAAATTTTTTTTGCTAAATGGTTGATATTACTTCTATAGGATAATGGCATCCTATTTCTTCCCTTGTCAAAACGGTTATGTCACTCATATAATTTGACAAAAGAGTAAAAAACAGGTGTCTGTATTCCAATGGAACAAGAATATTAGGACTTTCTATCTCAAATTGTTTTGCTTTCTTCGTAATTTTTTGTGCCAGTTTTTCGGCGAAATCACCGTCAATTTTTATTATAAAATCCTCATCTTCTTCAAAGCTTGGGGCAAAAGCGTCAAGTGTTTTTTCTGATAATTCAAAAACATTTATTACACCGTCTGCATTCAACCGGCCTCTGCAAATTCTGCGCCCCAGAGCAAGCCTTATTTTCTTCAGAAGCTCTGATTTCGGGCAGTCTTCTGCATAATCATTAATTTTTTCAAAAATATAAGTTATATCTCTTACAGATACGCGTTCTCTGATAAGGCTTGTGAGGATAAATCTTAAATCTGACATTGATATAAAATCAGGTATGACATTTTGAACCAGAAAATCATTATTTTCGCTGACAACATCTACATACCGGTCTACATCTGAGTAATCCAGAAGATCATCCACATATTTAACAGCAGTATCCTCAAGCACCCGGGCAATATATTCTGCACCTGTTATACCTTTTTCCCAGAAGTCTTTTGTCTGTGAATTTTCTATCCAGACAATCTTTCTGCCGCTAATGGCATCTTCATCATATATTGAATTTTTTAATTTTTTATCCAGGTGAAGTTCATCAGTATAAAACATTGTACAGTTTGGATAAACACAAGCTCTGATAACCTCAAGACCTCTTACTTTTATATTAAACTCGTAAGGATTTAAAGAAGCATCATCTTTAAATATAATCTTAGGAATAACATATCCCAGTTCATCGGTAAGTTTTAATCTTGACTTTACAGTAGCTGCAACAAGAGCTTCTTCAGGGATTTCGCAATCTGTATCAACGTAACCAAGCAATTCTTCGCTAAGATTAATGGAAAGTTTTTCCTCATGAAGCCTTGAATACATTACATCCGGAGAAGTTGCTTTTGATAATTTTGCACGTAAATCATCAAGTTCTTTCAGACCTGCTGATATTTTATCGTTAAGCTTCTTTCTGCCGACAGAAGCCGGTGCTTCCCCTTCAAGTTCTTTCTTTATTTTTGAAATTTTCTGCTGCTGGCTTTTTATTTTTGATTGAATTTCAACACAGTTTTCATATGGGGAGAATTTTGGCGATAAAATCTTTTCCATCTGGCTTTTAAAACTGGAAATATTTATAATATCAGAATTTTCACCGGCTTCGTCATTTTTAATTTCCGACATAAAAATACAGTTATATTTAAAACCGTCATCAGCTTCGACTTCATTCATGCTATACAGTTCCCAGCCGTTCATTGACATTTCATTCAAAAGGTTCTGTAACTCCTGAACATTTTCGCTTGAACAAGTTTTTATAATATACTGCATTTTTTTATTATACATAATTTTATCCCTTATTACTGTTTGATATTAATAATTTTATTGCTTCTACAGCAGTTTTTATAGCTTTTTCAGTATCATGAACAACAGGATTTTCCAGCTGCTGCTTTTCCCTTTCCTGATTTGCGACAACAAGAAAAACCGACCCGACTTTTACTCTGAGAAAACTGCCGGCTACAAACAACGCTGCAGATTCCATTTCAGAGGCAAGACAACCAAGCCGTTTCCATGCTTCCCATTTATTTATTAAGTCATACGAAACCGGCATCCTGTCCGGATTATGCTGACCGTAAAAAGAATCCTTACAGTGAACAACACCTGTATGATAAGTATAACCAAGTGTTTCTGCACAATGTCTTAAGGCATTAACAACATCAATATCCGCAACCGCAGGAAATTCTATTGGTGCATACTCTTTTGTTGTCCCTTCCATACGGATTGCGCCGGTTGCGATAACAACATCACCGCCTTTTACGTTAACATCAATACCGCCGCAGGTTCCCACTCTGATAAAGTTTTTTGCACCAATATTCACAAGCTCCTCTATAGCAATAGCAGAAGAAGCTCCGCCAATACCGGTGGATGTGACACTAACCTTTACCCCGTTTAAATAACCGGTGTATGTAGTATACTCCCGCCTGTCAGCCATAAGTTTAGCATCGTCAAAATATTCAGCAATCTTCTTACAGCGTTTCGGATCACCGGGCAAAATAACATATTCACCGACATCACCTTCTTTTAAGCCGATGTGGTATTGTTCTCCGTTTTCAGAATAATTCATTTGAAATCCTTTTTAAAAACTAGTTTCCGCTCTTTAATTTCTGAATAACCAGATCAGAAATATCAACACCGCCGACAAAAATTACTCTGAAATCAACGATAGCATCAAGTTTTTGTTCAACAAGAACCTGTTTTGCCGCAGCCTGAATTTTATTATAAACAAGCTCTTCTTTTGAGTTTTTAAGTTTCAAATAAGCATCCTGTTTTGCATTAAATTCACGAGCAGTTGCTTCTTCAAAGTTCTGTTTTTTCAAAGGAGTATCAAGAGATTTGTACTGTTTTTCCTTATCAACCATATACTGCTGAAGCTCAAGAGCTTTTGCATCAACTTCCTTAACAGCCTGTTGCGCAAGAGGGTATGCCGCCTGTACCTTCTGGTAATCTATATAACCGACACCTGAAGCAAATCCCTGTGAACAGGACGCAGCAAATAAACCGCAGAATAACAGCAACGCCGCTAATTTTAAATTTTTCATAATACCTCCTAGTTATAATATTAATATAGTAAATCACCTACACCAAATGTAAAGTAACCGTTTTTAGAGCCGTTATCACCCGGATTTGTAAGCGGGATACCATAGTCGATTGATAACGGTCCCATTCCCGGAATATATAATTTTACGCCGACACCGGCTGAAACTGCATACATCGGTCTGTCATACAGGGTATTTGATATTGTTGGATTGAAAATCTTACCTGCATCAACCCAGGCAGTAAGTCTTATGTTATTAAGAAAACCTACTTTTCTTGCTAGTTTTGTTCTATCTATAAACGGTATTGGAGTTGCGAACTCGGCAGAACCCATTACAAATGCATCGCCGGTACCAACACCGCTCATCTTAAAGCCTCTGATAGTATACGGTCCGCCTAAACGATATGCCATAACTTCAGGCATATTGTCGCCATGAATTCTTCCGCCGGCTTTTGCCATAAATGACAGGGATGATTTCTTACCTACCGGAACATATTGTTTAATGGTACCTGTAAGCTTACCATGTGTTTTGTCGAAGTCAATTAAACCGAGCTCTTCATCAAATCTGATACTTGCAAGAGTACCCTTTCGCGTTACAACGTTTGAATCTCTTGTATCATATACCAGAGCCGGGCTGAGCGACATAAATAAGCCGCCTTCCAATTGTCTTGCACGTTCTTCAATTGGAATATTATACCTTGAATACAAGCCGGCAATCTTGTTAAAGTCACCTTCGCTTACATCAATATTTTCAACACCAAGAGAGAAGGTTGAGGTAAGGTGTTTATTTCGTTTCATACGATGCGCAACAGTGGCTTCCGCACCAAAGCGTCTTTCAATTGCAAGAGGAACCTGATAGCTTCCAAAATCTCTATAGAACAATTTTGACATTAAAGAGGTATCTGCATTTAGAAAATGAGGTTCAAAGAAGCTCAGTTCAAACTGCATGTTCATACGCCTCATTATGGAAGCATCATTTAGGATTACACCGGAACCGACAAGACCATTCAAAGATACTCTCTGGTTTCTGCCAAGAAAGTTGTTATCAGCAATACCAACTGACCCGAATACACCGGTTACAGAATCAATACCGCCGCCAAGAGAAATATTTGCAGTTCTTTGTTCCTGAACATTTATTGTAATATCATAAGTATCAGGATCGTCCGCACAAGGCTCTATTTCCCTTGTAACATCTTTAAACGCCTGGGTTGCATATAATCTTACAAGATCCTGTTTAATCTGATTTTCATTGTATACAGTACCGGGTTCTGTTAGGATATTTCTTGCAATAACATAGTCTTTAGTTTTTTCATTGCCAGCGATTGCAATAGAATTTACCGTACCTTCTTTGATACTGATATTAATTGTTCCGTCCGGATCATCAGTAACAGAGTCAACGCGGGAAAGAATGTAACCTTTTGAGTTGTATATATTTTGAATCTTAGCTATTGCCTCATTCAGCTGTGTAATGTTTTGAGGTTTACCTTTCATCGGTAAGAGCGGGGCAAGAATTTCTTCTGTTGAAACAGCAGTATTTCCTTCTATGGTAAAATCCGTTACCGGCGCATTTTCTTCAAGGATAATTTTTAAGGTTACTGTACCGTCTGAATTATTAACAGGGATTGCGCGCATTTTCTCGGTAAAGTATCCCATACTGTATACGTTTCGAAGACCATTTTGAACAGCATCCCTGTCATAGGCATCGCCGTTTTTTAAGTTAAGTTTTTCAAGAATAAGTTCAGGGCTTACAACATTTGTTCCATGAATTTCTACTTTTTTTAAATATCTGGCACTTTTTTCAGCAGAATCTTCACTAACCGCAGAAGAAGTTTGAGGTTCTATAGACGAAGTATCCCCGGCGTAGGCATCTTCAGATAATGCACGCAAAGGAAACATCATAATCAACAACAGGGATATTATTAATTTAAGACTCTTTTTATTGTTGTACAAACTTACCCTCAAAACTTCTCTTGTTCTTACCTACATTATAGCATAAACTATTAAAAGTAAAAAACTTAATATTTATATACATTTATCTTTCCAAAACCCTCTGGTAGACTTCGTTTTTGTTTATATTAAACAGTGAAGAAATTATTGTAGAAATCTCTTTTGCTTTGAAATTTTTTGACTTTAGAATATCAATTTTTTCATCTAAATCTATATCATTGCGAGAGATATTACTGCGGTATACCATTGCAACAATTTCACCTTTCATGACATTATCTTCAAAATACCGGATAACATCATGAACATTACCTGTTTTAATTTCTTCAAAAACTTTTGTAAGCTCTCTGCCTACAGCGACTTTCGCATCAGGATAAGCTTCGGATAATATTTTTAATGTGTTTATAATTCTATTTGGAGAATCATAAAAAACTAAGTCTGAACGCTGTGACTTTTTTAAAATCTCAAGAATTTGGGATTTTGTCTTTGGCAGAAACCCTGCAAAACAAAAATCTTCATCCTCTCTTGGCACCTGAGAAAGAAATGTTGCAACTGCGTTTGCGCCTGGCAATGCAGTAACAGAAAAATTATTTCGCCTAAGCTCTTCCACAAGAACGGAACCCGGATCACAGAAAAGAGGGGTTCCTGCGTCTGATACAAGAGCCATTTTCTTTCCTGAACGCAAGATTTCTACAAAACTTTCCAGCCGTTCTTTCTCATTAAATTTATGGTATGAAATACATCTGGTTTTTATATCAAAATGGTTTAAAAGCTTTTGGGTAACCCGCATATCTTCGCATGCGATTACATCAACAAGCTTTAATATTTCTATGGCTCTAAGTGTTATATCCCCGAGGTTTCCGATAGGTGTCGGAACAATATAAAAATCAAATTCTTTCATAAAATAATTTTATCACAGACCGAAAAATTTTAAAGTTTTAAGGCAAACACTCCCAGTAAGTTTTCGAGTCATCCCATGGACATTTATTCTGAATAGCATACACAGCACAGGTTGCTCCGTTTATATCAGATTTGCTGGAACGAGAGCATTTTTCATGTGTTTCTGCAGTATTATTATAATCACAATTTTGCCCGTTTTCATCACATTTTACTTCTGATTCATAGTAAGCAGGAATTAATTTCTTTGAATCCCGAGGAATTAGGAATATAAAAATATCATGTCCAAGGGCATTAGGACCCTTTTTAATACCGTTAGTATCAAAAGTAAACCACAAAGCACCACAGTTTTGAAAAATAGAAAGAGCACTTCCATCAGGAGTTATAAAGGCATTACCAGCATTCATAAACTGAGAACATTGAGGGGACCCCATCACAGTTTTTCTGGTAAAATTTTTTGCACTCTTTTTATATTCAGTTTTTTCTTTATCTGAAATCTTTCTAATTTTTCTGTATTTGGAATATACTGCCTGAGCAAATTGCGAATTCACATCAGGGTCACCATCAGGTCTGTCCTCTGTAGGGTTTGGCACATAAACAGGTATTTCTTCAGCAATTACCATCATATAAGCATTATAAAGATTTGAATAGGCTTTCTTAAATGCTGTTTCCAGAGCTATTGAATTATTTTTTTGAATTAATGCGGGTAATGTCATTGCTGCAACTATGCCAATAATACCTAAAGTAATTAAAACTTCTGCCAGTGTAAATCCTTTATGAAAAAGTTTAAACATTTAATTACCTCCAAAATATAATTTTTCCATTTTATTTTACAATGTATAGATTGTATATAGTAAATAATACATTGTAGTAAAAAATTTGTCAAATGTATAGAATTTTATATGGATAAAAAAGAAATTCTTAAAGAATTCGGCAGAAATTTAAAAGCAGAAAGAAACAGAGCCGGATTGTCACAGGAACAACTCGCAGAAAAAATAGGACTTTCTTACGGACAGGTCATAGGAACTATTGAAAGAGGGGAAACAAATACATCACTATCTGTGATAGTTTCTATAATGAATGTACTGGATTTAGATTTTGAAAAATTATTTAACAGAAAATTAATTAAATAATTTTTCAGTATAATCTTTCATTCTGTCGTTTACTTCATTGTAATTTACTGAAACCGGTGTGGGTTTGGACGTTTTAATAATATCTAAAAATACTTTTGCATTCAGTGGTTTTTTACCGTCAAGAAAATATTTTGAGTTTGCTGCATCAACTCTTGCCGGAACTATCAGACCGCTTTGAGTCATTTTCTCAATATTTTCCGCAGATGCGAGAAAGATAACCAGCTTCATCGCTGCATCTTTATGTTTTGAAGACTTAGCCACTGCCCACCCTGACGCATCAAGAGGAACAACACTGCCTGCAGAGCCTTTTGGAAAAGGTGCTATATCCCAGTCAAAATCTGCCTCTTCTCTATATTTTGGAACAAGCCATCTGCCGGAAAGCTGCATAGCAAGACGTCCTTGCAAAAACATCTGTGCCATTGTTGCACTTGCACTTTCTGATGCTAAAGGGGCAGTATGATATTTCTTCCTCAGATCCGCATAAAAATTTAGTCCCTTTTGCGACTTTTGATTACTAATAATTTCTTCAGACAGGTCATCTGACAAAACACCGCCGCCTTCACTCATAAGATAAGGCAGATAGAATAATAAATCCTCCTCGAAACTTATACCAAAAACTCCGGGGCGGTCTGTAAGCTTTTTCGATTTTTCAAGAAATTCCTGCATCGTCCAATTTTCAGACGGAAACTCTACACCTGATTTCTCAAAAATTGATTTATTATAAAATATCACAAGATTTGAAACATCTCTGGGAATCGCATAAAGTTTTCCCTGCCAGCTTAAAGCTTTAATTGCCTGAGGGTAAAAATCTCCGCTGTCATACAAACTTAAATCCTCTAACAAACCTGCATTTGCATAAACAGGCAGGTTAAGATTATTCATAAAAATTACATCAGGAGCCGTATTTGATGCAAATAACAGATGAATTTTCTGGAAATAATTTTGGGGAATGTGCATAAAATCAATTTTTATATCAGGATTTTCTTTTTCAAATTCTGAAAGTATAGGTTTTAAAATATCAATTTCTGATTTTGATCCCCAGCTTGCAAACTGCAAAACAGTGCGTTTATCTTTCACCGTACAGCCGGACAAAATAAACGCACAAAATATCATTAAACAACACAATAATAAAGGTCGTTTCACTCTTCTCTTCCTATAAGATTTCTACTACAGTTCAATAAGAACACCCATCTTATCTTCGCCTACTTCAACCAGCGAGCGGAAGCCGTCGGCTTTTACCATATAAACGTTAGGGTTATCCTGTCTAACCTGGATAGGTCTTTCTATACTGCGGTCAAATTTTTTCAGAACAAAGATTTCATCATTAATTCTGCCGACTAATGCAGTTTCACCGTCAAGGTTTACAATATAGAAGCCTTTATTCTTATCAATATTATAACCTGACTTTACGATAAGACCGTTTAGATAAGTTTCCTTTGTATCAGCTTTTAACTGTGCAATAGGATTGGTTACATTATCTTTTGCAGGAACTGCCTTTTGCATTTTCATAGACGGCTTTATCTGGGCCAGACTTTCTGCAACTTTATTTGACAGGCTTGGAGAAGCTGTTGCTCTGCTGTTATCTTCAGGAAGCGCAAAGAATTCTTCCAAGGTTGCCATTGAATATCCCTTTTCGGGTTCAAAAATTGGTTTTGGAGCTTGAACCTGCTGTTCCACAGGTTTTATAGTTTCAGCTTTAGGAGCCGGATTTTGCATAAAGCGGCTGCTTTTTGCAATCAGATCCGCAACACTCAGATTGCCGCCGTCAAACCTGCGCGGATTTGAATGAAGTTTTGAAGAACCCAGGTTGACATGCTTGTTTTCTCTATAGGAAGAACTTCTCACTTCCTCGCGGGTTTTAGGAAGCGGTTTGTTTCTGTGAGATTCCTCAAGAGCAACTTTGTTTGCAAAAGCTTTCAACTTTTTAATCTTTGTGGTCTGGTTTACTTTTGAAACTTCAGTCATTCTTGAAGTAATACTGTCATCCTCACTCTGGACAGTAATATCTCTGAAATTTTGCTCAAGAGATTTCAAAATAGCTTCTTCGTCTAATTCTGTTTTTTCAACGTCAGGAGATTCGTGAAGAAGTTTTTCAAGACTAACCAAATATTTTTCATTTTCCATCATATCATTAACCCTTTTTTCTTCCTGAACCGGAACTTTATTTTCTGCCGGTACGGAGTTTATTTCTTTTTCCAACTCAAGTTTTTCTATCTGCTTTTCCAGTTCTTCAACTGCATCATTCATAATTATCTTCTGTTCAGTTTTAGCAGCTTTAATTTCAGACGGTGCAGGATTTGATGCTGCTTTTGGCTCTATTCTTATTGCATCTTCTGCAAAATCATACTGTACGGCAGCATTACTTTGCGGTGTAATAAATGAATATTTTTTTATTGAAGTATTTTGAGATTTAGCACCGGTTTCAGCAATAAACTTCTGGTATTTTTCCTGCCAGTTTAAATCCGGATTACTGATAATTTCCTCATAATCTGTTGAAATTACCGGTTTTGTATTCAAGTGTTCTTTAAAAGAATTCCTCAGAAAATTTGAATTAATTATTGAAGTCTTTATTAATTTGAGCAAGAACAACAACCCTAAAACAGGAATTAATATCATTGCTAATGTTATCGGCATGTTTGGTAAAATCCTCTCAATGTGCTGTTTTACTGATTTTAGCGGTACCTTTATATCAAAATTCTTTAAAGGGGGTTTAACTTCTGCCTTTAGTGAAGGTGTCAAAACTTCCGGGACATGTCTTGAAATATCTTCACTGTGCGGAACATCTTTTATGGTATCGGATTTCGCACTTTGGTATTTAATCGCGGCTTTTTTCTCTTCATTTTTTACAGCAGTTTCTTTTATTTTTTGCTGTGCTGCTTCAAGAATATTCTCTTTTTTTTGCGGGACCGCTTCCTGTTTTGCAGGAACCAATTTAACCGGCTGAACCGGTTTGTTTACAGTTACTGCCGTTTTAGGTTCAAGTTTCCTTGAATCCGGTATATAAACAGGTGTATTTGTGTGTGTACGGGATTGTGCTATAAGATTTTTATATGCTTTCTGTTCTGCCGTAAGCGGAACAGAATTTTTGGCATGGGGTCTTATATTAATCGGCTTAGTTGTAATTAAGGTTACTTTGGTATAACCACCGGCACCATCGTTAACTGATTTAACATCAATATCGGATATAATATCCTTTATCCCTGATAAATCAGGTTTGCTTCCGGCGGAACTTGACACATTCGGCATAAGAATAACATATTTATTATCAGATTTTTTTGTTACTGCAATGCTGTCGCTGTAAGGAGTTGTTGTGTATAGGGTTACATCGACAGAAGATGAAGCCGAATTTGCTTTTCTTATATCAAGCTGTGTAAGACTGTTTGCGCCTGCCTGCATTGTATTAAAAGGCATTAAACCAAGACTTAACAGTAAAATTATACCTATTTTGCCGGTCTTTTTATTCATTTTAAATCCAATTTATTTTCCCTACACATATATATAATACATTGAGTTAAAAAAAATTGCTAATATGTTAAAAAAATGATACTTTTATGTTAAGATATATATATGAAAAGCGGATTTACAGCCATAATAGGACGCCCCAATGTGGGCAAATCTACCCTTTTAAACAAAATTCTGGGGCAGAAAATAGTTATTGCAACAGATAAAGCCCAAACCACAAGAAAAAGAATAAAAGGTATCTATACAAAAAAAGAGGGGCAGATTGTATTTATTGATACACCAGGTATTCATAAGCCATTGAATAAATTAGGAGAATTTCTTCTTGACGAAGCAAAAGTTGCAGTACCTGATGCAGATTTAATACTTTTTCTTGTTGACGGTTCTGAACCTGCCGGAAAAGGAGATAAATGGATTGCCCAGAATATTCTACAAACAGATATTCCGGTTATCATTGTGATGAATAAGGTTGACAAAACAAAAAAACTCGAAAAAATTGAAGAAAATCTGCTTACATATAAAACTTTATTTGAAAAGAATTACCCAGTAGTCAGAATTTCAGCAAAAACCGGCAGAAATATCGATACGCTTTTAAAAAATATATTTAAAGCTCTGCCTGAAGGACAAATGCTTTATCCTGAAGATATTGTAACCGAAGAAACAATGCGTGATGTGACAGAAGAAATAATAAGAGAAAAAATTCTCCTTAATACATCTGATGAAATTCCTCATTCTGTTGCTGTTAAAGTTGACAGGTATCAGGAAACTGATGATATTGACAGAATTTATGCAACAATCTTCTGTGAAACAAAGAGCCAGAAAGGTATACTTATCGGCAAGGGAGGCAGTCTTCTTAAAAAAATCGGAACAGAAGCCAGGTTGGAACTTGAAAAAATTGCCGAGAAAAAAGTTTTCTTGGGAATGGAAGTAAAAGTTGAAAAAGACTGGCGCAAAAAACAACTTTCACTTAAAAATTTTGGATATGAACAAGAAAAATAATATTTAGAAATACTTTTTACTATTTTCTCTTAACAAATTCTATATCATAACCAAGTAAATCAGCAATCATTTCTATTTCAGTAAATTTTATAGTTTCACTGCGCAGTTTTCTTGATAAATTATTCATTGTTACTTTATGATTTTTCTCTTTCATCAAACGGTCTGCTACTCTTGTTAAAGTAGTAGCTTCTGTCGCTAATAAAATTTTAATTCTCTGATTGATATTCATATCCTCATTATATTAGTTATTGACATATTTAGCCTTAGATGATAAGTTAATAAGGATTATAATGTATTAATCAACTATAATCCTTATTAAAATAAAGAAAGGTTAAGAATTTTGATTATCAAATGCGAACTGGATGAAATTATAGATCTAAGCAAAACTCTGAATAACGCAATTGAATATTCCTGCGAAAACGGCGAAGACAGCAGCTATGCAGTGCGCCTGTCGAATATAATATATGAAAAACTTAGAAAACTAAAAGACAATATTAATAATGCAGCAGACTAAATATTTAATTTATAGCCTCCGCCGTAAATAGTTTCAATATATTTTCTGCCTTCTGAAATCTTATCGAGTTTTGAGCGCAAATGTCTTATATGAACCCTTATAGTTTCAATATCGTCATCAGGAGAGTAACCCCATATATCTTTCAACAGTTGGGCTGAAGATACCATATTTCCATGATTTTGGAATAAAAGATTAAATATATCAAACTCAATAGGAGTAAGCTTTGCGTTTTTTTCACCTATTTTTACACTGTATGTTTCAGGAAGAAGAGTAATATCACCTAACGTAAGAAGTTCTCTGGTTGATGCGGATTCCGGTATCTGCCGGGTCCTTTTTAAAAGAGCCCTGACACGAACCTGGAGTTCTTCCATTTCAAAAGGCTTTACAAGGTAATCATCAACCCCGATATTAAATCCGTTTACTTTATCATTTAATTGGGATAATGCTGTCAGCATAAGGATAGGAATATCCTTTGTTGCTTCATTTTTTCTAATTCTTTGTGCAACAGTAAAACCATCAACTTCCGGCATCATTACATCAAGAATTACAAGTGACGGAAGCTCCTGCTTACACAATGCAAAACCGGTAGTTCCATCATATGCCTGAACTACTTTATAGCCGCCCAGCTCAAGATTTACCTTAATAAGCTCGTTTATCGCTAAATCGTCATCGCATACAAGAATTTTATTCATATTAGCATTCTATAAATAAAACAAAAAATTTACAACAGATGTTTATTAAAAAATATTAACAAATATCCCCCGCGCGTATGATACAATTTATCTGATTTTTCGGCATATTAATTGTAAAAATTTTGTAAAATTTATTTTTTTAAGTGTAAAATTTACAAATTTTTTGTTTTTTATTGTAATATGTTATAGCGAAAGCATTTTTAGTAGGTAATATACATTTAGTATAAAGGAGGCACATGAATTGGCAATAACATCACCTTTTACAGCGTTTCAGGAAAACGGCAAAAAAGAAATCCACTTAGGACAACACGTTTTAGCAGAATTTTTTGAATGTGACCCAAACACATTAAATAGTATTGATAAAGTAGAGAAGTACATGGTGGATGCCGCCCTTGAATGTGGTGCTACTATTGTCCAAAAATGTTTCCATATGTTTAACCCCTATGGAGTTTCTGGTGTAGTTATTATCTCTGAAAGCCATCTGGCTATCCATACTTGGCCGGAACTTGGCTATGCCGCTGTTGATTTATTTACTTGCGGCGATAAATGTGATCCAAAAATTTCTTATGAATTTTTAAAGAAAAAATTCAACTCAAGAAAAGCAACTTTCTCTGAACTCAAAAGAGGAATTATTGATGAAGAAACTATGAAAGTTGCTGAAAAACCTTTTGAGATTATGCAGCAGTCAATTGACTAAGAAATAAATTTTTATGAATTTTAAATAAGACCTCATCGCAATTATGTCGTGAGGTCTTATTTATTTACAAAACTTTACATGAAAAAGTTGAAAAGTAAATTTTTATCGTTATTTAAACTTTATATATATGTTGGGTTAAATTAATCGGAGATAGTACCATGGGTTTATGGGAAAACAATTTAGCTGCGTCATTGACGTATCAGGATTTGGGGGATTGTTCACTTGGCAGTTTGCCGGCAATAAACGGACTTGAAGCAGTTAAAGAACGCAAAAAACAGAACAGTGAAGTAACTTCACTGGATGAAAAAAAGAAAGAAATCGCTGTTATCAAAATTATGAAAAAAGCTTGCGGGGTTTTGATTTTGGTAGCTGTGGGACTGATTGCAAAGTTTATGTAATCAAAAATGGAGTTTAAGGATTATGGCTATGACGGATTTCAATCCATCACTTTACTCGGATATAGCATCAAGCAGCATGAATATGATGCCGACACCTATGTACAACCCTTTTATGGGAGGGATGTACTACAATACAAATCTGCTGGGCGGAGCAAGACTTCAGCGTCAACTGGATTCTGATAAAGTACAACTTTTGAATACTGTAAAGAAAAAAGATTCAAATGTATTTTATAAAGCCATTGCAGCATTATCTGTACTTGCAACTCTGGGCTTTTTAAGATTTGGTAAAGGGAAAACGCAAATCGGAAAGATAAACAGCAGCGGACAAATATTACCCAAACTGGGGAAAGCAGTAAAAGCACCATTTATAGCTGCCGGAAAAGGTCTAAAGGCAATTGGAAGAGGGATAGCATATCCATTTAAGGCTTTTGGCAGAGGCTGTAAGAAAGCAGGAGAACAAATGAAAAAAAATATAAATAAAGCCAAATTAAAAAAACAGCAGAAAGCTGCTGCCGGAGAACCTAAAAAAAGCTGGCTTTCGAAATTGATGTTCTGGAAGAAGAAACATGTACAGCCGTCACAAACTCCGCCAACTAATACGGCTCCTTAAAAAAAAAATTTTAAAAAATGCAGGAAGTTATTCAATTCCTGCATTTTTATGCTATTATCATAAAAAAGAAGGGGGGCTTATATGGCAAAAGAATGCAGTTTTGATGTTGTTTCAGAATTTGACAAACAAGAGTTGCTAAATGCAGTTGACCAAACAAGAAGAGAGGTTTCGTCAAGGTTCGATTTAAAAGATTCAAACTCTGAAATTGAGCTTGAAGCAGACAAAGCAATTACTATTACAACAAGCGATGATATGAAGATAAGAAATATCTACGATATTTTGCAGTCAAAGCTTGTAAAAAGAAACCTAAGTATTAAAATTCTTGATCCTCAGGGAGTTGAAAATGCTCTGGGTGGAAGAGTAAAGCAGGTTTATAACCTTAAAAAAGGTCTTACACAAGAACTGGCGAAAAAAATTGTTGCTGATATTAAGGAATCAAAAATTAAAGTGCAGGCTTCAATTCAGGGGGATCAGGTTAGAGTTTCCGGCAAAGATAAAGATGACTTACAAGCAATTATCAAAATGCTTAGAGGCAACGAAGATAAATACGATTATCCGCTGCAATTTACAAACTACAGATAAAAAAGACCGCATAAGCGGTCTTTTTTTATGGCAGGCATTCCCAGTAAGTCTTTGTATCATCTCCTGGGCATTTATTCTGAATAGCATACGCAGCACAGGTTGCACCATTTATATCAGACTTGCTGGTGCGAGAGCATTTTTCACGTGTTTCGGCAGTATTGTTATAACCACAATTTTGCCCGTTTTCATCACATTTTACTTCTGATTCAGATGTTGCAGGAGTAAGTTTTTTAGATTTAGAGCCACGCGGAATTTGAAAAATAAATATATCGTGTCCAAGGGCATTAGGTCCCTTTTTGATGCCATTAGTATCAATAGTAAACCATAGTGCACCGCAATTCTCTACAATAGAAAGCGTACTTCCATCAGGAGTTATAAAAGCATCAGCACCATTCATAAATTGCGAACATTGAGGGGACCCCATCACAGTTGTTCTGGTAAAATTTTTCGCACTCTTTTTATATTCAGTTTTTTCTTTAGCAGAAATTTTTTTAATTTTTTTATATTTATCATATATAGCGCGGGCAAAAGACGGATTGAAATCAACAAGCCCGGAAGGAGAGGAATCTGATGGATTTATTACAAAAACCGGAACCTCTTCAGCAATTACCATCATATAAGCATTATAAAGATTTGAATAGGATTTCTTAAATGCCGTTTCCAGAGCTATTGAATTATTTTTTTGAATTAATGCGGGTAATGTCATTGCTGCAACTATTCCGATAATTCCAAGAGTTATCAGAACTTCAGCTAGAGTAAAGGCATATTTCCCCGCCTGCCAAATACCGGATAAGGAGCTTAAATTACTGTGCCCCCCCCCCGAAAAGCCTTGCTATTACTGCATTTTTCATAATTTAATCTCCTTTTTTCAGTTGTAATATTGATTTTTGTTTTTTAATAAAAAATATTTATTTTCTCGTACACGCTCTCGCCCTGCTCCCGCTATCGCCTCGAAAACAAAATTTTTCTTATTTGTTTTTATCGCGTCCGCTTAGTATAACTCATTATAGTCTTGTTTACCCGAGTTTTGTCGTGCCTCAGGCTCCGCTTTGGTTTAGAAAACATATATAGCTATTCTATCATGCTTTCCTCTGCTTTTTTATTATAAACTATTTTGTATATTTCTACAACTCTAATGAATAATTTTGTTATTATCATCTACCATTACTATTGTAGGGGCATACCCTTCCATTTTGTGGGTTTTCAGATAAGCATACGAAATAATAATAACTTTATCTCCAGGCTGGACTTTTCTGGCAGCTGCACCATTAAGGCATATACACCCTGAGCCTGGTTCGCCTTTTATTACATATGTTTGGAACCTTTCTCCATTGTTTATATCAAGTATATCAACTTTCTGCCACTCTTTTATCTTTGCGGCATTCATTAATTCTTCATCTATAGTAATTGATCCCACATAATTCAAATTAGCATCAGTAACTGTTGCTCTGTGTATTTTTGAAAATAAAAATTCTTGTAACATCTTTTCTACCTCACAGCAATTTTATATCAAACAAATTTAAATAACAAACATAATAAAAAACGACTTCTTGAGAAGTCGTAAAGGGGAAATAGGGAAAAATAGGGAAAAGGGAAAAAAGCGGCTGTTAGTAAGCTGTTGAATAACAGCCGTTTTAGGGAAATATTTTTTAATAGATAGCAGAAG
>CABLZX010000010.1:0-102334 GCA_902383995.1 uncultured Brachyspira sp.
ATAATCCATATAGTTATAATCAGGTTTTTGGAGAATATAACAGAGATATTCTAACTGGTAATCAGAAATATGCATGTAATAAAAATAGCAGAGGCGTTTGGTGCGCCGCTTTAATTATAATGGATGGCTGGGAAATCAAAAAAGATTATCCTTGGTAAATTATTGAGGCATAAGAATTGAAATTACTGCGTGATTAATATCAAGATATTTTTCTATTGAATTTTTTAAATCTTCAAGAGTAATTTCATCCAGATCTTTCAGGTAATCTTCTACAAGTTTCAAATCATTGCAGACTGTTGTATAGTATCCGATAGTTTCTCCAATTTCGGATACTGTTTCTGCTGCATATGCAAAGCGTGATTTAGTTTTCTTTTTAGCTTTTTTAAGTTCTGCTTCAGTGATAGGATTATCCAGAAGATTTGCCAGTTCTTTTTTTAATAAATTTAAAGCTTCCTCTTTCTTCTCAGGTTTGAAGTTTGCCTGTATAAAGAAATTGTTGCCGTCTTTGAACTGGTAATGCTCGGAATTAACCATATTAAAAATCTGCTCCGGCTGCTTTTCTATTAAATTTTGATAAAGTCTTGAGCTGCCGCCGTCACCGAAAATAATACTGATTAAATCAAGACAGATTGTTCCTTTTAAATCTGAAGCTTTAGGACCAAGCCAGCCAAACATTGCATAAGCCGTATTTGTATGAGCAGTATTTTCAACTATTTTTGTAGTCTGTACCGGGTCATCAATTTGGTTAATTTTTTTAGGTGCATTTTTTCTGCCTTTAAAGTCGAACTCTTTCTCTACTTTTTTAAGCACTTCTTCGCTGTCAAAATCTCCTACTATAATTGTTGTCATATTTTCTGGAGAATAGAATGTTGTGTAATAATTCATTATATCATCTCTTGTAACCTGTGAGATAATTTCAGGAGTGCCTATTACATCGCGTTTATACGGATGCTGGGTGTACATATTGTAGTTGCAGGCATTGTAAACTTTTGTCCAGTTCTGGTCTTTTCTCATTCTGATTTCTTCAATAACAACATGGCGTTCCCGTTTGTCTGTAACTTTTGTATCATTCAAATCAAACGGCGCCCCGATTTCTTCTTCCGGTAAAACAGGATCAAGCATCATATCTGCATGAAGTTCAATTGCCAGGAAGAGATCTTTATCTTTTTCGCCTTTCGGCAGAGTAACATAATAAAATGTATAATCTTTCCAGGTAGCAGCATTTACAATAGCCCCTTTGGCTTCTAGTATTTTGTCAAACTCGCCTGCCTTATGCTTGTGTGTTCCTTTAAACATAAGGTGTTCCAAAAAGTGTGAGATGCCGTTAATCTTGTCATCTTCATTTATAGAACCTGTTTTAACCCAGGTGCTGACATTTGCCATTGAGCCTTCTTTATGTGCTAATACTATTGTGTGACCGTTTTCCCGTTCATATACTTCTGCTTCTTTTGTCAAAAACGGATATTTTACCAAAGTTTTTTTCATTATTATGTTCCTCTTCATAAGTTTATTATATACCAAATACAAATATTTCCCAATTCTTAACATTAAGGCGCTGTTTTAGTTTTAAGTTTTTGGATGCTGTATATAATAAATCGTTGTTCAGCTTTGAAAGCCTTAAGAACTGGATAGGAAATTTTTCATAATTTCCTGAATGAATAATCATTCTAATATGTTCTCCGGTGAACATTGAAATTGTTCTATCAGTTATAATCACAACATCATTGCTTTTTAAAAATTCTTTTCTTATAAAGTTTTCAAAATTTTTAGCGGGTGTATTGGTCAAAAGGTATCTTCTGTAATATTTATGAAGATTTTGCTTATCATTTTTTATACCGTTAATTTCGTCAATTGTAAGATAAGTCTTTTGTGCCTCTTCTCCGTTTAGGGTGTACAGGCTTAGCTTCTCTCCTTCTATTTTGTAATATTTATCAAGAAGTTCAACTCTGATAGGAAGCACAAAGTCGGATTTCGGATTTACTGAATTAGCAATTAGAGCTTCTGCAACCTCTCTATAGCCGTCTGGTCTTTTTATATTTACAGCTCCGTTTATTGTGAATATACCAAGAATAGAAATTATTACATAAAATATTAATAAAGTTTTCTGTAGTTTTGTATTTTTCATAGCAGATATGCCCGCAGAGGCAAGCAGCAAAAGGAGCGGAAGAATCATCAGAGTATATCTTACAAGAACTTTATAGTGGCTAAAGTTGGATGCTGTTATGTGAAATGCAAGATACAACAGCGGTACCGCAATTATATAACGTGAAATTTTGTATTTTTTCAAAGAAATACAAATCCCGCCAAGCAAGAGTAAAACAGGATAAATCACAAACAGCCAGAATTTTAAATTAAATATTCCCTTCATCCAAACATTTTGAAAATCTAATATGTTGTTTTGTACACCGGCAAGCACAGGCGAAAAATAATTCTGTACAGCCAGCAGGATAAATGAATTATCGTAAACTACCGCATCAAAATTTCCTGAAAAATAATGTTTGATACAGACTGCAAAAACAGCAAGCGGAATATATTCACTTAACAGTATCAGAAGATATTTAAAGTTTTCTTTCAATTTTCTGCCGGCTGAAAAATACGCGATAGTCACACAATAAACAAGCAAAGTAAACAATATTTGCGAGGTGTAGGTGTAAATTAGTAGAAAATTAGTAATATAAAAAAGCCGGAAATTTTTCTTATCGGTATTTTTCAAAAATTTCAGCCAGAATATTACAAGCAGATTTATTAAAAAGAACGTCAGCGAGTAAAATTTTGCCTCCTGAGCATAATAGATAAACGAAGAATTAACCGCATATAAAAGAGCATATATAGTTCCTGTTCTAATATTGAACCTTTCATCTTTTTCGAGAAATTCTCCCATGGTTTTCCCTGCAAAAAATGCTGCACAAATGCTTAAAATATCAAAAAATACAGACATTAATCTTATGACTACATCAGAATTTCCAAATAGAGTTATCCAAATGTGATAAATTAAATAATACAGCGGAAATAAAAGAAATCTGTGGGCATCAGCTTTCATCATACCCGCAGGAAAACTCTGCGAGGCTATTGAATAAATATTTATTTCGTCATACCAGAGCCCGCCGGTCTTATCCAGATTAATTAATCTGATTATTAATGCAAATAATACTATTAAAATAACCGCTTTATACTTTTTTATAAAATTCATTAACAATCCCCTTAAAATTTTAACAAATTATTTCTCTTTTATAATATAATAAACATATGGATATGATTAATCGTTTAAAGAATAAGGTTGTGGTTTCTGTTCAGGCTATGCCTTCAGAACCTTTGTATTTGGAAAAATGTATGGCAGCTATGATGAAATCCGTTGTAAAAGGCGGCGCCGGCGGGTTAAGAGTTGCCGGAGCGAGGGATGTCAAAAATGCAAAACACCTTTTTGACGTTCCTGTTATAGGGCTTACCAAACCTGACGTTATACCTAAAAACTGGCAGGAGATTGTCTATATTACTCCTACATTAAAAGATGTTATTTCTTTAATAGGTGCAGGTGCTGATATTATAGCTTTTGACGGAACATCCCGCCCGCGGGAAGGTTGTACGCTTGAAGAAATAATTAAATATATAAAGCTTAATAAACGTATCTCAATGGCAGATGTATCTACTGTAGAGGAGGGTATTAATTGTGCAAAACTAGGTGCGAATATCCTATCTACTACCTTATCCGGCTACACAACCCACTCGGCTCCGGCAACAGATGAACCGGACTTTGAATTGCTAAAGGCTCTTGTCAGCGAAACAGACGTTCCTGTCGTTCTTGAAGGCAGAATATGGGAGCCATGGCAGGTTGATAAAGCTTTCAAGCTGGGCGCTCACTGCGTTGTTATCGGGTCTGCTATTACAAGACCTCAGCTTATTACAAAACGTTTTGTTCAAAGGAACAAGTAGGGGTGTATAATGAAAATAAAAGTAATGTCTAATTATGATAAATTTGCTAATTTCATGAAAATAGTAAAAGAATATTCAGTGATGAACAACAAAGCTTCAAAACAAATGATGTCTGCAGGGACTTCCGGCATACATTCGGGAAATGTAAACTCAAATAAGTTAGACACCTTTGTAAAAAGTTCAAAAAAGGCAGAAAAATAAATGAAAAAAGCACTTGCAATAGATGTAGGCGGAACTAAAATTTATAACACTATAGTAAATGAGAAGGGAGAGATTACAGGCGATATAGAAAAACGCCCTACTCCGAAAACTTTTCAGGCTATAAAAGAAACATTTGAAGAGATAATATCTCGTTATGAAGATGAAGTTGATGTTATCGCATTTTCAACTTGCGGTGCAGTTAACAATGCTAATAACAAAATCTTAGGGTCTACAGGCAATATAGCAGCAGGGTACCCTGAAATGAACTTTGAGTCTCTGAGCAGAAAGAAAGTTTTTGTGGAGAATGATGCAAATGCAGCCGCCTGGGCTGAACATATTCTTGGAGCATCAAGAGGTATGGCGTATTCTGTTATGATTACGCTTGGAACAGGCGTAGGCGGCGGGATAATTCTTAATAACAAAATTTATAAAGGTAAAAGCGGCGCAGCAGGCGAGATGCACTTTAAAATGCGTACTGATAAACACAGAAAATGCACCTGCGGAAGCTGGGATTGTTTTGAAAGTTATGCGGCCGGTACGGGATTGAAACGTACTGCACAAGAAATTTCTAAAAATCCTGATATTACTACGTATGACGTTATTGGCGGTTGGAAAAATAATGATGCGATGATGACCGAGATTTTTAACCGGTGGCAGGATGATATTCTTGACGGACTTATAGGGCTTGCGAATATCTTCGATCCGGATGTGTTTGTATTGTCAGGTTCTATGGCAGAATTTACAGATACAGATTATCTTACAGAGAATGTTAATAAGCAGATTATTACCTCTCCGACAAAAGTGGTCAAGGCGCAAACCGGCAATTATGCAGGCATGATAGGAGCAGCACTGCTGGCGCTTGGTGTAGGTCTTGATGGAGGCTGCTAATGGGTAAGGCAAAGAAAAGAAGCTTGCATCTCGGGATTAATGACAGAATTACAAATCTTTCAAGGGAAGAGGCCGTCAGAACTGTTGTTGATATGCTCAAAACCGGTGACAGTGAAATCTTTGGATTGATAACACTTTTCGGGCTTACCGCAGAAGAGCTTCTGGAAGCCGGTGCATCCTACGAGGCTGTGATAGGAATTAAAGGAATATTAAAATCATGAGAAATTTGGTTTTCTGGTTAAATTGCTCAAGAGCATTTTCTCTGCCCGTTACTTTTATGTCCTGGCTTGTAGTATTTTTATATGCAATGAAGTCAGGCGGAAATGTTCTTAACGGAGTATTGGCATTAATCGGTGTTGCTCTGGCGCATCTTGCAGGAAATCTTACTGATGATTACATTGATTACGGTATACTTTCAAAAGATGAAAAGATGATGAACAGTGCTGTTAAAACTAAATGCTGTTTTATTCGTGATGGAAGTGTTACTTTAAAAGATATATTAAAGGTTATTGTTTTATATAGTGCAGCAGCTCTTTTGATTGGAGTATTTCTGTTCATAAGAAGCGGTGACGGTGTTATATGGCTTACACTAGCAGGCGGTATTCTTACACTTACATATGCCCGTTTTTCAATGATTGGAATGAGTGAGGTTATTATCGGGCTTCTATTCGGACCTTTAATGTTTGAGGGTATTTATTATGTAATGAAAAAAACTTTCTCTTTTGAAGTTTTAATTCTTTCAATTGCTGTTGTTATGTTTACGCTGGCATTTCTTTATGTTCATACCCTTCTTGATTATGACAGCGATCAAACTTCTCATAAACGAACACTTTGCTGCCGTATTGGCGATAAAAATAAAGCCTTATTTGTTCTTGTTGTTTTTTATACTATCGGATATTTAGCAGCCGGATACTTCTGTGTTCTAACCGGCAGTTATGCTGTAATAATTTCATTTTTGACAATACCACTGGCTGTTAACGTTTTTAAGCTTATAAAAAGATATAACGGTGATAAAACTTTTGAGCCGGTAATAAACTGGTATAATCAGCCGCTTGATAATTGGGATGCAGTTAAAGCAGAAGGAACAGAAACTTTTTATTTTGTTCTGTTCCAGGCAAGAAATCTTATGATGTGGTTTTGTGTTCTTTTTTGTTTTGGGATTTTATTGAAATTTTGAATGTATTACCACCAGCCTCTTGGTTTTGTCTTTAACATATTCTCAAATACTCTGTTTGATTGAGTTTTATTTAATTTTTCAAAATTGTAATCATCTTTGAAAGTGAAGCCGTCTTGTGCAAATTTCATTGAACATTTATATTCTGTCCAAACTGCAGTGCTGTTGTAGCATTTTGGAGGAGTGCTCCAGTAACATATAGGAGTTCCGCAAGTTACATTCGATTTTATTTTCAGATTTTTTAAATTCATTATTGAATACATAAAAACTGTACGTCCGTATACTTCACGTTTTTCATTAGTTATAAGATAGAAGTGGAACTTTGGGTTTGTTGGAATTGAATAGCCGGAATTTGGCATAAATAGTCCGTAAGTTCCGTCTTTTAATCTGAAATATACTCCGTTTTTATACATTCCCGGATTTTTTGGAAAACATTTATAACCATCAAAACAAGGTTTTACAGCAAATTGAATATACGGTTCCATTTTTTTGAAATATTCTTGGTATATATTATACATATTGTCATTTTCACCCGCCCAGGTTTCAATTGGTCCATGTTCTGCTTCAGCCATTTTTAAGGCATTAGCAAGTGTACTGTAATCTTTTTTTAACCGGACTTCAGTTGCTTTTTTCTCATAATTTGTTACTACTTGTGGCAGTGTTAATGCTGCAACAACCCCAATAATTCCAAGAGTAATTAAAACTTCTGCTAAGGTAAACGCAGAATGTCGGGATAATCCCAAAGCGTGAAAAAGCCCGCCGGCACTATCTAAGCCCCCCCCCCTTTCTGAGTTTTGAAACTATAATTGCGTTTTGCATTTATATCCTCCTTTTTCCTTCTGTTTTTATTATAAATTATGTTTAGTGTTTTTTCAATATAAACTACTTCATTTTTGGTATTTAATTTTACAATTTAGTGTGTTAAGATTTTTATATAAGTAGAAGAGATATAAGAGGAGTTTATAATGCAGACCAGTACTAATCAATCAATTAAACCCGTAACAGCTGAAATTAACGGGCTGGGAAACCTTTCAATAGGCGGATGTGATTTAGTTGAGCTGGCAAAGAAATATGAAACTCCGCTTTATGTTCTGGATGAAACAACGTTAAGAAATATTTGCAAAGATTATAAAGAAGCTTTTTCTGGTTATAAAAATGTTAATATGATGTATGCCTCAAAAGCTTTATGTACTTTGGCGACCTCTGCTATTCTTGCAGATGAAGGCTTTGGTTTTGATGTTGTTTCTGCAGGTGAAATGTATACTGTTTATAAAGCCGGTGCTGATATGAAAAAAGTTCTCTTCAACGGTAATAATAAATCTATAAGTGAACTTACGCTTGCTCTGGAGCTTGGTGTCGGAAGAATTTCTGTTGATAACTTTCTTGAACTGTCTTTGCTCAATGAACTTGCAAAGAGTATGAATAAAACAGCTGAAATCCTTTTGAGAATTACTCCTGGAATTGAGTGCCATACTCATGAATATATTCAAACAGGTCATCTTGATTCAAAATTCGGATTTGACTTAACACAAGTCGATGAAGCAGTTAATCTTATACTTGATGAGTATTCTCATCTTACACTCCGCGGACTTCACGCCCATATAGGTTCTCAAATATTTGAAACAAAAGTTTATCACGATGAAATCGAAATTCTTGTAAAAGAACTGGCAAGACTTGATGGTAAATTCGGGCTTAAGCTAGATGAAATAAATATAGGCGGGGGGCTAGGTGTAAAATATACAGAAAATGACTGCCCGCCTTCTACATATGAAATAGCATGTGTTATTATTGAAAGTCTCAATTCCAGTGTTCAGAAATACGGAATTGATTACCCTACACTGTTCATAGAACCCGGCAGAAGCATAATTTCTACAGCAGGCGTTACATTATATACTATTGGAAGCTCAAAACAGGTTCCTAACGGAAAAAAATACTTTGCGGTAGACGGCGGTATGGCTGATAATGCAAGACCAAGTATGTATAAAGCTGAATATACTGCTTCTGTTGCCAACAAACCTGATGCTGAAACTTCACAAAGCGTTACAATCGCAGGTCGTTTTTGTGAAAGCGGAGATATTTTAATCCATAATATAGAACTCCCTGAACTTGAAGAAGGCGACATACTCTGCGTTTATAATACAGGTGCTTACAACTACTCTATGGCATCAAATTATAACAGAGTGCAAAAACCGGCTATGGTACTTGTAAATAATTCACAATCTGATATTATTATAGAAAGAGAGACTCTGGACGATTTAATCTCGCATGACAGAATTCCCGATAGGTTAAAAAAGTAAAATGCTGAACGATATTTTATCATACCTGCAATTTCAAATAGGTGCTTTGGATTTGTCCTTTAACTGGACAAATTTCCTTGAAGTACTGATTATTGCAGTTATACTTTACGCATTTTATAAAAAATTTATCAAGAATACCCAGTCTGAAAAATTTGTCAAAGGTATTTTTATTCTTATCTTTGTCTGGTTATTTTCAGAAATTTTGATTAGACTGGATTTAAAAATCCTTGGAATGTTTTTGAAATCAATTGTAACTCTGGTTTCATTGAGTTTGATTGTAATTTTCCAGCCTGAATTAAGAAGGTTTTTAGGGTTTTTAGGGCAGGTTGACTTTATATCGAAAGCTTTTTCCGGCAATTCCAAAAAGTCAGGTGATGAAGAAATTGATGTTATTAAAGAACTTATTGAAGCCGTAAAATTTCTTTCAAAAACACATACTGGTGCTTTAATTGTGTTTCAGCCTGATTTGAGCAATACATATTATGATGTAGGAACAAAGCTTAATGCAGATTTGTCTACCGAACTTCTGTTGACAATCTTTCACCCGAATACTCCTCTTCATGACGGCGCAGTTGTTATTAATGGGTCTAAAATTATTTCAGCAGGAGTTCTGCTACCTTTGACTGAAGATCCAAAACTCAGCTGGAAATACGGTACACGACATAGAGCTGCTATTGGAATGTCTGAAGCAAGTGAGTCTGCATGTCTTGTTGTTTCAGAGGAAACTGGTGATGTTTCAATTGCTATGGATGGTACTTTAAAAAAATATGAGGACTTAGTTACACTTAAATCAGATTTGGAACATATTCTGGGTTATCACGAAAAGAATGATGATAACAAAAAAACGATATTTAAAATTAACAATCTGATTACCATACGTAAAAATGTAAGTAAAAAAGAGAAATAAAAGAGGAATTTATGCTGGTTAAAGAATTTGCCAAAAAGGTTTTTTCAATAATTAAAAAAGGATTTTTCTTAACCTTGGGCGCTTTTACAGCCGGCTTTGCCATTGATACATTTTTAGCTCCTAATAATATTATAGATGGCGGTATTGTTGGTGTATCAATGATTTTAAGTTATTTATTAAAATATAACTTGGGTCTTCTGCTTATTATCTTAAATATTCCTTTTATTTGTCTTGCTTTTACTAAAATGGGGAAAAACTTTGTTATCCAGACCTTTTATGCAATTTTAATGTTTGCGATTGCAACTAATATTTTCCACTCAATAACGATTACAAATGATTTGCTTCTGGCAACTGTTTTTGGCGGAATTATTCTCGGCACAGGGGTTGGTATTGTGCTTAAAAATGAAGGCTCGCTTGATGGTACTGAAATCATGTCACTGGTTATATCTAAAAAATTCGGGTTATCGGTAGGCGAAATTATTATGGGCATAAACATTTTTATTTATGCTGCATCAGGACTCGTTTTCGGCTGGGAAAAGGCTATGTATTCAATTCTTACTTATTTTCTTGCCTCCCGGGTCATTGATGTTGTTCTTGAAGGTGTCAGCAACTCGAAATCCGTACGGATAATAAGCGATAAGTGGGAAGAAATTGGAAATGTTCTGATTAAAGATTTGGAGATCGGGGTTACTTATCTTCATGGAACAGGAGGTTATTCCGGTGACGCAAAAACAATTATTTATTGTGTTGTTTCTCGTATTGAAATGAGTAAAATGAAAGAGGCTATAAAAGCAATTGATCCCAGAGCATTTATTTCTGTAGTTGACGTTCATGAAGCTTACGGAATACGCATGGGCAAAAGAATTGATAAAATTTAACATATAGACAATTTTTGCAAAGTATATTATACTTATATTATTAAATAGTTTAAGTAAGGAAAAGAATATGGCTAAGAATATAGATACAGTTCCAATAGAAGTAAGCATTTTGACAGTCGACCATGATATTAAAGGTGTTGTCCATGTTTCAAAATACACTAATACAAATCGTGAGTTAACTGATCTTTTAAATGATAAAGAAAGACGTTTTTTGGCTGTAACTAATGCCGAAATTTATCCGCGTAATGCAAACCAGTCACCAAGAAAATATAATTTTCTGGAAATTCATATGGACTATGTTTTGATGGTTCATCCGTCAGCTCAGGCAGTATTCCAGGATTCCGGCAAAACTCAGGAAGATATTGCTCGCTTTAGAGATTTAAGACTTAAGCTAAATCAAACTAAACCGTTTTAAGTATTTATATATAAACAAAAAAGAGTATCTGTTAATGATACTCTTTTTTATAGATATAGATTTTATCAAATTTTTAATCCGGAACTTCTTTGATATATATTACCGAAGGAGTTTTGAGATGTTTGCGGTTTCTTTGGAGCAGGGGCGCAGACTTCTGCCGCAGGCTTTTGTGTAGAGTATGTGTTTTCTGTTTCTTTGTTAACCTCAACCGGCTTATCGTTTCTGCACATCCAAGCTTTAGTCTTGTCAGCCAAAGGTGTAGCAATGAACGGAACTATTACACGTTTGCCTATAGTAGTTGCTGCAATCAGTGAGGTTAAGTTTGCAAAAGCATCAAATGTTGTTTCTTTGATACTATCCATCCCTTTTTGGAACTCTTCTTCTGATAAATTATTAAATTTTTCCTGTCTTTTTACTACTGATTGGTAGCCTTTTCTTGCTGCACGATCAAAGTGTTTGCCAAATATTTTGTTAAACATCTTGCTTTGAACAATTTTGTTTGATACTGTCTTAAACATCAAAATCTGCATAGCAATCATTAACCCACCGTTTGCAAGGTCTAATGCTGCAACGAATTTACGTTTGTCATCAGGAATTTTTTCGTTATGCAAACTCTGGTTTACATAGAAGTAGCAGCCGAGACCATCTTTGATTACAATAGATGCAATACCAAGACCGCTTATGAAATTTCTTTTGTTTGCTCTGAACTTTTTACATACGTATTCCATCGGCTTGACTTCAGACAGCCATTTAAGAGGTTTTTTGATAAGTACATCGAGTGCTTTATCTGCGTATTTTCCAACTGTACTCATTAGTTCACCTCAACTTTCTTAGGTGCTTTTGCAACCAGAGCTGATGATTCATTATCGTGTTTTTTATTTGAAAGGTTCGGGAATACTGCATCCATAAAGATTGGATATACCCAGTTGAGCAATGCACAGGTGAACGGCAGAACTGCACAGGAAACAATTAGACCTGCTATTTGTTTATATCCTTTTAAGTTATTTGTAACATTTTTCTTAAACTTTTCAATTACTTCTGCAGAAAAGTCTTTTTTCAGGAGTTTATTTTTGGATTGTGCAAATTTTTCTTCAAATCTTTGTTCTATTTGTGCTACAGTCGCATTGCGGTTAGTAATGGATTTCTTAATATCATCAAAAAATTCAGATGCTTCTTGTACAGCTTCAAACTGTTTCCTGATGCTTTTTTCTACAGCTTCAATTACCTCGCCGGCCGTTTTTGCGTTGCCGTATTTTTCTACATGACCAAGCATCTTTTTAACTTTGCCCTTCATTCCGTTTATTATTGCTGAATCTGTAGCTTTATTATGGAGTTTTATTGCTGGAGCTCTTCCGGCAACTTCTTTAACCATTTGGATTAATTCCGGATTTGCTTTGTTTGAACGAAGTGATTTTATCTTTTTCTTCAAATATGCTTTTAATGATGGCAGAGATGAATTTCTTTGGAATTCATCATTGATTTCTTCAAGAACCTTTTTAGCTTCAGCATTATGTGTTCTTAAATACTCTGATCTCGCCATACGTTTTTGTCTTGTGATTTTAAGCTCCTTCTTTTTCTCAGAAAGTTCTTTAAGCATATCTTCAACAGTTTCTCTTAAAAGGTTTGTATATTCATTCTTACTCATTGGAACAGTTTCGCCTTTATAGTTTTTCAACATAATGACGTTTTTATTTTTCAGCGACGTTAAAATTGCTTCAACTTGTTCTTTTTTCTTGAGTGCAATCTTTTCTTTTAACTGTTCTTTAGTGGCATGCGGAGATTCTCTTTTGACAAGTTTTTTTATGTAATTTTCATCCCTTAGTGCGCTTTTGTTATATTTTTCACCCAGATAACCCGAGTTAGACATATTGTTGATTAGCGTATTAAATGGGGCAGTAATTCCTGCCTGTGTAACAACTGCAAGGACTGCAGATATTGGCTGGCGCCATGCTGAGTATGTTCTGGTATCTTCATCTGTTTTAGATAACGGATTCCATTTTATAAAAATAGGGGCAACTAGACCTGTACCCAGAGAGTTGAATATGATATTTTGAACTTCACCCATGTTTTTAGCCAGCTTGTTCATTGCTTTTAAAGAACTAGGCATGAGGGTTTTAAGCTCTTTTTCCAATTCCTGCGGATTGATGTTGCCGCTAAAGGATGGCTGCGATGCTTGCCGTCTTTGGGTTTTAGCCACGCCTCCGTTGGTTTGATAATTAACCTTTTCTACTACCTTCATCATACTATTTCTACTAGACCCTTCTATATATATATACTCCTGAACATAATAAAAATTGCTATTAAAACTTTATTTTTTAAGTTTTGTAAACTTAACTGCCGACCAGTCTCCTTTGCTCTCATAGCGTACAACTGCAAGTGTTTCATAAAAATCTCTTGCGACTTGTTCTTTAATATGTGAAAATACTAAAAATAAAAGCGGAGTTTTGTTGTACATGCTCTCATCTGATGCAATTTTTGAAACTTGTTCCGGGCTGTAAAAAGCAACACTGTTTAGGGTAATTAATATAATACTCTGTCCCTGTTTTAGTTTGCTTATTATTTCTCTGTTAAGCTTTTCCTTTAAATATCCGTTTACTGAAGCTTGAAAAGTCGGTCTGTAAACTTTTTTCCCTTCATTAACCGCTTTTTCGTAAGTCATGTTTTGTGAGAGATATTCCGGGAAATTTCCCTTATCAATCGTTATTACATTCAGTCCTGTAAAATCAATATATTTTTCAAATCTGTCCTTTTGATAATATTCAATTAAGACTATATCTCCTTTTTTAGGTTCCGCGCGTTTTATTAAATCTGCTGCAATTTTGTGTCCTTGGGCTCTTCTTATTTTTGGAGCTGATACAGGGCTTAATGTAAGATAAATCACATGGATTAAGCAGTATAAAATAATAAGGGTATTTCTAAGGACTTTATTTGAAACAGAAGCGGCACCATATGCAGCAAGGAGTATTAATATAGGGTAAATTTCGATGGAATATTTTGTAATAAATACTAATTTACCGGCTAGTGATGCTATTGTCATAACAATAATTACCCCGGCTGCTGCACATAATAGCATGGCATTGTCCTTATCTTTTTTTACAGCATAGGCAATCCAGAAGATTGCGATTAACGCCGGCAGCAGTGCAAAGATTACAAACCCTGCATGGAAATTATAAAAGAAATTTGCAGGTGCACTTACTAGGTTTGTTAATACCGGAGAAAAATAGTCTGTAAGCAAAAATCCCCAGTTTGAGAAGCTAAAGCTTGCCCACCACTGTGAAAAAGAATTTGTTGTGAATATTTTTATTATTAATGGAGATGCTGCAAGCATTATTAGTGCAGCAATGCTCCAAAGCTTTATTATGACTTTTTTATAATCTTTAAATAATCTGAAACTAATATATATAAGATTAAAGAATACATAAACAAACCCTATTGTATGTGTAAAAATAACAAGAAGGTTTGCAAGGGTCAGGAATATTATATATTTAATGTTTGTATTCTTTACAAGCCTTACTGTAAACCAGAGTGAAAGGGCTGCAAATAAGAATAACAATGAATAAAACCTTACTTCCTGCGAATAATAAATCAAAAAAGAACTTATTGCTGTAAATAAAGCTGCAATAAGTCCTGTTTTTTTATCTTTTTCTAATCCTGTAAAATACATTATAATAATTGATAATGTTCCGCTAAGGACAGACGTTAGTTTTAATACAATATCACTTTGCCCGAATATCGACATAAAGAATTTGAGATATAGATAATAAAGCGGCATGTGGCATTGTGACTTTATCCCGCTCCAAAACCCGTCAAACAATGGTTTTGCTGCAATCATCCACGAGATATACTCATCATTCCAAAGTCCGTCCGGTTTGTTAATGTATAAAACTCTTAAAATTAATCCGAGAAATGTTATTATAAATATCCCCAATGTATCTTTCTCCATTTGTATTTCTTACATTTTAATTATATAATAAAAAAAATAAGAGGAAAGGTTATGAAGTTAGTTATACAAATACCATGCCTGAATGAGGAAAAGTCGCTTCCGGTTACCTTGGAAGCTTTGCCAAAACATATTGATGGAATTGATGAAATAGAAGTTCTGGTAATAGATGACGGTTCAACTGATAATACTGTTGATGTGGCAAAACGCGCCGGTGCTGATGCTGTTATTTCGCTGGGATCAAATAAAGGTTTGGCAAAAGCCTTTGTTGCCGGAATAAATAAAGCTCTTAGCATGGGTGCGGATATTATTGTTAATACCGATGCTGATAACCAGTATAAGGCTGAATATATTGAAAAATTGATAAAGCCTATTCTTGAAAATAGAGCAGATATTGTCATAGGGGCGCGTCCTGTCGACTCTATTGAACATTTTTCACCGTTGAAAAAGTTTTTGCAGAAATTAGGTTCTGCTGTTATGAGATTTGTAAGTTCCTCTACGGTTAAAGATGCTCCGAGCGGGTTTCGGGCATTTTCAAAAAATGCAGCTTTGCAGATGAATGTTTTTGATAAGTATACCTATACTCTTGAAACTATTATGCAGGCAAGAGCAAAGGGGCTTGTTATAGACTGCGTTGATATTGATGTTAATCCTGAGCTTAGAAAATCAAGGCTTTTCAATAATATGTTCCAGTATATAAGAAGGTCCATCTTTACAATGCTTCGTATGTTTATAATCTATAGACCTTTCAGGTTTTTTATTGTATTGGGGCTTTTATTCTTTTTATCCGGTTTGATTTTGGGAGTAAGGTATCTTTATTATTATTCTATAGGCGATGGTATAGGTCACATCCAATCTTTAATCCTTACTGCGATTCTTTTGATTTTCGGGGTTCAGGTTTCTTTAATTGCTGTACTTTCAGAACTGCTTTCAATTAATCGAAAATTGCTGGAAGATATACAGTTTCGTGTTAAAATAGAAAGCTTGAAAAAAAAATCAGAAGGTATAAAATAGGAGTAACGTTAAATTAATAAGAATTATAAGGTGATATATGAATAAAATAATTACAATGTCAAAAGTTCGTGACTTTTTTATGTCGTCACAGGCTTATAAAACTGCCGGATTTATATTGTTTACGTTTTTGCTTACTGCTATTATTGCATCGCAAAACTTCTTTTTTCAAAGTATTGTAGAAAACGGTATAAGCAAAAAAGATATTATTGCACAAAAAACTATTACAGTTGTTGATGTTAAGCGTACAGAACAGCATAAAAAAGAGGTTGCCCAGAAGGTTGAGCCTATTTTGACTTCAGCGGAAGATGATTTTATCCGCACCAATCTCGAAACTTTGGAAAATTCTATTCTTCAGATAAGAAAAAAAGATGTTGAGGACAGTGTTAAAAAAGAAGAATTGTCGCTGCTTTTTGATCTTTCTGATGTTTCAAAAAAAGATTTTGTTATAAGTTTTTTGTTAAAATCTGATGATGCAACTGTCAGAGAAGCTTTTGACAAGGCAAATCTTACTCTTACCAATATATTAAGAGCCGGTATAACAGAGAAAGACTTTGAGCGTAACAATATAGATAATATTATTACAAATAATTTGATTTCTAATGTTTCAAGACGCCAAATATCTGTTATTAATGCTCTTTTAAGCCAGATTATTGTGCCTAACCTGGTGGAAGATGAATTTGCAACCGAAATTGCCCGTAAAAAAGCCGAAGCTACCGTAAAACCTTATGAAATTACATTTCAGAAAGGCGACAAAATCCTTTTTGAAGGTGAACCGGTAACAAGATTAAAACGTGATGCTTTAAGACAGGCAGGGTATAATGTTTATGAACTGAACTGGCAGGGATTAATTGCTATATATATCCTGGTTGTACTTGCTTCTGTCATTTTTATGACATATATGAAGTATTTTGAGAAACAATTCCTTGAAACCCGTTATATGATGCTTGCTGCTGTTTTATCAATTATGCTTGCCTCAATTGCTGTAGTAATGCCTACCGGATTTTCTCCATATGTACTGCCTATTCCTGCATACGTGCTGCTGCTTGCAATTTTTACAAATCCTAGAGTTGCTTTTGTTGCTATGACTGTTCTGTTAACAGTTCTAACAATTGGTGTTCAGTATCCTGCACAGTATATTGTAACTTTTACATTGTTAAACCTTGTTGCGGCTGTAACTATTTCTCAAATCAGGTATTCAAGACGCTTTGATTTAATTAAAGCAGGCTTTATAATTTCAGGTGCAGGGCTTTTAATTGTTCTTGCTATATATGTTCTTGAAAAATGTTTGATTGATGTTAATAATGTTTTAATTCTTAAAAACAGTGCTTTTATACTGCTGAACGGTATTGTCAGCTCTATGATTGCTCTTGGAACACTCCCGCTGTTTGAAAGTTCCTTCAAAATTATTACACCTTACGGTCTTGCAGAACTGGCAGATCATAATCAGCCTTTATTAAAACGTTTGCAGTTTGAAGCTCCGGGAACTTATCATCACAGTCTTATGGTTTCAAACTTATGCGAAGCTGCTGCCGAAGCGATAGGGGCTAATCCTATTCTTGCAAGGGTCGGCGCTTTTTACCATGATATTGGAAAGCTTAAACGCCCGCTTTTCTTTGTTGAGAACCAGTCATACTTCGGGATTGAAAATCCTCATAAAAAATTAAATCCAAGATTAAGCAAAATGGTTATCACCGCGCACCCGAAAGACGGTGTTGAACTGGCTAAAGAATACGGGCTTCCGGCTGTCATTAATAATTTTATTTTACAACACCATGGAGAAGGGCTTGCAAGCTATTTTTACAATCAGGCTGTGCAGGAAGAAGGTATTGAAAATGTTAAGGAAGAACAATTCCGCTATACCGGTCCTAAGCCTAATATGAAGGAAACTGCCATTTTAATGATTGCTGATGCTGTTGAGTCTGCTGTGCGTTCACTAAAAAATCCTACTTCAGAAGAAATTGAACAGATTATTAATAAAATAATTGTTGAAAGACTGAATGACGGACAGCTTGCGGATAGTCCGCTCACTCTTCATGATATTAAAGTAATTGCAGCTACTTTCAGCCGAATTCTAAGAGGTATGCAGCATAACAGAATTAAATATCAGGAAAATATCGTAGCAGAGTTGAATAAAAATAAAATAAATATGCCATCCAAGCTCTTAGATGAGGATTTGGAAAAAAAGATTAAACAGCTGGAAGATAATCATGAGGATAAGCATGACGCCTAAATCTGTAAAGCTGAATATTTTCAGCGAAAATATATTTGAGAATACGGAAGTAAATGAAAAGAAGTTTATAGAGACTGCTAAAAAGATTTTTAAATTTTATATGAGCTGTCAGGAAATTGCTGATAACTGTTGTTTGAAGGGATTAGTTTATAATACGGTATCATTTGACTTCCTATATTGCGGCAGCCAAAAAACTCATGAAATTAATCGTGAATACAGAGAAAAAGACTATCCGGCAGATATAATCACTTTTGCGATTTTTGCAGATACATTACCGGAAGAACGGTTGGTTTTTGATGGTGAGGTAAATCTTGGCGAGGTTATCATTGCTCTTGATAAGGTTCAGGAAGAAGCTGTAAAAAAGAATGTTACTTTTGACTATGAGCTTTCTTTTCTTATAAGCCATGGAATTCTGCATCTTCTGGGATTTGACCACCAAACTGAAGCAGATTATAATTTTGTTATAGGAATGCAGAATAAGGCTTTGGAGAGTATTGGGGTATGAGTAAATTTAAATCGCAGGGGTTTGGAAACACTTTTAAAAACGCAAGAAAAGGTATGCGTCTGGTTCTAAAAAGTGAGCGTAATATAAGGGTCCATTTTGTTATGGCAGCATTTGTCCTTATGATGGGTTTTCTTTTGGATTTTAGTATAACAAAGCTTTGTATCCTGCTGATTGCTATCGGAATGGTAGTTTCTGCTGAAATGCTCAATTCTGCATTGGAATATTCTCTGGATGCGGTCTTCCATAACAGATACTCAAAACTTGTTGGTATGGCAAAAGATATTTCAGCGGGTGCTGTAATGTTTGTAACCATTATTGCGGTTGTTATCGGGCTTTTGATTTTTGTTCCGCCGCTGTTTAGTCTGTTATTCAGATAAGCTTGAAAATATAAAGAAAATCCCTTATAATAAAAGCAGACCATAGGATGTTCTCAAGAGCAGATATTTTATTTTCTCAGACCCGCACCCACTCCGGCGCAGGCTGTATAAAGTAAAAGGAAGCCCGATTGGTAAGTGCTTGAGGCACGACAAAACTAGGGTTAACTAAAATTCTATCGGTGGCATAGTGAGCGAGGCGCGTCCGAGAAAAGTTTTATAGTTATTTAAAATAAAAAGCAACAAGCAATGCCAAAGAAAAACAAATAAATAGAATAAGGGAAAATATTTATTTTCGAACCGATAGCGGAGCCAGAGGCACTACACTACTCGGGTTAACTAAAATCCTATCGGGTTAATGGGCGAGAGCGTGTCCGAGAAAAGTTTTATAGTTACTTAAAAAGCAACACTCAAGAAAACAACTAAAAAAGTAAAAATATTTGTTTTCGAGGCGATAACGAGAGCAGGGCGAGAGTGTGTCCGAGAAAATAAATATTTTTACTTAAATAAATAAAGAAATAAAGAGCAAAACCAAAAAAAGGAGATTGAATTATGGAAAACGTAGTAATGACAAGATTTTTCGGGGGGGGGGCGGAGTAATTTAAGCTCCTTATCCGGTATTGGCGCAGGCAGCGAGCCGTTTCGCGCCGCCACACAAAAGAAACAACAAAGAGGCTTTACACTTGCAGAAGTTTTGATAACTCTGGGAATAATTGGTGTAGTCGCGGCAATGACAATTCCAGCTGTTGTAAATAAATACCAGAAAGCTGTTTTTCTAAACAGAATAAAAACAACTAATGCAATATTATCAGAAGTAATGACTCGTGCTGTGGCAGATTACGGTGATGTAAGCGAATGGGATTTTGGCTCTCAGGTAAATACACATAATGCAACAGCCGTAGCTTCAAAATATTTTGTGCCTTATTTAAAACAAATAAAAGAAGCCGGGTATTGTAAAAAAAATTCAGGTGTGGATGATAAATCTTCTTATTGTATTACACTAGCTAACGGTGTGAATATAAGATTTATGCTGGATGGTACTCAAGGTCAGATTCAATCAACTTTATACCTTATCTGTTCATTAAAAAATGAAAATGGCAGGTTTAGCCTTTCTGAAAAAGGGAGAAATTATTCCAGGACAGATTTTTTATTCAGAATAAATAAAAATCAGACAAAAGGAAACAGGCTGGGTTATTTTGATTGGGGTACAATAGGCGGTTATGAATGCAAATCAGAAATTCTACCGGAGAAAAGGCTCAACTGTACCTCAAAAATTGTCAAAGACGGCTGGCAGATTAAGGATGATTTCCCCTGGTAAAAACTTAAAAGCCCTGCATTTTATTGCAAGGCTTTTGTTTTATCGTTTTTAGGATATTGGGCAATGTATATTTATTAGTTGTTGCTGAGAACTAATCTGAAAGTTGCAAGGTTTTTGATAGAAAGCATTGCATGTTTGTTATGCTGTTCTTCAGAGATATTAAAAATTCTGATAATTCTTTGAATTTCTTCCAAATCTTTTCGTGAATTGATTTTATAAACATTCTTGATTGGGTCAGAAACTACAGACATCATTGTATTTAATTCTTGTTCTTTCATATTAATCCTCTTTCCTTATATTTCTATAAAGGATTTTTTTCTAAAGAAATTGCCTTTTTAAAGCAACATTCCTTAATATTTTTTAACATAACCCTTAAATCTAATTGCTTTAGGCTTTTACAGCCTGTGCTGCACCAAATATACCTTAGAAAAGACCTTGTACTAACTTAGTGCTTTTTTGGCAGTATTCCATAACTTATCATATTCATCAATTGAATATTCGGTTAATGGTTTATCTGCCAGCTCTTCCATTTTTCTAAATCTGGCAATGAACTTTTTATTTGCTTTTAGCAGAGCCTGTTCTGCATCAATCTTATTCCAGCGGGCAAGGTTTACAATAGCGAAAAGGAGGTCGCCGAATTCTTCTTCCATATGTTCTCTATTTTGTTCTTTTTTTGCTTCCTTAAACTCTTTAAACTCCGACATTATACATTCATATAAAGATTGCTCATCCGGCCATTCAAAACCTTGCTTAACAGCTTTTTTGCTGATTTTTTGTGCGCTCATCAGTGCGGACTGGGCTCTTGAAATTCCGTCCATCACAGACTTGCGGTGCTTTTTTTCCTCAGCCTTCAGCTTGTCCCAGTTATCTAAAATCTCTTTTGTTGAGCTTACTTTTGTATCACCAAAAACATGCGGATGTCTGTGGATAATTTTATCCTTAATTCCGCGCGTTACATCTTCTATAGTGAAGGCACCTTCTTCGCTTGCAATTTGTGCATGCAGAACTACCTGCAAGAGAACATCTCCGAGTTCTTCCTGCAAATGAACCATGTCATCATCATCCATTGCGTCAACTGCTTCGTAAGCTTCTTCCAGCATATTAGGACGCAGTGAACGGTGTGTTTGTTCTCTGTCCCACTGGCAGCCTCCGGGTGCGCGCAGTCTGGCTATTACTTCTACAAATTCTTTTAACTCTTCTACATATCCCATAGTATAATCATAACACAAATACGGCATGATATTTGCAACTAAAGTATAGGTATTTTTACAAACAATACACCAAAAGGTTGATTGATATATAGAGAGTTATGTTATCCTTATAATGTAAAGTATTTACAGAGAGAAAGGATTATATGATGGGAAGTTTTTCAATTGATGCGGTTCGTGAACGTCTGTTTAATTCGACTAAGCACGAAAAAGTTGTGTCCAGAAGTTCAAATCCGTTCGCTGCTACTTCATTCAAAGGTAACGTTTTAACAGCTGATGTTTTTGAAACAAAGGATAAGCCGAGTTTTACCGGTAAATTAAAAGCAAGTGCTTTAGTAAGTTCAATTTCAAATATGGGTTCAAAAATCCGTTCAGGCTTTGAGTCTGTTGTTGAATTTGGTAAAAAAGCTAAAGACAGCGTTATTAACGGCTGGAACAAATTAAATGAAATAGAAATTTCTATTGCAAATCCGGTTAAATCTATTAAAGAAAGCTGGAATGCAATGCAGGATAATATGATTGTTAATAATTATGCTAAAAAAGACACCGGCAGTCTTGAAACAATGTTAAAAGATGAGCTTGGGCTTTCGATTGCAGCGTAAGGAGGATAGAAGATGGATAGAAGAAATGTAAAAAATATTATTGATGCTTTAGCAATTCACCAGGATCCTGATTCTATCAGAGTTCTTAATGAAGTAGGAACTAACTCTTCAATAGATGAAGTTAGAGAAATGACTTCCCGCGCTTTGGTTAAGAAAAATGTGCATGATTCCCTTGAAGTCGTTATTTCAAATCAAGGAAAAGGTATTAATGATTTGAGTACTCTTGTTGCAATGAGTACAATCAATGAATTATTAGCTCTTGAAGATAAAACAGAAGCTATTAAAATTCTTGAAGATACCGTTGAAAATCACTCTGAAGAAGAAGTAAGAGATAATGCCCGTTCAGTTAAAGCTTTAATGGCTCTCAGCTGCTAATTAATTTGTGTGTAATTTATATATAATAAAAAAACTCCGGTTAGTTATATAAACCGGAGTTTTTAAGTATTAATTCAATTTACTATTTGTCATAGTAAAACCCGTCAGCTTTGAAGCGGTCTATTACTTCCTGAAGCTGCTCATCACTGCAAACATATGAAAGCCTGAAGAAGCCTTCTCCATGAGCTCCGAAAGCATTTCCTGGAACAAGGACTACTCCTGATTTTTCTAATACATCAGCACAGAAATCAAATGCAGATGTGTATTTTTTAGGTATTGGAAGCCATAGGTAGAATGTTGTATGCGGAACTTTAGCTTCTTCTATAGGCCAGCCGAGTTCTTTAAAGCCTTTTACCATAATTGCCTGCTTGTGTTTATAATTCAGATTCCCTTGCTCTATATATTTGTCGCCGGCTTCTGAATTAAGTATATACGCGCACGCTTTTTGAAGAGCTTTAAATATACCGTTATCAATTGTAGATTTTCCTTTGCCTAAACGCTGTACAATATCTTTATTACCGCAAACCCAGCCCAGCCGCCAGCCGGTTATTGCATATGGTTTTGACAGGCTGAAAAATTCTACAGCAATGTCTTTTGCTCCTTCAAGTTCAAATATGCTGAAAGGCTTTTCATTCTCATCAAAATATAAATCGCAATATGCAGCATCTGAGATTAAAAGAATTTCATGTTTTTTACAAAACTCAATTACTGATTTAACATATTCTTTTGTAGTGCTTACGCCTAAAGGATTGTTCGGATAATTTATAATTAAAGCTTTAACATTTTCAGCTTTATAACCTTCCTTGAGCATTTTCTCCCAAACCTTGTCCATATCCGGTTTAAAGTCATTTTCATAAGTTAACGGCACAGGGTATGCAGCTCCGCCTGAACATTTAATAAATTGCAGGTATGAAGCATAACCTGGATCAGGAACCATTATTACATCTTTGTCAAGCTGGTTTTCTTTAGGTGTGATTAAAAATCTTACAAGGTTTGCTATGCCTTCTTTTGAGCCCATAAGAGAAAAAATCTCTGTATCCGGGTTTAGCTCAACTCCGAAACGGTTTTTCATTCTTTCAGCAACCGCTTTTCTGTAGTATGCTTCGCCTTTAGGGGTTGAATACAGGTGTATGCCGTCTTCTGTTAAAACTTCTTTTAATTTGTCAAGCAGTTCTTTTGGAGGTGCTGCTGTAGGTGCGCCCATTGATAAAGAAATTGGAGCCCTGTTTCTTTTTATTAATTCCGGTTTTAATTGTTCGGTTTTTTCTTTTAATTTAAACATAATGTATGTATCAAGCGACATTACATCTTTGTTAAAAAGTTTTTCTGATAAATTTTCTATAGTTTTCATAATATATCCCTCTTTTTTCTCATCTTTTAACATTTTTTTACGCAATCATTTTCATTGGACCTTCAAGCGAGGCTGTGACAAACTGTTTGGTATAAGGCGTATCCTGTCTAAGCATTTCTTCAGGAGTTCCTGCAAATACTATCTTACCGTCATACAGCATAATAATTTTGTTTGCCGTTCGTGTAATAGTAGACATCTGGTGTGTTACAACAATAGAAGCCGCGTTAGTTTCCTGTTTCAGCCTTACAATGTAATCCTCTATAAGAGTTGATGATATAGGATCAAGACCGGCTGTCGGCTCGTCATAGAGGATTGTCTTTGGTTCGGTAACAATTGCGCGGGCAAAGCTTACACGCTTTTGCATCCCGCCGGAAAGTTCTGACGGAAATTTTCTTTCAATACCTTTCAAGCCTACAAGTTCAAGCTTTTGGGCTACAATTTTTTCCAGTTCTTCTTCTGAATACTTGTTTCTTAATTCGCGTCTTTCTCTTAGTGCAAAAGATATGTTATCAGCAACATCAAGGGAATCAAAGAGTGCTGAATACTGGAATACCATTGCAATATCACCTTCTGATGTTATAATTTCACCTTCATCTTTTTCTATAAGTCCGCAGATTAGTTTTAATATCGTGCTTTTCCCGGAACCGCTAAATCCGACTATGGCAAGTGTTTCTCCATCTTCAACCGTAAAAGAAACGTCGTCTATTACTCTTTTTTCGTCAAATATTTTTACAAGATTTTTAACTTCTATACTCATAAATTATCCTTTATTATTAAAAGAAGAATATAATCGCGAAAATCATATCCCATATTACAATGGCAACAAAAGACCAGACAACCGCCTTTGTTGTAGCAAGCCCAACTCCTTTTGCTCCGCCTTTTGCCGCATAACCGCAGGCACAGCTTATAAGAGCGATTGTTCCTCCAAAACATACGGCTTTTAGAAGGCTTACACTCAAGTCTTTCATATAAACGCCAAGCCATGCTGAATCAAAATACGCCCTGTACCCTAATTCAGTTGTTAATCTGGTTGTAACAGCCCCGGCGAGAACTCCGACAATTGAAGCTATAATTACAACAACCGGCATCATCATTATTCCTGATAAAATTCTTGGCACAAAAAGATACCTCACAGGATCTACTTTTAAAACTTTTAATGCGTCTATCTGTTCTGTAACACGCATTGTTGCAATTTCAGAAGCTATTGAAGACCCTATCATGGAAATTATTGCAAAGCCGGACATAATTGCACCGACTTCACGCACAATAAGCATTGTCATCATTAAACCTACAAAATGACCTCCGCCCTGTTTTACCATTTCAGAGGCAACCTGCGAGGCTACAATAATTGATGTCATTCCGACAATAGAAAGTGTTATAGGCAGTGAACTTATTCCAAACCTCTCGCACTGCGCCATAAGCTCTTTTCTTTCAATTTGGAATGTCAGAATATATTTTAGCGCTGCAAATCCGCTCTGAACAATTCTTCCGAGGGTATCTAAAAAATCAACAATTTCTTCACTAAGACCTTTGTAAATCTTATATGTTGCTGATTGTCTAAAGTATTTTTTTAGCGCTCCCATTCTTTAATTATACTAAAGATTAAAGTTTAAAGTCAATTAATAAGCCTTATTTATTAAGGAATAATGAGTATCCATTTCAATTTTATCATCAAGAGGAGGCAGTATAATTTTTTCACCGCAGCGTTTTTCAAGTGCAAGTTCAATAAGGTAATCTGCAAAATGAGGGTTTTTAGGAAGAAAAGAACCATGCAGATATGTACCAAATACATTTTTAAAACGGGCGCCTTCTGTTTTGTCAGAGCCATTGTTTCCGTTTCCTGTTGTAACATAAGCAAGCGGTTTTGTATCACCCTGAAGGTAAGTAAGCCCGCTGTGGTTTTCAAATCCTACAATGGTTTTCGGATTTAGAAAGTCTGTTTCGGCAGTAACATTTCCTATAAACCTTTTGCTGCCTGCAACAGTGTAAGCATCCATAAGGCTTATACCTTTTAATTTTTCTTTGTCATGTGGCTGATAATAATGCCCGAAAAGCTGGTACCCTCCGCAAATTCCTAAAAATACCGCGCCGTTATCGCGTTCTTTTAGCAGAAAATCTTTATGTGAATATAGAATATCGGCAACTTCTTCCTGCTGTTTATCCTGTCCTCCGCCGATAAAATAAAGGTCATGTTCTTTTATTTCGTCTTTAACATGGATTTCTTCAAAATCAACCTCAATTCCCCGCCATTCACAGCGTTTTTTAAGGGTAATTATATTCCCTATATCGCCGTAAAGGTTTAATAATTCAGGATATAGATGCGCTATTGAAATTTTTAATGCTCGATCTTCCATACAAGGTGATTATATCACAAATTTCTGATGTGGTATACTTGTTATATGAACGAAACATATTTAATTGATACACATTCTCATGTAGATATGCTTGAGGGGATTAGCGTTGAGGATGCAATAAAGAATGCAAAAGAAAACGGGGTAAAAAAGATTATTGTTCCTTGTGCTTACCCGAAAGATGTTGATAAGATTTTTGAGCTTGTAAATAAATATGACGAGCTTTACGGGTTGCTTGGAGTTCACCCATCGGAAGCTAAAGACTGGGATGATGAGCTGATTGACAAGATAAAAAAATACTCTGAAAATCCTAAAATTGTTGGTATAGGGGAAATAGGTCTGGATTATTACTGGGATAAAAGTTTTACAGATTTGCAAAAAGAAGTTTTCATAAAGCAGATAAAGCTTGCAAATGAATTGATTTTACCAATTTGTGTACATGACAGAGAGGCTCATAAAGATACTTTTGATATTTTAAAAGAATACAATAAAACCTCGAAAGTTGTAATGCACTGTTTTTCAGGCAGCGTTGAATTTGCGCGCGAGTGTATAAAAGAGGGCTGGTATCTGGCACTGGGCGGTGTTGTAACATTTAAAAATGCCGTTAAGATGAAAGAAGTTGCTGCTGATATTCCATTAGAAAGGCTTCTTCTTGAAACTGATGCGCCTTACCTTACTCCGGTGCCGTATAGAGGAAAAGAAAACCAGCCGGCTTATGTAAGATTTGTTGCAGAAGAAATTTCAAAAATCCGCAATGTTTCTTTTGAAAATATTGTACAGGCGAGTTCGCAAAACGCAGAGAACGTTTTTGCAATAAAATAACCGCTCTATAGAAGAGCGGTTTATATTTATTTTTTTGCTCCTACAGTATATTTTTCATATTCCAGTTTGTCTTTTCCGGTAAGAATATTCTGAAAACTTTTGCTTCCATATGGTGCCCAAGTTGGTGGGAGAACTTTTTTTGATGTAACTGCTAACTGGTAAATATCAGCACCATATTGATTCGGAAGTTTAGGACCATTTACATCTATAACTAATCTGGCACAGTCGTTATGTTTGGAAGCTATCTCTGTAATATTACCGTTTTCATCTTTTACACAGTTTCCATCTGCGTCCTGAACACAATCATTTTCCTGTACTCTATAGCATGATGTTTGTTGTATAACCTGAATGCATGAACCATCATTTAAAATAATTTTAGGGTACGTATAGCTGGAATCCGTAAGCGTATCATCATCTCCGCTGGTTTTCTTTGTTGCAAATTTAACTTTATAAGCATATAAGCTGCAACCTTTTTGTGAAGAAGATTCACAGACCTTAGCACCGTTGAAGTATTTAGCAAATTTTTGCGCAGCCTGTGCAGAAGTTTGCGAAACATCAAATAAGAAAGTATTATCTCCAACAGTACCTAAATCTTTTTGGGCGAGCAGAATAGCATTTTGGATATTGGAATAAAGTTTTTTAGTCCTTGTAACAAGCTCTTTTTCCTTGTAATTGTTAACAAGCGATGGGAGAGTCATAGCAGCGACCACGCCGATAATACCAAGAGTGATTAAAACTTCCGCTAAAGTGAATGCGGAGCGGGATAATCCCGAAGCGTGAAAAAGCCCGCCGGCGTTATCTAAGCCCCCCCCCCCTCATAGATTTTGAAGCTATAATTGTGTTTTGCATTTGTATATCCTCCTTTTTAATTATTTTAGCATAGTTTAGTGCAAAAATCAATTTTGTGTCAAAAGCAGAGCTCCGCTGCTTACGCCCCGCCTTCGCGTTTCGCGCGCAGCGTCGCTGTCTAATACTCCACTCTAAAATTCCGCTCACGTTCCTTATTGCGGAATTTTTTCGGACATCTTATATGGTAAAAAGTTTTTCCTTATGATATTTTTAAATTATGAAAAAGGAAAGACTGGATAAATACCTTGTTGATTTAGGTTACTTTGAAACCAAAAGTAAAGCTGCTTCTGCCATACTTGCAGGTCACGTTAAAATTAATGATGAATATATTACAAAAGCAGGGTTCCAGATTTCACCGGATAAAGAGTATGATATTTCTGTAAAGTCTATGCCGTATGTCTCACGCGGCGGGTTTAAGCTTAAAAAGGCGCTTGATACTTTTCCTGTAAATATTGAGGGGCGGATTTGTTTTGATGCCGGAGCCTCAACCGGAGGTTTTACTGATTGTCTTTTGCAGAATGGTGCAGAGTTTGTATATGCAGTGGATGTCGGCTACGGGCAGCTTGATTGGAAAATCAGGGCTGATAAAAGAGTTAAAACCATTGAGCGTACAAATCTCAAAATTTGCACCTTTAATGATATTTATTCTGGAAATGAGCCGGTTGCCAATCTTCTTGTAAGCGACTTGTCTTTTATTTCTCTTACAAAAGTTTTGGAAAATCTTAAAAAGCTTCTCAATCCAAATTTCCATGAAATGATATGCCTGATAAAACCGCAATTTGAAGCCGGTAAAGAAAACGTTGAAAAAGGCGGTGTTGTTAGAGATAAAAAAGTTCATGCTGCAGTTATTAAAAATGTTACCGATTTCGCTATATCAACAGGTTATTTTGTTAAAGGGTTAACTTACTCTTCAATAAAAGGACCGTCCGGAAATATTGAATACCTTGTTTGGCTTTCAACAGAAAGTGACGGCATAGTGCCTGATATTGAAAACATGGTCAATGAAGCTTTTGATACGCTTAATTAATACTTATTGCTGAGCCGGTTTTACTTCAGTCAAAGGTGTTGCCCCGTACATATCAATGTATTTATAAATATTTGAAACTATTCCCGGAGCAAAATAGTAATTGTTATTTGTCGGCGTAATTTTCAGCATACTGTTTGCATTATCTACGTTTATAATACTTGCCAAAAATTCTTTATTGACTGCATTAAAAAGAATATACCCTGTTTTTGACTGCATTTCTAAAGGCTCAAATCGATTAGCATTAATACTTGCAATCGTCATATAGAATAATTTTTCCGGCTTCATCGGGTATATACGTGTACAGTGTTCAAAAGGAACATTCTGCGGAGTTACAAGAGTGCTCAGGCTCAACCCGGTTTCTTCTGCATTAACCGCTGCTCCTGCAAAAAATAATGAACATAATACAATTAAAAAATACTTTCTTATTCTTTCCATGTGTCACCTGTACTAATATCAACTACCAGAGGAACCGCCAGAGGCTGGTGAAGTTCCATTGACTCTCTTATTAATTTTTTAATCTGGTCTAACTCTGTTTTTAGTGCCTCTACCACAAGTTCATCGTGTACCTGCATTATCATTTTTGATTTAAGGTTATTTTCCTTCAATTTTTTAGAAAAATCAATCATTGCTATTTTCATTAAATCTGCAGCGGTTCCCTGCATAGGCTGGTTAATGGCAGCTCTTTTTGCAAATTCTCTAATCATATTGTTCGGACTGGCAAGCTCAGCTTTCAGGTATCTTTTACGTCCGAATATTGTTTCTACATATCCGTTTAATTCAGCCTGTTTTACTGTAGCTTCCATATAAGCTTTAATTTTGGGATATGTGGCAAAATACTTATGAATAAATAAATCAGCTTCATCGTTAGAGATGCCTAAAGCTTTTGCAAGCCCGTACTTGCTTTGACCGTAAATAATACCGAAATTGACTGCTTTTGCTTTGTATCTCATTTCTTTGGTAACTTCATCAACCGGAACTTCAAAGACTTTTGATGCAGTCAGCGTGTGGACATCAATTCCGGATTTAAAGGCATCAATAAGATGCTTATCCCCTGAAATATGTGCAAGAAGCCTTAATTCAATCTGTGAATAGTCTGCGGACAGTATCACCGCAGTTTTTTTATTTTCAGGAATAAACGCAGTTCTTATCTTATTTCCTTCTTCTGTTCTGATAGGAATATTTTGCAGGTTAGGATTTGACGAAGATAATCTGCCGGTTGCGGTAATTGTCTGGTTATATGTCGTGTGTATACGGTTATCAACCGGATCAATCAAAGCCGGCAGTGCGTCTGTATAAGTTGATTTTAGCTTGGCATATTTTCTGTATTCAAGTATAAGCCTTGCTATCTCATACTCTTCAGCCAATTCTTCTAAAACTTCTGCACTTGTCGAATAATGAGCTCTGCCGCGTTTTTTCTTGCTTTTTAATCCTAACTGGTCAAAGAGAATTTCACCAACCTGTTTCGGGGAATTTATATTAAATCCGCAGTCTGCTATGTCATATATTTTTCTCTCAAGTCTGTGAAGCTGGTTATCCATTGTTTTAGAAAGCTGTTTTAAATAATCAACATTAACGGACACTCCGTTAAATTCCATCTGTGCAAGTACTTCTGCCATAGGAACTTCAACTTCATAAATAAACCTGACCTCATCATCGCTGAGTTTTTTCAGCCAGAATGCTGTAAGTTCAGTTATCATTCCAACTTCATCTGTCGCGTGCTGTAATACATTATCAATATTGGCATCTTTTATTTTTATTTGTTTTTTCTTGTCTTTTTCAAATGGTGCATACTCACATATTACATGATTTAAGTGTTCAAGCGCCTGAACTGCAAGTTCATGGTTTCTTGCAGGATTTTTGACATAACTTGCAAGTATTACATCAAATTTTATTCCTTTTAGTTCTATTCCGCAATTTTTTAACACATTATATGCTGTTTTTGAATCGTAAGTTATCTTTTTTATATTATCGCTTTCAAATATAGGGCGCAGGCTATTAATAACATAATCAGGATTAAGCTGGTTTTCAAGATTTGAGTGATTGATAGGGATATAATAAACTTTCTTGTCAGAAACTTTTTCGTTTAACTTAACCTTACCTTCTTCAAAAGTAAGCATATCATTCCAGCTTACAGCAATTCCTGTCAGAGTACTTGACACTGCACTTTTTACATCAGCATAAACCTGAAACCCTATAAGGCTTTTTGATTTTAATTCATTAACTAAGTTTTCAAAATCCTGACTGTCTGTTATAAGTTTGCCCTCATAACAGTTGCTGTCTTTATTAACTTCAGCCTGTATAACCTGAGTAAATATTCCCAGTTGAAGCTGGGCGCTGTCCTCTTTTTTTGATGGTTTATTTTTTGAAGTCTTAAGTTTTGGAGCCTCTTCTTTATTAAATGAGGTTAAAATTTCGTTTATATTTTTTATAAAGCTATAGAACTGCATTTTGGTCAGAAATTCGGTAACTGCTTTTATATCAGGCAGTTCTACTTTTGTTTTGTCAAAGTCAAATTCAACATCCAAATCTCTTACAATTGTTGCCAGATACTGGCTGAGCAGTGCATCATCTTTGCCGTTGCAGACTTTTTCCCGGATAGAATTTTCCGGAATTTCTGTGCAATGTTCCAATACTCCGGCAAGAGTACTATATCTGGAAAGCAGCTTTTGTGCAGTTTTTTCACCGATTCCCCTGATACCCGGAATACAATCGGATGTATCTCCTCTTAGCGCTTTATAATCAATAACCTGATCAGGGTAAACCCCCAGTTTTTCATAAATTTTATTCCAGTTATATTCTATTAAATCTCCGCGGCTTGGGATAATAACTTTTACACAGCCTTCTTTATCTACAAGCTGGAACGCATCCTGATCTCCGGTCAGAATTAGAACTTTATGCCCTAATTCACAAGCTTGTTTTGATATTGAGCCGATAACATCATCAGCCTCAAAACCTTCTTTTGTATAAATAGGAATACTAAAAGCTTTCAGACCTTCATAAATTATTCCCATTTGTGTACGCATCAAATCAGGCATTGCTTCCCTGTTTGATTTGTATTCGGCATATTTTTCGGTTCTGAATGTATGGTGGCTTACATCAAATGCAACTGCTATTGCATCAGCCTTTAATTCCGGATTTTTTAAAAGGTCAAAAACAGCCTTAAAAAAACCATAGACAGCCCATGTTGGTGTGCCGTCCGTAGTTTTCATATTTGTTCTCTCCAGCGCAAAATATTGTCTAAATGCCAGAGCATGACCGTCAATCAAGATTAAAGTTTTTTCTTTTCCCATAGTCAATTCCAATATTTTACGCTAAACCGGTTAAGCTATAATTTCCTTAGAGTCACCGTTTGTTTTTGTCGGCAAAGGTATCAGTTCACCTGAATTTCTATTCTTTACCATATCTGCTGTAACTGTAAATTTACCTTTGTTTTCTTTTGATGGTACATCATACATTACATCAAGCATTATCTCTTCCACAATTGCTCTTAAAGCTCTTGCTCCGGTATTTCTCTTTAGTGCTTCCTGTGCGATTAAGTCAATCGCTTCAGGTTCAAATTCCAGCTCAACGCCGTCCATTTCCAATAAACATTTATATTGTTTTAAAACAGCGTTCTTTGGTTCTGTTAAAATCATTTTTAAAGTTTTTTCATTTAACGGATCCAAAACTGCATAAGTTGGAATACGACCGATAAATTCAGGTATTAAACCAAACTTGAGCAAATCATCCGGTTGAAGTTTTTTCAATAGTTTTGCTGCATTAGCTTCTTTTTCTGCCTGAGATAAGGGAGCTTTTGCGCCAAAGCCTACAGATGAACCTACCTGGGCGCGTCTTTCAATAATCTTTTCAAGACCTACAAAGGCACCGCCTACGATAAACAGAATATTTGAAGTATCAACTTCAATAAATTCCTGATGCGGATGCTTTCTTCCACCCTGAGGCGGAACATGGGCTACAGTACCTTCAATCATTTTCAATAAAGCCTGTTGAACGCCTTCACCTGAAACATCACGTGTTATTGATGTATTTTCGGATTTTCTTGAAATCTTATCAATTTCATCAATGTAAATAATGCCGCGTTCTGCTTTTGTTGAGTCAAAATCTGCATTCTGATACAATCTTAAAAGAATGTTTTCAACATCATCGCCAACATATCCGGCTTCGGTCAATGTTGTAGCATCTGCAACAGCAAACGGTACATCAAGCATTTTTGCCAATGTCTGCGCCAGAAGCGTTTTCCCAGAACCTGTAGGTCCAACCAGCAGAATGTTTGATTTCTGTATCTCAACATTGTTTTTTAAGTCGGCCGATTTATTGTGTTTCAAACGTTTGTAATGGTTATAAACCGCAACAGAAAGAACCTTTTTAGCGTCATCCTGGCCAATAATATATTGGTCTAAATACGCCTTAATCTCGTGAGGTTTTGGAATTGGTTTTTCTGCATTTAGTTCTTCCGCATTTTCACCGTCTTTTTCTTTATTTTCAAAAAATTCTTCATCGAGAATTTCATTGCAAAGTTCAACACACTCATCACAGATATAAACCTCGGGACCGGCAATTAGTTTTTTTACCTGATCCTGCGACTTCCCGCAGAAAGAACATTTTAACCTGCTGTCATCGTGTTTTGGCATTTTTTTAACCCTTTCCGACAATATTGTCGAATTTTTATAATTTCACCGTTGTATTAAGCTGTAAGATTACTTGATAGCATCCCTTGATACAACTTTATCAATCATACCGTATTCTAAAGCTTCTGCCGGTGTCATAATATAATCTCTGTCTGTATCTTTTTCGATTTTCTTAATAGACTGACCGGTGTTAGAAGCAAGAATTTCATTTAAAGATTTCTTAATTCTGATAATTTCAGCAGCCTGAATTTCAATATCAGTTGCCTGCCCCTGAGCTCCGCCTAAAGGCTGGTGGATTAATACACGAGAATGTGGAAGAGCCATTCTCTTACCTTTTGCACCTGATGATAAAAGGAATGCACCCATTGATGCCGCCTGCCCGAGACAAATTGTAGAAACATCAGCTCTAATGTGCTGCATTGTATCATAGATGGCAAAACCTGCAGTAACGCTTCCTCCCGGGCTGTTGATGTATAACATAATATCTTTTTCAGGGTTTTCACTGTCCAGCAAAAGCATCTGGGCAACAACAAGGTTAGCTACCATATCATCAATCGGAGTGCCCAAAAATATAATTCTTTCTCTTAACAGTCTTGAAAATATATCAAATGAACGCTCGCCTCTGCTTGATTGTTCTATAACTACAGGTACAAAACTCATGTTTTTATTTCCTTTCTTATTTCATTATATTATACGGATTATCAGTTTTCCAGTTTTTGTTACTTAGCTGTTTTTGGAGCAACAACTTCAACTTTGTTGTTTTCCATTAAGAATTCTTTTACTTTATCATTAATAGCCTGCTGTGATAAAGATCCGAGAATTTCAGGGTTTTTGCTGATTTGTTTCATAATATCCTGCTGGGAAACTCCGTACGCAGTACCCAGCTCCTGAAATTTTTTGTCTAAATCTGCTGGTGCAAGTTTGATGTTTTCTACTTTAGCAATTTTATCAATAACTAAAGAATTTTTAATTCTCAACTTAGCGTCATCCTGGATATTTTTCATCAATTCTTCTTCGTTCTGGGTTTTTGTAACCATATCCCAGTTAATACCCTGTGCAGCAAGTCTGTTTTTATAATCCGCAAGTAATGAATCGGCTTCTCTGTCTATCATTGACTGAGGTATTTCTACTTCTGCCGCTTCAATAACTTTTTTGAATACTTCATTTTCTGATTTGTTTTTATTTGCATTTTCTCTTGCGTTTTCAAGATATTTTTTTACATCGTCTTTTAATTCATCAACATTGTTAAATTTACCAACTCTCTGGGCAAATTCATCTGTTATTTCAGGAATAATTCTTTCTTTGATTTCGTTAAGATGAATTTTGAATGTTGCTTTCTGACCTTTTAATTTTTCATCGTGGTAATCTTCCGGGAAAGTAACTTCAATTTCAAAATCATCGTTCAGGTTTTTGCCGACAATTTGTTCAGCAAAGCCTGGAATGAATGTAGAGTGTCCTAAATCCAATCTGTAGCTTTTAGCTTCTCCGCCTTTAATTTTTTCGCCGTTAGAAAAACCTTCAAAGTTAATGTTAACAATATCTGTTGCATTAGCCGGTCTGTCTAAAACCATTTTTTCTTCGGCATACTGGTTTTGAATATTTTCCAGCGCTTTGTTGAAAGCTTCATCAGAAACAGGAGTGTCTTCTACTTCAACGTTTAAACCTTTGTACTCGCCTAGTTTTACTTCCGGTCTAGTTTCAACATGAACAGAAACATTCAAATCTTTTCCAAGTTCAAAGTCATATGATGTGATATAAGGCTGTGTAATTACATCAAGGTTATTTTCGTTAATAGCATCGTTAATAACTTTAGGCATCAGATTTTCAATAGCTTCCTGTTTAATTCTTTCTTTTCCTACCTGGGTTTCAACAACCTGTCTTGGAGCTTTTCCTTTTCTGAAACCGTCTATATTTACATACTGTGAAATTCTTCTTACTGCAAGGTTATAAGCATTTGTAGCTTCAACCGCAGGAACTGTAATATTTAACTTAATAACATTTTCTTTTTCATTTTCTAATGTGACTTTCATATCTTTTCCTTTATATTATATACATGTATCTTTCCTGATTATACTTCAAAAAAATCATAGTGCAAGTACGTCAAATATATGAAATGACTTTTGTTGGTCGGCTTACATGTCATTTTTTCTGTGGTACAATTTTTATATGGTAAGACTTATAAACGAAAAAAATATTTGGATTTTACAAAAGGCTGTTTTAGGTTATATGAAGCTTCAGGAGCCTCATACTCATATAATTGAGATAAACCAGAAAAACTACCGTCCTTGTATATATGCAATGTGGCATTCAGATCAATTTTGCGTGTACGGGTTGCAGGACAAGGCAAAGGTTAATATTCTTATAAGCACGTCATTTGATGGTGAAATAGTCACTTATGCAGCCAGAGGAATGGGGTTTAATACGGTAAGAGGCTCTTCCGGTAAGAAGGGGGCTGTGGAATCTTCTATGCAGATGCTTGAAAAGCTCAATAAAGGAGAAGATGTCGCTATTATGGTTGACGGTCCCGGAGGTCCTTACCATACAGTTAAAAACGGCGTGATTAAACTTGCAAGAATGTCAGGTGCGCCTATTGTTCCTGTATGCTGGTATTCCGCAGATAAAACTTTTCACTCAATTCCTACATGGGACAAGATGACTTTCCCTGTAGGCAAAGTTCGTATTATTAATCTTTACGGTGAGCCAATTTATATTCCAAAAGATTTACCGGATGAGCAGCTTGTAGAAAAGAAAAAACTTATTAAAGATGCACTTGAAGATTTGCAAAAAAAAGCACCCGGTATATTTAGAGAGGCTTTAGAAAACAAATTATGGGAGAAACAAAAAGTATAAAAGTTTGCGCCTTACAAATGAACTCAAAAACCGGAGATGTTAAGGCAAATTATAAAAAGGTTCAGGATATTGTATCAAAAGAACTTCCGGCTGATGCTGATTTTTTAATCCTGCCTGAAGTTTGGACTGTCGGCTGGTCTTGCAAAGATTTTCCGGCAGCCGCGGAATATCTTGAAAACTCAGAAACTGTTCAGTTTTTGTCTGATTTGGCAAAACAATATAATGTTAACATTATCGGAGGCAGTTTTATCCGTAAAATGAAGCAGGGAAAGTCTTTAAATACCTGTCCGGTAATCGACAGATGCGGAAGGCTTGTTGCTACTTATTCAAAAAATCATCTTTACTCTTATTGCGGATGCAGTGAGGGTGATTATATAAAGGTTGGTGATTATCCGGTTATGGTTACTCTTGACGGTGTAAAAATAGGGCTTACTATCTGTTATGATATTAGATTTCCTGAAATATTCAGAGCTTACAGGAAAGCCGGTGCCGATTTGATTGTAAATATGGCTGCTTGGGGGTCAAAAAAGCCTGTTCCGTGGGAAACTCTTACCAGGGCAAGAGCTATAGAAAACCAGGTTTATATGGTTGCTCTCACTCAATCAGGACCTGTTAACGATATTGAATGGAATATCGGGCATTCAAGAATATATGATTATTTAGGCGAAACAATTGCTGAGATTAAAGACCAGAGAGAAGGCTTATGTTCTTGTGAAATAAATTTTAATGATATGTATAAATATCAAAATCATTGTACTATACTGAAAGACATCAGAGAGAATTACGAGGTAAAATCTGTATGAAAAAACTGTTATGTTTATTAGGGATATTTCTATTGTCCGGCATTGGTTCTTTAGGTTTTGGTGCGGACAGTTTCAATAAAGTTATCTCGGATTCGGATATACCAAAAGATAACATTTCCGTATCTGTAAAAAATGCACAGACAGGCAGTGTTTTGTATGAACTTAATGCAGGCAAGCTTGTTCCTCCTGCATCTACACAGAAACTGGTTACACTTGCTGCTGCAGCGGATACTCTTGGTCCTGATTACCAGTTTCAGACTTCAATATACAAATCAACAAATAATGACTTATATATAAAACTTGGTGCTGATCCTTATTTGAGTTCAAATGATTTAAAAACGCTTTTAACAGCGGCAAAGGAAAAAAAGGTTATTGCTCCAAAAAATATTTACATAGATGCTTCAATTCTTGATAATGTAGATTGGGGTGAGGGCTGGCAATGGGATGATGATTTGAATATCCTTATGCCGCGATTTGGGGCGTACAATCTTGATGGAAACCTGCTTGGTGTGCTTGTTGCGCCTACCATTAAGGGGTCTCCTGCCGGGATTAATACAAAGGTGTTTTATCCTGTTACTTTTATGAATCTGGTTGTGACAGGAGGTGAAAATAATATAAAGTTTGAGCGTAATAACGCGGTAGCCCCTGATATGATTTCAGTTAAAGGTACTGTTTCAAAAAGCCAGGGCTTTGCAATACCGGTAAATAATCTGAAAAGGTATTTCAGACTCAGGCTGGAGGATGCGCTCAGGGATGTTAATATTGAATATTACGGCAATATCACCGAGAAAAAACTCCCGTCTAATAATGTTTATTTAATTTCTTCTGTTAAGCACCCGCTGCTTATTGCTCAGAAAGATATTCTAATAAGAAGCAGCAATCTTGCTGCTGAAACCGTATTTAAAACTGCGGGCGGCAAGTATGTAAACGGAACAGGCTCGGTTGATGCCGCGCTTAAGATGTTTGATGCTTACTGTAAAAAAATCGGTATAAATCATGAAAATATTAAAATAGTTGACGGAAGCGGTGTTTCTAAGAATAACCTGATGAGTGCGGATTTTATGACAGATTTTTTAGTGGCTCAGGCAAAACTGCCCGGATTTCCAATTATGAAGAAATTTATGGCAACTTCAGGCGAAGGAACATTAACAGACCGGATGCTGTATTTTAAAGATAACCTTAGGGCAAAAACAGGAACTTTATCGGATATTAGTGCTATAGCCGGTTATATAACCTCCCGTAACGGAACATTGTATGCGTTTGATATTATGATAAATGATGCAAAATCCAGACCCATAGATAAAAAGGTTCTTGAAGAATATATTATAAGAACAATTTATTTAACTGATTAAAAAAAAAGAAGAGTTGGATTTATTTAAACCCAACTCTTTTTTCTACCTAGTTGTTTTGGGTTGACGGATTAAAGAATATAGATACCAGAGTTGTTAGGGTACCCAGTGTGACAGCACCCGCAGCTGCTGACCGGGCTCTAGCTTTTGGTAGAAATTTTTTAATGGAGTTATAGCTCTCCTTCAAGGTATCTTTATTTATTAGTTCAAAAAGTTTGTTTGATGTTTTTGTGTGTTTATTTGCCATTGCCTTTCTCATTTCCCTGTAGGCTGACTTAACTTCATAACCTCTGTCAGGAAGGTTTCGCATAGCTTCAAATCTTGCTATTCTTATATCCTTAAGAGCTTTTTTATATTCTGCACATAGCTGTTTTATGTCGGCGCCGGTTTCAACAGCTTCCCTTATGGCATCTTTTTTTACAGCAGCATTAGTCAGAAGTTCCGGAGAAATTTTTAATGCGGTATACTTTCTGCGCCAGTTTTTTGCAGCTTTCCTTACAGTTTTCTGGTCGGCTGCTCCTGAGGCATGAAACTCTGCCGAAGCTTTCTTAATAGCATCCAGTGCGCTTACCTCTCTTCTAATCATTGTGTCTGTTAAGTTCTGCGGAAAAAGTTTTTCAAAAGTATCCGGCTGTTGAACCAGAAGCCGTTTTAAAGAGTATTTCCGCGGTGCGAAAATATACCCTCCGCAGAGCCCTGCTGCTCCTCCGGCAGCCATTGCTGTCGCAGGATTAATTGATAAGGAATTCTCATTCATGATGACCTCCTTATTTATATTCTTTAACTCCTAATAAACCTGAACACACTTTAACTCGTAAAAAACTTTTTTGTTGGCTTTTTCAAAATAAATTTACATCTTGTAACAATTAGAATTACAATTTTCTCTATGATATACTGTTTATACAGGAGTTGAGAAAGAATGGATCCCAGAGTAACTATTATTACAACAACACATAATATTATAGACAAAGAGCAGACAGACGATTTTAATCTGATGGTTAATCTTCTTGATATGCAGACTTATCCGGAAATTGAGCATCTTATTATTGATAATGCTTCTACTGACGGCACTGATATTTTGTTGAAAGATTACAAGAACAAGGGGTATCTTAACTTCTTCTCGGAAAGAGATACAAGTAAATTCCATGGTTATAATAAAGGCATTATGAGAGCCAAAGGAAAATATATTGCCTTTATCAGCGTGGATGACTTTTTTCACGATATTACTGCAATTCAGGATGTTGTAAACCTTATGGAAGCAAATAATGCAGATTTTTCTTTTTCTCCTGCTTATTGCAGACATCCTGACGGATTTGTTTTTCTATTTCAGCCGGCTATGCACAATGCTTTTCAGGTTATGCCCTGCGCAAGACAGGCTATGTTTTTCAAAAAGTCTGTTCTTGAGAAAGAAAACTACTTTGATGAAAAGTTTAAAATTCTTTCTGAATTTGACCTAATCATAAGATTAATGTTGAAAAAATATAAAGGTATTTATTTTGACGGTAATTATACTACATATAAGCTTGGTGAAAAATCTTATCAGGAACCGGAAAAGGCAGAAGCTGAATGTAAAGCGATTTTTTATAAAAATTATAGAGGACTTGTGCGCTTGGATGAAGATATTCTTGATTATATGGTCAAGGATTCTGATTTTCCTCAGGAACTATTGGAAAAACTCAGCACCTGTTTTCCTGAAGAAGATAAAGATTTGTTCTTGGAACGCTGTGAACAAATGCACCAGCTCAGGCTTGATGCACAGAAACAGTAATGTTAAAACTTGTTTAGTATTTGCAAAATAACATGTGTAACGTATGATAGTATTATAGATAAGAGAAAAAGGTTAAGGGATAAATATGAAACAACAAAAAATTGCCGTTATCGGCTGCGGCGTATGGGGAAGAAATATTGTCAGAAATTTTTATAACCTGAATGTTCTTGAAATTGTTTGCGATTTGGATGAGAGCAATCTGCAAAAAGTAAAAGAACAATATCCTGGTGTAAAAACTACAAATGATTTTAATGAAATTATTGAAAATCCTGAAATTACGGCAGTTGCTGTTGTGACACCAAGCCATACGCATTATAAAGTTGTTAAGGCTATGCTTGAAGCCGGTAAAAATGTTTATGTTGAAAAACCTATTTCAACTGTTGCACAGGAAGCAAAAGACTTAACCGAACTTGCACACCGGAAAGGACTTGTGTTAATGGTTGGTCATCTTCTTCTTTATCATCCTGCTGTTAACAGGTTAAAAATGCTTATCGAAGAAGGCGAACTTGGAGAGATTGTTTACGCGCAAAGCGACAGACTAAATGTAAACTTCTTCAAAAATGACAGAAGTGTAATGTGGGATTTGGCTCCGCATGATGTTTCCATGATGAGTTATGTAACCGGTAAAGAGCCTGTCAGAATAATTTCTGCTGTGGGATGCTCTTCCGAACAGAATGATATTATGGATATTACTCACATCAGTATTGAGTTTGAAGACGGTATGATCGGACAGATTTCTGACAGCTGGATTACTCCTAAAAAACACGTGCAGCTTCTTGTCAGAGGTACTAAGGCAACTGCTATACTTGATGATACTGTTGCTGAAAATAAGCTTGTTATTTTTGATAACTTTGTTAAAGATAATTCTAAAAATATCAGCCTTGATTACCTTGAAATTGAACCGCTTAAACTTGAATGCCAGCATTTTATAAGCTGCTGTGAAACAGGTAAAAAAGCCCGTTCTGATGGCGACAACGGATTTATGGTTACTACAATTCTTGAGCAGGCTGAAAAAATTATGCTTGGAGATAGAAGAAAAAAACTGGACGAAGTAAACTTTGCACTTTCCAGAACAAAAAAGTAAGGAGACAAAATGTTTAGTATAAAAGATAATCTTGCAAATATAGTATCAATCAGCAGAATTTTTGTAGCATTTGCAGCCGTTGCCCTGCTTTTTGTCCCGTCAGATGTAACTCTTATGTGGGCATTTTGGCTGACTGCTGTTGCTTTTGCAATGGATGGTCTTGATGGTTATATAGCAAGAAAGTTTAATCAATCCTCTGATTTGGGTTCTGTTCTTGATATTATGGGTGACAGAATTGTCGAAGTAACTTATTGGGTTGCTTTTGCGGTTCTTGGATGGCTCAATATAGTATTTCCTTTGATTTGTGTTACTAGAGCTTTTGTTACTGACAGCATAAGAAGTGTTGCGCTTTCAAAAGGGTATACTGCATTTGGTGAAAAAACAATGCAAAAGAGCGACCTTGGCAAGTTTATCTGTGCATCAAAATTCATGAGAATAAGTTATGCCGTTGCAAAAGTCGGCGCATTTATGCTTTTAATTCTTGCGCATATAGCAGGATGCCGATTGTGTGCTCTTATAAATCTTCCTGTTATTGCGCAGGTTCTTGCATGTATTGCTATTATTTTCTGTGTAATCAGAGCATTGCCTGTAGTTTTTGAAAGCGGCGATTTATTCGTAAAGGCAGAAAATGAGTAAGTTAAATATTGTACTATATGAGCCGGAAATTCCTCAAAATACCGGTAATATTGCAAGACTTTGCGCGTGTACGGGAGCATCTTTATATCTTGTAGGAAAGCTCGGCTTTTCTCTTTCCAGCAAATATACAAAGCGTGCAGGATTAGACTACTGGGATAGTGTTGATTTGCATAAAGTTGATACTATGGAGGAATTGTTTGAGGCAAATAAAGGTGCTAATTTTTATTATCTGACAACAAAAACAAACCGACTTTATACAGATATTAAATTCAAGGATGGTGACTTTATTGTTTTCGGACCGGAAACGCGCGGACTTCCTGAAGTTTATGTGAAGGATAAAAACGCATTAACCATTCCTATGAAAGAAGGTCAGAGAAGCTTAAATCTGTCTAATTCAGTGGCAATTGTTGCTTATGAGGTAATAAGACAAAATGGACTTTAAAATGCCTGAAAGGCAGGAAAATTCTCATAAAGGCACTTTTGGAAGAGTATTAAATATTGCCGGTTCAGACTATATGCCCGGAGCTGCGCTTTTGTCAAGCCTGTCTGCTTTAAAAATCGGCTGCGGCTATGTTTTTCTGGCATCAACAGAACGCGTAATAGATGCAGTTGCTGCTCAGACACAAAATATTGTATTTGCCCCGATAGCAGATATTGATAATCAACTTATGAATGCTGATGTTTTACTTATCGGCTGTGGACTTTCAACTGGCAAAAATGCTCAGAATATTTTTAAAAATGCTCTCCAGAATGTTCCAAATATCCCCTGTGTAATTGATGCGGACGGTCTTAATATCCTATCAAAATTAAAAGATTTCAAGCTGCCTGAAAATGTAATATTAACTCCGCATCCTAAAGAAGCTGCAAGACTTTTAGATAAACCTTTGAACGAAATTCTTTCTGATATGTCAGCTTCAGCAAAGGCTATTTCTGAAAAATACAAATGTGTTACCGTTTTGAAATCTCATCATACAATTGTATGCTCAAAAGATTTAGAGATTTATATAAATAACACAGGAAACAGTGCACTAGCAAAGGCAGGAAGCGGGGATGTGCTTGCCGGTATGATTGCAGGACTTCTTGCACAGAGATGTGAAGCTTTTTATGCTGCAAAACTGGGAGTCTTTCTGCATGGACGCTGCGGTGATTTGGCAAAAAATGACCTGACCGAATACGGAGTTTTGGCTCACGACTTGATCAGGTACATTTCAGATTCTATTAAAACTATTTTATAAATTAACCAAAGAAGTTAAACATTGGTTCAACAGCTTCTGCTTTTTCTGTTTGTTTTGTAGAAACAGATGCCGGAATGAGAGATTTGCTTGCAATAACTGAATCTACAGCTTTTTGTTGACCTATAGCTCTTGGCGAGCTTGGAACAACTCCAAAATAAGCTCCGGTTCCAACATATTCTCGTGCTTTAGATGCTTTCTGATTAGAGTTAATCAAAAAGCGTGCAGCTTCTTTAGTTTTTTCTGCAGCTATTTTTGCCTGTTGTGATGCTTTTTTCTGTAAGTAAGCTTTTGCCATATTTCCGTTAAAAGAAACTGCATTAATTGTGTTGTTCATTTTTTCTCCTTTAAATTTAAGTTTATATTCGGGGTAACAAATTGTATTGTTGGGTTTACTTAATTTATAACCCGTAAATAAAATAATTGCTACCAATTTATTGTAAGAGTTACAATTGTTAACATGTTTACAATAGCACAATTAGCTAATCTATCAATTAGCCATCTTACCTAAAATAACTCTTTTTGAGGCTCCTGTGCATTCCGGAAGATTATTAGGTATTCCGTAATAACAGCAGTAACCTAGCAGGGCAAATGCCATCACTTCTTTAAAATTATTTGAAATTCCGTAATCCTCATGGGTTTTAAGCTTTACTTCTACAGGCAGGTACTGTCTTAGATATTTCAAAAGCTGCGGGTTGTATGCTCCACCTCCGCCTATGATTACTTCTTCTATATCAATATCAGGATATATAAATCTTTCGTAAGCCTGGGCTATAGTCTTTGCAGTAAGTGCTGTTACGGTTGCGATAATATCAGCAGGGTTTTCCGGTGCAAACCTGAGCGCATTTTCAATATATTGAGGAGAAAAATACTCTCTTCCTGTTGTTTTAGGCGGATTTTTAAAATAGTATTCATCCTGAAGCAGACAATCAAGCCAGCTTGATGAAATATTGCCGGACTTTGCAATTTCGCCGTCTTTGTCGTATGGTTTGTTATAAAATTTTTGCATGCAATAGTCAATCATAATATTGCCTAGTCCCGTATCAAATCCGAAGGTAGGATGTGAATGCGAAATTACTGTTACGTTTGAGATTCCTCCGATATTTTGTACGGCTACATTTTTGCCGTATTTTTTAAACCATTTTTCATCAGCAAAACAAACAAGCGGTGCCCCTTCTCCCCCATATGCAATATCAGCTTCTCTGAAATTTGATATGGTTAAACAGCCTGTTTCTTTTGCAATAACGGAACTTTCACCGATTTGAAGAGTACTTTTTAAGCTTACGCCGTCAATTGTTTCATTAAAAGGAAAGTGATAAACCGTCTGACCATGACTTGATATAAAGTCAGGTTTTCCATGTTCTGATATTAACACTTTGCAGGCATCGGCAAAACAATGACCTATTGCAAAATTCATCTGGCAAATATCTTTTACCGTAGCATTTCCTGAAAAGAGCTGAAAAATTTTTGCACGTATATGTTCCGGATATTTATAGTTAATTCCCTGTATAAGCTCACAACTTAAATCAGGATGAACAATACATAAACCAGCATCTATACTGTCGCATGACGTACCTGACATAAGAGCTATAATTTTTTTATCTTTCAGTTCGTTCATCTTTTCCTCTTTTAGCCAAAAAGCCTGCAATCATTATGCAAGCTAAAATCCTTAAAAACAACTAAATCCCCAAATACTCCGCCATAAAAACTTTTTAAAAATCTAACCTTAATTTAATAATCAATAAAAAAATATCCCTAATCATTCTCCTGTGCAGTACACCTCAAGTATTGTTAAACTTTTTCTATCCTTTTCCTCTTTTGGACTGCTTAGCCATCACCTCTTTTTCTTAATGTCCTGATTGTATATCTCAAATCTCCCCAATCCGGTAACCGGATATATTCTTGTGGGTAATTTACTTTTTCAAATTTTGCTTTCCACATTTAATAATGTAAAACTAAGTAAATTAGTTGACAAGCAAAAAAAAATTAATTATTTTTTACAATTGACCATGCCCCTAGTTTTAATCATAAAAAATTCAAGTTCTTAAATCTTAATGAAGATTTTTTAATGAAATTAAGTAAAATTTTGGTGATTTTTTTATTGACAAATAAAATTCCGCAAAAATACTTTTGTCATGCTTTAAGATTAAGGAAAGTATTGCAGCAATTGAAATTTTATATATATTGTATCTTTGTGGCAATTTTTTGAATTTTATTATAAAATTATATAAAGGATAGCTTTATGAAAGAATTTATGAAAAATAAGAAGGTTACATATAATTTGATGTCCTTTACAGGCTTCAAATCTCTTCTTGTGTTTTCACTTTTATTGGAATCACCTAAGTCTTATTTGGAAATAAAAGACTATTTTGAAAAACATGAATATATAAAAGAATCCATTTCTATTGATACACTTCGGGTTTATCTTACATCTTTAAGGATGGCAGGATGTGAAATTATCAGAGCAAAAAAGACTGAAGGCTCACGTTACAGAATGGTTTCCCATCCTTTTGAAATAGCTCTTTCTCCTGAGCAGATTAAAAGTATCACAAAAGTTTATAAGGCTTTGTCAAAAAATATTGAACTTGAAGAACTTATACTTTTAGAAAAATTTTTATATAAACTTTCAGCGCAGCTTCATAATAAAGATTTGGAAGCCACAATTCAAAAATCTTCTCCGTTATATGGTATTGATATTGACCTTTTGGAGGAGCTGCTCAAGTGTGCTGCACGAAAAAGTCAGATTGAAATCCAATACAATTCGCCAAGATCGGGTATAAAAAATATTGAAATTATAACAGATAAAGTTGAATTTAATAATAATAAATTATATTTATATGGAACCGGTCTTGAGTATAACCAATACAGTTATTTCCCTTTGGCAAGAATACAGAAAATTGTGAATATTAAGCTGAGAAGGGATGAAATTCTTCCTCCGGAAGAGATAACGGTGGGCTATGAGGTTAAAACAAAAGTTTCCGAGTTCAAGTTAAATGATGATGAAAAGATTATTGAAATAAAAGATAATAGTATTATTGTAGAGATGAGAACTTCAAATCCGTTTATTGCAAAACAGCGTGTGCTCTCGCTTGGCTGTTCTTGTAAAGTTCTTTATCCGCAATCTTTCAGAGAAGAAATTATTAATACACTTAAAAGCATGAAGGAGGGTTACTTCCTTGGCTAGATTGAGTGAAAAGTATAATGATTCAGTGTTAAAAATATTTCAGCTGCTCAAGCTTTTATCAGCTGGAGAAGTACCGTTTTCAGATGTTATAAATATTTTTGCCGATGAAGTGGACGGTGTTAAATCAAACTCTCATGTTGTGCTTAATAAATATCTTAATACATTAAAAATCTTCGGATTAAAAGTTAAGAAAAAGAAAAATATGTATTATCTAATTAATACTCCTTTCAGCATGGAACTTGATGAAGAAGAACTTAAAGCCGTTTTGCTTTTAAAATCAGCTTCCGAACTTCTGCCTGACGGAAAGGCAAAAGAGAGTTTTAATAAATTTATTAATGACCTTGAAATACGCTTCAGCGAGAAGACAAAGTCCCTGCTGCAATCCATTGCAACTGATGACAATTTTGATCTCTCTATTTATTTTTCAAAATTTAAGGAACGTATTAATGAATGTGAAATTTATTGTCAGGAAAAGCAGAAACTTGAGATTTCATATGTTGCAAATGATGAAATTCAAACAATAATATGTTCGCCAAAAGAGGTAAAATATCAGAACAAAAAGGTTTGTTTCAGTGTCTATAACCAGTTAAGCAGACAAATCTTTGATATACCTATAGATAGTATTAAATCTGTCAGACAGCTTCCAACTATTTCAAGCACTCCTGAAATTAGTATGACTGTTGTATATAAACTGAAAGGTCAGCTTGCTAAATCATATAGATTAAAAGAATGGGAATATGCCAAAGGATTTGACGAACAAGGTAATCTTACAGTAATAAACACTAATGAAGATTTCGATGTTCTATTTGCACGTCTGATGAAATATGCTGAAAATTGCGTTATTGTTTCTCCTAAATTTTTAAAAGAGAGAATGGTCGCATTAATTGATAAAACTCTCGAAAATTATAACGATTAATTTAATTTAACAATAATATAAAATTTGCAGCTTGTATGCTAACATGTTAAGTATGAATAAACCATACGTACCATTACATGTCCACAGTGAATATTCTCTTCTGGACGGGGCTATAAGAATAAAAGATTTAATAAACTTTGCAAAAGAAAACGGCATGCCTGCGGTTGCTCTTACTGACCATGGGGTTATGTACGGAGATATGGAGCTTTACACAACCGCAAAAGAAAACGGTGTAAAACCTATTCTTGGTTGTGAATTTTATGTGCATGACGGTGATATAACAGAGCGTAATAAACTTCATAATCCATGCTACCACTTAGTTTTACTTGCTAAAGATAAAACAGGATATGCCAATCTGCTTAAGCTTGTGTCTGATGCTTGGTGTAAGGGACGCTATGTTCATCCGCGTATAAATTTTGAAATGCTTAAAGAGCATAAAGACGGATTGATTTGCCTTTCTGCATGTCTTGGCGGTGAAGTGCTTCAAAATCTTTTAAAAGGCGATAAAGAGAAAGCCTTTGCTGTAGCAAAACAGTACCAGGATTTATTTGGTGAAGATTATTACATAGAACTTCAGGATCATGGTATTGATGAACAAAAAAGAACTAATCCGGAATTGATTAGTATTGCTAAAGAATTAAATATAAAAATGGTTATCACTAATGACTCGCATTATCTCAGACGTGAAGATGCTGATATGCACGATACTCTTTTGTGTATGCAGACTAATAGTGATAAAGCAGATCCAAACCGTTTCCATTTCCCTAATAATGAATTTTATGTTAAAACAGCCGAACAGCTTAGAGATTCCTTCAAATGGATGGATGCTGAGATGTTTGAGGAATGTATCAATAATACTGTAGAAATCGCAGAAAAATGCCATCTCACTCTTGAACTAGGGAAAAGCCCTCTGCCGGATTACAAAGTTCCTCAAGGCTATACCATTGATTCTTATCTTGAATATCTTGTTTATGAAGGTTGCAAGAAACGATACGGCGAAATTTCTCCGGCACTAAAAGAACGTGTTGATTATGAAATAGGCGTAATTGAGCAAATGGGTTTTGCCGCGTACTTTTTGATTACATGGGATTTTATACATTACGCCAAAACCCATGGAATTCCGGTTGGTCCGGGAAGAGGTTCTGCTGCCGGATCTGTTGTTGCTTATGCTCTTGAAATTACAGATTTGGATCCTATTGAGCATAAACTGTTGTTTGAAAGATTTTTAAATCCTGAACGTTTTACCATGCCCGATATTGATATTGACTTCTGTATCGAACGAAGGGGCGAAGTAATTGATTACGTTACCAAAAAATACGGCGAAGATAAAGTTTGCCAGATTATTACTTTTGGTACTTATGCAGCAAAGGCGGCTTTAAAAGGTATCTGCCGTATTTTAAAGGTGCCGTTTTCCGAAAGTAACAAACTTGCCTCTCTTATAGAGCCTGCTATTGAACTTGCACAGGCTACAAATCCTAAAGCAAAAACCTTAAAAGATGCTATGCAGGTTGACGGCTCAGAACTTAAGGGCATGTACGACAGGGATGAACAGCTTCCGGCAGGAGACCCTATGGAGGGAAAAACTGTCGGGGTTAAAAAAATTGTTGATCTTGCCGTTGCTATTGAAGGTATTAAAAATAATACCGGTACTCATGCCGCAGGTGTAATTATCGCACCGGAGCCGCTTGACCATATTCTTCCTGTTCAGCCGTCAAAAGATGGTATTGTCCAAACCGGTTATCCTCCGCATGATGTTACTGAAGTTTTAAGCCTTTTAAAAATGGACTTTTTGGGGCTACGAAACCTTACAACAATATACAAAACTGTTGATTTGATTAAACAGCAGCAGGGAATTGAGCTGAAAATTAATGATATACCTCTTGATGACAAGCCTGTTTATGACATGCTTATGACAGGAGACACAGACGGTGTATTCCAGCTGGAATCACAGGGGATGAAAAACCTTGTTAAAAAGTTAAAACCGGACGTTTTTGAGGATTTAGGCGCTCTTGTTGCTCTATTTAGACCGGGTCCTCTGGATTCCGGCATGGTTACGGACTTTGTAGAAAGAAAACATGGTCGTCAGGAGATTAAATATGCCCACCCGCTTCTAGAACCTGTATTGAAGGACACATATGGAACTATTGTATATCAGGAGCAGATTATGCAGGTGTTCCAGGTTCTTGCTGATTATACACTCGGTCAAGCGGATATGGTTCGTCGTATGATGGGTAAGAAAAAAGTCGATGAAATGGAAAAACAAAAAACTAAATTCATCGAACGTTCAGCCCAGCATGGCATGTCATCAAAAGATGCTGAAGCTTTGTTTAACCAGATACTTGCCTTTGCATCATATTGCTTCAACCGGTCACATTCCGCAGCTTATGCGTTTGTTGCATACCAGACAGCATATTTAAAATGCCACTACCCTGTTGAATATTTGTCGGCACTTCTTTCCAGTGTTGCGGGTGATCAGGATAAAACCCAGCTTTATATTGAAGAAGCCCAGAAGAAAGGAATAAAAGTTCTTCCTCCTGATATAAACCATTCACAATCAACATTCACGCCTGATAACGGCAATATCCGCTTCGGTCTTGCTTCAATTAAACAGGTTGGAGAAGGAGTAATTGAAGAGATTATTAAAGAACGTGAAGCGAATGGACCATTCAAATCTATTTATGATTATTGCAAACGTCTTGATTCAAAATGTTCTAATAAGAAAACTCTTGAAGGCTTAATCAAAGCCGGTGCGTTTTCTAATATTGAAAAGAGCCGTAAGCAGCTTATGGAAAATATTGATTATATAACTGCTACAGCATCAAAAGAAGCGAAAGCAAGAGAATCAGGTCAGGGAAGCTTGTTTGATCTGCTTGGCGACAGCTCTGCTGCTGATGATGCAAAATTCCAGCTTTCAGGGTCTGATGAAGAATATGACCAGCGTCAAATCCAAATATTTGAAAAAGAATTTTTGGGATTTTACGTAACCAGCCATCCTCTCTCAACTATCCGCGATAAGCTGCCGTTTTTAATGACTCATAAAATCTCGGAATTGGCTGAGTTATCTAATGATAAAGTTGTAACAATCTGCGGGCTTGTTACTGCGACAAAACAAATTCCAACAAAGAAAGATCCGACTAAATTCCTTAGATTTGTAACAGTAGAAGATCTATCCGGCAAGACGGATGTAATTGCATTTAACAGTAAAATTCAAGAGTATGGTCCTTATCTTGAAAATGAACAGCGCGTAATTATTTCCGGTAAAATAAACAGAAGAAGTGATGATGAACCTCCTGTAATTCTTGTAGATACGGTTAAACCAGTAGATAATTCAAATATATTTACGATTGAATTAACTGATGAATTCAAATTTGAGGAGCTGGTATTGCTTAAAAATGTCCTGTGTGAATTTCAAGGGTCCGATCCTGTCATGCTTAAAGTAAAGGATGATTATGGCATGTCAAAAATTCTGGCAGCCTCAATGTTTTGGGTGGATTCTTCAAATGATCTTGCAAATAAACTAAAACACGCTTTCCCTGAAAGGCTGGAAATTAATATCCGTTCAATGGATAGTAAAGAAGAAAATCTTCAGGCCGCTTAAAATTTTATAAAAAAATACTTGCAAAAAAAAAATGTCCATGTATAATAGAAGAGTAACCAAAAGCAAGTAAGCGGGGGTAATTCAGTGGTAGAATGCCTCCTTGCCAAGGAGGATGTCGCGAGTTCGAGCCTCGTCTCCCGCTCCATTTAAAACATAATAATAGCAAGGCTTTCAGACCTTGCTTTTTTAATGCAAATTTTTAAAATTTAGATTTTATGTAATATTTATGGACTGAGCGGTTTTGTATAATCTGTTAAACTCAGTAAAAGTATGCAAGGTTGAAGTTTTGTAAATGCTAATAAAAATAAATACATGGGCAAATATTATAAACTTGCCCATGTATAAGAGAACTATTAGGAAACTGTTTTTATAAATTATTTAAGCTGTTTACAGCATTTAATTTTTGCTCAAAAGTATTGTGAACATATCTCATGGTTGTGCGAATGTTTTTGTGGTTTAAAATTTCTTGCAAAACAGGCACAGGAACATTATTTTTGATTGAACGACTTGCAAATGTATGTCTTGTGTCGTGAAATCTGAAATTTGGTACATTTGCCATTTTACAAGCAGTCATAAATGCTTTGTGTATGTTACCATATTTTGTACCTGTTTCAGGATTTGTAAATACATAAACATTATCCCCTTTAGAATTGTATCTTGTAAGCAAGATGTTTTTAACGATATTGTTCATAGGAACATCATTTTTTAAACCATTTTTTGTATTCAAAGCACAAAGCATATTTGCTGAAAAATCAATACAATCCCAAGTAAGATTTAATATTTCACCTCTACGCATTCCTGTATTTAAGCATATTAAAGCAATATCCCTAACATGGTCGTACGAATAATTGCAATATTTTTTAGTTATTTTTTCTAATTCATCGGCTGTAACATCCATGTAGGAATAGTCGTGATTACAGAATTTTATAAATCTTTCTTGTTCTTCTGCTGTCATGTGTCTTTCAAGTTTGTTTGCAACTTTCAATTTTTTAACATTTACAAGTGGATTTTCCTTTGCTTTTTTGTTATCTATTGCAATGCTGAAAATTTTAGATAAAACACCTAATTCACGATTAACTGTTGCAGGAGATATGCGTTTAACAATTTTCTTACCCTCAACAATTTTTTCGTAATATACTTGTCCATTACGGTCTGACTTATATTTTTCTATAAGATTTGGAGTAATATCTTTTATTAATTTCTTTCCCCAAAGGTTATTAAAATTTTTTGCAATAGGGATTACAGTATCAGTTGATTTAAGGTTATTTTCTGCATATCTGATATAATCAGCAACAATAACTTCAAATTTTTCCATGCCATAATCTTCAATTAAATCAAGTCTGCCACGCAATAAATCCGTCTTAAAGGCTTGCATGTATGCAATTGCTTCTTTTTCATTATTTGCCTCTGAAATAGCACGACAGTAACGCTTTTTGCGTACCATCATTTCAAAATACCAATGATTATTTTTTTCATATACTCGCATTTGATTGCATTACCTTTTAATTAATGTATCTTATATTTTTATTATCACTTCAAATAGACTAAAAGGCAACGGGGGAAAGAGTTTTAGGGTGCAAGGTTAGTACAATTTATACTAAATAAGTATAAATAAATTTTAAGAAGTAAAATATAGTAAAAATCTTGTAATTGTTACATTCTGAAATAATTAGACACGTTATGATATATTATACTTATGAAAAGAGATAGTAGATTATTTAGATTTATAATTTTATTAATACAATATGCCGATGATAGAGATGTTGGGCAATTTTTATTAAACTTTTTACCTAAAATTATAGAAGATAACAGAAAACATCAAGGAATGAGCTATAAGGAAATATTACTGCATTCTTTATTGTGTCCGAGCTTAAGACAGTATCAAAAGATTATTTTACACTTAAAAGCACTAACCTGTAATTTTTATAGTTTTAATTTTTATTCACTGTATAACAGAAAGAAAAATCTTGCTAGGCTTGGAGTATATGAAAAAAGTTTTTTACCCATAGATACTCCTGATAAGTTAGGAAAAATAATAAATAATTATGAGGGTAGTATTGAAGATGTTAATAATATCAATAGAATTGATAAAAAATCATTAGAAAAGTGTTTAAGCATATTAATTAACAACTATACAAAACATGGTTTTTATTATGAAATCTATGGCGATACAATAACTAAAATAACAATTACGAATACCGTAAAAGAAGAATGCTATAAATTATTAAATATGCCAACGGCAACTTATATTTTAAATATGCAAACAATGTTAAAAATAAATTTGCATCAGCATATTAAAGATACATATTGTTTTGAACTTGATAGAGAAAATGAACCACAAAATATTAAATACTTTATTTCTATAAATGAAAAAATTATTAACGCATTAACCTCAATTAATAAACCCTGTAAATTATGCCTACCGATTGAAAATCAAATAAAAATGCGAGCATTATGTCCTCATTGTAAGAATTTGTTGATAGCATTAAAACAATTAAAACAATTAACTGAAAGCCGCATTTATAAGGCATGTAATTTTGAAAAAGATATTTCTGCAATAAAATTGAAAGATAATGATTATGTACAATTAAGGCAAGCTAGAAGAAAATATATATATAAACTATTAAGAATAGCAAAAAAAGACATTTTACAAGAAAATAAAACTACGGTTGAAGATTTAATAAAAACAATTAAAATACAAGCTGATTATATATTTCAAACATAACACATCAAAAATTTTATAATGTTTTGTAAAATTTATTTTCTATTACGTGCAAATAGTCATGCGTAAAATTTGTCTAAATATTAGATATCAAATTAATAACACTAATATTTTTAATCAGTGTGTATATTGAATAATAAGTGTTATAAGTAAAAAAAATAGATTTATTTTTTAATCTATTTTTTTGTTTTTTTAATTGCTAAATTAGAAATATTGGCATGAACATGTTTTTATATATATATGAATAACATTAAAAACAAAAACACAAAAGAACAACAAATTACCTTAATGACTTGTGCAGAAGTTGCAGAGTTATTGAGGGTAAAAATTGGAACGGTATATTCTTGGATAAGCTATAAACAGTTGGAATCAAATTTATATCGAAAACTCGGTCGAAAACCAATTTTTATAAAAGAAAATGTGATGTCATGGTTTTTAGCAGGTGCTGAACTAAAGCCAAGACGAAAAATGGAGGTAAATAATGCATGAAAAAACAATTTAAATTAAAAATCAAGCCAAAAGATAGCAGAATTGCTACATGGCTGATGAACATGTTATGTAGCACTCCCAAAAAGGAAAAACCAAAATGACAAGGATACGATGAATCAATGCTGAAAAAATAACGCAAATTAACAACTGAATAATAACGGCAATTACTTACATAAGTGGTTACAATTAATCGGTATGCAATAATGTATGATTGTATTGTATAAGTTTATATAAGATAAACGTATAAAGGAATGTATATTGTTATTAGTAATAATAATTTTAGAAAAGCATTTTTTTATTTTTTTTCAGGCTCCGCTTCCTGCGGAAGCTCCGCCCAACTTGAGAGATACAGGTAATTGCCACTGCTGAACCACCTTAAACTTATTGTTTTTGCAGCACAATCTCTCTCATACAATTGAAAACGTAAAGGAAGCACATATGAAAGATATAATAACTGTTTTTGACAGTTTTAGTTCTGTTGCCAATTTATTAAATTTATTGGGCACGACTGAAAACGAGTTAGAACAAATAATAAAAGGTGGATACAGGCACTTTGATAAAATAAAAGACGGAAAGGCTCGTAAAATCGAAGCCCCAAATCCGCAGTTAAAATTAATACAGCAAAAATTATTAAAATATTTGCAAGACCGATTGGCTTGCCCTCAATACTGTATGGCAGGATTTAAAGGGCAAAATAACATAAAAAATGCACAAAAACATAGATTCAAACGTGAGGTCGCAACAATAGATATTATTCATTATTATCAAAATACAAGGGAAAAATATATCAGACAATTTTTTGAGAAAAAATTAGGTGTTAAAAAAGAGGTTGCAGATATTCTTGTTAAACTGACAACCCACAAAAATCATTTACCTACGGGTGCTCCTACAAGTACATTGTTATCCTGCTTTGTACATCAAGAAATTTTTGACAGCATTTACAAAAAAATGAAAGAACTTGATATTGACATGACTGTATACGTAGATGATATTACACTTTCTACACATAAGCATATTGGGAATTGGGTAATTAAATACATTAATAATGCCTTAAAAACTCATGGTTTACATCTCAAAAAATCAAAAACTAAACGATACGGATACAAACATGCTGTTGTTACAGGGGTACATATTAATCAATGCGGAAAAATGACACCTCCGTTTGCAATCGGGCATTCGGTAGTAGAAACATTAAGAAACAAAGAAATTAAGGATATGACTATGACTGAATTACAGGCTTTTATCGCAAAAATAAGCTATATACAACAGTTCAAACCTAAAAATTTGATTGTGAGCAAAAATAAAGCAATCAAGCAATTAAAAAAATTATACAAGGAAAATAATAAGTAAAATTAAAAACAAAAAAATTGCCCTTTAAAGTGGCAAGGAAAAGATGTCGGTCTTTCTAAATATGTTCCTAACATTCTGACATCTTTTCTTCTGCCCAAATAAACACATACAAGCGATTTGTAGCGATTTTAACAAGCGGTAAGTGGCAATTCAATATAAATCTGTGTTTTGGGGTAAAAACGCATGATTTTGCTATGTTTATGCTTGTCATTTGAGTTAGAGAGATATTATTTAAGAATAATGTAAGTAGAAATAGCAAAAATAATAATGATTATAGTATTTTGAAAAACAGGATTTTTGCTTATTTTATCAATAACTTTATTTTGTTTGAAGATTTCCAAACTAACAATATTACCTGCTCTGCCGTTATAAGTATATTCAAAAGTACTTATAAAATTTTGCAAATTCTTTTTTCTATTGTATTTTTTCAGATTTATAACATTATTTACCATGGCTAAATTATAAAAGGAAACCGAATGATTAACACGATAAAAAAGACTCCCTAAATTTCCATATTTAACAAAAATTAAAATTTTATAATATACATTAAACTTCTTTATATTATGTACATGTAAGAACATAAACAACAGCAAAATAATAAAAATTTTATTATTAAGGATGGCTTTATATTATCAACAAATATTAAGCATTTTATGTTATAATCAACTCGAATCATAGGAGAATTAGGTGTGGCAAAACAAAGATTTTATAATTTTCTAGGGTCTTATAATAAAGCATACAAAAGCAAAAATATTGATGAAAAAGATTTTAATACTTTTTTAAAAAATTTCCGTGATTTTTTTGCAGAATTGGAAACTATTGATAAAACAAATGAAGAATTACTAAAAAATATATTCAACCAGCATTTACTAAAAAATTATACCACTTTGCTCAATGAAAATCGTATTGACTTATCAATTAAGAAAGATAATAAAACACAGGTTATCTTTGAATTTAAATCTCCGAATAACAAGTCAGAAATGTTGCAAGCTGATAGCGAAGATATAAATAAAAAGGCTTTGCAAGAGGCTATTTGGTATTTTTACAATCAAGATAGTAAAGAAATTAGTTATAACATCAAAAATGTTGTTATTACCGATACTGAACACTTATTTTTCTTTAATCCTAAACAATTCTGCAATAAGGATTTAGAGCGTATTTGTTTGCAATTCAGAAATAATCAAGTTGCTTATACCGATACCAAAACTCTTTATGACCAAATCGGAACAAAGATAAAAGAAAAATGTATTTCTTTTGATTATGCTGAATTTGATTTAATACAATACAAATCAAAGATTTTAAACAATTCATTAAACGATAACGATTTAAGACAGTTTAAATATTTGTACAAAGCATTACATCCGGATTTCTTGTTAAGAGAATATTCGCCAAAGGATTCAAATGAATTAAATTCAAAATTTTATAATGAGCTACTTTATATATTAGGTTTAAAAGAAGAAGGTAAAAATCAAAAGAAAATTGTTGCGTCTGATACAAAAGGAACTTTGCGAGATAGAATTTCTTATGATTTGAACTGTAACAGATTTGATGATGTTATAAATTTAATTATTGTATGGTTAAATCGTTTGTTATTCTTGAAATTGTTTGAAAGTCAGTTAATTTCTTTTAATGATAATAACAAAACTTATGCTTTTTTGAATTTTGACAAAATTCCGACATTTGCAAAGTTAAACAGATTATTTTTCAATGTTTTAGGTAAACCTTTAAGCGAAAGAGATGAACACGAAATACCATATTTAAACAGTTCACTTTTTGAAAGGTCAGAACTTGAATCTAAATATGGTAACATTTCAAACCTTGATAGCGAAATAACTTTACCTTTATGCAAAGGCAGTATTTTATCAAAAGTAAAAAATTATCCAAAAAATCCAACATTACTGAAATACTTGCTTGATTTTCTTGAAGCATACAGTTTTAGTTCAAACATAACTGAAAATGATGATAAAAAAGACATTATCAATTCTTCTGTATTAGGTTTGATATTTGAAAAACTAAACGGCTATAAAGACGGTTCATTCTTTACGCCTGCATATATAACTGAGTACATGGCAGAAACGTCGATAAACAACATTGTTTTGCAGAAATTCAACAAAACTTTTGGCGAAGATAAAGCACCATGTACTACTATTGAAGATTTAAAACATTTAATTTTTTATGATGTACATATTAAAGAACGCAGAGATTTTTATAACGAAATTATAGACAGTTTAAAAATATGCGACCCTGCAGTTGGTTCAGGACACTTTTTGGTTTCTGTTTTAAATTATATTGTTGCCCTGAAAAGTGAATTAGGGTTGTTGCCTGTTCGCAACAAGGTAGAAATACAAAATGATTCACTTGTTATATATGAGCAAGACGGAGAAACACAATTTGAATATAAACGCAATAATCAAGAATCATTAGCCATACAGAAAGCAATATTTGATGAAAAACGCAAGATTATTGAAAACTGTCTGTTCGGTGTTGATATTAACCCAAACTCTGTACAAATATGTTGTTTGCGTTTATGGATAGAACTTTTGAAAAACACATATTATATCGGCAATACTGATGAAATGCAGATATTACCGAACATTGATATAAATATAAAATGCGGTAATTCGCTTGTAAGTGCGTATGAAGTAAAAGTAGGACATTGTGCATTAGAATCACTTGATGGCAGAACAGCCGAAGCAAAGAGCATAAAAGAATACAAAAATCTTGTAGCAGAGTACAAAAATACAGAAAGCAAAATTTCAAAATCGGATTTAAAAGAACAAATTAAGACTATCAAAAACAAAATATTTCCAACTCGCCAATTAAGCTTGTTTGAACAAAATAACAACAAAGGTGTATATCAAAATTCTATGGAATGGATGATAGAATTTCCGGAACTGCTTGATGAAAATGGTGTATTTAATGGGTTTGATTTGATTATCGGCAATCCACCATACGGAGTTTCATTATCAGATGAAGAAAAGAAACATTTTAAAGATAGTTACAAATCAGCGAAATCAATACCTCATGTTCAAAAAGGTTCTCTTGATACTTATACATTATTTATTGAAAGAGGGTTAAAATTTACTAAACAAAATGCAAATTTATTTTATATTGTGCCAATGTCTATAACATCAAGTGATGCGTGTGTTCCTATACAAGATTTAATGGAAACAACTTGTAATAAAATAAAAATCTCCTCATATAGTAATAGACCAACACAAATATTTGATAGTGCAGGATTAAGAGTATCAATTATAGAACTATATGGAACTCAAACAAATAATGAAAAATGTAATTTTATTGAAACTACGAAATTACAAAGAAAAAGAAAAACTGATAATCCTGATGAAATGCTGAAACAATTAAAATTTATAAATTCAAATCAATATAAATTAAAAGGTAGATATGCCAAAATATCAGAAGATACTGACCTTAAAATATTGGAAAAAGTTTTCAATAATAGACCATTAGAAGCATATTGTAGCGAAAGCGGTAAACCTGTTTACTATAGAACAACAGGTGGCAGATACTTTAACGTTATTACAAATCGTTCAACTGGTTCAACACAAGAAACCCCAATATGTCTTGATGAAAAATTGTATTCAAGCATTGGTTGTATTTTAAGCAGTACATTATTTTGGTATTTCTTACAAATTTATACCGACGGCTTGCATATTAAGGATTATGAAATCAAAAATTTCCCAATACCTAAACTTACAGATAATGACATTCAAGAATTAGAGAATATTTATGAGCAATATTTAGAAGATATAGACAAAAACGCAATTACACATGAGGCAAAATCATATAATGTTGCAACATTCAAAGAATATAAAATTGTTAAATCATTTGATTATATAAGACAAATTGATGATATAGTCTGCAAACTCTATGGCTTAACAGACGAAGAAACCGACTACATCAAAAACTATGAAATCGAATACAGACTAAGGGATACGGAGTAAATTATACATAGAGGGAATTGTGAAAGAAAAAATAAGTACAATTATTTCTTCATTTAATAATAATGAAATAGCTATATTACTGTTACTTGTAATTTTATTAATATTTTTTAAACCATTAAGAACATTTTTTGTAAGTGTTATAAAAATTTTGGTTGAATTTTTTATAAAAAATAAATCAATTAGGGCAATGGTTATTGAGTTAATTGTTTATTTCTGTATAATAACATTTTTTCTGCATTATATAGGTTTATGGAATTTGCACCATTTTAAAGACAGTATACTTTGGCTATTATTTTCAGGTTTTGTACTATACAAAGATATTATAATTAATAAAAATTGGCAAGAGACAATGAGAAATTACTTATTAAAAGTGATTTCTGTTTCAGCAGTTTATGAATTTATCGTTAATATCATTTGCTTGCCCATATGGACTTTATTGTTGCTTATTCCAATAGTATGTCTTTTTCAAATGATGTCTGCATACTCAGAAGATAAAGAAGAATATAAAATAGCCTATGACTTTGCTAACAATATAATAGCAATTATAGGTTTTGGCATATTGATATATGTAGGTGCTAAATTAATAAATAATTTAGGAGTTCTTGTACAAAAAGAAAACCTAAAAGCATTTATTCTTCCAATTATTTATACTGTTGCATTTCTGCCATTTAGTTTAATAAACAAAGTATTTTCAGAGTATAAACAAGTATACCTAAGACTTTCTTTGCGTAATGATATAAAAATTCCTGTAAATATAAAATATATTTGGAAGATTTATCGATTTTGCAAATTAGATTTTGAAAAGTTAAACAAGTTTTTATATTTTCTCACATCAAGTAGTTATTTAAGCAAAACAACAAATATTGACGAATTGATAGTTGAATATAAAAAACAAACAACTTTCTTAAAATTTGATTCTTCCTGCGTAGGTTTTGAAATAGACAAAACATTAAATCTTTTCAGTACAAGAAATATGCAAATTGATGATTATAAATACATAGAATATGATGAGGGTTACGGAAATTACTATGGCTCAAAATTTTTAAAAATGAATATTCGTTCTTTTGATAATATTACATATTCAGCAGAAGGAACAAATCAAGTTATACAAAAAGTACAAATTTCATACTTAAAAAATAATTTAACCCCAGATAATTTATCAAAAGAATCAGATGAAACATACATAAATTTGTGCAAATTATTATACTCTTATTGTTTTAAAAATGTTTCTTTGAATAAAAACTTATTAAAAAATAAATTTACAATAAATCATGGTGATTTTGAAATAATAAACCAAATTGAAATATGTAATGAGCAAGTTACAGAATATAATTTTATAATCTGTGTAAAAGAACCTGTTCATAGTGCATATTATGCTTAAATAAATGTGAAATCGCTAAACAGTTATTAGTTCAATATGCTACAAATCAAATTAAATAGCTTAAATTAAGATATTTTTATATACTTATTCCAAAACTGACCGATTGTCAGGCAGGCGTGGAATCTTTCAAAATCTGATTTCCAAGGATTATGTATAGTTCTACAAGCGTCTGCGTAGTCATACATATCTTTAAATAAGTGTAATTGTTGAAATAGAGAGTAGTTGTAATACATTTTAATTTTCCTTTCTTCTTATACGGAGTGTTTACTCATTTATTATTTACTGCTTTTGCTGTATTTCCAAATCTTTTTGGTTAATTACATTCGGTAGATACCTTTATTAGGTACTATTGAGGTAAATAATAATTTTATTACAATCATAGTAATAGAGCATGGCAAAATCTGTAAAGACAGATTATACCTTTATTTAACAAAACTTTACTTTCATTAGTGTTGTAATTACAGGTTATACCTCATATACAAAATGATAATATTATATAAACTTATTTAACTCTTCATTAACAGATTTAAAAATATTTTCTGATGATTTATATTGATTTTCCAAACACTCATGCTTAATTTGGCTTGTAGCCTGTTGTTTTCGGCTTTGTAAATCGGATATTCTGCGTTGATGTCTCTTTTTTAGGTCTAATATTTCTTGCTGTAATTGGTTTAAATCTCTGTTGTAGCTGTCATTTTCTGTCTGTATTTGTTTATTTATGTTTTCTATATCCATTTTTACCACCTTTGTTTTAATAAAAACAGTTGTAGCTGTATTACCGATAGGAACTAAAAAACGACCGTTTAAACTTTCTTCATCAGTAAACTAAAAACGGGTGAATTTTAGTTTATGGGGTTGGATAATAAAAATATAAAAGATAGGTTTTTACGATACTGTACCAAATTTAACCAAGAAAGGCAGGTAAAACATGGCAACTTACAGCTATTTAAGAGTTAGTACAATTGACCAAAACACAGAGAAAAACAAACTTGATGTTTTAAAGTTTGCAAATGAAAAGAAATTAGGCAATGTTGAATTTGTTGAAGAACAGATTAGCGGAAAATCAAATTTTAAAAACAGGCAGTTAGGTGTGTTGTTGGAAAAAATGGAGCAAGGAGATATTTTAATTGTTCCTGAACTTTCAAGAATAGCACGTTCAATTACACAAATTTTTGAGGTAATCGACATTACAAAACAAAAAGGAATAACACTTTACTCAATAAAAGAAGATTTTTCAAACAATGACAAAAGCATAACTTCAACTGTTACAACCACAATATTTGCACTTGTAGCACAAATCGAAAGAGATTTGATAAGTTTGAGAACAATTGAAGCATTACAAGCAAAAAAAGCAAACGGAACAAAATTAGGCAGACCAAACGGCAGAGGGAAATCAAAACTTGATGAACATGCAGAAGAAATCTTAAAATTAGTTGATTTGCAAGTCCCTAAAACAATTATTGCCAGACAATATAATACATCAGTTGCTAATTTACATAGATTTTTAAAATCTGTATAAATATATCAAACATATACATGGCAGGACAAAACAAATCCTGCCATTTTTTATGTAATATTTATGGACTAACAGCAGATTTTACTAGCTTTTTTACTTTTGTATCAGTCTTGCAGAGGTGTTTCAAATGCAAGAATAATAATATTTTATACAGATTAGTCAAGCTGTTGCCTTGTGTTGCCAAGGAGGATGTCGCGAGTTCGAGCCTCGTCTCCCGCTCCATAAAGAAGAGCCTGAAATATAGGCTCTTTTTTATTTTAGCGGGTTTAGGGTGTTATTGAATGTTATAAATGAGAATAGATATGGATAAAGAAGAGGCTTTAAATAAAAATAATATATTTAATATTCTGCTTATAATTATTTTAGCTCTTGGGTGCATTTTGAGAATTTTATTTTATTCTTATTCCCGTCCATTTTGGAACGATGAATGTGCTTTAGCATTAAATATCCTAAAGAGCTGGAATTACTTTAAGCCATTGGAATATGGTCAGGCTGCACCTCAACTATTCATGTATGGTTCAAAGCTTGCATATTATTTATTACCATCAAAAGAATTGGCATTGCGTATTATCCCTTTATTTTCTTCGCTCGGTTCGCTTATAGTATTTTATTTAGCTGCAAAAAGATTTCTGGTAAAACATATATCTTTATTTTCCGCTTGTTTTCTTTTTAGTATTTGCTATCCGCTTTGTGATTATGCACAACAATTCAAGCCGTACAGCACTGATGTTTTAATTTCTCTTCTGGTTATTCTTAGTTATTTTTATATTGATAAATTTGTTAATTTGAAAACTAAATTATTATACGGCTTATTTTACGGTTTAGTAATATGGTTTTCTTTTCCATCAGTTTTTACGGTTATCAGTGTTTATTTGACTTATTTTATATTTAATCCTAAAAAGTTTAAACAGATTGCAGTATCTCTTCTGCCTTTTGGTATAAGTCTTGCTGGATTATATATTGCCAACGCAAATCTTATGGGAAGTTCGTATTTGCACAATTATTGGCAATATGCCTTTATTAATAAGGGGTTCTGGGCTTTTATGGAGTTATTGATAGATAATATCGGATATGTTTTTGGCTATGGACTTCCATTGTTCCTGATATTAATTTCAATATTATTTATGGTTTTTAAGGATGATAACAGAAGGGAAAGTAACTTTTTACTTTGCTGTCCGGTTCTTATTGTACTTATTTGTTCTTATTTCGAAATATATCCGTTTTCAACTAGGTTAATTCTATTTTTAATACCTGTATTTATTCTTTTGGGAGCAAAGCTATTTGATTACATAAATATACCTGTAAAATGTGTCTGTTATACAGCTGTAATTTTATTAAGTCTGATGTTTATTGGTCCTGCATCATTGTATTCTTTTAATAAGATATTTCTTAAAACATATGATGATGAGGATATTGTTACTGCTCTTAAGCTAACACAAAATAATATTAAAAAAGAAGATGTGATTTATATTTCAGATGGAAATTCAATTTTATATGAATATTATAAACGATATTTTAATTTCAGTAATTCTGTTATAACAGATGAGGTTCGGTTTACAAGTGAAGAAGAATATATTAATCATCTGAATTCTTTGCCAAAAGGAGTAACATATTATTGGATTTTTGCCCACCATCCTAACAAAATGACGCGTTTACAATCCGTTTATAAATGGGCAAGAAATAAACAGAATTTTAGGATATATCATGACAATAAATCTAATGCGTTAATTATATTTACTATGTAGTGCTGGTTATATCTTTCTCGATAATTGGCGGAATTGGAGATTCAATAATCATCTGCAGATACTTGTCATTTTCTTCTTTAACATTATTTCCTATTTTAGTGATTTCAGCATCTGTTGTGAAGAAGAACCTTACTGCATAGCGAAGAACCATCATGCCTTTGTCCGGATGTTTTTCATATTTAAAAATATTGTATTCAAAGAAATTTTTGTCCTGTATGTTTCCATGCTGTAAATAACTCAAAGCCGCTTTGTCCGCTTTTTTATTTTCGATAAATTTTAGCAAAACATTGTTTTCATCATTTTCAACCTGTTTGCATTTATCATCAGCAAATTTTATAGGCTTGCCTTCTTCCTGATAATAATAAATTCCAACCATTTTTGTCCAGTTGTTTTTATTTTCATCTTTTAGAAAATATTCATTTTCATAACCTTTATTTTGCGGTGAAAGTGCACTGTATTTTAAGATAAAAATATTATTGTTAAAATGAATTTCTTCGGCTTTTGCATAATTTGTGAAGGCAATAGCCGTAATTATTAAAAACCCTAAAGCTAATAAGACGATTCTGTACATAATTTACTCCATATTCTTATTTAGAATATGCTATTTTAGCACTAATAAAATTGTCTTTAAGGATAACATTGCAGTCTAATTTTATTAGTGCTAAAATAAAAACAGAAAAAGTTCAGTTTAAGCGGAGGTAATTCAGTGGTAGAATGCAACCTTCCCAAGGTTGACGTCGCGGGTTCGAGCCCCGTCCTCCGCTAGTTCTAAAACGCTTTGTCTGCGCGTATTTTGGGAAAGTAAATAATTTTATTATGTTTGGAACTTCAGTTTTGCTTACCTTTTTGTGAAAATATTTCACTGATTTCTCTAGTAGTATTTTGCTGCTTTGTCAAATCATTGTGGAATTTTGGTGAAGGTGAAGGCAGAAAAACTGTATCATACTAATAGTTTCCCTATTGTATAAACAATATATGCAACAACCCATGCTATGGAACACTGTAAAAGAATAACAAGAACTGCGTAGTGTCTGCCTAATTCTCTTCGTACGGTTGCAATGGCTGCTACACAAGGCGTGTACAGCAATGAGAATACAAGAAATACAAATGCTGTAAGTTTTGTAAATAATTGCGGCAGCATGTCGGTATTCCCGCCTAAGAGTACACTCAAAGTGCTGACTACGCTCTCTTTTGCCATAAACCCTGTTATAAAGGCTGTTGAAATTCTCCAGTCTGATATGCCAAGAGGCTTGAGCATCGGTACAAATAGATTTCCTAAACCTGCAAGCATGCTTTCGGCAGAATCTGTTACAAGATTTAATCGTGCATCAAAAGTCTGTAAAAACCAGATTAGTATTGTTGCGAAAAATATAATGGTAAATGCACGTGTGATAAAATCTTTTGATTTTGTATAAATTAATCTATACACATTCATAGGGCTTGGCATTCTGTAGTTTGGAAGCTCCATTACAAAAGGCACAGGCTGTCCTTTGAATACGAAAAATTTCATAAAGTAAGCAAAGATTATTCCCACAATAATCCCGATTAAATAAAGGCTTAAAATGACAAGAACCTGGTTATCCGAGAAAAATGCTGCTGTAAACAGAGCGTATATAGGTAACTTTGCAGAACAGCTCATAAACGGTGTCAAAAATATTGTCATTTTCCTGTCACGCTCTGAAGGCAGCGTTCTTGTAGCCATAATAGCCGGTACAGAACACCCGAAACCAATAAGCATTGGTACAAAACTTCTGCCGGACAGACCTATTTTTCTTAGAAGCTTATCCATAATAAATGCAACTCTTGCCATGTACCCGCTGTCTTCCAATATTGAAAGGAAGAAAAATAACACCACAATTACAGGCAGAAAACTTAATACACTTCCTACCCCGGCAAAAATCCCGTCTATTATAAGAGAATGTACTACCGGGTTTAAGCCGTATGCACTGAGAGCTTTATCAGTTGCAGAAGAAACAGCTCCGATAATGGTATCCATTAACTCTGCTAAAAATGACCCCAACGGTCCGAATGTAATATAAAATATTAATGCCATTATCGCGAAAAAAGCAAACATTGCAGTATATTTTCCTGTAAGAATTTTATCAGCATAAAATGTAATTTTATGCCCGATATTTTGTTCGGGTTTGTGAACATATTCACTGCACAGGCGTTCTATAAAAGAAAATCTCATATCAGCTAAAGCTGCTTCTTTATCCAATCCTCTTTCCTTTTCCATGTCAGAGATTATTTGGCTGCATATTTTTATTTCATTTTCATCAAGACCTAATATCCCGGCTATAAGGGGGTCTCCTTCTGTAAGCTTTGTTGCTGCAAATCGTACAGGAAGATTGATGCTTTTTGCATGATTTTCTATCAAGTGTATTATAGAATGTATACATCTGTGAATAGCAGCTTCATTTGCTTCATTTGGATTGCAAAAATCAAGTCTGCCGGGATGTTCTCTGTAGCGCGCGACATTAATCGCATGTTCTGTTAATTCTTCAATCCCTTCGTTTTTCAGTGCTGAAACAGGTATAACAGGAACGCCCAAAATTGCTTCCAAACCATTTACATCAATGCTGCCTCCGTTTGCGGAAACTTCATCCATCATGTTTAGTGCAATAACCATAGGAACATCAAGTTCAATTAACTGCATTGTAAGATATAAATTCCGTTCAATATTGCTTGCATCAATGATATTTATAATCCCGTCCGGTTTCTCATTAAGAATATAATTTCTGGTAACTATTTCTTCATTGCTGTAAGGTGATAACGAATATATCCCAGGAAGATCAGTGATTGTAACATCCGGATGATTTTTGATTACCCCTTCTGTCATGTCAACTGTTACTCCGGGAAAGTTCCCCACATGCTGGTTTGCTCCGGTAAGCTGGTTAAACAATGTTGTCTTTCCGCAATTCTGATTTCCGGCAAGTGCAAATGTGATTTTTTGTCTGATTAAAGGTTTATTTTCTTTTCTTGTTTTATATGTAAGTGTTTCTCCAACTTTGGAATGCTCTATATTTTTAAAAGATTTATTCTTTCTTACATAATTATGGGCATCATGAATATCACATATTTTTATTTTGGCAGCATCTTCTTTTCTGATAGTGAGCTCATAGCCTCTAAGCCTTAGTTCAATCGGGTTTCCAAGCGGAGCTGTTTTTATAAGAGTAATTTCAACTCCCGGAGTAAGCCCCATATCAAGAATATGTCTCCTCAATGCTTTATCTTCACAATTGATTGCAGTAATTACTGCATCTTTCCCGATTTCCAACCGGTCTAATGTTGTTTGAGTTTTTTTGTCAATCATGTTTATTTTCAACCTTAAATCCATATATGCCGAAAGAATTATGCAGGAAAGGTACAAGTCTGAATAAAACTCCGAGCCATTTCCACCGCGCTTTTTCATCATCAGCAAAGTAAAATTTTTCAATATGTTTTAATGCCGGTACTGCATTCTCTATTTCTGCCGGAGAGTCAAAACCTGAAAGAAATTTTGCTTTTGTATATTTTACAGCGTCATGTTTTAATGTTTTTCCTACTACAAATTTATTGCAGACATCAAAATAAATTTCACTGTTGTTAAATCTCTTGGATATTTCATTAAGAAAATCCAGTAAATCCTTTTCCGGGAAATACATAAAGACACCTTCTATAATAAAAATGAAATCAGCATGGGGATGTCTGCTTTTAAGTTCATCCATCCACCTTTTTTCAAACATAGAGGCTTTTATGTAAATATCATTAGTTGATTGCGGAATTAATTCTTCTCTCAAATTTATAACTTCCGGAAGATCAAGCTCGTAAAATATAGAATTGCCTTTATCTTTTATCCTCTGAAATCTTGTATCAAGACCGCATCCTATTAATACCGCAACAGGATCTTTATGTGTGTTAATAAATTCCTGAAGTTTACTATCAAAGTGTCTTATCCTTATTGCGCATCCTAATTCGCTGGCATGTGCACTTTTATATTTAGAAAAATCATAATTAATTTTTTCAATAAGTTCACAAGCTAGTTCATCTTTTATTATACCGTCCGGACGTTTAGCTTCAATTGAACGCATATATAATGGGATAAACAATGTTTCTGCAATGCTGTCGCTGATTTTGCAATTTATTTTTTCCATAAAAGAATAAATCCTTACTTATATTGTAAGGTATGCCTAACATTTTGTCAATACTAAAATTAATATATTTAGTTTTATTTTATATACATAGACATATTTATCCTTTAGTAAGGAATGACTTCATTACCATTTTTTAAAAATAAAAAATACCGCAAGAATTATGAAAGCAAATCCTACAAGATAGTTCCACTTAAACTGTTCTTTTAAATAAAAAACTGAAAAAAAGCTAAATACTATTAATGTAATTACTTCTTGTATTGTTTTCAGTTGAGCGGCATTATATACTTCATGCCCGATTCTGTTAGCCGGAACCTGAAAGCAGTATTCAAAAAAAGCAATCCCCCAGCTTACAAGTATGACAATTAGTATAGGTGTTGCCTTGAATTTTAAATGTCCATACCAGGCAAAAGTCATAAAAATATTTGAAATAGTAAGTAATAAAACAGGTGCTAAATATTTAATCATAACAAAGAAATTATACAATAAAAAAACTCTTGACTTTTAATTTTTTTCTTAATACAATAAATTCTGTTAGCCGGCATAGCTCAACGGTAGAGCAACGGTTTTGTAAACCGTAGGTTGTAGGTTCGATTCCTATTGCCGGCTTTTGTACTTTATAACCAAAGCTTTTGAATAAGCCCTTGTGGCGCAGGGGTAGCGCACTCCCTTGGTAAGGGAGAGGCCACGAGTTCAAATCTCGTCAAGGGCATATGTGCTACCTGCAAGTTTTAAAAGGGTAGAGGTGATGGTTATTAAAATTTTATACGGGTAGGTGCCCGAGTGGCTAAAGGGAGCAGACTGTAAATCTGCCGTCGCGAGACTACGGTGGTTCGAATCCACCCCTGCCCACCATTTTTAAGACTTCCAATAAGGAAGTCTTTTTTATTATGGTGTTATTTCCATTTATATATCCAGTATGATATTTATGAATTTGCGGAAGCCTGAGTTTTCATGTACTATTTCTTTGAATATTTTCGCTTCGGAATCTTCAGGGTATAATAATTTCATATTATCTGTGAATATATCCATTGTTTTAGGGGTTATGTATTCAAAGTGTTTAAAATCTCTGTTTACTGAACCAAGGGTTATTCCGCCTAGTTCTTTCCCAAAATCTAAACGTTTTAATAAATATTTGTCATTGTTTTGTAATTTTTTTAATTGAGATGGTGACACAACATATTTATGTTTTTTCAATAATTCGGTAATATTTTTATCTATAGGCGAAAACTTTCCCCATACAATCAAACTAACGCTTCCATTATCAACAATTGATGTTGTATCTTTTATATAAATTGATGTTGTTAAGTTATCACTTCCAACTTTTGTAAAGTGCTGTTTCAGTTTTACTAATGCGTTAAATACAGCTTCCTGGTTTTCCTGTCTAAATGAACTCATGCTTGATGTTACTTCTTCCAATATATTATTAGAAATCTTTACATTTCCCTGAAATCCCGGGTTGTATGCTGTATTCTTTTTATGTTGTGTTTTGTTTTGCAGGCGGTTGATGTTTCCTGCCGGGTTAATTGACATTACTTTCATCTTTATACTCCTTATATTTTGACAATGTACATCTGTTCATCCTCGTTTCACTAAATAAAACTGCTAAATAATATTTTTGCTAAATTATTAATAGAAATTTACAAATCTCTGAAATATGGCTGAAACGCAAGCTTCATCATGATAAAATATTGTTTAGGAGGTGCATATGTATACTGTAAAAGAAGTTGCAGATAAGATGGAAATTTCTGAACATACTTTAAGATTTTGGGCAAAAAGCGGTTTGTTCCCATTTGTTCAGCGTAATAAAAATAATATAAGAATGTTTTCTGAAAATGATCTGGACTGGGTAAGAATAGTTAAATGCCTCCGCTCTGTTGGCATAGATAACAAATCTGTTAAGCGATATGTTGATTTATGTATTGTCGGGGATTCTACAATACCGGAAAGGTATGAAATTATTCATAATACAAAACAAAAGGCCATGCAGCAGTTGGCAGACCTTAAAAAACAGCTGGAACTGCTTGATTTTAAGGAAAAATTTTACCAGAACCTCATTAAAAATAATCTTAAGGATACCTGGAATCCTATGAATAAGCAAGAAGATAAACAGGCAGTTTAATTTTTGTAGAATTCCTCTTTAGCTTTTTGTAGTAGAATGCTCAGTTGTTTATTTGTTCTTTGCTGGGCTTTTAGCGTCTTATCAATTATTCTCGGGCTGACTTTGAAAGGATTGTCTTTAACGAACATTTCAAGTTTTTTCGCGTGTGAATTTATTGTATTATCAGCTGCAATAATAAATTCATTATATACGGTGTTTATCTCTTCTTCTGTCAGGTTTTCTGATTTGTAATTTTTATTTGCGTCAAGAAAATCTTTTATTTCTTTATCAAGCTCACTACGGTTAGACAGGCTGTGTTCCTGGAAACGCTGGGTTTCATAGGTAAGTCTTTCGGTCTGTTCCATGATCTTAAATGCAGGCTGCGTGTGTTCTTTATAGTCTTTGAATAATTTTTCAGCATCTCCTGACAGCTTTAACATATCAGGATAACCTGATACAAGCATAAGCATTACGGCAGTACGGTTTTGATTATCCAGATCCTTGAGCTTTCGGGCAAATTCAGGATTACTTTGTAAACCTATATTATTTAAATCGTTATCTATATTTTGTTTTGTCTGATTATATTCATCATAAACAGGCTTAATCTTAGAAAATTCAGTCCTGCCCTGATATATTTTCGGACGGCTTTTTTCGATAAACCTCACCATTTCCGGTGTTGCGTAATATTTACTGTTTAATATAAAGCGTGAAGTTTGTTCAAATTCTTTAATGTTATCCAGATATTTTCTGTATGGTTCAACCGTTTTTTCGACTTTTTTTATTGTAATATTATTTTCTAAGTCAAATTTTTTATTAAATAACTGCTGGTTAAGATTTTTGGCAAGTTTTAATTTTTCCTGGGAATCATAACCTATTTTTCCTATTTGAATATACATTGGCTTATTTTTTTCTATGAATGGATTTATTTCATTTTCAAATATTTCCTTTAATTCTCCAATCTGCATATCCAAAATCGAACCAAAATGTGCAGTATCGTTTGATGTAAAAGGAGTTGAAAGAACCGCATTTTTATCTTTTTTGCTGTTTGTAATGCTTAAATCCCTATGCCGGAATATATTTACAGGTAAAATTTTCATAATTACTCGTTACTCCTTAGATAATTTTTATCATCTTGTGAATGTAAAAATATGTCAATCTTGATTTTTGCGTGTTTTTACATAACTTTAGATTATATTGCTGAAAATGTGTTTTGATTGTACGATTTTAATGGATATTTATATAGGAGAATGGTTATGAAAAACATACTAAGAATGGCTCTTTTGGCATTAGTATTCGTTTTCGGATTTAATGCTGCAAATGCGTTTCAGTTCCCTGACGTGGCAAAAGACCACTGGGCATCTGAAGAGATTCAAATACTTACTGACAAAGGTGTAATTGTAGGTTATCCGGACGGAACTTTTAAACCTGACGATAATGTTACTAGGGCTGAATTTGCTTCAATGGCTATAAAAGCTTTGGGGCAGCAGCATACAACTGTAGCTCAGCCTGTAGCTTTTACTGATATTACAGAGGACTTCTGGGCATATGATGCTATACAAAAAGCTTTGTTTTTTGATTTAATTTCCTGTCCTCCGTCCGGTGAACCTTTCAGACCGGATGATACCGTTACAAGAGCAGAGTCTATGACAGTTGCTGTCAATGCTTTAACAACTGAACAAATAAGCGCACAAAAAGCAAAAGAGGTTTTGTCAAGAAAATATGCTGATGCAGATAAAATTCCGGAAGAATTTATTATTCCGGCAGGAAAAGCTGAAATTCTGGATATGCTTGTTGTTATGCCTTCTGATGGTAAGAAGAATATTGAAGCCGAACGTCCTGCAACAAGAGCTGAAGTTGCTGCTATTTTATACGATATGATGGAACAGGCTAAACTTAATCCGAATGCAAAGCTTGCAGAAGCAATGAGAAAGAAAACCGGTGAAGGATATGTTGTTGAAAATGCTGTTGTCCAAGGCAGTGTAGGAACAATTCCTGCCGGGGCAATTGTTCCAATAAAGCTTACAAAATATATAAGCTCCCAATCTTCAAAAGCCGGTGAAATATATGCAGCTGTTGCTCCGGAAAACTATATTACAAAGGATAAATATATTCTTGTTTATAAAGGTTCCCAGCTTAAAGGGCAGCTTATGGATGTAAGAAGCGGCAAATGGTTTGTACGAAATGGTGTACTTGTTCTCGATAACTCTCTTGTTGTAACAAACAATGATCAGACCGCAGGTTTCCATGGTACAAGTAATGTGACAAAACACAGAAACTGGTTTATGAAGTTTGTAAGAGCAGCATTAAAGGGTGAAAAACTTGATGTTCAGCCGGATGGTGTTCTGTATCTAAAACTGCTCCAGCCTATAAAGGTTGATTTAACAAACGGTTGGATTTTTGAATAAACTAAAATTGAAAGCTCCCTTTAAAAAGGGAGCTTTTGTTTTGTCTTAATATACATCATCTTGAGACATTTCCCAACCATTTCTCATGATTTTAGTGAAGCAGTAGTAGCCGGTATTTTTACATTCGGTTTCAACTTCTGTATCATTTTTACTAATACCGGCCGGTTGAAGCCCTTTTCTGTTGAGTACGTAAACAAATACATCTTTCCCCAGAGTGTTTGGTTTCTTTTGTCCGTTAACATCAGCGTAAACAACAACAATACTTCCGCTTATACCGTTTAAATCTACTCCGTACATATTTTGAACAAACTCAGCATCACTGTTTCCCCAGGTATCAATACAAAATTCGTAGCCGTCAGGGGTTTGAAAGCTTAAAACTCCGCTGCCGCAGCTTATACTCTGATTCTTTTTGTTAAATTTTTTAAAATCATTTGCATATAAGCCCGATTTTATATTCATTGTTTTTATCTGTGGTTTCAGATAATTATTAAAAAACTCTAGTACGCTGTTAGTATCTCCTCCGCCAGCAAAACTTAAGTTGTTATAATCTCCGTCAGGTATTGCCCTAAGCATTGCCTGAGATATAACAGTATACATTTTTTTTAACTGAACAGATGCAGCCTTGCTTCTGTATTTTCCAACAAGTGACGGTAAAGTCATAGCTGCTATGATACCAATAATACCTAAGGTAATTAAAACTTCCGCTAAGGTAAATGCGGAACGGGATAATCCCGAAGCGTGAAAAAGCCCGCCGGCACTATCTAAGCCCCCCCCCCCTTCTTAGGAATGAAGCTATAATTCTGTTTTGCATAAATATACCCTCCTTTTTCTATTCTAATTATAACATATGCCCGTAAATCTGCAAGTTTTCTTTTAGACATCCTCTGTTATAAAGCCGGTTTGGATTATATTTTTGCCGAATTTTTCTTCAAGTTTGTCAAAACATTTTGAAAGCTTATCTTTCTTATCATTTGCTTCATTATCAGCAAAAAGCGAAAGCTGGGCTTCTGAATTTAGCACAAATGTATCAAGTATAACTCCGGTGCTTCTGTATAAAATATTTGGATTATAAAGCTCATCAAGCATTTCAAATATTACATCCGAAATCTCCAGTTCAAAGCTTGTTGCCTGATTTAGAACTCTTTTATCATAATAAACCTTAAAATCCTTTGTTCTCAGCATAATACCGACACCATGGCATTTTGCATTGATTTTTCTGAGTTTTACACAGGCTCTGTGAATGTGGTAATTCAGTGAATTTTTAATATATTCCTTGTCTGATGTAAACTTTGCCATTGCGCTTGTTTTCTGGATTGATTTAGGAAGCTTAACTTCATCAGAAACCGGAGACACCATCTCTCCGAGAAGTTCATGCTTCATTTCCAGCCCGCGTATTCCTATTTGTTTATTAAGCCACAGGTCTGATTGTTTTACCAGTTCGTAGGCTGTTAAAATTCCATGACGCCTGAACATTGCAGATAAATTTCTTCCGATTCCCCATATCTCATCAATGCCTGTTTGTTCAAGTACAGGAATAATCTTGCGCGAGCCGATTAAAAAAATACCGTCTTCATGTGTTTTTGCCTTATCTGATGCCAGTTTCGCAAGCGACTTTGAAGAACTTAATCCTATTGAAACAGGTATATCAACTTCATCTTTTACAGCCTGCCTTATCATCTGCGCTATTTCAAGGTAATTTTTCTTATAAAGCCGTTCAAGACCGGTTAAATCTACAAAAGCTTCGTCAATCGAATAGACTTCAACTTTAGGAGAAAATCGTTTTAGAACTGCCATAACCTCTTTGGAAATTTCTGAATACAAATCGTGGCTGGCATTTATGTAAACAGCCTCTTTCATTTTTCCTGTAATCTGAAAATACGGCATACCCATACGGATACCGAGAGCTTTTGCTTCTTTTGAGCGAGAGATTACACACTGTCCTCTGCCGGACATTACGAAGACCGGTTTTCCTTTGAGCTCCGGATTAACCTTCTGTTCGCAGGATACGAAAAAAGAATCACAATCAACTAATGCTATAACGTTTTTCTTTGCCATAGCAATATTATCAATTCGATTTTGAATTTCTTCCAATTTTTCAGCCATTAGTCAATGATTAACTCTTGTTCTTCGCGGTAAGTTACATATCCTAAGTTTGCTTTTGGCGGCTTTCTTAGATATTTTCGTTTAGTATAAATTACGCCAACCTTTGAGGATTCAGAGGCTGATGAGTTTATTTTTGCAAGTCTGGCGCATTTTAAGATAATTTCATCCGGCGGGTTCTTCCCTTTCAGCAAAACATGTGAGCCGGCGCAGTTTCGCGTGTGAAACCACAAATCTTCATCCTGTGCAAGTTTTGAGATTATATAATCGTTTTGTCGGTTGTTTTTTCCTATAAAGATTGTGTAAGCTCCTTCTTTTAGCTGCATAGGTTCAACTGCATTTTTTTTCTCTTTAGTTTTTTCTTCCGGTTCAAGCTCTGCTTTTATTTCCAGGAGTTCTTTTATGTTTTCTGCGCAGTTGATAGAATATAGCACCTGTTCGCAGTAAGCTTTATTCTCTTTAAGCTGTTCGCTCATTTCGGTCAATTTTAGCTTTGATGTTTTGCCTTTGTTATAAAGCTTATAGAATTGATTTGCATTTTCTTTAAGTGTTTTTGTTTCATCAAGTTCGATTGTCAGGTTTTTATTATTTTCGTAGTCAAAAACATCGATTTTTGATGAGTAATCTTTGTTATTATAAAGGTTCGCCATGATTAAATCGCCTAATAGTCTGTATCGGTCGTGTTTTTCGTCGCGTTTAATCTGTGCGTTAATTTTGTTTAGTGAAGTTTTTATTCTTTTTAATTTTTGATTTGTTTCTGTTGTTAGATGAGTTCGTAAAGCTTTGAATTTTTCTTTTGCCTGATAATATGTAAAATAATTATCAATCATTGCATTAACACTTTCCTGCTCAGAGGCGGGTTCAATCAGTTCTTTAAAAAGTGAAAATTCTTTATAATCTTGAGAAATTGCGGGGTGCATATTTTTCAAATTAATGAAATCTTTCAGCTTTGAAAGCGGTTTGTCCGTACATTGTGATGCAAAAGATTTTGAAAACCAGAAAAAATCGTTAGAAAGCGTATTGTAGTCAATTTCGCCGTTATAGTTGAGAATATCTGATTTAATTTGCTTTGGCGGATATATGTAGGGAAGCGTTCCTGCCATTTCTCTTACACTGCTTTTTTCAGCTCCTACATTATGTGCGCATCCTATAATAACATTTGTATCATCATTGTATAGGATTATGTTGGAGTGCTTGCCCATAAGTTCTATAGCAAGACACAAATATATTTTTTCAGATAACTCATTATATGTTTCTATATAAAACTCCAGAATTCTCTCATAAGGCGGTTGTTTTACCCCGCAAATTTTTGAGTTTTCCAGATATTTTCTTAAAAGCATACAAAACATCGGCGGTTTTTGCGGAATTTCAATTATTCTGCGGGCTTCATTTTCTTTGCTCATGAAGCAAAGGTGATGAAGCTGGGGATTTATATTCACATAAAATTTTCTGGTTTGCGCATTATTTCTTATTGTGAATACAAACTCTCTTCTTGTCGGCTGCTGAATTTTCTGTATTCTTGCGCCGTTTAAAAATTCAGAGTTTTCTTCTGTCCAGGCTTTTAGAGTTAAACTATCAAAGGTAATCATATAATTATGTTAGCACAGATAAATTTTCAGGGTGGGCAAAGGACACACAATTAATAAAAATTTTTGCAGCAAGGAAATGAGCAGCCATTGTTCTGCAAAATAACACAAAAGTGTGTATTGCCTAGAAGTTTGCTTGGGATTGAATATATTATATATTACAAGCCTGCAAATGAAGTTCTAGAAAGTGTACATTATCTAACAATGGCGGCTATTTGCTAAAATCAAATGTATATGTTATAATTATCTTTGTATTAGAGACAGGAGTTTTATTATGCTATTATGGCAGATTTATTCAATTGCCGGTGTCGTTTGTATTATTCTTGAAATGCTCATTCCGTCAATGTTTTTCTTAAACCTGGCTATTGCAGGTTTTATAACAGCAGTTATATCTTTATTTATTCATGACGGGAATATGTTAGCCGTTGATTTTATTATCTTATCAATTGTTTCGGTATTTGTGCTAAGACCGCTGCTTTTAAGAACACTGAAGCACTCCAAAGAAAAAGAAACAGGACTTAAGGCTGAATATATCGGTAAGATTGTTAAGGTTATCGAACCTGTAACAAAGTACAGCGGTGCTATTACTATATATGACGAACGCTGGGATGCCAGAGTTGAGAATGATGATGAGCTTCCGGCCGGTTCAGAAGTTCGCATTGTTAAAAATGACAGTTTGGTTATGTACGTAGAAAGGGTGTAAATTATGACAATTTTATTATGGATACTGCTTGTTGCTGTAATTATTTATGTTGCAAAAGGTATTTTGATTGTCCAGCAGCAGGAAGTAATTATCGTTGAGCGCTTAGGTAAATACGAAAAAACTCTTGAGTCCGGTTTGAATTTTATAATTCCGGTTCTTGAGGCTCCGCGCGGTATGGCAAAACGTGTTACGCAAAGAGGAATAGACGGTACTGTTTATTCATATTCTAAAGAGGTTTCAAGAATTGATTTAAGGGAAACTGTATTTGACTTTCCTCGCCAGAATGTTATTACAAAAGATAATGTTACTATAACAATTAATGCGTTGTTGTATTATCAGATAGTGGATGCTAAAAAGGCTGTATATGCTATTGCAAACCTTCCTGATGCAATAGAAAAGTTAACCCAGACAACTTTAAGAAACCTTGTAGGACAGCTTGACCTGGATGAAACTCTTGTTTCCCGCGACAAGATTAATCAGGAATTGAGAGCAATTCTAGATGAAGCAACTAATAAATGGGGCGTTAAGGTAAACAGAGTTGAATTGCAGGACATAATTCCGCCGGCTGATATTCAGAGTTCAATGGAAAAACAAATGAAAGCCGAGCGTGACAGACGTGCAGCAATCCTGGAAGCTGAAGGTTTGAAAAAGTCAGCAATTCTTAAAGCAGAAGGTCAGAAAGAGGCTGCTATTAACCAGGCAGAAGGTGAAAAACAGGCAGCAATCTTAAGAGCCGAAGGTATTGCGCAGGCGCGTGTAATTGAAGCTGATGCTGAAAAGGAAGCTATTCAGAGAATTATTAATGCTTTAGCTGATAAAGGGCAGCCTGATAAATACCTGATTGCGATGAAATACCTTGAAACTTTAACCTCTATTACAGCAGGTGAAAATAACAAGGTTGTTTATATGCCTTATGAGGCAACAGGAATTTTATCTTCTGTTGACGGTATTAAACAGATGTTTGATAAAAAATAATTGGTAGTATAAGGGGCGGTATATCCGCCCTTACTCTTCTTTGGATGGGATATGCGGATTTGGAAACCTGAATTTATATTTATAATTTTTGCGTTTATATTCGGTGTGATTTTTATGTTTTTAACCCCGCCTTATAAAGTGCCGGATGAATCTTCTCATCTTTTGCGGGCATGCGAGGTCGCGGACGGGATTTTTTACAATAAAACTCCGGCGCAAAATGTTGAATGTGATAAATATATCCAAAGACAGTTCTCTTTAATTAGACCTGCTGAAGTCTATCAGGTTACCGGTTATCCGCCTGTATTATATGCTTTTTCATCTTTGGGATTAAATGCTGGAAAGTTCTGGGGCGGTGCTGTTATGTTTTATCTTGGGAGAATTTTTAATCTCCTGATGTGGATTGCCTTAATAGCCGCGGCTATACGAATAACGCCGGTTTTTAAGTATCAATTTCTATTTGCAGCACTTTTGCCGATGTCTGTTTATGTGGGGATGTCTTTGTCCGCAGATGCATTTAATAATGCGTTTTCTTTTCTGTTTTTTGCTTATCTTTTTAAGCTTATATATGACAAAAAAGACCTTGAAAGACAGGATTATATTCTGCTTGTTTTGATGTCTGTATTAAGTGCGTTTACCAAAGGTGCAATTTATCCGATATTTCTGTTCTTTTTCCTTCCTATCAAGAAACATAAATACTTATTTTCGTTTTTATGCCTTGGTGCAGCATTTGCACTGATGTCCTGGTGGGCTTCGATAAATCTGCCGTTTTATAATCCTCAGGCATCTCCGGACATACACCGGTATCTTTTGCTGCATAACCCTTTTGATTTTATTTTATTGTATATAAAAGCTTTAATACATAATTGTTTTTATTATATACGAGGTTGTATCGGAATTTTGGGGCTATTGGATGTAAGATTTGCTTTACATATTTATATAATCACAATACTTGCATTTTTCTCTTCCTTTTTCTTTCTGCCTGAGAAAAAAGTTTCCAATCCGCAAAGAATTTTATCGTTGGCGGTATTATTTATGTTTCTTACAATGCTTCATTGTGTTTTATATATTACGTGGACGCCTGTAGGAACTTATAAAATATCAGGATTTCAGGGAAGATATTTAATCTCAATTCTGCCCTTTATATTTCTTATTTTTGCCCAGAATAAAGATTACGTTTCTGAAAAGTTTCAAAAATATTATAAAATCCTTTTAATTATTTTTATATTCCTGCTTCTGTTGTATGCTTCATGGATACTTCTGAAAACTTATCATACGCGCTGGGTAATTCCAATTTTGTATCATTTTTTGTAAAAAATACAAAAAGCTGGTGCATTTTTTATGTTTTTGATAAGATATTAGCAGACATTTACTAGAAAAGGAAGATAAAATAATGATTAAAACAAGAATGAAATCGCATAATTGCGGAGAGCTTAATCTTAACAACCTTAATGAAGAAGTGGTTTTATCAGGATGGGCTGCTACAATCCGTGATTTGGGCGGTATTTTATTTGTGGAATTGAGAGATAGAAGCGGATTTTTCCAGATTGTTGCAAACCCGCAGATTAACCCTGAAGTTCACAAAGTTCTGGAAAAAGTCAGAACTGAATATGTAATTACCGTAAAAGGAAAAGTTTCTAAACGTCCTGAAGAAACTTACAATGAAAAATATCCTACAGGGCAGGTGGAAATGTATCCTGAAAGTATTGAAATCCTTTCAGAAGCAAAAACTCTGCCGTTTGTGCTTGATGATGAAAATGTATCTGAAGATATTCGTCTTAAATACCGATACCTTGATATTAGACGTGATGCTATGAAGGATAAACTCGTTCTCCGTCATAAAATAGTTCAGGCTGCAAGAAATTATATGAATAATCTTGACTTTCTGGAAGTGGAAACTCCTATTTTAATCAAAACAACTCCGGAAGGTGCAAGAGATTATCTTGTTCCTTCACGTGTTCAGGAAGGTAAATTCTATGCACTGCCTCAGTCACCGCAGATTTTCAAACAATTATTAATGGTTGGCGGGCTTGAAAGATATTACCAGATTGCAAAATGTTTTAGAGATGAAGACCTTCGTGCGGACAGACAGCCTGAATTTACACAGATTGATATTGAAATGTCATTTGTTGAACAGCAAGATGTTATTAAAGTTGTTGAAGGTTTGATTGTTGATACTTTCAAAGCCGCTGGCGTTGAGGTTAAACCTCCGTTCATTCAAATGCCTTGGCAGGAAGCAATGGACAGATACGGGTCCGATAAACCTGATACACGTTTCGGTCTTGAATTATTTGACATTGGTGATATTATCCTTGAATCCAATTTCGATATTGTTAAAAAGACCTTGCAAAACGGCGGTATTGTGCGCGGTATAAGAATACCTGGCGGTGCTAAGTATTCAAGAAAAGATATTGATGATATTACAAAACTTGCAGTATCATTCGGTGCTAAAGCTCTTGCTAATATCATTTACAATGAAGACGGTACTGCTAAATCTCCTGTATTGAAGTTTGTTACAGATGAACAGGCTAAGGCTATTCAGGAACGTGCAGGTGCTGAAGCCGGTGATATTATCTTCTTTGTTGCAGACAAACCGAAGCTTGTTTATGACATTATGGGAAGATTAAGACTTCACTTTGGTAAATCTTTAAATCTCATTGACGAAAGCAAACATAATTTGTTGTGGATTGTTGACTTCCCTATGTTTGAATGGAGTGATGAAGAAAACAGATTTATGGCAATGCACCATCCGTTTACTTCACCTTGTATCGAGGATTTAGACAAACTTAAATCCGGCGATTTGGGTAACGTTAAATCAATTGCTTACGATATTGTTTATAACGGAACAGAACTCGGCGGCGGCAGTGTCAGAATTCACTCATCAGAAGTTCAATCTGCTATATTTAAAGCTCTCGGCTTAACCGAAGAAGAAGCTAAAGAAAAATTCGGTTTTATGGTGAATGCGCTTCAATATGGTACACCGCCTCATGCGGGATTGGCAATTGGTTTGGATAGACTTGTTGCTTTACTTGCAAGAACTGATTCTATTCGTGATGTTATTGCATTCCCGAAAAATTCAGGTGCAAAAGACCTTATGAGCGATGCTCCAGGCGAAGCTTCTTTGCAGCAGCTGCGTGAACTTCATTTAAAAAGCACTGTTCAGCAGCATAAGTAAGTAATAAATTATTCCTAAAAAAGTTCCCTTAACCAAGGGAACTTTTTTTATTTGATATATAATAAGATTATGCAAATCTTTACTGAGTTAAATAAAAATCCGAATTTATCCCTTGCTCTAGGCTATTTTGACGGTGTACACCTGGGACATCAAAAAGTTATTGGCAGTGCTGTTAACTATGCGCGTAAAAACGGGAATAAGTCTGCAGTTATAACATTTAAAGATCATCCTTGCTGTTTCTTTTATGGCGTATGCCCGAAATACATTTTAACAAGGGAAGACAGGCTTAAACATTTGGAATCCCTTGGGGTTGACTATGTCTACATACTTGATTTTGACACAAAGCTCTGTATGCTTTCTGCTGATGAATATTTGAAGAATATTCTGATAGATAACTTCTCGCCAAAATCTATATCAACCGGTTTTAATCATTATTTCGGTGCGAAAAAATCCGGCGGAGTTGATTTGCTAACAGAAAAGCAAAGCGTTTATGGATATAAATATTTTGAAATTCCGCCGCAAAAAATACTTAATGACACGATCAGCAGTACTGTAATCCGAACAGCTTTATCAAAAGGTCAAATTAAAAATGCAAATGAAATGCTCGGATATAATTTTACAATATCCGGAAACGTTATAAAGGGTCAGCAGCTTGGGCGTAAAATAGGATTTCGTACTGCAAATCTCTTATACCCTCCAGAGCTGATTGATTTACCATTTGGTGTCTATTCTGTTATTGTCACATATGAAGGGAAAAAGTATAAGGGAATTACTAATTTTGGTATCAGACCAACTGTTTCTAATACTAAGCAGTGTTCTCTTGAAACCCATATCCTTGATTTTGATAAGGATATTTACGGAGATGAAATTATCGTTGAGTTTTTGAAGATGATAAGGCCCGAAAAAAAATTTGCATCAGTTGAAGATTTAAAAAATCAAATTATTTTAGATATTTCGTTAGCGGGTTGAATTTTGTCAAATAATCTTATATAATGATAATAACAATCTTTGAATAACTTATATAAGCAACACAAAGCAGAAACACTTTTTGATTAAATATAAAACTTTTTGAGGGCACGCTCCCGCGCTGTTCCCGCTATCGCCTCAAAAAGTTTTATATTTAATCAAAAAGGAAGAAAGAAAAGATACAACTAAAAAAGGAGATTAAGTTATGCAAAACGCAGTGATAGTAATGATTTCCGGGGGGGGGGCAAGGTAATTTAAGCTCCTTATCTGGTATTGGTGCAGGCAACGAGCCATGTAGCGCCGCCGGTCAAAACAAGTTAAGATTAGGTTTTACCTTAGCCGAGGTATTGATAACACTCGGTATAATCGGAGTGGTAGCTGCACTGACACTTCCGACACTAATCAATAATCAACAGGAAAAAGTATTGGAAAGCCAGTATAAAAAGAGCAGAAATATTGTGTCAAACGGTTATATGTTAATGATGTCAAAGAATGAGAATTTTAAAGTAGAGAATTTACCTATATGGAATTGTTATGATCTTGAATGTGTTTCGAAAGAACATAAATCAGTATTCTCAATCGTAAAAGACAGTGCAAGCGGTCTAACTGCCGACGAGCTGCCAGAGGAATATAAAACAAAGAAGCAGAAAATAGTTTCATTATGGGAAAATGCCGCATATATATATGCGACCACAGATGGAATGGTATATGGCTTAAGTCCGGATGGCAGCGTTGGTACGGGTAATATCAACAGCTTCACAATACTAGCGGATGTAAACGGTCCCAAAAATCCCAATACAGTAAAAAAAGATTTGTATAAATTTAAAATTTCGAATAACGGCAAAGTATCAGATATAACAGAAGATTTAGAAAAAGAGTGTTCTCTAGAAAATCTAGCTGGCTGCACTACTGAGGAAGCTTGTTATGCTGCTAGTGAGTGTAATGGCTGTGAGGACTCTTTCAAAGGAACCTATTGGAATGGAAGTTCTTGCAGGCTAATGTCATGCGAGTGTCCAAAATAAAAAGCTCCTTTATGGAGCTTTTTATTTTATCAAAGCCTGAACTTCTTTGAACTTTGGATGCTTTGCGCCTTTCAGCCATTCAAAAAGTGCAATTTCAACGCAGGAAATTTTAGCGCCGTTTTGCTGCATTATCTCAATTCCCTGTTTAAATTCATATTTGTTGCGGCTTGCGCAGGCATCTTTTATAATATAAACCTCATAACCTGCCTCAAGTAATGCTGCTGCAGTCTGGTGAACACAAATATGTGTTTCAATCCCAAATAAAACTATTTGTTTTTTTCCATAAGCTGCAATTTTTTCCGGCATTCCTTCTTCTAAAAGTGCATTAAATGATGTTTTTTCAATAATTTCGGTATTTTCCGGCAAGACAGCTTTTAATTGAGGTACAGTATTGCCAAGACCTTTAGGATATTGCTCGGTAACAAGTACCGGAATACCCAGAGCCTTTGCCGCACTCGCTACCCTTACAGCTCTTGTAACAACGATGTCCTTATCCAAAGCTCCTACTAATCTTTCCTGAATATCAATTATGATTACAAGACTATTCTCAGCAGATAGTGTATTCATTTTTCTCTCCTTAATCTATTGTTGTCTTAAACTCTTTTATAAAATCTTCAACTATTCTTATTAATTCTTTCTGTGTTATTTTATTCAGCGGCATTGTTATCTCGCTGTTTTCAGGACTATCCAATCCCGCATGGGTAATATATATTATGATTTTAGCAAATCCGGGATAAACAATTTTTAATCTGCTCTCCTGTTTTGGATTTTTCAGGCAGAACACGCTCTGATTTTCATCTGTGTATTGCTCAATTTTTGTATTAAAAAGTTTTTCTTCGTAACTTTTTTGTAACCTGTAAAAAACAGGAGCGATAACTTTTTCAAGTTTTTTATTAAATATCTGTTTAAATAATTTGTAATTCTTTTCAGACATATGCGGAGTATCAAGCCATTCATCCAGCGTTTCATTTTTATCTGCATAAATTACCATCTCCTGGTTGTTGATCATTGCCTCAGAAAGTGCACATTGAGCTCTTTTTTCACTGTCTGTAAAATTAGAACCTTTGATTTCACAGATACCTGCTTTTATCGTAAAGCCGTCTTTCAGTTCTGCTTTAATCTTTTCATAAACAGCTACCGCCCCGTTTAAGCCTGTTTCAGACAGCATAATATAATATTTTGAACCGCTGGCATTTGCAACAATATCGCCATGTCTTATAGACTTTTTAATTGCATCAGAAAATTTATCAGCAGAAAAGCTTGCTTTCCCCTCTTCATCCGGCGACAAGATAATTAAAGCACCTGAATTGCTAAAGTTGTTAATCTCAAGCTGGCATATTTCTGGTGCAAATTTCTGGCTGAAGAAGCCTGTGCTTTCTGATATAACACCATATTCTTTGAGGTAATTTTTATATCTTGAAATTTCATTTTTCAAATTGGATTTTTTTATACAGTTTATGACTCTAATCAGCATTTCAGACGGGTCAGCTTTTACTGATACGTAATCATCAATTCCTTCATCATAAGCACTTAACACAAAATTCCTGTCGTAATTATTGGTTAAAAGAATAATATTTAAACACTTGTCCTTAATATATTTTATAAGATTTAGAGTTTTTTCTTTATCTTCATGCTCCTGAATAATTGTAATATCGTAACTGTTTTCAAATATTACATCGGGTGCATCTTCATAATCACAATAAGATACTCTGTCAGATTCTCTTAATAAAACGAGTTTATCATCAAATGCCTCTATTGTAGATGTGTCGTCTGTGATTAGTAAAATATTATTCATAGTCAATTACACCTGCAGGTGTTTTTTGATACATAAGAAGCTTCCGCCTGCACCAAAGAGTATAGCCATCATAAACATTGTGAATATAACAATGCTCTGGGCGTATAAAGGTGATGGTACAATAAAGAACTGGTGCATATTATTAAGACCGTTCTGAACAAAATTCAGAGGTATTATTGCAACAACAGCACCTGTAAATCCGTAGAATGCTCCCTGCATAATTAACGGAAATCGGATATACCAGTTAGAAACACCCATAAGCCTCATAATTTCAATCTCGTCTTTTCTCGACTGAATAACAAGCTGTATCGTGTTGTTGATAATGGTAATTGTCAAAATTCCCATTATTATAATAACAAGTACGGTTATTGTATTTACAACATGATTTAGTGTCTGGATTTTTTTAGCAAGTTCCTGGGCATAACTCATATCCTCTACAGAGTTAAGCTTTTTTATGTTTTTAAATACTGTAGAAATATTTTCAGGTTTATCTACTTTAACATGAAGAGTGTCAGGAAGAGGATTGCTAATATCAGGAAGGTTCATCTCCCTTCGCAAATTCTGCCATGAAACATCTTTTGGTATAATTTTTACGCTTTCTACATGCTCAAATTCTTTAATTCTGTTTTTTGCAATATTAGTATCTGTACCTGATTTTAAATAAACAGAAATCTCAAGAACATTTCCAAGTTCATGCGCAAACGCAGAAATTGACATTGCTGTTCTAAAGAATGAACCGAAGATTGTTAAAATCGCTGCCATTGTTGTAATAATGACAAGGTTTACTATACCTGTTCTTTTAATATCGTAAAATGTTTCCATTGAAAGTCTGTATAAAATTCTTAATTCACACAGCCAGTCTTTTGGTATATGTTTTTTTACCTGTTTTTTTATTTTTAATTTTTGATCACTCATAAGTACCTGCTTGAATATCCCTTACAACTTCACCTTTATCAAGGGTAATAACTCTTTTTCTAAAATAGTCTACCATAGCATTATCATGTGTTGAAACTATAACAGTAATCCCTCTCTGGTTAATCTGATCCAGAATCTGCATGATTTCCATAGAGTTTTTAGGATCTAAGTTTCCTGTAGGCTCATCAGCAATCAAAAGCGGAGGTCCGTTTACAATTGCACGAGCGATACCTACTCTTTGCTGTTCACCGCCGGAAAGCTCTGCCGGTGTGGCATGCATTTTATCATATAACCCTACAATTTTTAAAGCTCCTGTGACCCTGGCATTTATTTCTCTTGAACTAATCCCCAGAGTTCTGATAACGTACGCAACATTATCATAAATACTCATGTTCTGGAGCAATTTATAATCCTGAAATACAATTCCCATACAGCGTCTTAAGTTTGGAACTTTGTCATTTGAGAGGTTGGCAATATTAATACCGCCAATTGTTACAGTTCCGCTTGTAGGGCGTTCTTCATTATATAAAAGCTTCATTAACGTAGATTTTCCGGCACCGGAAGCTCCTACGATAAATACAAATTCACCTGAAAGAATATCAAGGTTAACATTCTTTAGTGCATAGTGGTCATTTTTGTATTTTTTGGTTACAGCTCTGAATTGAATCATATGTTTTTAGTCCTTATTATTTTACCAGTCTGTAGGTATCAATATGTTTTTTTATAGTTTTAGCCAGTTTGTTTGCAGTCAGCCCGTAGTATTCAAGCAGATAATCCCATTTGCCGCTTTGTCCGAATGTATCATTAATTCCAATTCTCTGGACAGGCATAGGGTAATATTCCGCAAGAAGCTCGCAAACAGCACTTCCTAAACCGCCTATTATAGAATGATTTTCAACTGTTATAACAAACTTTGTTTGTTTTGCTTTTTCGATAATAGTAGCGCCGTCAAGAGGCTTAACTACAGGAGCATGTAAAATTTGTACAGAATAGCCGTTCTGTTTTAATATTTCCGCTGCCTCAATTACTTCCGCAAGTGTTTCTCCGTTAGTAATAACTGTTACATCACTTCCGTCTTCAATAACTTTTACCTTGCAGAAATCAAATTCATAATTTTCATCAAATATATCGCAAACGTTTGTTCTCGGTATTCTTATATACATCGGTCCGTAATTTTCTGCTGCAAACTTAATTACCTGTTCGCATTCTCTGCAATCTGCCGGAACGATAACGGACATATTAGGAATAGAGCGCATTAAAGAGATGTCTTCCAGCGCCTGATGGCTGGCTCCGTCTTCTCCAACAGTAATTCCGCCATGTGTTCCTACAATTTTTACGTTAAATTCCGGATAGCAGACGGTATTTCTTATCTGGTCATAAGTTCTTCCTGTTGCAAACATGGCAAAGCTTGAAACAAAAGGCGTTTTTCCTGCTGCCGCCAAACCTGCTGCCGAAGCTATCATATCTTGCTCCGCAATACCTACATCAAAAAATCTTTCAGGAAATTCTTTCTGAAAAATCTGTGTCTGGGTAGAGCATGCCAAATCAGCATCCATAACTACAATCTCAGGATGTGTCTGTCCCAGCTTTGCCAGTGTTTTACCGAAAGCCGAGCGTATGGATTTTTTTTCTTTTTTGTTAATTAACATGATAAATAAACGCCTTTAACTATATAAATTCTCTAGTCCGGATAAATACCCTGTGTCCAAACATCATTATATCATAAATAAAATATTTGTCCTACAAATGTAAATATATCTTATGTTTTGTAAAATTTCAAATCAGTTTTTCTTATTTTTAATGTTAACTTTTGTTAAAAAAAAACGACATTTTAGCAATTTTATTTCTTGAGGAGTATTTAAAGGGTAGAATAGGAATAAAGACAATATTATTTATTGAAAGGAAGAAAATAAGATGATGCAAATTCCAAATTATGTAAATCCTTACTTGCAACAACCCCAAGTGCAGCCTTTAGCTACACCTGCTCCTAATTACAATGCAGTAAAGATTGATGTTCACAATCCAAGTGTATCTGCTCCAGGTGTTGGACAGTCTGTTGTAAATGTTCCTCAACAGGCTCCTCAATATGCAACACCTACAATGCCGTATTACACTTATCCGCAAGCTCAATTATATCAGTATCCACAGGCTCAGCAACAGCCTTATTACATGCCAGCTCAGCCGCAATTGCCGGCTCAACCGGCTCCGGCAGCGCAAGCTCCAGCCGCTCCAGCTCCGGTAGAAGTTGTTGCTCCTCAGGTTGCTCAGCAAAATATTAATGCTCCACAGGCACCTGTAGTTCCGCAACCGGTTGTTACACAGCCTGCGTCAGCTCCACAGCCGGCAGCAGCTCCTGTTGAAGCTCAAAAACCGGAAGTTGTTCCAGCTGCTCCTGTAGCTCCACAGGTTGATTTAAATGCTTTTATTTCTAAATTGACAAGCCCGGATTACGAAGTTCAAGCTGCAACAATGGAAGAAATGGCTAACATGGTAAAAGAAGACCCGCAGAAAGCTACTGAATTGCTTGATGTTAAAGTAATGGACGCATTGACTAATATTGTTAATGCAGACTCAAGCAAATTAGCAGGTCCTACACAGGAACAGATTGCGGCAAGACAAAAACTATTATCTAACCAGCAGATGACTGATGCTGAAAAACAGCTGGCTACATCTATCACTCCTATGGAACAAGCTGAAAGAAACAAAAGCTATGCAATGTTTACATCAGCAATCCTTCAGAAACTCTATGGAGATGAAGTAGCTAAATTAACAAATACAACAGTTCCGTTAACTGAATTGCCTGGTGCAGTTACAGTTGTAGAACAACTGAAGAATAACCCTAACCCAATGGTTAGAACTTCTGCGATTGAAGCATTAAGCTACATCCAAAACCCAAGCTACAAAAAAGATTTGAATACATTGTTTACAATCGCTAAGAATGATGAAGACAAGGGTGTTCAAGAAGCAGCGACAGCAGCATTAGATAAATTAAATCAAATGGCTGCCTAGCTAAAATCAATTCATTCCTTTCTTTAAATAACAATGACAGAAAATCCCTGAAAGAAAACAAACTTTCATGGATTTTTTGTGAATCATAACTTCGTTTCCAAATCCATTGCAAATTCGTCAGTGTTATGCCCAACAACCTTAAGCATACAGGCGGACTGAACAATATAAAATGTAATCGTGGCAGCTCTACCTGAAAAAAGGCGAAATTTACGATACAAGTGCCTGACTATTAATCTTTAAATTTGAACAGCCTCTTTTTCCTGATAACTTTGAGGAATTGGTGCGCAGTTTTCATATTCTGCAAGTTCAGAAATCTGTTTGCACCACTCGTAAATAATTACATCTTCAGACAGTTTGTAAGAAATAGGTTTACCTATATGAAGCTGAACGTTTCTCCTTGTAAAAGGTTTGAGTTTAGGATAACCGTCCCAGCCGGCAATTGCTACAGGAATTATGTCCGCTTTTGCGTTTTTAGCAATTACTACAAAGCCTTTTTTGATACCTTCAAGTTTCCCGTAAGGACGGGTGCCGCCCTGTGGAAATACTCCCAGAGACCAGCTTGTAGTAAAAATATCACGAACTGTTTTAAATGTGGCTATTTCAGGTTTGGTCCTATCGACAGCAAATGCTCCTAACCTTTTAATTAGCCAGCTGAATTTTTCCTGCGGTTCAAAGAGTTCTTTTTTAGCCATAAATGCTATAATCTTTTTTACTGCCATAGGGACAAGAAACGGATCAAATATTGATACATGGTTTGCGGTAAATATGTATTTATCGCGTTTATTCCACTTTGGCAGATTTTCAACTCCGGTAATTTTGTAGTTGTAAAAAATTGTGAAAAAAGGTATTACAACCCCGTAAAGAAAACACAAATAGAATATTGATCTGAAAATGTTATATTCAGAAGCATATCTCCTATTGAAATTTCTTTGCTGCTTCTTACTCATTCTTAACTCCAATCTTATCTTGAGAATTATCATCAGGAATATATTTAAATCCGGTTAATTTTTGGATTTCTTCAGTCCATTTTTCTACAACACTGTCTACATCGTTGCTGTATGGTATAGGTTTTCCTATTTTTACAATAATTTTTCCGGTGAACGGAATTCTTTTAACTTCATCAGTGCCTATAATGCCGACAGGAAGAATTGCGCATTTTGTGATTTTTGCAAGACCTGCAAAACCTTTCGTTACCCCTTTTATCTCTCCGGGCAAGCCTCGAGTTCCCTGTGGAAATATGCCGAAAACCCATTTACTTTTTTTGATTTCCATAACAGTTTTGATAGTTGATGGTCCAAGGCTTTCTCTGTTAACAGCAAAAGCCCCGAGCCAGTCTATCCACCAGCGTAGAAATTTTATTTCAAAAAGTTCTTTTTTTGCCATAAAAGCAACTCTTCTGGGCATCACTGCACACATTAGAGGAGGATCAAGCGTTGATAAATGGTTAGGGCAGACTATGTACTCATTATCTTGCGGAATATTTTCCAATCCTTCAACTTCCAGTCTGTAAACAAGCTTAAATCTAATCATATAAAAGATTTTACAGACAAGGAACATAAAGAGACTGCGCCAAAAATTATATTCCGATGCAGAGCGTTTTGTGTATTCTTTTTTAGTTTTTGCCATTATATTTCTCCCTCACTATTTATTATACAATAAAAAATTTTTATTATATAATATTTTCGACAAATAAGAAGGAGATAATATATATGTCTATGCCAAAAACATCTGAAAATAGCTTGGAAAATGAATTATTTAAAAATGTTTATGACAAAACCCCTGATTATATAAAAACAGCTGACCTGATGGATTTTTCTCAGTATGGTGAATTTACATTTGTTTTAAAGAGGGAGCACCTTGAACCTTATGATGAAAACAAAAATTCTGAAGGATTAAATTTAAAAGAATGGTTTGCAAATTATGCAAAAGAGGCAAAAGTTTCAACTGCCGGCATAAGAGGACCGCAAAATATTTTATATCCGCAGGATACAAGATTTCCTATAAACCTTGTTGGAATAGTTCTTGCTACACTGGCTAAAGCTCTTGTTGCGAACGAAAAATATAAAGGAAAGGAAATTTTGAAAATTGCAGGCAGAGAAGTTAGATATAACTCGGAACTGTTTCTTGATGCGATTGCTAGGGTTCAGGCTGCAAACGGAATAAAGACTTTAGTGCCGGCAGGGAGAAAAACTATTCCTATATGGCTAGCTTCATTTTTAGCGTTCAAGCTTGATTTACTTGGCGGAGAATATATTACATCAAGCCATGGTATTTCTGTCAAAAATGCAACAAAAGATTTGAACTGTCAGGGAAGTCAGTATCTGCCGGAAGAATCTATGGAATTTGTTGATAAAATTCAGGAAATTTTTAATAAGGTTGAAAAAGACGGCAGCTATGAAATTAAAATTGCTGCTAAAGATAACCCGCTTATTGATGAAAAAATTATGAAAAAACTCGATGACGGAGTTGATCTTTATGTTGAATATTTGAAGTCAGGAGTTGCTCAAAATATTAATCTTGACTTGATAAAAGACTTTAAAGAAAAAATTGTGGTAGAAAATGTAGGTGGTTCTGCCTATAGAACTCTTTCAAGGGTTTTGAAAAAACTCGATATATCAGAGAAATTTGACTGGTTTAATATTGAAGAAGATCCTTTCTTCCATTCTATTGGTAAATATGATGTTACACCTAAAGGCGAACATGCTTTCTATGATTATTCGGTTGATGCAACAGTTGTTGCTAAAAGGCAGAACGGGGAAAAGTTTTTCCCTGTAATAGAAACCATGCATTATGAAGAAAAGCTGAAAAAATATCCTGTTAATACCGCTGTTTTAATTACAGATCCTGATCATGACAGGCTTACTATTACTCAGGTTGAAAGTGCGGACAGGATTAATTTTCTTGAGGAGAACGGTATAGATTATGTTGAATTAAGCCATGATAGAATTTTAACCGTATTTACCGCAAATCAGGCATTTTTAATGCTTATGGACTTCTGGGCTAAACAGTTAAAAGCTCAAAAAACCTGGGATAACCATCCCAGATTTATGATAAAAACAACCGCATCAGCACGTTCTTGGGATGAATGGGCAGCGGCTCATAATGTCAATGTTGTTAATGTTCCGGTGGGCTTCAAAGAAATTGCAAATATCATGAAAAAAGTCGAACTTCAGTTAAAGAATGCTCCAGATAAAGATGTTGTGGTGGATGATGTCTTTGGAAATTCAATAAATCTGGGCAAAAATCCACGGTTAATTTTCGGAGGCGAAGAGTCCGGCGGTATGATTATGGGTACAGAAGATTTAATTGAATCTCTGGCAGGAAGAAAAGCGGTTGCTATGCGTGAAAAAAGCGCAACAGAAGCAATAATTGTAGCTTCTGCTTTGATAGCCAAGCTTAAGAAACAGCCTTTATCAGATTATTTAAAAGAAATTTTTGATGATAATAATATTGTGGGACGTTACGATACCCGTGTTGATATTGCGTATTACAATGAATCAGAACCTGATATTAACAAGCTTAAGGCTGATAAGATTGAAGGAGAGAAGAAACGCACCAAAAATGATTTATTCTATCTTTCTATGGCAATGGGTGTTAAAGAAGGGCTTATGACTATTGATAATGTCAGAGAAGTATTGAATGATACTTTTAAGAGTTTGATTTTTGATAATCTTGAAGATATAAAATTTGTAGGTGACGGCACCTATTTAAAATTTGCACATAAGTATATTGAAATAAGACCGTCAGGAACTGATGCAAAAACTAAAGCCTACGGCGGCGGCTCAAACAAGGGTATGATTGAAACATACGCGAATGTTCTTGGCAACTATTCCGGCGATAGAACAGAATTGCACAAAAAGTTTATTCCTGAAGATTTTTACAACCGGACAAAAGACGAGGCAATGAAATATTATCTGGCGTTTGTTGAAAAAGATGCAAATAATGAAGTATTTGAAATTCCAAAATATAACTTCTAAAAAGATAAGGCGGATTTTAAAATCCGCCTTTTTTTCAAATATATAAATTTTATCTTTTGTTTTTGTACTTTTTATGAGCCTTTTTGGTAAGCGATTTTTTCGCAAACTCTATAGCTTCTATTTCTGAGTAGAAGATATGTTTTTCGCCTATTTCTTCTGTAATTTTATAATCTGAAAGTTGTTTATAAATTCCTGTATTTTTTAAGACAAGAATGAGTTTTATGTGCTGTGATTTTAATCTCAGTACAATATCTTCAAATGCAAAAAGAGCTGAAATGTCTAATGTATCCTCAAAATCACAGTTCAGGATTAAATATCTTGTCCCTAACAGCTCGTCAAATTGTGAAATAAGCTGGGTTGCAGATCCAAAGAAAAACTGTCCGTCAATATGAACTGCCCTTATTTTATGTTTGTAATCTCTTTCAACCTGTTTTTCCAATTTTATAATATCTTTATCGTAAACTTCTTTATGAACTAATTTAGCCTTATCTGCAACTTTTTTGGCATATAAAAGTGCAGCAAGAGTAATCCCGGCACCTACTGCAACTATAAGGTTATAAAATACTGTTAATAAAAAGACAACTGCAAGTACGTATAAATCCTCTTTTGGCGCAAGTTTAACAACTTTTAGAAGCTTCATATCAATAATATCGTAACCGATTTTTATTAAAATTCCGGCAAGAACACAGAGCGGTATTTCGGCTACAAATCCTGAAAATTTATAAAGCAGTACGAGTAAAACCAGCGGAGTTACTATTGCTGCAAATTTTGTTGTTGCCCCTGTTTTTAATGCTGCAACTGTTCTCATTGTGGCGGCAGAACCTGGCAGTGAACCGGTCAGAGCACAACACATATTCCCGATACCCTGTGAAGCCAGAAGCCTTTGCGGGGAAGACTGGACTTTTGTAATAGAGTTACATACAAGCCCTGTTAGAAGAGTTTCTGACGATAATATAATTGCAAGTGTTATTGCATAATGAAAGTATGTTATAACATCATGAATATTTGCAGACGGCAGGCTGAATTTTGGAAATGCAATTGATACTTCTGAAATCTTTGGAATATCCAAGCCCGTTTTAATTGAAACTATTGTACAAATTATTAAAGCTAAAATCTGTGAAGGCAAATATTTGTTAAATCTTTTCGGTATACCAAATACAATTGCTAATGTTAAAAGCCCGAGAAGAAAAGCTTGCATATTCATAGTGTTAAGTGAAGTCGTAATATGTTCTATGCTTTCAATTGTATTTGAAAACGGCTGCAAGCCCAATAGCGGATTTAACTGCATTATTATAATAATTGTGCCTACACCGTTCATAAAGCCGGAAATTACAGGATACGGAACATATTTTACAATGTCTGTCAGTTTTGTAAATGAGAGCAGCAATTGAATTGCACCCGCCATAACCATAATCAGCAGTACTGAATTTATATCCTTGTTTAATGCGTGCATAATGGAGGCGATTACAATCGCCGAAGGTCCTGTAATTCCTGAAATCATAGGAACTTTAGTTCCCAGTATGCCGGCAATAAGACATAATATAATTGCCCCCCATATGCCGGCGCTTGCACCGAAGCCTGTTGCAACCCCGAACGCCAGAGCCTGAGGAAGCGCAATTATTGCAGCATTAACTCCTCCAAAAATATCTCCTACAAGTACATTAAACTTTAATTTTATCTCTTCTCCGGTAATCATAGTTTTATATTATCATAAATGCCTTTATCAGAAAAGTTTTTAGTCTTTGTGTTATAATTTTGCTATGAAGTTGAATGAGATTTACGGTAAAGAAGACGGGCTAAAAATATCTTTTGAAGTATTTCCTCCAAAGGGCGGAGAGCTTGAATATCCCAACCTTTTAAAAGAGCTTAATTGTTTGGAAAAATATAACCCCGCGCTGGTTTCTTTGACCTGGGGAGCATCCGGCAATAACAATAATTCATTTGAGCTGATTAAAATACTTAATGAAAAGTATAATCTTATGCCTCATTTAACCTGTTTCTGCAACAATTTTACAAATATAGAAGAACTTATAAACAACATAAAAGATTGTAATATTGATAATATACTTGCATTGAGAGGAGATAAACCGCAAGCTGCTGATGTCTTTCACAGTGATTTTCATTATGCAAATGAACTTGTCAGATTTATAAAAACTAAATCTTCTCTTAGTGTCGCTGTTGCAGGTTATCCAGAAGGACATATTGAAGCTTTGAATTTGGCGTCTGATATTGATAATCTCAAGAAGAAAGTAGACGAAGGCGCTGAGGCTATTTATACCCAGTTGTTTTTTGATAATGAAAAATTTTTTAGATATATGGAGCTTGTAAGAAAGGCAGGTATAAACATTCCTGTAATTCCAGGGATTATGCCTGTGATAAGTATGAAGCAGATTTTGCGGATGGTTTCTATGGCAAAGATTACTATTCCGACTGCGTTAATGCAGAAGTTTGAACAATATGAAAATTCTCCGTTAGAGATGAGAAAGTTCGGTGTTGATTTTGCAAGTTTGCAGTGTTCTGAACTCATAGCAGCCGGTGTAAAAGGACTGCATTTCTTTACATTAAACAAAGCTGCATCAACTTCACAAATTTTGGATAATATTTTATAGGAAAGAGGCTTAAATGGATAACTTGAATAACTATATTGAACATACACTATTAAAACAGGATGCTGTGAAAGAAGATTTTGAAAAATTATTTCAGGAAGCTAAACAGCATAAATTTTTAGGAGTTTGCATAAATCCTGCGTATGTGAAAATGGCAAAAAATGCTCTTAACGGTACTGGCATAAAAGTTGTCACCGTAATCGGTTTCCCTTTAGGGGCTAATAAAACAGAGGTCAAAGCTTTTGAGGCTTCTTGTGCTGGTGCTGACGGGGCGGATGAAGTTGATATGGTTATAAATGTTTCCGGCTTAAAAAATAAAGATTATGATTTTGTCAGGAATGATATTAGGGCTGTAAAGATTGCCTGTGGAAATGTTCCTTTAAAGGTAATTCTGGAAACTGACCTTTTAAATAAAGATGAAATTAAAAAGGCGTGTGAATTATCAGTTGAGGCTGGTGCGGACTTTGTAAAAACTTCAACCGGCTTTGTTAAAAACGGTGTCGGGGCAAAAGCAGAAGATGTTAAGCTGATGTATGATACAGTATCTTCACATGGTTTAAAAGTAAAAGCGTCCGGCGGTATAAGAGATAAACAGACCGCGTTAAAGATGATTGAAGCCGGAGCATCCCGCCTTGGTACTTCATCCGGTGTGAAAATCGTTTCATAATCATTATAATATTGTTATATACACAACTACCACATCGTTTATGACGAATAAATGGTGAGCAAAATATTAAATAATCTGCAAAAATCAGAATCAAATAAAACACAAAATGAGCGAAAAAGTAGAATAAAAATAAAAGGCAAGGTTTATAACCTATGGGTGATGAAGATAAGCAATATGATGCCACCCCGAGAAAATTGGAGCAGGCAAGAAAGGAAGGACAGGTTGTTAAGTCAAAAGACTTTTCAACAGCTGTTTCATTGCTCATTTTATTTTGCGCAATATTTGGTTTGGCTCCTTTTATCTGGGATCAGATTTCCCAGCTTTTCACCCTGATGTATGAGCAAATCCCGAATACACATTTGGAACGTATTGGTCTTGCTTATATTTTTACAATTACAGTAAAAGCCGCTTTTTTAATCATTGCTCCTATTTTAGCTCTTGCGTGGTTTGTTGCTGTTATGGCGGATTTTATTCAGGTAGGACCTCTTGTTGCTACTGCTCCTTTGATGCCGAAACTCGATAAGCTTAATCCTACAAAGTATTTCAAAAATATTATGTCTATAAAAACACTTTTTGAATTACTGAAAAATATATTAAAAGTTTTAATTCTGGGTTATATCGGCTGGGCAGTTTATTCAGATCATATTAAAAGTATTCTGATGCTTGCTGCTATTGATAATAACTTTGCCGTAATGATTGAGTTTGGAAAACTCATTACAGAATTTATTTTTAAAGCATGTATCGCGTTCTTAATAATCTCAGCCGCAGACTACGGAGTTACAAAATGGAAATTCCTTAAAGATCAGAAGATGTCATTTAAAGAAATTAAAGATGAATATAAAAACACAGAAGGCGATCCAAACGTAAAAGCTGCACTTCGCCAGCGCCGTATGCAGATGCTTCAAAGAGGTATGATGGATTCTGTTCCTGAAGCTGATTTTGTCGTAACAAATCCGGTGCATGTTGCCTGCGCTTTGAAATATAAAGCAGAAGAGATGGCGTCCCCTATGCTTATCGCTAAAGGAACCGAGCTTATTGCAAAGAAAATTATTAAGATTGCCACTGAACATGGTATCCCTGTTATTGAAAATCCGCCGGTTGCCAGAGCTCTGTTCAAAATGGTTGATTTAAACCAGCAGATTCCTCCGGAACTTTATAAAGCCGTTGCTGAAATCTTACTTTTTGTTTACAACTTGAAAAATAATAGAAATCAGGGTAGAATAAATCAAGAGCCTAAGAAAAAATAATTAGTTAATCATGATTATGCAAGATAAAAATAAACTAAAAGAATACATAGACATAGTACAAAAGGTTGCGAAGGTTGAGCATAGAAGAATTCCATCTCATATGGTTGAATATGAGGAACTTTTGTCTATAGGTATTATTGCAATTCAGGCTCTCATTAAGAATAAATCAGAAGAACAGCTTGCCCGTTATAATGCTGCATATATTGCTACTGCAGTAAGATGGGCTATTAGAAATGAATTAAGAATAAGATACAAATGGTATTCTCTTAAACATAAAGTTGAGGAAGAAGATACGGAAGAAGATCCGGATAATCCTGAAGTACAAAAAGCAAAGGTCAGAGAGGCAATTTATGAAACTGTTCTTTCTATTGACGGTCTTGCTGATGCAGCAAGTGATAATGATTCCCCGTTTGACTTTTTGAAAGATAATCATGCAACCCCTGATGAAAATGCTGAAATTTCTGAAATGGGTCGTATGATTAGAGAAGCTATTTCAAAACTTCCTCCTAAAGAGAGAACAGTTGTTGAATACAGATTTTACAGGAATATGCAGGTAAAAGATATTGCACGACAGGTAGGTCTTTCCTCTTCGCGTGTTACCCGTATAGTCCAGGCCTCTTTAAATACGGTCAAAGAGTACTTGAATTCAAAAGAGCAATTCGGCTATTAATTTGTCCGGTAAAATTCCCGAAAAAATAATGAAAGCAGAAGTTAAGAGTAGTACAATATATATTAGCCGCTGTCTATTGGCGTGATGCGGAAAAGTTTGGCATCAATTGAGAATTTAAGCTGCACTGGATGGAGACTCATGATTGATAATTTTTACTCTGTCATCATTCTTGACTTCAAATGTTCCCTGCATTTTTTTGATATAATCACAAGCTAACTTATTTTTATCAAGGTTGAATTTTTTTATTATAAAGTCAGGGTTTTCATTTGTCGGCAGATAATTGTCACCGCCGGTTGCAAAGAAGTCATCCATTGCTACCGTATATTTACGTTCTGTGCCTGGATTATTTATATCAATTGCAATTTCTTTTCCTGCCTTATCAATGTAAGAAAGTGCCTTTAATTCTCCTTTATCGGTCATTGTATATTTAAGACCGGAAACGAGGAGGATACCCGGTTTATGACCTGTTCTAACAAAGGATTGACCGCCGACTTTAATTGCATCAACAATTTCCTTTTCACTTAATTTCCCGATAAGCATTTTATCTTCAAACGGGGTAATATCATTTATTAAACGGGAATCAACAGGACCTAAATCAAAATGACCTCTTATATTTCCTGCATTCAGAATTGCAATATCTGTTCCAAGTTCACTTCTCATCGCATCTGCAATTATGTTTCCATGCGGATTATTTTCTATTAATCGTTCCTTTGGCGGAGCTACGGTGGACGTTACTTTGCCGAGTACTTCCGGTTTACCGATAATGCTTTCTACCGCACTTCTTGAAGATAGGTTTCTGCTGTAGCTTCTTGTTTTAATTACATTGTTTTGGACCTTGCTTATTACTCCTGCAGGTGTAAATTCAAGATTTAGTATTCCTACATTTTCACCATCTTTTCCTGCCTGTGTAATAACTACAGGTTCACCTGTTTTTGAATAGAAGAGGTTTTCACCTTCTTTTATCCCTGTTATCAGGTCGTGTGTATGTGCACCAAGAATTACGTCAATCCCGCTGGTTTCCTGCGCCATTTTTTTATCATGTTTGAAGCCGCTGTGTGAAAGTACTATGATTTTATTAATTCCTTCACCTTTTAACCGGTCGACTTCCTCTTGGACTTTTTTGATTGTTGTAGGGAAGTCATCTATTTTTATATCTTTTACAGAATCATTCAGTTTTACTCTTTCAGCCATATCAGAAGGAGCAATCCCTATGATACCGTATTTTTGACCATTGCGTTCTTCTATAATAGATTTACCGATTTTGCCTGCCATAGGGCTTGAGGCATCAACTGATGCGTTGATTGCTAATAATTTATACTTTGCGTTGTCCATTAAAGATGCCAGATTTTTAGGTACAACATCAAGTTCATGGTTCCCTAGTGCATTTGCACTAACTCCAATCCAGTTTAAAAATCTGTTTGCAACCTGATTTGATGTGTAATTTGCTCCTAATATAATATCTCCGGAGGCAAGCTTTAATTTGTCTGTGTTTTTTTCTTTGGAGTTATCAAATTCCTTGGCAATTGCATAAATTCTCTCCATATTAGTCATTTTGCCATGAACATCATTTACATAAAAAATGCTGGTCTTTGTCGGCTTTAAATCGGGTTGTTTTTGTGGCTCATTAGTGGTTGTAATAGGTTTTGTTTGTTGTTGAACAGGTTGTTGAGGCTTTTTGTTTTGCTGCTGTCTTTGTTGGTAAGCCTTGATAAGGTTTATATTGGAGTAAGTGTTAATGTTATTAATCATTTTTGTTTCCTTATTTAATCTATGCTGCCTGTTGTAATTGCGGCTCTATCTGCTGTTCCTTTTGTTTCTTTTTGAGTTCTTTGTATGTTTTTATTCCTTCAACCCAGTTTTCTACAAGTTTTACATCATTCTCAACTATATCGTGAGGAAGTGCTGCGTGGTGAATTTTTGGAAGCAGATAGTCTTCGCTGTATTCAATTGCTTTAGACTGGTTATCATCAGTATCATTGCAAATGAATGTCAGTTTGCCGTCTTTTCCTTGTTTATAGCCTAATATTGTGATTTCATGACCGTTTATAATTGTATTGTTTTTATCTACCTGTGTGTAACCTATGATTACATTTTCGCCTCTTTCAAGCGACTCTGTAAGATGGCGTTTCAATGTAGCCATATCTGTTTCGTAACCGATAAGTTTGGCATTTTCGTCAACTGTCTGGTAGGTAACTGAAATTTTATTTTTATCTTCAACTACAGATTCGGTAAATGTTTTTTCAAATTCAATCAAACCCTTATCGTTCTGGTTGAATTTACCCTGTCGTTTGTCTGTAAGCGTATTGTAAGATTGCTGTGAACCTACCTGCATTAAAGTTGACTGCATTAATACATCAACTACAGAGCGTTCCAGTGGATCTTTGTCGGTTGTTTGAATTTGAGCTCTGATAATAGCGTTTTTATCAGGTGCAAATGTAAGTTTGGCTTTGTTGAAGTCTTTTGCTTCGTAAGGAATTTCAAAAGCATTCAAAAGCCAGATTGCATCAAGAGTATTGTCTGCAAGATTATTCAGGTGGATTTCTTTTTGTACTGACATGTTTGGGGAACTCAAGCCTTCTACAAATCTGGTAAATTCTGCCGGATGCTTTTGTGCCATATTAAATTCTATGCTTGCTGCAACGCAGGTACCTGAATGAGTTACATTTATATCATTTTCGGCAGCTTTTTTCTCAAAAAGATTACTTGCATTTGCAGAGTTTGCCTGTTTTGCATAATTCTGATATTTAGACGGAATATCTCCAAATTCCTGATTTATTACAAACGGGTTATTAAGGGTGTTTATTGTTTCTTTTAATGTTACTAGGTTGTTTAATCCGTTTGCTCGCGGAGTATTGGCTATTTTGTGAAGATTATCAAGCACTGTAGAGTTGTCATTGGAATCAGCATTCAGCAAAATACCCTTCTTTAATAAAGCATCTAAAGCTTTTTTAGAGTGCCTGTCGAGCATCTTTTGCAAATTATTATATTTGTGTTTTTCCTCATTTGAAATAAATTTTGTTCTAAAATCAGAAGAGTGAAGAGCTGAATTAAACGGAATATTATATTTAGGATTTGTAACATAACCTTGTGGAGCTTTGTTTACAGGCTTTTCAGTATTCAAACCAACACGTTCGGACTTTGTCTTACCTGTTGTGGTATAATTGTATTGAGGAAAGTTTGGATTTATTGAATACACGATTTCACTCCACTACTACTATTATATTAAAATACAGAAAACCTAAAAAATTGCTATTTTAATTAATTTTTGTAAACAATGTTACAAACATAAGAGGAAGTATTGAAAAATCTTAAGATTAAACCTTTAACAAAAGAGCAGATAGTAATATCAATGGACAGGCTGACAAGATTTAAACCGCCTGAGGTTAAATACTTAAGAGTTTTTTCGGATATACTTACCAATAATTTAATTTCTCCAAAATTTAAAAAAGCTGAACTTGAGAGAATGGATTATGCTGAGATAAGAGCTCTTGCAGAATTTGTTTTTAACTATTCTCTGAAGTCTATGGGTTTCGGGAAGGATGATGATTATTTAATAAACCAGAGGCTTTATGATTACGAAAATTCCATTTTTTTACTTGATGATAATATAAATGCGCTTTTGAAGAATAAGATTAATTACAAAGCTGCTCTTGCTCTGATTGATGCAGAAGAAGCCCCTCTAAATCTTAAGTGGCTAAAATCTCTGGCATGTGCTGTAGATATTAAACAAACTCGTGAGCAGTTTTCGCTTCTCTATCCGTTAGAAAAGATAATTATCTGTGAGGGAATTACTGAAGAAACACTGCTTCCCGTGTTTGCGGATATTTTGGGGTATAACTTTAACCGTAATGGAGTTTATGTGCTTTCAGCCGGAGGGAAAAATCAGGTAGTTAAAACTTTTTACAGGCTTGTTGAATGTTTGAGGCTGCCTATATTTGTTCTTCTTGACAGTGATGCTGATGATAATTACAGGGAAATATTGCCTAAACTCAGAGATATAGATAAAGTTCATGTCTTAAAAATCGGCGAATTTGAGGATGCGCTTCCGCTTCCTTTAATTGAAAGAACTTTGAATTATGCAACTCAAAATATATCACTGCCTCCGGTTGATAACATTGCTTTATCCGGTTCAAAGGTTGAGTTTCTTGAAGAATTTTTTAAGCACAGAGGGCTTCATGAATTTAAAAAAGCAGAATTTGCCTCTATGGTAAAACTTAATATTTCCGATTTATCTGATGTTTCCGATGAAATAAAAGATGTCATTTACGAGTTACAAAATCTGAATCTAGCAGCAGATAGATAAGATAAAAAAAAGACTGAATTGAAAAATTCAGTCTTTTTTTTATTTAATAGCTTATTACTACTTACCAGCGCCGTAAAGAACAGCTTCACCGGCTCTAGTAGCAGGCAGAATAG